>JAEDGZ010000015.1 GCA_016297215.1 Paludibacteraceae bacterium | reverse complement strand
ACAGCGAGCGGATTGGTATTGAGAATCGGATTGGGGCGAAAAATGGGTAAATTTAATCGTTCGTTTTGGTGTACCCATTTCGCTGAAGAGATTGGCAAATTTTCGGAATAAGTTGACCGTTTTTTCGATTTTTTGGTTATTCCGACAAAAAGCCGTATCTTTGCCGGCGATTTTGCGGAATAATGCGTATGAAAGAACATCAACCTATTCCCCACGGCGGCATCGGATACCGCGTGTTTAAGCACTATGTGCGCTTCCTGCACAGCCGCGTTTTCTACAAGAAAGTCTATTATATCGGCAAAGAGACCATCCCCGAGCAGGGTGTTCCCGTGGTGTTTGCATCGAACCATCAGAACTGCGCCTGCGACCCGCTGCTGCTCTTACTTGGCTTAGAGAACGAGAGCCATCCCTACGTGGTGGCGCGCGGCGACGTGTTCGGCAAGAGCGCGATAGCGGATAAGTTCTTCAATTGGCTCGGCTTGGTGCCTGCCTTCCGCCTGAACTTCGACGGCGCGGAGGCGCTGCAGAAGAACGAGGCGATGCTCGCCACCACCGAGCAGAAACTATTAGAAGGCAACCGCTTGATTATCTTCCCCGAGGGCGGACACCAAGACAAACACTACCTCGGCGAGTTCTCTTTCGGCTACACGAGGCTGGCTTTTCAGGCAGCAGAGAAGGCAAATTTCGAGAAGGACATCGTGATAGTGCCCTGCTGCAATCACTACTCCGACTATTTTGAGGTTAAGACCGAGGCGCTCTATCGCTTTGGCGAACCTGTGCACCTGCAACCGTACTATGAACTCTATCAAACCAAACCCCGCACCGCCCAACGCGAGGTGAACAAAATCGTGCGGCAGCGTATCCAAGAGATGATGCTCGACGTGCAGGATGTGGAGAACTATGATGTGGTGGAGTTCTTGTGGGATGAAGGATTAAGGATAAAGGATGAAAGACTAAATAGTTCCGACTCTGAACTCCCCCGCCCTGCCTGCGGGGTGAAGCGATGTCCAGTGGACATCGAGGCAGGGGGCGGGGTTACCTCAGATACAAAGGTAATAAGTCCTTCATCCTGTGTCCTTCATCCTTCATCCAAACAGCCTCTTCCCGCGCGGTTGGAAGCGGAGAAGGCAGTGGTCGCGGCGTTGGCGAAGGAGAAAGTCGAGCAGCCGGAGGTGTTCGAAGCACGATGCAAGGAAGTGAGGAACATCCTCGCCGAGTGCAAGAAACGCCATTTGGACTATCGCAACCTGCATAAAGGTAACGTGTGGTGTGCCATCGGATATACCCTGATGAGCCTGCTGATACTGCCTGTGTGGATAGTGTCCCTATGGCCGAACATCCTGCTCTATACCCTACCATTGATGTTCCTAAAGACAGATAAGATGTTCACAAACACGTGGCGGATTATCCTTTCTGTGGTCATAGGTGTTCCGTTTTTCCTACTGCTGACGCTGTTTGTAGCCGGTTTTGGCTTCGGATGGTGGTGGCAAGCCGTGGCATGGATTTTGCTTTACCCCCTCACGGTGGACATAGCATGGTACGGATGGAAGCACCTCCAACGCACCGTGCAAGAGTGGAAAATGATTAAAAGATAAAAGACCGTTACACTAAAAGATAAAGGATAAAAGACTTATAACTTTCGACTTTGACCACTAACCATTGCATATCCTCTGCTAAGAATCCCATGAATCTCGTGAGCGTAAGCGAGCAGGAGTATGATACCTTGCTGCGGGCTACCGCCCTTGCAGAGATTGAAAAGGATTTTTGTCGGAGTTGTTCTGACCACTCTATTTAGTCTTTCATCCTTCATCCTTAATCCTTAATCCAACGATGAAACGAGTAGTAATAACCGGAATGGGCATTTGGTCGTGCTTGGGGCATAACCTCGACGAAGTACGCGATGCCTTGTACAATGGCAAATCGGGCATTATCTTCGACCCGGTTCGCAAAGAGATGGGCTTCCGCTCAGCGCTGACCGCCAAGGTGGATATGCCCGATCTGAAGAAAGAGTTAAGCCGTGCTCAGCGCGTCTATATGCCCGAGCAGGCTAAGTACGCCTATTGCGCCACGGTGGAGGCCCTACGCAACGCGGGTATCGACCAAGACTATCTGAACACCCACGAGGTGGGACTCCTCTACGGCAACGATAGTTCGGCAGACCCCACCGTCCGCGCCGTGGACACCATGCGCGAGAAGCACGACACCACGCTCTGCGGCTCCGGCGCTATCTTCCAGTCGATGAACTCCACCGTTACGATGAACCTCGGCTGTATCTTCAAGTTGCGCGGTATCAACATGACCGTTTCGGCGGCTTGCGCCAGCGGCGCACATGCCATCGGCTTGGGCGCGCTGCTCATACAGACAGGCTTGCAGGACATGGTCGTTTGTGGCGGCGCACAGGAGGTCAACCCCTTCAGCATCGGCTCGTTCGATGGTATCAGTGCCTTCTCCATCCGTGAGGACGCGCCGGAGAAAGCCTCCCGACCTTTCGACCGCGACCGCGACGGACTGGTGCCGGGCGGCGGTGCGGCTACGGTCATCATCGAGGAGTATGAGCACGCCGTGAAGCGCGGCGCTCCCATCCTCGCAGAGGTGCTCAGCTACGGCTTCTCCGCCAACGGCGACCATATATCCTCGCCGAACGTGGACGGTCCGAGCAAGTCGCTCCGTATGGCGATAGAGCGCTCAGGCATAGACATCCGCGAGATAGGCTATATCAACGCACACGCTACCTCCACCCACGTGGGCGACACCAACGAGGCAAAGGCTATCTACAATGTCTTCGGCGACCAACGCACGGAGGTTACCAGCACCAAGTCGCAGACGGGACACGAGATGTGGATGGCAGGCGCAAGCGAAATCATCTACTCCATGCTGATGATGAAGAATGACTTCATCGCCGCCAACCTCAACTTCGAGAACCCCGATGAAGACAGTGCCAAACTGCTTATCCCCGCTACCCGCGTCAGCAAGCATTTCGACACCTTCCTGAGCAACTCCTTCGGCTTCGGCGGCACCAACGCCACGCTGGTAGTAAGGAATATGTGATAGACAAGACCCACCCCCATCCCTCCCTACAAAGGGAGGGAGTAAAATAAATTACTTTTGTATAACTAACACTAATCTCCTAACTCCCTCCCTTGTAGGGAGGGGCGGGGAGAGTCCTAAATTTATTCAACATGACAAAAAATGAGATTATTGCCAAAGTAAACGAAGTATTGGCAGAAGAGTTTGAGAAAGACGTAGAAGAACTGACCCCGGAGGCAAACATCAAGCAGACGCTTGAGTTAGACAGCCTCTCGCTGGTGGACATGGTAGCCCTTATCGACAACGAGTTCGGTGTGAAGATTGCAAACAGCGAGTTGGCATCTATCCCCACCTTCCAAGCGCTGTACGACTACCTCGATAGCCACATAAACTAAGACGAAAGATGAAGGATAAAGGATAAAAGACTAAATGGTCTCGACTCTGAAAACTCCCCCGCCCTTTGGGAGGGGGCAGGGGGCGGGACAATAAAGGAGGTGCGGTCTCTAGGCCGCACCCTCAAAGTAGAAACTTTTTAGTCCTTTATCCTGTGTCCTTAATCCTTCATCCAAGAACACTATGCTATTCCAAGGCGAAGAAATCAAGCAACTGATACCCCAGCGGGAGCCCATCATCATGGTGGATATGTTCACGCTCGGGGAGCAGGCGGACGAGGCGGCAGCAACCGGATTGACAGTTGCTGCCACCAACATTTTTGTACAGGACAACCATCTGCGTGAGCCCGGCATCATAGAGCACGTGGCGCAGTCGGCAGCCGCGCTGGCGGGATACACCACTTTCCGCCAGGACTTGCCGCCGCAGTTGGGCTACATAGGTGAGATAAAGAAGTTTCATATCCATCGCCTGCCCTGCGTGGGCGACACGCTGCACACCACCCTCCGCGTGCTCGGCACCGCCATGGGCATCACCCTGCTCGCCGCCGAAGTCTGCGTAGCCGACGACGTGGTCGCAGAAGGACAGATGAAGATATTTCTCGCTGCCGCGAAGTAATAAGTAATCCGCCCTTCGGGCTGTAATAAGTAATATCGTGCTGTGCATATTACCTATTACTTATTACCTATTACTAAAAAACTATGCTTAACTATTACCACATATTATCTTCCGACATCACCTCCGACGGGGGGATGTTTCGGGTATCGTTGAATGCCGACTGCGAGGTCTATCGGGGGCATTTCCCGGGTGAGCCTATATCCCCGGGCGTGTGCAACATCCAAATGATTAAGGAGTGCGCAGAGCGGTGCTTGGAGAAAGGGAGACCCTCTAAATCTCCCTTAAAGGGAGACTTATTGGCTCCGAAAAGTCCGAACGTGCCGACCATGTTGCTGAGCCATATCAAGCAATGCCGTCTGACGACTTTGGTTACGCCGCAGCAGCACCCCGAGGTGGAGGTGCGCGTTGCCATCCTCAGCCGCAGCGAAGACACCATCACCTTCCGCGGCACCATCGGCAAAGGCGAAGAGGTCTATATGGAACTGAAAGGAGAGTTAAAAGGATAAAGGATTAAGGACACAGGATAAAAGACTAAATAGTATTGACTCAGAAAACCGTATCCTCTGCCAAAATCCCAAGAATCTCGCGAGCGTCAGCGAGCAGGATTATTGCCAAACTCCTTGCTACGGGCTGCGCCCTTGCAGAGATTAGGAAGGATTTTATTCGGAGGTAGTCTAACCACTTTGCAGACGAAGATGCATAGACGAAAGTAATCGGTCTTTCATCCTTTATCCTTTATCCAAACAAAATGTCATCCATCATCATCATAGGAGCAGGGCTGGGAGGGCTGGAGTGCGGCTATATCTTGGCGAAGAAGGGCTTTCGGGTAACAGTCCTTGAGCACGATGCGCGTGTCGGGGGCTGCCTGCAGTCGTTCCGCCGCGGCGACACGCTCTTCGACGCGGGCTTCCACTACGTGGGCGGGCTGGCGGAGGGGCAGCCGCTGCACCGTATCTTCTCCTATCTTGACCTGCTCGACCTGCCGTGGCGGCGGCTGGACACCGACTGCTTCGACGAGGTCATCATCGGCGACCGCCGTTTCCCCTTCGCGCAGGGCCATGAGGCGTTTGCCGAGCGACTCACGGACTGCTTCCCCCACCAGCGGGAGAACCTGCGCCAATACACGCAGTTTTTGCAACATGTGGGCGAACATGTCTTCGCCCCTTTGCAGCCTGACTATCAAGGCAATCCGCTCTTCGGCGAGTCCGCCCACGACTGGCTCTGCCGCACCATCAGCGACCCGCTCTTGCGGCAGGTCTTGTCTGGCACGTCGCTCAAGATGGAACTGCGGGCGGACACCCTGCCACTCTACACCTTCGCGCAGATTAACGACTCGTTCATACAGAGCGCGTGGCGCCTCTCGGGCGGCGGGCAGCAGATAGCAGACCGCCTGCGCCAAGGCATTGAGGCGATGGGCGGGCAGGTGCGCACACGGGCGCAGGTAACGCGACTGATGGAGCACAACGGGCGTATCAACCAAGTGGAAATCAACGACGAGGAGCGTCTGCAAGCCGACCTTTTTATCTCTAATACGCACCCTGCCGTAACCCTCAGCCTCGTGGACGACTGCCCCGCCATCCGCAAGATTTACCGCCGCCGTATCGCCGCGCTGGACAACACCGACGGCATGTTCACCGCGAACATCCGCCTCAAGCCGAACGCGCTACCGTATCTGAACCGCAACCTCTTCATCCACCGCGAGGGAGCCGACCTGTGGCAGAACCCCACCGACAGCATGCTGGTGCATTTCTACCCCGACGCGCACGTGCTGGACATCCTCACGCCCATGCGTTGGGAGGAGGTGGCGCCGTGGGCGGACAAGCCCCGAGGCAGACGCGGCGACGACTACGTGGCGTTCAAGGCGCAGAAGACCGAAGACTGCCTGCGGCGGGCGGAGCCGTTCCTCCCCGGCTTGCGAGAGGCTATCGACCGCGTCTATACCTCCACGCCGCTATCCTACACCCACTATACCCTCACCCCGCGCGGCTCGGCATACGGCATCCGCAAGGACTGGCGCACCCCGCTCACCACGGTGCTCCCCTCCCGCACACCACTGCCCAACCTCTTCCTCACGGGGCAGAACCTCAACCTCCACGGCATCCTCGGCGTCTCCATGACCGCCCTCATGACCTGCAAGGCAGTGGTCAGTGCTCAGTGATTAGTGCTCAGAGTATTGGCATGTTAATTGTAAATTGTAACGTGAATTCGATATCAGTAGATACTTTCAGCACTTAAAAACTAATTTTGTTTTTGGTAATGAATTAATGGTGAATGCTTGCATCCCGACTTGTCAGGATTACACGTTAATTATATGTTAAAGAAAAAATATTTGAACAATTTTTGGAAATTTTTGTTGAAATAAAAAAGGAGGTGCGGTCGTAAGTTTATCCCGTTTGCGGGAGCCGCACCATAGTGCTTACTTTCGAGTTCATGTTAATTGTAAAATAGTAAATTGTCAAATTGTCAAATAAATATAGTATCGTGTTCGCATTAGTTACCGGCGGCAGTCGCGGCATAGGTCGCGCAGTAGCCCTCCGCCTTGCACAAATGGGCTACCGAGTAGTTATCAACTATATGTCCAACGACGCGGAGGCGGAGAAGACGCTCGCCTTGGTGCGCGAGGCGGGCAGCGACGGAGAGTTGCTGAAGTTCGACGTCAGCGACGTAGAGGCGTCGCGCCTCGCGTTGGAGGGGTGGCAGAAGGCGCACCCCGACGACTATATCGAGGTGCTGGTCAACAATGCGGGTATCCGCAAAGACAACCTGCTCGTCTGGATGGAGCCCGAGGACTTCACCCGCGTGCTAACCACGAACCTCTGCTCGTTCTACAACGTTACCCGCCCGCTCATCACACCGATGATTCGCCACAAATACGGCCGTATCATCAACATGGCGTCCCTCTCGGGCTTGAAGGGCTTGCCCGGTCAGTGCAACTACTCCGCCGCCAAGGGCGGACTCATCGCCGCAACGAAAGCCCTCGCGCAGGAGGTCGGACGCAAAAACATCACGGTCAACGCCGTCGCACCCGGGTTTGTCAAGACCGACATGGTCGAAGGGCTGGATGAAGCCGAACTGAAGAAGACCATCCCTATGAACCGTTTCGGCGAGGCGGAGGAAATCGCAGGACTGGTAGGCTTCCTCGCGTCCAAAGAGGCGGGCTACATCACGGGCGAGTGCATCTCCATCAACGGCGGCTTGTACTCCTAAAATACTGGGGACGCGGGCGTCTCGCCTGCTAAAAAAATGAACGATTAAATTTACCCATTTCTCGCCCCAATCCGATTCTCAATACCAATCCGCTCGCTGTATCTCGAAAACGACTCGAAAACGACTCGAAAAAAGGAAGAATTTGAAAATGATTTAGCAGGCGGGGATGCCTGCACATTACGGGACCCCTGTCAATTTACAAATTTTCAAATTGACAAAAACTCTTGCATATCTGAAAAAAAAGCAGTACCTTTGTCGGCGATAATGCGAAAGGGTCGTGAGGAGACTCAATACAAAAGATATCAACGGCAAAGAGTACGTTTTCTGCGCATGGCGGCGGAGATGGGTGCGGCTGACCCCCGAGGAATGGGTCAGACAGCAGTTTTTGCATCGGCTGGTGGACGACTACCACTACCCCGCAGGGCGTATCGGCGTGGAGGTCGCTATCGCCGTGGGCGAGGCGAAGAAACGCTGCGATGCCGTGGTGTATGACGAGCAGTTGCAGCCACTGGTGCTCATTGAATGTAAGGCAGAGCACGTCGCCCTCACGCAACGCACCCTCGACCAAGCCATCACCTACAACCGCCAACTCCGAGTCCCCTACCTTTTCCTACACAACGGACCCGAGACGATAGTGGTGCAGTTGGACGAAGGATTAAGGATGAAGGATGAAAGACTAAATAGCAACGACTACAAGGAGACGAATGTAATAAGTCCTTCATCCTGTGTCCTTCATCCTTCATCCAAAGAATTTCTAACCTATATCCCCCAATGGAGTCAGTTATAACCCTCAACGATGCACTCGACACCGCCACTTTCTACGGCGTCAATAATCAGAATATCCTCTGTCTGAAGAACCAGCACCCCAACGTGCGGGTGGTAGCGCGCGGCTACCAAGTAAAGGTAACCGGCGCGGAAGATGCCATCGCGCGGTTCGAGCATAGCCTGCGTCGCTGCGAGCAGTTCTGCATCAAGAACAACACCCTCTCCGAAGAAATCATCCTGCAACTCCTCCACGGCGAGCAGCCGCAGGAGCCGCTCCACGACCATCTCATCCTCCATGGCGTGAATGGCAAGTCGATTGTTGCTCGCAGTGCCAACCAGCAGCGGCTGGTGGAAGCGTATGAAGACAACGACCTGCTCTTCGCCATCGGACCTGCCGGCAGCGGGAAGACCTACACCGCCATCGCGCTCGCCGTACGCGCACTGAAAAACCGAGAGATAAAGAAAATCATCCTCTCGCGCCCTGCCGTAGAGGCAGGCGAGAAACTCGGTTTCCTGCCCGGCGACATGAAAGAGAAGATAGACCCCTATCTGCAGCCGCTCTACGACGCGCTGCAAGACATGCTGCCGCCCGCCAAACTCAACGAGTATCTCGACCGCGGCACCATACAGATTGCGCCGCTCGCCTTCATGCGCGGACGCACCCTCGCGGATGCCATCGTCATCCTCGACGAAGCGCAGAACACCACCACCGCGCAACTCAAGATGTTCCTCACGCGACTCGGTATCAACGGCAAGATGATTATCACGGGCGACCTCACGCAGATAGACCTCCCCGCCGCGCAGAAGTCAGGATTGCGCGACGCCATCGAACGGCTGCAAGACATCCGCGGCATCGCCATCGTGGAGTTCAACCAGAAAGACATCGTCAGACACCCCCTCGTGAAACAAATAGTGGAAGCGTACACAAGCGCTACGCGTTGTTAGAAAGCCTCTTCGAGGCTGTTAAAACTATGTGTAAAACCCCGACAAGTCGGGGGTAAAGAAGCCCCTTTGGGGCTGTACACGAAGCGAAGCGGAGTTAAATACACGAAGTTACAAACACGAAGCAAAGCGGAGTTGCAAACACGAAGTTATAAACACGAAGTTACAATATTATGTTCATCATCGGTATTGCGGGCGGCACCGGCTCGGGTAAAACAACGGTGGTAAAGAAACTTATTGAACGCCTACCCAAAGGCGAAGTAGTGGTTATTCCGCAGGACTCTTACTACAAAGACTCCAGCCATGTGCCTGTAGAAGAGCGGCAGAACATCAACTTCGACCACCCCGATGCCTTCGACTGGCACCTGCTCGCCAAGCAGATAGCCCAACTCAAAGACGGCGAGGCGATAGAGCAACCTATCTACGACTACCTCACCTGCACCCGCCAGCGCGAGACTGTCCACATAGAGCCGCGCGAAATCATCGTCATCGAGGGTATCATGGCGCTGAGCGACAAGAAACTGCGCCAGCAGATGGACCTGAAAATCTTTGTCGATGCCGATGCCGACGACCGTCTTATCCGCGTCATACAGCGCGACATCGTGGAGCGCGGACGCACCGTCGCCGCCGTCATGGAGCGCTACGAGCGCGTGCTCAAACCCATGCACGAGCAGTTCATCGAGCCCTGCAAACGCTACGCCGATGTCATCATCCCCCAAGGCGGACACAACAACGCCGCCATCAACATGCTCGTCAAGTTTATCAAACAGCAACTCGCGGACAAGTAGATAACTTCGTGTAGGAAAGCCCTTCGGGCTGTAAGAAACGACACTTCGTGTAAGAAAGCGCTACGCGCTGTAAAGAAGACCCTGCGGGGCTGTACACGGAGCGAAGCGGAGTTCTTTACACGAAGTTCTTTACACGAAGTTTATACCACGAAGTTCCTTATGTTCCTTCAACTCTTTTGGGTCTTTCTCAAGATTGGCACTTTCACCCTCGGCGGAGGGTATGCCATGATACCACTTATCCAACGGGAGATAGTGGAGCGCAAGCATTGGATAGACGAGGAGGAGTTCCTCAATATGATTGCCCTCGCCCAAGCCGCACCCGGGATTATCGCCGTCAACTCCGCCATCTTCATCGGCTGGCGTTGCGGCGGATGGAAAGGCGTATTGGGGGCGGTATTAGGAGCCGTCTTGCCCTCGTTCCTGATTATCTTGGCTATCGCCATGCTCTTCCAAGACTATAAAGACCAGCCCGCTGTGGAAGCGGTGTTCAAAGGCATCCGCCCTGCCGTGGTGGCGCTCATCGCCGCACCGCTGCTGAAGATAGCACGCACGGCGAAGATAACGTGGCTCACCGCCCTCATACCCATCGCTGCCGCGCTACTCATCTGGCTCGCAGGCCTCAGCCCTGTATGGGTCATCTTCATCACCATCGCGGCTACGATAGGATATACGTATCTGAAAGAGAAAAGACCGCTACGCTAAAAGATAAAGGATAAAAGACTAAATAGTTCCGACTCTGAGGGTGCGGCTCCCGATTGTATTCCCGACTCGCCGGGACAAGCAGGGATAAACTGACGACCGCACCTCCTTGGAACCTCAGAGACTAATGTAATAAGTCTTTTATCTTTCATCCTTTATCCTTCATCCAATAAGAATATGCTTTACCTGCAACTCTTTCTCAGTTTCTTCAAAATCGGGCTCTTCGGCTTCGGCGGAGGCTTGGCCATCTTGTCGCTTATCCAGCACGAGGTGGAGACGAATGCGTGGATGTCACAGTCGGAGTTCGTGGACATAGTGGCTATCAGTCAGGTAACGCCCGGACCTATCGGCATCAACTGCGCCACCTACGTGGGCTACACTGCTACGGGCAGCGTCTGGGGCAGTCTGCTCGCTACCTTCGCCATCATCCTCCCGAGCCTTATCATCATGCTCTCCATCTGCCGACTCTATTTCTTCCTCAGCACGCGCTTCCGCACCAATCCGTATTTCCAAAACACGCTCCGCATGCTCCGCTTTGCAGTCATCGGACTGATTGCCGCCGCAGCGTTGCTCCTCATCACCCCCGACTCGTTCATCGATTGGAAGAGTTGGCTCTTCTTCGCCGTGGTCTTCCTCCTCACCATCCTCCCCGAACTGACCAAAGGGATAAAAAACAGAGGAGTGCAGAAACTGCTCTCCTCGCTCTCCCACCCCATCCTGCTCATCGTCTTAGCAGGCATCGCGGGGTACGTTGTGTATAATTAATATCAAAACTCCAATGTCATCTGTGTGCCGGCAGGTTGTTTGGTCGGCGAAGTTTCATGAAGGTGCGGTCTCCCTGCCGCACCTTTATCTTTTTCTGTGGTTTTTGGTTGTGGCTTCGGGTGGCGCGCTTGTTCAATGAGTTGGCGCGTGGGCTCGGCGCAGTTCTTCAGCACCCAGTCGAGATAGCCGGGCTCCGCCTGCTGCACCTGCTCTATCGTCTTCCCTTTGTATTTGCCTTGTGCGAACACTTTCTTCCCGTCGCGTATCGCAAGAAACCCATCCACGGAGATAAAGTCGAAGTCCTGACGGTTGAACTCCTGCGGGTCTTCGGAGGTCTCTTGTTGCGCCTTGAAGACGGCTATCGTGGCGCGCACATCTGCCAGCGAGTTGTGGGCGTCGTCAAACTCCTTGCCGTAGTAGCGTCGATAGACATCGGTCAGGCGGCGGGAGGTGCGCGCCATCTCTATGAGGTAAGCGTCGTAGAAGCGGTAGTTGTCGTAGTCTATCGTCAGCCCCTCGCGCTGCAGGTTGTAGTAGAGGATGCGCGCATCGAAGCCATTGCCATTGTAGGAGAGGATGTCGCAGTCTTGCAGGAATGCCATCATCTGCGGATAGACATCGCGCAACGCCACGCCCTCGCGCTCTAACACCTCGCGGGTGATATGGTGCACCGCCTGCGCCTCGGGCGCAATCGTGTAAGCCCCCGAAGGTTTGATATACCAATCGCACGCGCCCACCTCCTCAAAGGTGCGGGCATCCACTTTCACCAGCGACAACTGGATAATCCAGTCGCGTTGCACATCGAGACCCGTCGTCTCGGTATCAAAACATACAAGATAAGGTTTCACGAGATTCTCTATTGTCAGAGCATGGGAACTCTTAATTCTTAATTCATAATTCTTAATTACCCCCTACTCCACATACAGCACCAGTCCTTTCAGGTACTCGCCTTCGGGGTGGTAGATATTGATGGGATGGTCTTGGGGTTGGTGGAGTTGGTGGAGGATACGCACTCGCCGCCCCACCTGCGCCGCAGCGGAGAAGACTGCCAAGCGGAACATCTCCTTGTCTATCGCCTGCGAGCAGGAGAAGGTGAAGAGGATACCGCCGTGGCGTATCTGCTCTATCGCCTTCGCGTTGATACGCTGGTAGCCGCGCAGGGCGTTTCGGATGGCATCTCGGTGCTTGGCGAAGGCAGGCGGGTCGAGGATGATGAGGTCGTAAGGGCGTTCGCCCTGCGCCGACTTCGCCGCTTTGCATTTCTCATCGAGGAAAGCAAACGCCTCCTCGGCATAAGCATGGTGGTTGGTGCAATGGGGGAAGTTGCGCGCCACATTGGCATTCACCAGCGCGATGGCTTTCTCCGACACATCCACCGAGTCCACCGTCCGCGCCCCGCCGCGCAGGGCGTAGAGCGAGAAACCGCCCGTGTAGCAGAACATGTTCAGCACATCCTTGCCGCGGGCGTAGCGCTCCACAAGGGCGCGGTTCTCGCGCTGGTCAATGAAAAAACCCGTCTTCTGCCCGCGCAGCCAGTCGATGCGAAAGTCCAGTCCGTTCTCTTGCGACCAGAACTCCTCTGCCGTCCCCTCGCCCACGAGGTAGCCGGTCTTCTCCCCCTCGATGGGCGCTTTGAACGGCAGGGTGTCGTCGGACTTGTAATAGACTTTCTTCACCTGCGGCACCTCGGCGACTATCGCTTCGGCTATCTCCTGCCGCACGAGGTGCATGCCCACCGAGTGCGCCTGCACCACCGCCGTGTCGGCGTACACGTCCACTATCAGCCCGGGCAGGAAATCGCCCTCGCCGTGGACAAGGCGGAAGGTGTTGTTCGCAGGCAGGTTGCCGACCGGCGCAGGGCGCACCAGCCCTATTGCCTCGCGCAGACGGTAGGCGGCAGCGATACGCGACTGCCAGAAGTCCGCAGGTAGGCTCTCCGCGCCAAACAGCAGTATGCGCACGGCGATACTGCCCACTTGGTAGTGCCCTACGCCCAGCACCTCGCCCTGCGCACTCTGCACACGCACCAACTCACCCTCGCGGGGCGCATCGAACGGATAATCAGGGTCTAAAACAATTTTAGCTATCGCGCCGGAGAACACCCACGGGTGAAAACGACGGAGCGACTCCTCTTTCTTCGGTTTCAGGATAATCGTATTCATTACCTTAACGTATAATTTCCGTATAATTTATCATTAATTTTATCTTCTATTCCACTCCGTTGGTTATCTCGTGGTAGGCGTGGAGGGAGAGGTTGTCGCTGACGAGCTTGATGGCGCGGAGGCGGGTGAAGCCCATGCCGGCGATGAACGCCAACTCCATATCGAAGACACAGTCGCGGTAGTCGGACTGGAGCACGAAGTCGGTGTTGGTGTAGCAGCGGGCTTGCAGCAGACGCGCCGACTTCTGATCGTCTTCCAACCGATAAGACGCCGCGGGGATGAGTTCTCCGCCCGTCAGCAGGCGCAACTCCGGCTCGGGGTAGGTTACATTGGGGTGGTTGAGGCAGACATCGGTAACCTCCACCAGCGAGCCGACTTCGAAGTTCGCGCTGCCGGCGTAGCCGATATTCAGCACCTCGGTGTCGCGGGGCACATCGCGCAGGGCACGCAGCACGTTCAGCGCCCCCACGCCCGTTATCCGTACCTCATACTCCGCCAGCAGGCGCTCTATGCCCAGACGCTCGCCCACCTCTTGGATTAACTTTCGCTCGCCTTCTTCGGCTAATAACAGTAGTTTTTGCATATTCGTTCGTTTTGTAGCGTGCAAAGGTAGTACTTTTTTGGGAGAAAAGCAAGTTTTTTGCCCGCAAATGCACTTTTTTCTGCAAAAAATTTGCGTATATCAAAAAAAAGCCGTACCTTTGCACCCGCTTTACGATAATGGTCGGTTGCCCGAGTGGTTAGGGACCGGTCTGCAAAACCGGGGACAGCGGTTCGAATCTGCTACCGACCTCCCAAGAACTCCGACAGAAAGTCGGAGTTTTGTTTTATAAACCCACTAGAAAACTAGAAAGACTAGAAAATCTAGAATTTCTAGAAAAACTAGAAAAAAATCTCTCCTATGCCCAACGAAATTTTAGACGATATCACCCAACAGGACTACAAGTACGGTTTCACCACCGACGTGGAAACCGACATCCTTGCCCATGGTCTGAACGAGGAGGTCATCCGCACCATCTCCGCCAAGAAGCAGGAGCCGGAGTGGTTGCTGGAGTTCCGCTTGAAAGCCTACCGCAAGTGGTGCACGATGAAGGTGCCCACGTGGGCGCACCTCACCATCCCCGAGATTGATTTTCAGGCTATCTCCTACTACGCCGCGCCCAAGACGCACAGCAACGAGGAGAAGAAAGAGATAGACCCCGAAATCATGAAGACCTTCGACAAGTTGGGTATCCCCTTGGAGGAGCGCGCCGCGCTGGCGGGCAACATGGCGATAGATGCCGTGATGGACTCGGTATCGGTGAAGACCACCTTCCGCGAGACGCTGGCGGAGAAGGGCATCATCTTCTGCTCCATCTCCGAGGCGGTGCGCGAGTACCCCGAACTGGTGCGCGAATACTTGGGCTCCGTAGTGCCCTACACGGACAATTTCTACGCCGCGCTGAACTCCGCGGTGTTCTCCGACGGCTCGTTTGTGTATGTGCCGAAGGGCGTGCGTTGCCCGATGGAGTTGAGCACCTATTTCCGTATCAACGCGGGCAACACAGGGCAGTTTGAGCGCACGCTGCTCATCGCCGACGAGGGCGCTTACCTCAGTTATTTGGAGGGCTGCACCGCGCCCATGCGCGATGAGAACCAACTGCACGCCGCCATTGTGGAGATAGTGGTGCGCAAGGATGCCGAGGTCAAGTACTCCACCGTGCAGAACTGGTACCCTGGCGACAAAGAGGGCAAGGGCGGTATCTATAACTTCGTTACGAAGCGCGGCATCACCTACGAGAACGCGCGCCTGAGTTGGACGCAGGTGGAGACGGGCAGCGCCATCACGTGGAAGTACCCGAGTTGTATCCTGCGCGGCGACAACTCATCGGCGGAGTTCTACTCCGTAGCGGTAACCAACAACTACCAGCAGGCGGACACGGGCACGAAGATGATTCACCTCGGCAAGAACACCCGCTCGCGCATCGTGAGCAAGGGTATCAGCGCGGGGCACAGCCAGAACGCCTACCGCGGGCTCGTCAAGGTGGCAGCCAACGCGACCAACGCCCGCAACTACAGTCAGTGCGACTCGCTGCTGCTGGGCGACCAGTGCGGCGCGCACACCTTCCCCGACATGCAGATAGCCAACCCCACCGCCACTATCGAGCATGAGGCGACAACCAGCAAGATTAACGAAGACCAACTCTTCTACTGCCAGCAGCGCGGTATCGGCATGGAGGACGCCGTGGGGCTCATCGTGAACGGCTATGCCAAAGAGGTGATGGACAAACTGCCGATGGAGTTTGCCGTGGAGGCACAGAAACTGCTGCAAGTGTCGCTGGAAGGTAGCGTGGGTTGAGTGTTAGCCTCTGCTTTACGGCTTTTCGGATTCAAGAAACTTCCTTATTCTATATCTATATAACAAATCCCCCTCCCGAGAGCGGTGAGGGGGATTTATTATGTAATGGTTGAAATTATCAACGCAGATACTTATGCGCATTCTGTATTACAACACCTTGGTAGTCAAGCCCCACGGGTTGCCCTAAGATGTTGTACATCGGTTGCGAGAGGTCAAGTGCGGGGATTACCTTTTCCTCTATGGTGGTAATATCGGAGGGTTTTGCGCAGTCCTCTAATTGCTTCTCTGCCCCGTTTGCCCACGTGTAGCAAACATCCTCGTCCGTCTGAAGGTCGGCAGTCTGGTCAGTGCCGTTGCTGAAGATAAAGTTCACTACCTTAATGCCCTCATCAAACTGATGATAGTAGAAACCCTCGCTGTTTTGCACGGTCATTGTCGTACCTGGCCACTTTCCGGTCAGCTCAGTAGTCTCCTTGCCGTCCACTACCCATGCGTATAGGTTTACTTTGCTCCACGATGCAGGCTTATAGAATGCTACCGTGATAGGTGTTGTCTGCGGCGCCTTGTAGGTATAGACGCATTGTTGCACTTCCGTCTGTGCGTTGGCAGAAGCCGCATACGCATTCAGCGTTACGGTACCCGTGATAGTCAGCGGAGCCGAGTAGGTCTGGCGTGTTGTCGAAGTGCGCGGGTCGGTGCCGTCCAGCGTGTAGTATATCGTAGCCGTTTCCGTGCCGCCGATAGTCTCCATGGTTACCGTCAGGCTCTCGGTCTTGTAGGTGCAACTACCCGGGTTGATTACCAACTGCGGTGCCACCGCTTTAGTTACCTTCGTCCATATTACGTAGCCTGTGCCCGAAGCCGCTTTTGTGTACCCGTCTTTCGATGAGGATACGCGGTTGCCGAACTCAGCAATCAACGTACCGTTCTTGCCTGTTACTGTGGCACGATAGCCCGAGGCATCACCCTCATCGCTGACGGGGCTCTCCGAATGAACACCTACCGCCTTGCGAGCCAAAATCATCGGACCGATCTCGCTCTTCCATGCTTTCCAGTGGGGATAGAACACGCAGGGCACACCCGGCATCGACAAGATAAACGCATTGGCTTGGATGGTCTTTGCTTTGTTGGCAGCAGTCATCGAATTGCCTTTCCCGCAGAACTCGTTGCCATCGCGGTTGTGCGTATCGTGGTTGTCCACAAAGGTTACGGCATATTTACCTTTGCCCCTACCGAGTAGTCCGCACCCCCTAAAACCAGCAAAAGAGCCGCTTGCGAGGTTGTTGTTGAACGCCGTGTATTTGGTGGCAAAGTCAAACGTCAGCGTGTTGTAACCCGCGTCGTTCAAGCGCTTGATGAGCTCATCGGGATTGCCGTCCCAGTACTCCATCACAGAGAAATACGTCTTCGCTGCGCTGTTGTAGTCGCTCACATGTGAAGTGTGGAATCCCTTGCAATAGTCGTAGCGGAAGCCATCGTATTTCATCTCGTACTTCATCCACCGGGCATACGCACGGAACATATTGCGCACCTTCTCGCTCTGGTGGTCCCAGTCGCGGGCGGCTGCATAGTTTGCCTCGCTGCCATAGCCATCATCACGCGCACCCGTCGCTTTGCCTTTGCAACTGCCGGCTTTCGAGTCGCTATTCATCTCGTCCGTGCTGCATATCCAAGATGCATCGGGGCTGAACTTACCATACGAGCCGAAATCCTCCTCATAGAAATCGCACCATGTGGACTTGTTGTTGCCGTGGTTCACCACCATATCTGCCACCACCTTCGTGCCTGCTGCGTGGAAGGATGCAATCAGTTTCTCCAACTCCGCACGGCTTCCCCATGCTGAAGTCTGATTGCAGTATTGCGAAGGCAAATAGCCCACGCCGCCCGATGATTTAGCCGAAGGCGGAAGCCATACTAAATCGAAGTAAGCGTTTATCTCCGAGGTTTGTGCTTGCAGCGTGTTCCACTTGGTATCCCCGTAAGTGCCACCACCATTGGAGTCCCAATAGAACGCCTGTAACATCACGTCCGTGCACTGGCTTGGCACTGCCGAAGCGCAGTCCTGCGGCAAATCGGGATTGGAAGGATCAATAGGCTGATCTGGGTCAGGATCATCAGGATTCGGATTATCGGGGTTGTCGGGATTGTCGGGATTATCCGGGTCACTACCGCCGCCAATCTGCTCACCATTGTTGCCCGAGCAGTCGCCCGTAGCCTCACCGACGTACAACTGATCGGCTTCGTATTTCAATTTGATATAGAAATTATAGCAGCCGGTAGCAGAGCAAACATAGTTCTCCCCGCTCAGCGTGATGGCACTCGTGCTGGCATTATCCAGCGTAACCACCCAGCCGGCTGCATTCTCTTTGTCATACAACTGCAACCGATCGCCATCGCTCACAGGCACACCTAGCGCCATATATTCCGTGAAACTCGGGTCTAATGCGCCACTGTTCAGCGTGCCCTCATAGTAGGTACTGCCATTGATTAGGATGCCATACGAAGCCGCATGCACTCCCATGCACGCGCAAAGCATCCATACAAAAAATAGGGAAAATCTCTTCATGGTATTAACGATAAGATTGTTGATTGTTTGATTTTTGGTTTTGTATTCAAAGAAACGGCGCAAAGGTACGCTTTTTCGGTGAATTATGCAAATTATTTGCAAAGAAATTGTTGTTTTGTGTGCAAAAATAAGTGTTTCGACAGTTTTAGAAAAGATAATTCCCTTTTATTAGTCCAAAAAAGGTTAAATTATTTGCATAATTCAATTATTTTATGTAATTTTGCCGCCTAATTTGTGCTGAATGGGAGAAAAGGACTTCATATTTCGTAGTTTGGCGAGCGGTAGTAGCGGAAACTGCTACTATTTAGGCACGCGCGAGCAGGGCGTTTTGATAGATGCCGGCATATCTGCTCGCACGATACAGAAGCACTTGCGGGGTATGGGTTTGGACTTCGGGAACATTGCAGGTGTGCTGATTACACACGACCACGCGGACCATATCCGCGCCGTGGGCACTCTGGGTGAACGTGTGCACCTGCCGATATACGCAACGCCTTTGGTGCACGAGGGGATAGACCGCAACTACGGCGTTCGGGAGAAGTTGAAGAGTTCACGTAGATACTTTGAGAAGACTGATTGCTGGGAGTTGCCGTTGCTATGCTCGGCGCACCACGAGGCAACGGGAACGCCTGTGATGCAGATACAGACCTTCGGTATCAGCCACGACTCGACGGAGTGCGTGGGATATGTGATAGACTTCATGGGGCAACGGTGGATGCTCGCTACGGACTGCGGGATGCCCAACGCAGATATGGAGTATGCATTGCAGACGGCGAACCACGTCGTGATAGAAGCGAACCACGACGAGCATATGCTGCTGAATGGTCCCTACCCCACTTACCTGAAAGAGCGGATTTTGTCGCCGAAAGGTCACCAGAGCAATATTACCTGCGGGGAGTTGCTGGCACGCAACTACCACGAGGGCATGCGGCATATATGGCTGTGCCACCTGTCGCTGGAGAACAACGACCCCGAAGTGGCGTATCAGACCGTGGCAGACCGCTTGGCGGCAGAGGGGATTCGCGCGGGCGAGGACGTGTATCTGGAAGCGCTGCCGCGGACGCAGCCGAACGAAACAAGAGTGCTGTGTAATCAACTACGCTCTCTTAATTCTTAATTCATAATTATATAACATGGAACGGTTAGTAATTATCCCTACGTACAACGAGAAAGAGAACATCGAAGCGATTATCACGGCGGTGATGAACCTACCGCTGGCGTTTGAGGTGCTGGTGATAGACGACGGTTCTCCCGACGGTACGGCGGACATCGTGAAAGGACTGATGGCAGGCAAGTTCCAAGGTCGTGTGCACCTTGTGGAGCGCCGCGGGAAGTTGGGACTGGGGACAGCCTATATCGCCGGCTTCAAGTGGGCAATAGAGCACAAGGCAGAGTACATCTTCGAGATGGACGCCGACTTCAGCCACAACCCGCAAGACCTGCTTAAACTGTACGACGCCTGCGCCAACGAGGGCGCAGACTTGGCGATCGGCAGCCGTTACGTTACGGGCGTGAACGTGGTGAACTGGCCTATGGGTCGCGTGCTGATGAGTTACTTCGCCAGCAAGTACGTGCGTTTCGTGCTGGGGATGCCCGTGTGCGACACCACCGCCGGCTTCGTCTGCTATCGCCGCGAAGTGCTGGAAACCATTGAGTTAGGCAAGATACGCTTCAAAGGTTATGCGTTCCAGATAGAGATGAAGTTCACGGCATACAAGTGCGGTTTCCGTATTAAGGAAGTGCCGATTATCTTCGTGAACCGCGTGCTGGGCACGAGCAAGATGTCGGGCGGTATCTTCTCCGAGGCGCTACTGGGCGTGATTCGACTGAAAGTGTCGTCGTGGACGAGGAAGTATCCGAAGAGATAAAGGACCGCTCGCTACGCTCGCTTAAAGACACAGGATAAAAGATATATTACCTTTGTATCTGAAGTCTCATAGTCGAAACCAATTTGTCTTTCATCCTTTATCCTTCATCTTTCATCCTTTGAAACATTTTCCTTATATTATATTGTGCTGTCTGCTGGTGTTGAGCGGTTGCGGGCAGCGGGGCGAAAGTCGCTGCGAGGAGGAGATGCCTTGCGGCGATAGCGTGTTTGTGCGGTATGAGTACGGTATTCCTATCGACTCTTTCCGCGTGGACACAGGGTATGTGCGCGAGGGTGAGACCTTAGGCGGGATACTCAAGCGTTGCGGTGCCAGCACGCAGCAACTGGCGGACGTGCTGACGCTCGACAAGGCGCAGTTTGACGTTCGGCAGATACGGGCAGGCAAGCGCTATCTGGCACTCTATCAGCCCGACAGCCTGCTCCGCTACTGGGTCTATCAGCCCGATATCCGCACCGCGAAGGTGCTGCACCTGACCGACTCGCTGCACGTGGAGCACCACGAGAAGCCGATAACGTTGGTGGAGCGTAGGGCGCAGGCGACCATAGAGAGCAGCCTGTGGAACGCGATGGTGGAGAACGACCTGCCCGTAGATTTGGCGCTGGAACTGAGCGAGATATATGCATGGACGATAGACTTCTTCGGCTTGCAGAAAGGCGACTCGGTGCGGGTGTATTACGAGGAGCAGTTCGTGGACAGCACGCGCATAGGCATAGGCAGTATCTACGCCGCCCATTTCTACCACGGACGGCGTTGGCAGGAGGCGTATTGGTTTGAGAACGAGGCTGTTAGCGGCTACTTCGACGAGCAGGGCAACAGCCTGCGCAAGGCGTTTCTGAAAGCGCCGCTCAACTACAAGCGTATATCCAGCCGCTTCACCTACGCGCGCAAGCACCCTATCTATAAGGTGGTGCGTCCCCATACGGGCGTGGACTATGCGGCGCCGGCGGGCACGCCCGTGGTGTCGATAGGCGACGGCACGGTGATAGAGAAAGGCTACAAAGGCGGTGGAGGGCACACGGTGAAGATACGGCATAACAGCACCTACACCACCGCCTATCTCCACCTGAGCAAGTACGCGAAAGACCTACGTGTGGGCGGGCGCGTGCAGCAAGGCGAGGTGATAGGTTATGTGGGCAGCAGCGGGTCGTCCACGGGTCCGCATCTGGACTTCCGCGTGTGGAAGAACGGGACACCCATTGACCCGCTGAAGATGGAGTCGCCGCCCGTGGAGCCCGTGCCCGCGAAATACAAAGCGGCGTTCGACTCGACGACGCTGGTACTGAAAGAGAAATTATATAATCAGAATTAGTAAGTTTTTATATGTTCATATGCCGACCGCGGGCGAGACGCCCGCGTCCCCAGTGAGCATCGCAATCGCAGTACTAATTCATAATTCATAACATTCCCATGACAATAGAACAAACCCTTTCATCGTTAGTAATCAAGGCGGTTAAGGCACTCTATGATATTGATGCTGCGCCGCAGCAAGTGCAGTTGCAGAAGACGCGCCCCGAGTTCGAGGGCAATCTCACCGTGGTGGTGTTCCCGTTTGTGAAGGCAGCCCGCAAAGCCCCCGCGCAAGTAGCGGAGGAGTTGGGTCAATGGCTGCAAGACAACGGGCAGATTATCAGTAAGTTCAATGCCGTGCAGGGTTTTCTCAACCTGAGCATCAGCGACCGTTTCTGGTTGGAGCAGTTGCGCGACATGGCAGCCAACGAGCACTATGGCGACAGCACTGAGCAGCGCGGGCTGATGATGGTGGAGTACTCATCGCCGAACACGAACAAGCCGCTCCACCTCGGGCACGTGCGCAATAACCTGCTAGGCTACTCCATCGCGCAGATTCAGGAGGCGAACGGCTGGCAGGTGGTGAAGACGAATATCGTGAACGACCGCGGTATTCATATCTGCAAGTCGATGCTCGCGTGGCAGAAGTTCGGAAACGGCGAGACGCCCGAATCAAGCGGTAAGAAAGGCGACCACCTGATAGGCGACTACTACGTGCGTTTCGACAAGGAGTACAAGGCGCAGGTAGCGGAACTCGTGGCAGGCGGCATGGACGAGGAGCAGGCGAAGAAAGAGGCGCCGCTGATGAAAGAGGCGCAGGCAATGCTGCTCAAGTGGGAGCAAGGCGACGCGGAGGTGCGTGCCCTGTGGGAGAAGATGAACGGCTGGGTCTATGCCGGCTTCGACGAGACCTACCGGCAGATGGGCGTGTCGTTCGACAAGATTTACTACGAGAGCAACACCTACCTCGAGGGCAAAAAAGAGGTGGAGCGCGGACTAGCGGAGGGTAAGTTCTACCGCCGCGCGGACAACTCCGTGTGGGCAGACCTGACGGCGAACGGCTTGGACGAGAAACTGCTGCTGCGCACCGACGGCACCTCCGTCTATATGACGCAGGACATCGGCACCGCCAAACTGCGTTTCCAAGACTACCCGATAGACAAGATGGTGTACGTGGTGGGCAACGAGCAGGAGTACCACTTCAAGGTGCTGAGTATCCTGCTCGACCGATTAGGCTTCCCGTTCGGCAAGGAGTTGGTTCACTTCTCCTACGGCATGGTGGAACTGCCCAACGGCAAGATGAAGAGCCGCGAAGGCACGGTGGTGGACGCCGACGACCTGATGGCTGCGATGATACAGGACGCTCGCGAAATCAGCAAGGACAAGGTGAACACCCTGCCCGACGTAACGCCCGCCGAGGCGGAGGAGATAGCCCGCAAGGTAGGATTGGGAGCGCTGAAATACTTCATCCTGAAGGTGGATCCGCGGAAGAACATGCTCTTCAACCCCGCGGAGTCGATTGACTTCAACGGCAACACGGGTCCGTTCATCCAGTACACCTACGCGCGTATCCGGTCGGTGCTGCGCAAAGCCCAAGGGATGGACGAATTACGATTTACGAATTACGATTCGGGTGTGAGTCTGAATGAGAAGGAGTTGGGGCTGATACAGCGTCTCGGTGAGTTCCCCGCGGTGGTGAAGCAAGCCGGCGACGAGTTCTCGCCCGCGGTGATTTGCAACTACGCCTACGCACTGGCGTGCGATTTCAACTCGTTCTACCACGACCACTCTATCCTCAACGAGCCCGATGCCGACAAGCGCGCGCTGCGACTCGCGCTCTCCGCAGAGGTGGCAAGGGTGATTGCTCGCGCGATGGCATTGCTCGGCATAGAGGTGCCCGAACGGATGTAAGCGTATCATTAACGCGAAATCGGAATAGGGTCATGATACACGAAAGTATGCACGAAGGTGCGGTCTTCGGACCGCACCTTCTTTTTATTTCAACAAAAATTTCCAACAATTATTCAAATATTTTTTTCTTAACATATAATTGTCATATAACTAATCATCAATTCATTACCAAAAACCAAATTAGTCTTTGACTGCTGAATAGGTTTCTTATATCGAACTCACGTTAAGATACATATCTTTAGCAGGCGGGGACGTCTGCGCACACCGGACAGGCCTGCGCACACCAAACATCCGAAGAGGCTGTCTAACAAGTCAAGTTAGGCAGCCTCTTTGTTGTTTAGGAACGGCTTATAAGGGACTATAAATCACCGTTGAAACCTTCGCTTTGTTCCAAAACGCCCGCAGAGAGCACCCCACTTCGCGTTGCTTGCGGGGGCCCCGCAGGCGAGATGCCTTCGTCCCCAGCGGCAGTGTTTTATGGGGGCAGGCAATATCATCTATTACGCGGGAAACGGTGTTGTTAACGCTTGGGGGTTAGGAAATGCTCGACCTCTTCGCGGGAGACGCCCTCGCGGGGGATGACGAGGATGGTGTCGTCGCCTGCGATAGTGCCGAGAATAACCTTATCTCCACGGCTGTCTATATCGTATGCCACCGCGTTGGCAAATCCCGGGCGAGTCTTCACCACGGCAAAGATGCCATTGAATTCAATGCTACGAATGGACATTTTGGCAAGACCAGAATCAATACCCAAGACCTTCTGCTCAACGACGGGATCAGGCGGGATGATATACCGAGGGACACCATCTTTCATTGCCCTTTTTTCTGCGCGCAGATCACGCAGGTCGCGGCTCAAAGTTGCCTGCGTAACTTCGACCCCTTGCTGCCGAAGTGCCTGGGTCAGTTGTTCTTGATTACTGATAATTTGCGCATTCAAAATCTGAGTGATGATGCGCATACGATTAACTCTTGCGTTCATGTCTGATATGGGATAAAGGATGAAATAATATTCAATACACATTCCCTGATGCCATTTGTCAGCAAAAAGGATTGCAAAGGTACTACTTTTTTCTTATATACGCAAACGATATGCGAGAAAAGCACTAATAAATGCGAAAATGTTGCATAATTGAAAAAAAAGTCGTATCTTTGCAGTCGGAAGTAGGGAAGGGTGTACTTGTTTGCGCTATCGGGAAGGAAGGGGGATGAAAATTGCCGGGTGGGGGTTTGTAGTGTGAAGCGCGTTATACGTGTTTTGGACAATAATAGACTTTGGCTTATGAACCCGTTAAGACCCTTATATGAACCTTACTATTTTGCGATAAAATTCCTCTAAATCGGGGGTAGGAGTTTGGGGACAGTTATGCGAAAAATGGACAATTTTTGAAAGGGATTGCGTTGATTACTTTCGCGGTGGTTCGTAGTACAATAAACATTAACCAAGATATGCAGATTTCGAAACGTATTGACTCGCTTGCCGAGTCGCAGACTTTGCAGATTGCAGCGCGCTGCCAGCAGTTGCGCGCGGAGGGTGTGGACGTGATAGGCCTGTCGCTGGGAGAGCCCGACTTCCCCGCGCCCGCTCATGTGAAAGAGGCTGCCAAAGCCGCAGTGGATAACGACTTCTCCCACTACGGTCCCGTGCCCGGGTTCCCGTCGCTGCGCGAAGCCATCGCGAAGACCCTCAACGAGGAGTTGGGCGAGCGTAACCCGCAGGCGTTCAACGCGAACGAGATAGTCGTGTCGGTGGGAGCCAAGCACTGTCTCTGCAACGCGATAGAGACGCTGGTGGGTCCCGGCGACGAGGTGATACTGCCTACGCCCTGCTGGGTGAGTTACGTGGAGATGGTGAAGTTGGCGGAGGGCAAGAGCGTATTGGTGCGCACGACGATGGAGAACAACTTCTGCCTGACGGCGGAGCAGTTGGAAGCCGCCATCACACCGCGTACCCGCCTGCTGGTGCTCTGCACGCCCAACAACCCGACGGGCAGCGTGTACAGCCACGAGCGGTTAGTGGAGATAGTGCGCGTCTTAGAGAAACACCCCGAGATAAGCGTCATCAGCGACGAGATATACGAGCATATTCTCTACACGGGGCAGCACGAGAGCCTCGGGCAGTTCGCGAGCCTGAAAGACCGCGTGGTGATTATCAACGGCGTGAGCAAGAGCCATGCCATGACGGGCTACCGTATCGGTTGGCTGGCATGCCACGACAAAGGCTTCATCAGCGCGGTGAAGCGCCTGCAAGGACAGCAGTGCACCTGCGCGACGACCATCGCGCAGAAAGCCGCCGAAGCAGCCTACACGGGCGACCGCACATGCGTGGAGACCATGCGACAGGCGTTTGAGCGCAGACGCGACCT
Organism: Paludibacteraceae bacterium; assembly: GCA_016297215.1. GTDB lineage: Bacteria > Bacteroidota > Bacteroidia > Bacteroidales > Paludibacteraceae > Colicola. The sequence goes on along the minus strand of JAEDGZ010000015.1, from coordinate 21,758 downwards.
GATAGTTCGGCTCGCGCGAGAGATAGACGGGCTGAAAGTGCTGGAGCCGCAAGGGGCGTTCTACCTGTTCCCCGACGTGTCGTCGTTCTTCGGGAAGTCGCACAACGGCTTCACGGTGCACAACGCCAACGAGGTGGTGGAGTACCTGCTCAACGAGGCGCATGTGGCTTGCGTGAGCGGGTCGGCATTCGGCGAGGACAACTGCATTCGCCTGTCGTATGCCACGAGCGAAGACCTTATCATTGAGGCGATGAGGAGAATAAAAGAAGCACTCGGGAAATTGAAGTAAAGACCGCGCTACGGTCGGACAGTGAAACGGTCAAACATCTCTCTATGTTGGATTTCACGTTGGATACATATCGGGCATTGTTGGAGGCGTTCCTACAAGCAGGCTATCGGGTGCTGACTTTTGAGCAGTACTGTGACCTGAGGGCGGGAGGCAGACAGCCCGAACACTATCTGATTTTGCGCCACGACGTGGACCGACTGCCGCAAAACAGCCAGCGCACCGCGGAGATAGAGCATGCGCTGGAAGTTCAGGCGACCTACTATTTCCGCGTCTATCCCAAGCAAGCCGATGAGCAACAATATATAAGGAGTATAGCGGCGTTGGGGCACGAGGTGGGCTACCACTACGAGGATATGTCGATAGCGAAAGGTGATGCGGCGGCAGCGTACGCGCATTTCGTCTCGGCGCTGGGGTATCTGCGGGGGTTCTACCCCGTGCGCACCATCTGCATGCACGGTGCACCGACCTCGCAATGGGACGGGAAAGACCTGTGGAAGCACTACGACTACCGCACTGAGGGAATCATCGGCGAGCCTTATTTCGACACGCCCTTCGGCGAGGTATTCTACCTGACCGACACGGGGCGGTGCTGGGACGGCTACCGCTACTCCGTGCGCGACAAGATACCCGTGTACCAAGAGCGGTGGACTGCGGAGGGGCTGGTGTATCACCGCTCGGCGGATATCATCCGCGCCTTGCAGCAGGGCACATTTCCAACCCGACTAATGATGACCACCCACCCGCAACGATGGACCAACAGCAAAACGGCATGGGCGAGAGAATGGGCAATGCAAAATAGTAAGAACCTAATAAAATATGCATTGGTGCGCTGGAGATAAGCCTGCGCCGATGGTGAAACAGACTGATTGTGAAGCGATTTATTTTGGATATTTTCTTGTGGATAGCGGCAGCCGTGATTTGCTTGGTTTGGCGTGTGGCTGCCAACAAAGACAACATCTGGGGCTATCTGTTGCCTTTGGTGGTGCTGATGGGGTTGTGGCTCTTGGTGGCATTTACCACGCGGCTCTATCGTTCGTACAAAATCACGGCAGTCTGGCAGGCATTGCTCTCGCTGGCAGGCACCACTACCCTGCTCCTGCTGGCGAACTATTTCCTCTTCCCGCTGATTTTCACTCCGTTCTCCACCACGCCCGGCGTGTGGGTGGTCTCTGTGGTGGCGGTATGCGACCTGCTGGTGATTCTCACGGAGCACTACTGGAAGTACGCAACGAACATGACCGTGCCTGCCATGCAGATAGAGCAGCGGGCAGGTGCCCGCGTTACGCGCCCCGACGAGGAGCGGTCGGAGATATCGAAGGAGACTATCCACCAATCGGTGCTCTCCATCACCACCGAGGAGGACTATCAACTGCTGGTAGAGAAGGCGCGGCTCAACAACCGACAGACGAAGATTGTTGCCAACAGAGACCGATTCAGTCTAATGCAACTACCTGACTATCAATATAACACGATTATAGATCTGACGCTTTTGAACGATGCGAAGGGTATCAACCGACGCTTCTGTATCGTCAATCAGAAACTGCCCGACGAAGGGCGCTACGTGTGCTGCTATCGCCCGCAAGAGTACGTCAAGCAAAAGATGCTCCGCCGCTATCCGAAGCCGCTGAACTGGCTGGTCTATACCTGCTATTTCTTCTGGAAGCGCATCTTACCACGCCTGCTCTTCACCTCGCGGCTCTACTACGACATCACCAAGGGACGCAAGCGCATGCTCTCCAAGACGGAGGTCTATGGGCGGCTCTACTACTGCGGCTTCGAGGTGGACGAGTGCGTTACGATGGGGCATATCGAGTATATCTTTGCCCACCGCCACTCGCAACCCTACCCACAGGAGCAGATGAAAGTGTACGGACCGTTGATTAAGTTGCGTCGCGTGGGGAAAAGAGACCTGTCCGTCAGCCCCGTCAACGCGCAACCCCTGACGCTCCACTACATCTATATCTATAAGTTCCGCACCATGCACCCCTATGCGGAGTATATCCAGAAATACGTGTTCGACCAGCGCGGGGGCATGGACATCGCCGACAAGAGCAATGACGATTGGCGGATTACCACGTGGGGTCGGTTCATGCGCAAGTATTGGCTGGATGAGTTGCCCATGCTCCTCAACTGGCTGCGCGGGGACGTGAAGTTGGTGGGCGTGCGTCCGCTGTCCAAGACGATGTTTGAGACCTACCCGCCCGCGCTGCAAGAGAAACGCACGCGGTGCAAACCCGGGCTGATTCCGCCGTTCTACATCGACCATCCGAAGACGTTTGACGAACTCTTCGCCAGCGAGGAGAAATACTTGGACGCCTACTTGCAGCACCCCGTCCGCACCGACATCCGCTATTTCTTCCTCACCATCCGCTCCATCCTCTTCAAAGGTATGCACTCGGCATAGCCCTATATAATAGCAATCTGCCTATGAAAACAGAGAAAGAGAAAATGTTGGCAGGCGAAGTCTATTATGCCTGCGACCCCGTGATTATCAAAGAGTTGAACGAGTGCAAAGACCTTGTGCAGCAGTACAACAACCTCCGCCCCACTGACCTCGACGCGCGGCGAGAGATGTTGCAACAAATCCTCGGCGACTGCGACGAGCATGTCTTCATCAACCAGCCTTTCTTCTGCGACTACGGCAAGCACATCCGCGTCGGCAAGCGTTTCTTCGCCAATTTCCACTTCACCGTGCTGGACGAAGCGCCCGTAACCATCGGCGACGATGCTTTTATCGGACCAAACGTCTCCATCTACACCGCCTGCCACAGCACCGACCCCACCGAGCGCAACACCCGCATGGAGTGGGCGAAGCCCGTCCGCATAGGCGACAACTGCTGGATTGGCGGCTCCGTAACCATCCTCCCGGGCGTTAGCATAGGCAACAACTGCACCATCGGAGCCGGCTCCGTGGTGGTGCACGACATCCCCGACAACAGCATCGCCGTAGGCAACCCCGCCCGAGTAGTGAAGAGGATATAAGACGTAAGAACCATGAACCCAGAACAAAGAACCAAGACTTATTGCCTTCGACAGCACAAGACCCATTTGGTCTTTGCTCCTTGTTCCTTGTTCCTTGCTCTTGGTTCCAAACTCCGTCTTTGTTCCTTGCTCTTGGTTCTATGCTCCGTTGTGTCAATGGCGAAGGCCGCCGACACAACGAATATCTATCCCCACGAGGACGTGCTGACGCTGCGTTTCGGCGGCATGTGGCAGCAAGACCAGTACCTCAGCCCCCTGCTCTACGACGGCATGGAGGTGGGTATCGGCAACGAGTGGTGGCAGACCTTCCGCCGTGCGCCGCAGTGGCTCCACGTGGGCAGGGCAGACCTCACCTTCGGCTGGCTCACCAACCCGCGCTACACCAACCGTATCTACGCCCTCGACATCGAAGCCGGCTGGGGTGCCGCCTACCAATGGCACTTCCGCTTCGCCCGCCGCGAGCAGCACCGCCTGCACCTCTTCTTGGGTCCCTACCTCGCTGCCGAATGGGCGCCGCGCATGATTCTGAGCAATGTCAACAAGCCCTACTCCATGGACGCCGCCGTCGAACTCCAAGCCCTCGCAGGCATACGCTACACCTTCACCGCGCCACGCACCGCCTACCGCCTCTCCTACATCCTCCGCGCGAACCTCATCGGCATCGACTTCATGCCCGAATACTGGCAGTCGTACTACGAACTCACAGAGGGCGTCCCGGGCGACCTGCGCTGCGCAGGCATGTGGAACAGGCGCTACCTCACCCACGAACTCACGCTCGACATCGTCTGCCGACGCTCCACATGGCGACTCGGCATACGCCACGAATACCTCGAATACGGCAAGCGGCAGATGGCGTTCTCCCGCGAACAAGTCGCCCTCGTCCTCGGCACCTGCTTCCGATACGGCGTAGCCAACATACGGTAAACGTGTGCATACGCTGACTATCACGTAGGATATACGTAGGATATACGTAGGATAAACCTCTGACAAAAGGGACTATGAACAAAGGAAAAAGATACATCCAACTTGACCACCCGAGGCTAACCCGTCTTGGTTCCTGGTTCCTGGCTCTTGGTTCTTGGTTCCAAAAGTTCTGGTTCCCGGCTCTTGGTTCTTGGTTCTTGCTTCTTGGCTCCCTCGGCTGCACCCGCCCCTTCGACATACAGGAGAACACCCCCGCGGGCAACATGGCGGCGCTGTGGCAGATTATCGACGAGAAGTACTGCTTCGTCGAGGAGAAAGGCATCGACTGGGACGCTGTCCGCGCACCGTATATCGCCCGCGCAGAAGCCATCGACCCCGAAGCCGAGGACGCCCACTTCCTGCTCTTCGACCTCATGGCGGAGATGCTCGACACCCTCCGCGACGGGCACGTGAACCTCTACACGCCCTTCGACGTATCGGCAAGCAGCACATGGTATCGGGGCTACCCCGTCTGCTACGACGCCGACCTCCATCGCCAGTACCTTGCCAACGCCCGCTACGTGGGCGGCATGTACTACACCACCCTTGCCGACGACAGCATCGGCTACATCTACTACGGCTCCTTCCAATCCTCTTTCAGTGCGGCAAACCTCTACTATATCCTCTCCTCTTTCAAGGACTGCCGCGGGCTTATCCTCGACCTGCGGCATAACGGCGGCGGCTCATTGGAGTACGCCTACCGCCTCGCCGCCACCTTCACTGACCACGACACGCTCGTCGGCTACTGGCAGCACAAGCGCGGCACAGGACACAACGACTACTCAGAACCCGAACCGCTCTACGTCCGCACCGCGGACATGGGCAACAAATGGCTCCGCCCCACCGTCGTGCTCCAAGACCGACACTCCTATTCCGCCACCAACTCGTTCATCAACGCCATGCGCTATATGCCCAACGTCCTCCTGCTCGGCGGCGTGAGCGGCGGAGGAGGCGGCATGCCGATGAGTTACGAACTGCCCAACGGCTGGATAGTGCGTTTCTCCAGCGTCAGGATGTGCGACGCCGACGGCATCTCCATAGAGGAAGGCATCCCGCCCCACATCCTCGACTCCCTCCACCCCAACCCCAACCCCACCCAAGACAACCTCATCGAACACGCAATACAGATTATCAACCAAGCCTATGACCACTCCACTCATTAAAGCAAAAGACCTGCACAAATCCTTCGGCACGCTCGAGGTGTTGAAAGGTGTGAACCTCAGCGTGCAGCAGGGCGAGATACTAGCTATCATCGGCAAGAGCGGCGCTGGTAAGACCACGCTCCTGCAAATCCTCGGCACCCTCGACCGTCCCACGAGCGGGCAGGTCTTCATCAACGGGGAAGACGTCTTCCGCCTCGGCGAGAAAGACCTTGCTACCTTCCGCAACCGACATATCGGGTTCATCTTCCAGTTCCACCAACTGCTGCCGGAGTTCACCGCGCTGGAGAACGTGATGATGCCCGCCCTCATCGCCGGCGAGTCGCGCAAAGAGAGCAGCCGGCGCGCGGAGCAGTTGCTGACCGACCTCGGGCTGCGCGAGCGCCTGCACCACAAGCCCAACGCCCTCTCCGGCGGCGAGAAGCAGCGTGTGGCGGCAGCGCGGGCACTGATGATGTCCCCCTCGGTCATCCTCGCCGACGAACCAACGGGCAGCCTCGACGAAGCCAACAAGCGGGAACTGAACCGACTGCTCCTCCACCTGCGCGAACAGTACCAACAGACCATCATCATCGTTACCCACGACAAAGACCTCACCTCCATCGCCGACCGCGTAGTCGAGATGGTGGACGGAGGCATCCGATGAACATATAATTGGGCGTTTTTTCTAACATATAATTGCCGTGTAATTATTCATTAATTTCGGCTATAGTAGATAAATCCTGTCAGAGCAAACCAGATACTAAACTAATTTGTCTTTCATCCTTTATCCTTCGTCCTTTATCCTAAAAATATGACTCAGATTTCTTCTTTGGGTGAGTTCGGGCTTATCCGCCGGCTCACAGACAAACTCCCGCAGCAGCAACCCTCCACCCTAAGAGGTGTCGGCGACGACGCTGCCGTGATGAACTTCGGTGATAACCAAGTGCTTATGACTACCGACATGCTCCTCGAGGGTATCCATTTCAACTTGGAGTACGTCCCCCTCAAGCACCTCGGCTACAAGGCAGCGGTGGTCAATTTCTCGGACATCTACGCCATGAACGGCACCCCCACGCAGATAACCGTCTCGCTGGGGCTCAGCCAACGCTTCTCCATAGAGCAGGTGGAGGAACTATACAGCGGTATCCGCCTCGCCTGCGAGCGCTACGGCGTGGACTTGGTCGGCGGCGACACCTGCGCCTCTATGACGGGACTGACCATCTCCATCACCTGCCTCGGAATCGCCAAGGCGGACGAGATAGTCTATCGCAACGGCGCCAAGGAGAACGACCTCATCTGCGTTACGGGCAACCTCGGCACCGCCTACATGGGGCTCCTCCTCCTCGAGCGCGAACGCCAAGCCTGGGCACAGTCGGACAGCAAAGCGGTCGGACAGCAGAGCGGTCAGACAGCAGAGCGGTCGGTCAGCGAAGCGGTCTTCGAGGGCAAAGAGTACCTGCTGGAGCGGCAACTGAAACCCGAGGCGCGACGCGACATCATCGCCAAACTGCGCAAGGCGGGTATCAAGCCCACGGCGATGATGGATGTGTCGGACGGACTGAGCAGCGAACTGCTGCATATCTGCTCGCAGTCGAATGTCGGTTGCGCGGTGTATGAAGACAAGTTACCTATTGATTATCAAGCGGCTGCGCTCGCCGAGGAGATGAACCTTAACATCGTTACCTGCGCCCTCAACGGCGGAGAAGACTACGAACTGCTCTTCACCTGCTCGCTCTCCGACTATGAGAAACTGGTGCCTCTGGACGATGTCTATATCATCGGACACATCACCAAAACCGAATACGGCAAACACCTCATCGGTCGCAACGGCGAGGAAATCAACATCATCGCCCAAGGCTGGAACGCGTTTACGCAGGAGTAAAACGGATAATCCGTTAATACCTGTTCATTAACCATTAATAGTGGTAAAGAACGATATTTATACAGCGTAGGGCTGTCTAACAAGTCCTATGAAGTGTAGCCACCGAGGGAGCAGGTTTCCTCGGAGAAGACTCGGTTCTGACTCAGTATAGTCAAGTCCAGGAACCGAGCAGATACCGAGCAGAACTGCTGGGGAGTGGCTGGGGAGTGGCTGGGTTAAAAATGAGAAATACACCAACAGAAACTTAAATAGGCTCTATGTTAATTAGCAAGAGGCTGCCTAACATAACTTGTTAGACAGCCTTACGTTATTTGTGTATGGATGCTTAGAGAGATTAAGTATGCAGACTATTTTTCCGCCTCCGTCCCAAGAGTTACCGCCGCGGTCATGTTCGACCACGCGTATTTCCGTTTCTCTTCCTCGATACCCGAATCGAAGCAGTGCGGGTCTCGTTGGCAGAAATCCAGCAGTGCATCAGCAATAGCGTGGGCATCCACCGGGGTTACGTACCCCACCTTCCCGTTCGGCACTATCTCTGCCAGACCGCCCACGTCGGTTACCAACATCGGCTTGGAGAAGTGGTACGCCACCTGCGTTACGCCGCTCTGCGTCGCGGACTTATACGGCTGCACGATGAGGTCTGCCGCCGAGAAATAGACGCGCACCTGCTCGTTGGGGATGAACTGCGTATGCCAAAGGATTTGCCCCTCTAAGCCGAGTTCCTTCTCCAGCCGCGCATACTGCTCGGCGTTATTGTAGAACTCACCCGCCACGAGCAGCCGTACCTTCTCCCCTCGCAGGCGCGGGTCGGCGTAGGCACGCATGAGGAGGTCAAGCCCCTTGTAGTCGCGGATGAAACCAAAGAAAAGCAGGTAGCGATAGCCGCTCTCTAAGCCCAGTTGCCGCTGCGCCTCCGCCTGCGGCAAGGGCTCGCCGAAGTTGTCGTAGAGCGGGTGCGGGCAGAGCGAGACATGCACGGGACTTTGCTTCGGCAGGAAGCGCTCGCAGTCGCGCTTCACGCTATCGGACATCGCCACGAAATGGTCTATGCTGCGCACGAAATAGCGTATCAGCCACTTGTCCCAGAAATGCGGCTCGTGGGGTATCACGTTGTCGAGAATCGACACCACGCGTATGCCCTGCCTGCGCGCTAACCGCGAGATAGTCCCCAAGCAGGGCGCCATGAGCGGAATCCAAAACTTCACCACCATCAGGTCGGGCTTGATACGGCGGAGCAGGCGCGCCGTCTTCCACCACGAGAAGGGATTGACCGAGTTCATCACACGAGTAATCTTCAGGTCTGCCGGCGCAGGCTCATCGGAATACTGCGTCTTCCCCGGGAAGAGGAAGTCGGGATACTGGAGCGTGAAGGTCAGAATCTCCACCTCGTGCCCTTCTGCCATAAACTGCCGCGCCAGCCGCTCGTTGTAGGTAGCGATACCGCCACCGCGATAGGGCCATGATGTGCCAAGGATAACTATCTTCATAATTTTATCAGTATTTCTTTGTAGAATTTATAGCGACAAGGATTACTTTGTGTCATTCAACCACAGGCGAGACGCTTGCATCTTCGTTAGTTTACCATTTCTGACGACAAAAGTACTACTTTTTTCTCAAATATCCAAATCTTTTACCTTTTATACGAAATTCCGCTCTTCGAAACCATTGATAAAACAGGCGAAGACGCCGTGGATATGTGACAATTTGACAATTGACAATTTGCGCATTAGCAGGCGAGACGTTAACGCGCATAATAGTTAGGAGAAAACAAAAAGAAACCACCTAACGGAATTGTCAAGCGGTTTCTTCTTTATTACGAATAAGTATCTCTTGTTTCACCGCAGGCGAGACGCCTGCTCACTCGGTGGCTTATTCGGTCGTTTCCTCTTCTCCTACTTGTGCCTCTTCCTGAGCAGCACGTGCGGCTTGCAGTGCTTCGTACTCCTCACGGTTGTACACAGGGATGCGCTTGAACTCTCTCAGACCCGTTCCCGCAGGAATCAGGTTACCGCAGATAACGTTCTCCTTCATACCGTCGAGGTAGTCAATCTTGCCCTGTATAGCCGCCTCGTTGAGCACCTTCGTGGTCTCTTGGAAGGAGGCTGCGGACATGAACGACTTGGTGCCCAATGCCGCGCGGGTGATACCTTGCAGAATCTGCTTAGCGGTAGCGCAGGTCGCCTCGCGTGCCTCCACAAGGTGCTTGTCCTTGCGGCGGAGCGTGGAGTTCTCGTCGTGCAGACGACGGCTCGTTACAATCTGACCCGCGTGCAGCAACTCGCTGTCGCCCGCGTCGGTAACCACCTTCTTGCCCCAGATACGGTCGTTCTCGTCAAGGAAGTCCATCTTATCCACAATCTGACCTTCGAGGAAGCGCGTGTCGCCCGCGTCGATGATTTCCACCTTGCGCATCATCTGACGCACGATAATCTCGAAGTGCTTATCGTTGATTTCCACACCTTGCATACGATAGACGGACTGCGCTTCGTTGACGATATAGTCTTGCACGGCGGTAGGACCTTGGATAGCCAAGATGTCGTCGGGCGTGATAGCACCGTCGGACAGAGGTACACCGGCACGCACATAGTCGCCCTCCTGCACCAGAATCTGCTTCGACAGCGGAATCAAGTACGCCTTCTGCTCGCCCATCTTCGAGGTAACGAATAACTCGCGGTTACCGCGCTTGATACGCCCGAAGGTAACCTCACCGTCAATCTCAGCCACGATAGCGGGGTTCGACGGGTTGCGCGCCTCAAACAACTCCGTTACACGCGGCAGACCACCGGTGATATCGCCTGCGGTACCGAAAGCACGCGCGACAGTGAAGAGCAAGTCGCCCACCTTCACCTCCTCGCCATCGGCGTGCACAAGGCTCGCCTTGACAGGCAGGTTATAGGTACGGAGCACATTGCCCTGTGCGTCCACGATATGAGCGGACGGCATCTTCGTCTTGTCCTTGGTATCGGTGATGGTAACCTCTTTCTTACCCGTCTGGTCGTCCACCTCGGTCTTGGAGGTAACGCCCTCGATGACGTCTTCATATTGCAGCACACCGTCTTGCTCGATGACTACGGCAGCCTTGTAGGGGTCCCACTCGCAGACTACCGTGCCCTTCTCGTATTTCTCGCCCGGGGTAATGAAGAGTTTAGAAGCGTAGGGGATGTTGAACGTCGTCAGCACCACACCCGTCTTCTCGTCCTTCAACTGCATCTCGTTCAGACGGCTCACCACAATCACGTCGCCTGCGGCGGTGGTGATGGTGCGCAAGTCCTCTATCTCAATGATACCCTCGCGGGGGATAGCGTAGGTGTTCTGCGTAGCGGCGTTGCCTGCGACACCACCCGAGTGGAAGGTACGGAGGGTCAACTGCGTACCGGGTTCACCAATGGCTTGCGCCGCGATGACGCCCACTGCCTCACCTTTCTGCACCATCTTACGCGATGCGAGGTTGCGGCCGTAGCACTTCGCGCACACACCGTGCTTACTCTCGCAGGTCAGCACCGAGCGGATTTCCACCTCCTCGATACCCGCTGCCTCTATCAACTCGCACTGTGCCTCGCGAATCTCCTCGCCGGCGGCAACGATGAGTTCGCCGTCGAGGTCGTGGATGTCGTGCACACTCACGCGACCCAAGATACGCTGCGTCAGCGTTGCCACTACCACGTCGTTCTGCTTGATGGCACGCGCCGTCAAGCCGCGCAACGTACCGCAGTCCTCCTCGTTGATAATCACGTCGTGCGACACGTCCACCAGACGACGCGTCAGGTAACCTGCGTCGGCGGTCTTCAACGCCGTATCAGCAAGACCCTTGCGTGCACCGTGCGTAGAGATGAAGTACTCCAACACCGACATACCCTCTTTGAAGTTCGAGAGAATCGGGTTCTCAATGGTCTGACGGGTATCGGTAGAACCCGCTTTACCCGGCTTTGCCATCAAGCCGCGGACACCAGCCAACTGCTTAATCTGCTGCTTGTTACCACGCGCACCCGAGTCCATCATCATATATACGGAGTTGAAACCTTGGTCTGCCTCCTGCATGTGCTTCATCAAGATGTCGGTAACCTCGGTATCCACGCGCGACCACGCGGCAATCACGTTGTTGTAACGCTCGTCGTCGCCCATCTCACCGAAGTTGTACATCTCCGTGATGTTCTCCACCTCTTGGTTACCCTTGGCGATGATGCCTTGCTTCTCCTCGGGGATGAGGATATCGTTCAGGTTGAACGACAGACCGCCGCGGAATGCTTTGTAGTAGCCGAGGTTCTTGATGTCGTCAAGGAACTGCGCCGTGCGAGCCACACCGCAGGTCTTGATGACCTTCGAGATAATGCCCTTCACCGCACCTTTCTTCATCACCACGTTCTGATAACCTACCTCCGCGGGCACGAATTGGTTCACCACCACGCGCCCCGGGGTCGTCTCGATGATATGCGTTACATGGTCGCCGTCCACGATGTCCTCGATACGCACTTTTACCTTCGCGTGGATGTTCACGCGACCTTCGTTCAGCGCGATGATACATTCCTCGGGCGACGAGAACACCAGTCCTTCGCCTTGCGCACCCGTGCGCTCCTTGGTGATATAGTACAGACCGAGAATCATATCCTGCGAAGGCACCGTGATAGGGTTACCGTTCGCGGGGTCGAGGATGTTATGCGAGCCCAGCATCAGCAGTTGCGCCTCCAAGATAGCCTCGTTGCTCAGCGGCAAGTGTACCGCCATCTGGTCGCCGTCGAAGTCGGCGTTGAAGCCGGCACATGCCAGCGGGTGCAACTGGATGGCACGCCCCTCAATCATACGCGGCTGGAACGCCAAGATACCATGGCGGTGCAGCGTCGGCGCACGGTTGAGCAACACAGGGTGTCCCTCCATCACGTGCTCCAAAATCTCGTAGATAACGGGGTCGCGGCGGTCGATAATCTTCTTCGCGCTCTTCACCGTCTTCACCATTCCGCGCTCGATGAGTTTGCGGATGATAAACGGTTTGTAGAGTTCAGCCGCCATCTCCTTAGGCAGACCACACTCGTGCATGTTCAACTCAGGACCAACGACGATAACCGAACGCGCGGAGTAGTCCACACGCTTACCGAGCAGGTTCTGACGGAAACGACCTTGTTTACCCTTCAGCGAGTCGCTCAACGACTTCAACGGGCGGTTCGCCTCCGACTTCATCGCCGTGGTCTTACGGCTGTTGTCAAACAGCGAGTCCACCGCCTCTTGAAGCATACGCTTCTCGTTGCGCAGAATGACATCCGGCGCCTTGATTTCCACCAGTCGTTTCAGACGGTTGTTGCGGATGATGACGCGGCGATAGAGGTCGTTCAGGTCGCTCGTAGCGAAACGACCACCATCCAGCGGCACCAACGGACGCAACTCCGGCGGCGTAACGGGAATCACCTGCATAATCATCCACTCGGGACGGCTCTTGCCGTGCGACGAACGGAACGACTCCACCACCTGCAGACGCTTCAGTGCCTCCTGCTTGCGTTGCACCGATGTAGCCTTGCCGGCGATGTCGCGCAACTCGTAACTCAGCGCGTCCAGGTCAATCGTGCTCAGCAGGTCATAAATCGCCTCCGCACCCATCTTCGCGATGAACTTTTCGGGGTCGGCATTGTCAAGATTCTCATTATTAGGGTACTTCGCCTCCAACAAATCTTGAATCTGTTCGTATTGCTCTTCGTCCAGCAACATGCAGTCTTCTATCACCAGACGGTCTTTGTCGTCCTTATGACGCTCGCCTATCTCCTCGCCTGCCAACGCGCCGGCGCGCACTACGATATACTTCTCGTAATAGATGATAGAATCCAGTTTCTTGGTCGGGATACCCAGCAGCGCCGCCATCTTGCTCGGCAGCGAACGCAGATACCAGATGTGCGCTACGGGCACCACGAGACGGATATGTCCCATGCGCTCACGACGCACTTTCTTCTCCGTTACCTCCACGCCACAACGCTCGCACACGATGCCTTTGTAGCGGATACGCTTGTATTTACCGCAATAGCACTCGTAGTCCTTGGTCGGACCGAAGATACGCTCGCAGAACAAACCATCACGCTCGGGCTTATAGGTACGATAGTTAATCGTCTCAGGCTTCAGCACCTCGCCGCTCGACAATTGCATAATCTCGTCGGGAGACGCCAAGCCAATACTTATTCTGGAAAATCCAGTTCTCTTGCTATTATCTTGTTTGAAAGCCATACAAATCTTATGTTTTTAGATTTCTTATTCCATTGTGATAGAAAGTCCTAAACCTTGCAACTCGTGGAGCAAGACGTTGAGCGACTCGGGCAGACCCGGTGTCGGGAAGTTCTCGCCTTTCACGATAGCCTCGTAGGTGCGAGCACGACCGGTTACGTCATCCGACTTCACGGTCAGTATCTCCTGCAAGGTGTGTGCTGCGCCGTGTGCCTCCAGCGCCCATACCTCCATCTCACCGAAACGCTGACCACCGAACTGCGCCTTACCGCCCAACGGTTGCTGCGTGATGAGACTATACGGACCGATGGAACGCGCGTGCATCTTGTCGTCCACCATGTGGCCTAACTTCATGAAGTAGGTTACACCCACCGTTGCCATCTGGTCAAACGGCTCACCCGTCTCACCATCGTACAACTGGGTCTTACCTGCGCGCGGCAGACCGGCTTTGTCCGTCCACTCATCCAACTGCTCCAACGTACAACCGTCGAAGATAGGAGTAGCGAACTTCACGCCTAACTCTTGACCTGCCCAACCGAGCACAGCCTCGAAAATCTGACCGATGTTCATACGAGAAGGCACACCCATCGGGTTCAGCACGATATCCACCGGCGTACCATCTGCCAAGAACGGCATGTCTTCCACACGCACAATCTTCGACACGATACCCTTGTTACCGTGGCGACCTGCCATCTTATCACCCACGCGAATCTTACGCAGTTTGGCGATATAGACTTTCGCCATCTGGATGATACCGTTGGGCAACTCGTCGCCGATAGTGAGGTTGAACTTGTCGCGTTTCAACTGCGCATCCATCTCTTTGTGCTTAGCGATGTAGTTCATCACGCACTGTGCTACCAGTTCGTTCTTGTGGGCATCGTTCGTCCAACCTTCCAACATCACGGAGTGGTAGTCAATCAAGCCCAAACGCTCCTTGCTGAAGTGCTGTCCCTTGGCGATAATCTCCGTACCGACATTGTCTTTCACCGATACGGCTTCGCGGTTCTTGAGGATGACTGCCAACTTGCTGATGAGCAGGTCGCGCAGTTCTTTGCTCTCTGCCTCGAACTTCGCATCCATCTGCGCCAAGGTCTCGCGGTCAGCCAATTTCTGCTTGCGGTCTTTGGTTGCACGTGAGTACAACTTGCGGTCAATCACCACGCCGTCCAACGACGGAGTAGCCTTCAGCGAAGCGTCCTTCACGTCGCCAGCCTTGTCGCCGAAGATGGCTTTCAGCAGTTTCTCCTCCGGCGACGGGTCGCTCTCTCCCTTCGGGGTAATCTTACCCACGAGGATATCGCCCGGGTTGATATGCGCACCTACACGAATGATACCGTTCTCGTCGAGGTCTTTCGTTGCGTCCTCGCTGATGTTCGGGATGTCGGCGGTGAACTCCTCCATACCGCGCTTGGTCTCGCGCACCTCAAGCAGTTGCTCTACCACGTGCACCGAGGTGTACATATCCTCGCGCACGATACGCTCGCTCAATACGATGGCATCCTCGTAGTTGTAACCCTTCCAAGGAATATATGCTACCTTCAGGTTCTTACCCAGCGCCAACTCGCCGCCTTGCGTAGCGTAGCCCTCGGTAAGGATTTGTCCCTGCTCTACGCGGTCGCCTTTGCGTACCAGCGGGTGTAGGTCGATGGTGGTGTTCTGGTTGGTCTTCTCAAACTTCGGCAGTTTGTAGGTAACCTCAGAGGACTCAAAGGAGATAAATTCCTGCTCCTCATCGCGGTCGTAGTTGATGACAATCTTGTCGGCATCCACATACGTTACCGTGCCGGCACCCTCCGCCATAATCTGCGTGCGGCTGTCTTCCACCAACTGGTCTTCTATACCGGTACCTACGATAGGTGCCTCGCTCGTAATCAAAGGAACTGCCTGGCGCATCATGTTCGAACCCATCAACGCACGGTGGGCATCGTCGTGCTCCAAGAAAGGAATCAATGCAGCAGCCACCGATGCAATCTGGCACGGAGCCACGTCCATCAAATCCACCTCACTCGGGGCTACAACAGGGAAGTCTGCACCTAAACGCGATTTAACCTTCGTGCGGATGAACTTACCATTCTCATCCAGCGGCGCGTTACCTTGTGCCACCGTCTTCTCTTCCTCGTCCTCCGCGCTGAAGTACTGGATATGGTCGTTGTCCAAATCCACTACACCGTCTTTTGCCAAGCGGTAAGGAGTCTCGATGAAGCCGAGGTCGTTGATTTTCGCATAGATACAGAGCGAGGAGATAAGACCGATGTTCGGACCTTCCGGCGTCTCGATAGGACAGAGACGACCGTAGTGCGTATAGTGCACGTCGCGCACCTCGAAGCCTGCACGGTCGCGGCTCAAACCGCCGGGACCGAGGGCAGACATACGGCGCTTGTGCGTGATCTCCGCCAGCGGGTTCTGCTGGTCCATAAACTGCGACAACGCATTCGTACCGAAGTAGGAATTGATAATCGAAGAGATGGACTTCGCATTGATAAGGTCGGTAGGCGTGAACACCTCGTTGTCGCGCACGTTCATACGCTCACGCACGGTGCGAGCCATACGCGCCAAACCTACGCCGAACTGGTTGTAGAGTTGCTCACCCACGGTGCGCACACGGCGGTTAGACAAGTGGTCGATATCGTCCACCTCGGCGTTGCTGTTAATCAACTCCACCAAGTACTTGATAATCTCAATGATGTCCTCTTTGGTCAGCACACGCACATCGTCGGGAATCGACATGTTCAACTTGCGGTTGATTCGATAGCGTCCCACGTCGCCCAAATCGTAGCGTTTCTGCGAGAAGAAGAGGTTTTGGATCATCTCTCGTGCCGTAGCGTCGTCGGCAGGTTCTGCGTTGCGCAACTGGCGATAGATATAGAGCACCGCCTCTTTCTCGGTCTTGGCGGGGTCCTTCTGCAGGGTATTGAAGATAATCGAGTAGTCGCTCTCGCGGTTCTCGTCTTTGTGCAGAAGCACGGTCTTGCTACCCGACTCGAGGATGATATCAATCACTTCCGGCGTCAGTTCCGCCTCGCGCTCTACCACAATCTCATTACGTTCGATGGACGAAACCTCACCCGTATCCTCATCCACGAAGTCCTCCAACGTGGGTTTCATCACATATCCTGCCAAGCGTCGACCGAGGCAAGCCTCCAAGTCTGTGCGATTGCACTTCACCTCTTCTGCCAAGTCGAAGCAACTCAAGATGTCGCGGTCAGACTCGAATCCGATGGCGCGAAGCAGCGTGGTTACGGGCAATTTCTTCTTACGGTCGATGTAGGCATACATCACCTTGTTGATATCCGTAGCGAACTCAATCCACGAGCCTCGGAAGGGGATGATACGCGCGGAGTAGAGTTTGGTGCCGTTGGAGTGCATGCTCGTACCGAAGAACACACCCGGGGAGCGGTGCAACTGGCTTACTACCACGCGCTCAGCGCCATTGATCACAAACGTGCCCTTCGGGGTCATGTAAGGGATAGTGCCGAGATAGACATCCGATACCACGGTATCGAAATCCTCGTGGTCGGGGTCTTCGCAACTCAGACGCAGTTTGGCTTTCAAAGGTACCGAGTAGGTCAGACCGCGCTTGATACACTCCTCGATGGTGTAGCGGGGATGGTCCACCTCGTAGTCAAGGAACGCCAGCGTGAAACTGTTGCGGGTGTCGTTAATAGGGAAATTCTCATTGAACACTTTGAACAGTCCTTCGTGGCGACGTTGCTCCGGCGTGGAATCCATCTGCACAAAGTCGTGGAAGGACTTCAACTGAATGTCCAGAAAGTCAGGGTAAGGCATGTGTTTCTGCATGCGCGAGAAGTTGACTCTCTTCGATTGATTTGTTGTAGCCATGTAATTTTCTATATGGTTTATTGTTATAATAGTAGCAAACTGTTGGTAATAAATTATTTACACCTAAATATGCGGGTATGCAATTTTATATTCTATTAACAAATACCCATGTCGATTTACCAAAGATTCAGTTATTTTTACTATTTTCCTTTTTTCAGAGAAAAAGGTTTAGACCCCCTTTTCAGGGGTCTAAACCTGTTACCACAGCGAGTGTGGTACGGTAATTTCGGGGAGGTTATTACTTGAGTTCTACCTCAGCACCTACCTCTTCGAGAGCCTTCTTCAGCGCCTCAGCGGAAGCCTTGTCAAGACCCTCTTTTACGGTTGCAGGAGCAGCGTCAACGATGTCCTTAGCCTCTTTCAAGCCAAGACCGGTTTGCTCTTTCACTGCCTTTACTACTTGCAGTTTCTGTGCACCTGCGTTCTTCAGTACTACGTCGAAAGAGGTCTTCTCCTCAGCGGCAGCAGCCTCACCAGCAGCGGGAGCAGCAGCCACTGCAACTGCAGCAGCAGCGGGTTCAATACCATACTCGTCCTTCAGGATTTGAGCGAGTTCGTTAACTTCCTTTACAGTAAGGTTTACCAATTGTTCAGCAAAAGCTTTCAGATCTGCCATTGTCTTATAATTTTTTAGATGTTATTTTAATGTTTGTTGGTTTGGGGCTCTCTATAGCCCCATTGTTTTGTTTTTTTGATTTATGCTGAATTACTCAGCGCGTTCACCCAGCGTCTGGAGGACACCGTGGATGGTAGTAGCACCCGATTGGAGAGCGGAAACAACGTTCTTAGCAGGCGATTGCAACAGGGCAACGAGATCTGCGATAAGTTCGTTCTTGCTCTTGATGGTTGCGAGGAAATCCAAGTTCTGAGCACCTACGTAAACTGTCTCTTCTACATAAGCGGCTTTGAGTTGAGGTTTAGCCTCACCGGTCTTGTCGCCTTTGGTGAACTCCTTGATGAGTTTAGCGGGAGCATTGCCGGTATTGGTCAGCATCAACGCCGTATTGCCTTTCAGCGCAGCGAAGATTTGCTCATCAATACCCTTAGCCTCCAATGCCTTTTGCAGCAAGGTGTTCTTAGCCACCAACAGTTTCACGTCGCTCTTGAAGCAGAGGCGGCGCAGTGCGCTGGTCTTCTCTGCGTTCAGACCTTCGATGTTGGTAATGTAGAAGTGTTGGTACTCACTGAGTTGCTCTTGCAAAGCAACGATAATCGCGTTTTTATCTTCCTTTTTCATTGTCTCAAAATAATAAGGGGTTTTACCATTAGGGGGATTAACCAATCGATTTGGTATCCACCTTGATACCTTGACTCATGGTGCTGGAAAGATAAATGCTCTTGATGTATTCACCCTTAGAAACCGCAGGTTTGAGTTTGATGACGGTGTCGATAAACTCGCGGGCGTTCTCGGCGATAGCCTCAGCAGAGAAAGATACTTTACCGATAGAAGTGTGTACGATACCGAACTTATCTACCTTGAAGTCAATCTTACCTTGCTTTACCTCTTTAACGGCCTTTGCCACGTCCATGGTAACGGTACCGCTCTTGGGGTTAGGCATCAAGCCACGGGGACCGAGCACGCGACCAAGGGCACCAATTTTACCCATGATTTGCGGCATGGTGATGATAACATCCACGTCGGTCCATCCACCTTTGATTTTCTCGATATACTCATCCAAACCTACGTAGTCGGCGCCAGCCTCTTTGGCAGCAGCCTCTTGGTCGGGAGTACACAATGCAAGAACACGCACGGTCTTACCTGTACCGTTGGGGAGCGAAACTACGCCGCGCACCATCTGGTTAGCCTTACGGGGATCAACACCGAGGCGAACATCGATATCTACGCTGGCATCGAATTTAGTGGTAGTGATCTCTTTTACGAGAGCAGCTGCTTCTGCGAGCGAATAGAGTTTACCTGCCTCAATCTTCTCAGCAGCAATTTTCTGTTTTTTTGTCAACTTTGCCATAATAGTGATTGAAGTTTAATTATTTAACGGTAATACCCATACTGCGCGCGGTACCACGTACCATCGATTCTGCGCTTTCAACGGTGAAGCAGTTCAAGTCAACCATCTTGTCCTCTGCTATCTGACGGCATTGTTCTGCCGTGATAGAAGCCACCTTGTTACGGTTGGGCTGCGCCGAACCGCTTTTTACCTTAGCAGCCTCGAGCAATTGGATTGCTACGGGAGGAGTCTTAACGATGAACTCAAACGACTTGTCGGAGTAAACTGTGATGACAACAGGAAGCACTTTGCCTGCTTTGTCCTGTGTTCTGGCATTGAATTGTTTACAAAACTCCATGATGTTCACACCCTTAGAACCCAGCGCGGGACCTACGGGAGGAGCGGGATTGGCAGCGCCACCCTTGATTTGGAGTTTAATAAAACCAGCAATTTCTTTAGCCATAATTAATTGTTGTGTTTTACTGTTTTAATAGTTAATACTACCGAGTAGTCCAACGACTCGTAACGAGTCTCCTACTCTTTTTCTACCTGATTGAAACCGAGTTCCAGAGGGGTCTGGCGGTCAAAGATAGTAACCACGACTTTGAGTTTGTGTTTGTCTTGAGCGACCTCTTGAACGACACCTGTGAATCCGTTGAACGGTCCGTCGGTAACCTTCACTTTCTCGCCTTCGAAATACACATCCTCGAGTTGCAACTCCACCTCAGGAGCATCCACCTCACCAATGAGTTTGTTGACTTCTGCCTGAGAAACGGGAGCAGGTTTGATGCTGCTCTTGCCCTCGGAGAGGAATCCCAAGACATTGGGGATGTTGCGCAAGAGAGGATAGCACTCGTCGCAGAGGTTACACTCCACGAGGACGTAGCCCGGCAGGATGTTGCGCTCTTTGATGATGCGCTTACCGCCACGCTGAGCCACTACTTTCTCGGTGGGAATGAGTACCTGCGACACATACTCCTTGAAAAGAGTGGAAGTAACGAGTGCACCTTCGATGTACTCTTTCACTTTGTTCTCTTTTCCGCTTATCGCGCGGAGCACATACCATTTGAATTTGTTGTCAGCCATAATCCAATTTACGAATTAACGATTTACGAATTACGATTGATTAGAAGAGGCCGTAAACAAAACTCATGATGGACTCAAAGCACCAGTCCATAGCCCAGACTACGAGTGATAGGATAATGGAAGCAACTAATACTACCACTGCGCTTTGGGACAACTCTTTGCGAGTTGGCCAACTGGTCTTATGCACCAGCTCGTTGTACGATTCTTTGATATTCTCTACAAGTTTCATATTGAGTAGATTCTTTATTGTTCGTTATTTTCCTTTTATTATTTTAGCAGGCGAGGACGCCTGCGCACCCGGTATTCCTTTTCACAGCGACAATCCGGCTCTGACACGTTGGTCAAAGTCAGATTGGAAGCTATGGAATGTAACAAGCACGGAAGGCAGGAATCGAACCCACATTAACGGTTTTGGAGACCGCTCTCCTACCATTGGAGGACTTCCGTATAAATTTTTGGGGCTCAACGCCCCAAAAATTTATGGAGTGTAAACCAATTAGGCTAAGTGATTAGTCAATCAGTTTGGTGATTTGGCCGGAACCTACGGTACGACCACCCTCACGGATTGCGAAACGGAGACCTTCGGAGCAAGCTACCGGATAGATCAGTTTCACTTGGATCTCGAGGTTATCGCCCGGCATTACCATCTCAGTTCCTTCGGGGAGAGTAATCTCACCGGTAACGTCCATGGTACGGATGTAGAACTGAGGACGATAGTGGTTGTGGAACGGAGTGTGACGACCACCTTCCTCTTTCTTCAAGATATAAACAGAAGCCTTGAACTCGCTGTAAGGTTTAACAACACCCGGGTGAGTGAGCACCATACCACGACGAACTTCGTCTTTGTCGATACCACGGAGGAGCAGACCTACGTTATCACCAGCCTCACCTTGGTCGAGGAGCTTACGGAACATCTCAACGCCGGTTACAACAGACTTCTTGCCCTCTGCACCGAGACCGATAAGTTGAACCTCATCACCTACTTTTACGATGCCCGTCTCAATACGACCGGTAGCCACAGTACCACGACCGGTGATAGAGAATACGTCCTCAACAGGCATCAAGAAAGGTTTGTCAACGGCACGCGGAGGAAGTTGAATCCAGTTGTCAACAGCATCCATCAGTTCCATTACCTTGTCTTCCCATTCAGCCACACCGTTCAATGCACCGAGTGCAGAGCCGCGGATGATAGGCGTGTTGTCGCCATCAAACTCGTAGAACGAAAGGAGTTCACGCATTTCCATCTCAACGAGGTCGAGCATCTCAGCGTCGTCCACCATATCGCACTTGTTCATGAAGACAACCAAGCGGGGAACGTTCACCTGACGAGCGAGCAGGATGTGCTCACGGGTCTGGGGCATAGGACCATCGGTAGCAGCAACTACGATGATAGCACCGTCCATCTGAGCAGCACCGGTTACCATGTTCTT
>JAEDGZ010000037.1 GCA_016297215.1 Paludibacteraceae bacterium | reverse complement strand
CCTCCCCAGTGGATTCTCCTTTGGTGCGGCCTGGAGACCGCACCTCCTTGGGGGATATCAAAGCCTACTGCGAGTCCTCCGGTAAAGGCTACTGGGAGTATGTCGAGGAATGCGAAGGGGCGGATATATGGAATTATCTACGCCTCGTATGGCAGACCATGGTCGAAGCCGTGGAGCGAGGCATAGACGCCGAGGGAGTGCTCCCCGGACCCCTCCACCTGCGGCGAAAAGCCAACGCCTATTTCGTCAAAGCCTCTGGCTACCGTGATAACATCCGCACACGCGCACTCGTCTTCGCCTACGCCCTCGCCGTCGCCGAGGAGAACGCTGCCGGCGGTAAGATCGTTACTGCCCCCACCTGCGGCTCCTGCGGTGTCCTACCCGCCGTGCTCTACCACCTATGGAAGAGCAAGGACTTCAGCGAGACCCGTATCCTCCACGCCCTCGCTACCGCCGGACTCATCGGCAACGTGGTCAAACACAACGCCTCTATATCCGGCGCAGAAGTCGGCTGCCAAGGGGAGGTCGGCGTGGCATGCGCCATGGCGGCTGCCGCTGCCACACAACTCTTCGGAGGCTCCGTCGCACAGATAGAGTACGCCGCCGAGATGGGACTCGAACACCACCTCGGCATGACCTGCGACCCCGTCTGCGGACTCGTGCAGATACCTTGCATTGAGCGCAACGCCTACGCCGCCGCACGAGCACTCGACGCCAACCTATACGCCTCCTTCACCGACGGCAACCACCGCGTGTCCTTCGACAAAGTGGTGGAGGTCATGAAGCAGACAGGACACGACCTACCCTCCCTCTACAAAGAAACCGGCGAAGGAGGACTGGCTTCACAAATTATTCCATAATTTATGTAATAGGTAATATGCACAGTGAGATATTACCTATTACAGCCCGAAGGGCGAATTACCTATTACCGAGCATAGCGAGATATTATGTTTTCCGAAAGAGATACCAAAGGACCTGCCATGCGCAGAGGTAGCGTGGAGGTCGTGTGCGGAAGCATGTTCTCCGGCAAGACCGAAGAACTCATCCGCCGTATGAAAAGGGCACAGTTTGCCAAACAGAAAGTCGAAATCTTCAAACCTGCCATCGATGTGCGCTATTCCGAGGAGGATGTAGTCAGCCACGACCACAACGTCATCCCCTCCACGCCCGTCGATTCCAGTCAGAACATCCTCCTACTTGCCGACGACTGCGATGTGGTCGGCATCGACGAGGCGCAGTTCTTCGACATGGGTATCGTGGACGTATGCAATCAGTTGGCTAACCGCGGCATGCGCGTCATCGTTGCCGGGCTCGACATGGACTTCAAGGGGCAACCCTTCGGACCCATGCCCGCGCTCATGGCGATAGCCGATGATGTCTATAAGACCCACGCCATCTGCGTCCGCTGTGGCGACCTCGCCTATGTCAGCCACCGACTCGTAGCCTCCGAGAAGCGAGTTCTCCTCGGCGAGACCGACTCCTACGAACCCCTCTGCCGCGCATGTTACCAAAAAGCAGAAAACCTACGAGACTAAACTGCGTGTAATAAGCCTCTTCGAGGCTGTAAAAAAAGTAAATGTAAAGAAACTTCGTGTACGCAAGCCCTGCGGGCCGTACACGGAGCGTAGTGGAGTTTCCAACACGAAGTTCTTTACACGAAGCGAAGCGGAGTTTCTAACACGAAGTTCTTTACACGAAGTTATTAGATGTCATATTGCCCTTGGCTATCAGTGATGCATACACCTATGCTGTCCCCGATAGCATGCCTCTGCCCGCAGTAGGGGTGCGGGTGCTGGTGCCATTGGGGAAGAAGACCATCACGGGCATCATCCTCCGCAAGCATACCGCCCCCCTCAACGCCGCCATCAACCCCCGCGAGATTATTGAAGTGCTGGATATTCAAGAAGATGCAGTCTCCACATGGGTCAGCGAGCAACAACTGCAACTATGGCAGTGGATAGCCGACTATTATATGTGCACCCTCGGCGAGGTGCTTGCTGCCGCGCTGCCTGCCGGCATCCTCGATGATAACTACAAAGCCCGCACCACCACTTTTGTGCGCCTCCACGAAGGCATAGACCCGCAGCAAGCCCTCCGCGACCTTGCCCGCGCCCCCAAACAACAGCGTGTCTTAGAGACACTACTAAACTTAAACTCCCTTGGGACCCCTTCCCTTTGTAGGGAGGGTCGGGGAGGCTCGGAAAAGCGCCTCCTCATAGAGCAGTCAGGGGAGTCCACCGCTATCGTGCGGGCATTGGTAGAACGCGGTATCCTCGATGAGTACGAAGAGAATACCACCCGCCTGCAACCCTATACGGGCAGCATAGAGCCCGCCCATCCCCTCACCGAAGCGCAGCAAAAAGCCAAAGACGAGATAGAGCAAATCTTCGGGAACTCTCAACTCTCAACTCTCAACTCTCAACCTGCTAAGGATGTCGTCCTCCTCCACGGCGTTACCTCTTCCGGTAAGACGGAGGTCTATATCCGCCTTATCCAAGAGCAGTTGCGGCAGGGCAAGCAGGTGCTCTACCTCGTGCCCGAGATAGCGCTCACCACCCAACTCACCACCCGTCTGCAAGCCGTCTTCGGCAGCCGACTGCTCGTGTACCACTCCCGTTTCAGCGATGCGGAGCGCGTGGAGATTTACCGCGCTGTGCGCGATGCGCAGACCCCCATCGTGGTCTTGGGTGCCCGCTCCGCAGTCTTCCTGCCGCTGCATGACCTCGGGCTGGTGATTGTGGATGAAGAGCATGAGGCGAGTTACAAGCAGCAGGAGCCTGCCCCCCGCTACCATGCCCGCAGCGTGGCGATGATGATGGCTCGATGGCAAGGGGCGAAAGTGCTGCTCGGCTCTGCCACGCCCTCGGTGGAGTCCTACCACAACGCCATGACGGGAAAGTACGGACTGGTGCGCCTCACCGAGCGATATGCAGGGCTGCAACTGCCGCGGATAAGTATTATCGACCTCAAGCGGCAGTACCACCGCAAGGAGATGTACGACCATTTCAGCGACCCGCTGGTGGCGCGTATGCAAGAGGTGCTGGCAAACGGCAAGCAGGTGATACTTTTCCAAAACCGCCGCGGCTATGCGCCGCTGCTCCAGTGCACCGCCTGCGGACAGACACCCCGCTGCGTCAACTGCGATGTGCCGCTCACGCTCCACATGCGACTGCAAGAGATGACCTGCCACTACTGCGGCTACCACACCACCATCCCCGCGCTATGCCCCGCCTGCGGAGGCAAGATGCGCATGCAGGGATTCGGCACCGAGCGGCTGGAGGAGGAAGTGCAGAAACTCTTCCCCGATGCCCGCGTCTTGCGCATGGACCTCGACACCACGCGCAACAAGAACGCCTATCAGCAGATTATCAACGCCATGGCAAACCATGAGGTGGACATCCTCATCGGTACGCAGATGGTTACCAAGGGCTTGCATTTCGATGATGTGTCGCTGGTGGCAGTGCTCAGCGCCGATGCTTTGCTCAACCAACCGGATTTCCGCAGTTACGAACGCGCCTACCAGATGCTGGAGCAGGTGGCGGGCAGAGCAGGCAGGAAAGGACAGCAAGGGGAGGTGTTTATCCAGACATTTGAACCGCAGAACCCCGTGCTGGACTATGTGCAGCGGCATGACTACGAGGGTTTATTCCAAACGCAGATAGCCGAGCGCGAACTATTCCATTACCCGCCTTTCTATCGGATGACGGTGCTGGTCTTGAAGCACCATAACCTAAGCCGCTTGGAGTGCGCGGCGAGGTTGTTGCAAGAGCGGCTGAGGCAGATTTTCGGCGAGCGGGTATCGCCTTTGGTAGTGCCGCAAGTGAGCCGCGTGCGGAACGAGTATATTCGCGAGATTCGACTGCGTGTGGAGGCAACGGCGAACATCCGACGAGCCAAGCAACTACTGCGCGAGCAGATAACCTACGTACAGTCGCTTCCTGACTGCAAAGGCACGGCGATTTTAGCGGATGTGGACCCGCTGTAAATCCACAAATCAAAAAAAGAGGCTCCCCAATTAGGCAGCCTCTTTCTATTTATTCTGACCACTAATCACCGACCATCAACCCCCTCTTTCTTGCAAGAGTGAACAGATACTTTTTGGCGGCATCGTACTCGTTGGGGATGATACCGTCGAGGATAGCATCTTTGATAGCCGTCTTGAGTTCGCCCACGGTGGAGCAGGGCGGCAGATTCAGCAGTTGCATGATTTCCTCTCCGCGCACAGGCGGCTGGAAGTTGCGGATACGGTCGCGCTCCTCTAACTCTACCATCTTCTGCCGCACGAGTTGGTAGTTCTGATGGAAGCGCGCCACTTTGTCGGCATTGCGCGAGGTGATGTCGGCGTCGCAGAGAAGCATCAGGTCGTCTATGTCGTTCCCCGCCTCGAAGAGCAGGCGGCGCACCGCCGAGTCGGTAACGGTGTCTTCGATGAGGTTGATAGGGCGCATGTGGAGGTCCACCATCTTGATGACATAGTCCATCTTCTCGTTCTGCGGCAGTTTCATCTGTCGGAAGATACGCGGAATCATGCGCGCGCCGAGGTAGTTATGGTTGCGGAATGTCCATCCCGCCTGCGGGTCGTAGGCTTTGGAGCGGGGCTTGCCGATGTCGTGGAGGAGTGCCGCCCAGCGCAGCCACAATTTGTCGGAGGTCTCGGCGAGGTTGTCCAGCACCTGCAGGGTATGGAAGAACACATCCTTATGCCCCCTGCCGTTCTTCACCTCCACGCCTTTCAGCGCAGCCAGTTCAGGGAAGATGAGCGGCAGCAGCCCTGTCTTATCCAGCAGCAGCCAGCCCAGGGAGGGCTTGCGCGAGAGCATGATTTTGTTGAGTTCATCGGCTATCCGCTCGCGGGTGATGATACGAATCCGCTCGCGGTTGCGGGCGATAGCGTCGAAGGTGTCGGGATGGAGCGTGAAGCCGAGTTGCGTGGCGAAGCGGATTGCTCGCATCATACGCAGAGGGTCGTCGGAGAAAGTGATGTCGGGGTCGAGCGGCGTGCGGATAATCATGTCCTGCATGTCTTGTATGCCGTTGAAGGGGTCGAGCAGGGTGCCGTAGCGGTCGCTGTTGAGACAGATAGCGAGGGCGTTGATGGTGAAGTCGCGGCGGTTCTGGTCTTCTTCAAGGGTGCCGTCTTCCACGATGGGGTTGCGGGAGTCGTGGCGGTAACTCTCTTTGCGTGCGCCCACGAACTCCAACTCCATCTCGCCGCGCTTCACTTGCGCCGTGCCGTAGGTGCGGAACACGGAGAGGTGCGCCCCTTTGCCGAGCCGCTTGGCAACAGCCTGCGCCAGTTCAATACCGATGGAGACCGCACCTCCTTGAGACTCCAGACCTGTCGGGGCGCACCCGGACGCAGTGGTCTTTACCACGACAATGTCAATATCAGTCGAGGGGCGGTGCAGTATCAAATCGCGCACCCAGCCGCCGATGACATAGCAGTCCAGCTGCAAGCGGTCTGCCTCCTCGCCGACCAAATGAAGAATGGGATTATCTAATGATTGCATAGTTTTGATTTTGGAACAAAGAACAAGGAACAAAGAACAAAGACTCAATAGTCATGTATCATTGCAGGTGATGAGTCTTGGCTCATGGTTCTTGGCTCTTTGTTCCCTTTTCAGGGTGCAAAAGTACTGAAAAAAAACGAAAAAACCAAATTTTATTTGCATATACAAAAAAAAAGCAGTATCTTTGCACGCTTTTTCGGGTAAAAAGCACTAACGATTTATTAACTCGGGCACGCAACTCGTGCAGGTGTAGCCCATAAAAACAAAGTCTAAATGGCAACAAAGATTCGTTTGGCTCGTCATGGTCACAAAGACTACGCTTTCTACCACATCGTAGTAGCAGACAGCCGCTCGCCGCGTGACGGCAAAATTATCGAGCGTCTCGGTTCGTACAACCCCAACACCAACCCCAGTGCAGTCATCCTTAACTTCGACCGCGCGCTGTATTGGTTGGGCGTAGGTGCACAACCTACCGACACCGTTCGCAACATCCTCTCCGGAGAGGGCGTATTGCTGATGAAGCACCTGAATGGCGGTGTAGCCAAGGGTGCGTTCTCGCAAGAGGAGGCTCAGAAGCGTTTCGACGCTTGGAAAGCACAGAAAGATGCTAAGAATGGCAAGATTTCGCAAGCTGAGGCTGACAAGAAAGCCGTTGCAGCAAAGGCTCTCCTCGCACAAGAGGTAGAGACCAATGCGAAGAAAGCCGCTGCTGTGGCTGAGAAGCGTGCTGCTGCCGCTGCTGCTCTCGCAGCCGCTGCACAGGAAGCCGCTCAAGAGGCTGCGGCCGCTGAGGCTGGAGCAGAGACTGCAGCAGAATAAGCATACTGCTGAATTTAGTCAACAAGAGGCTGTCTAACAAGTCAAGTTAGGCAGCCTCTTGTTTTTCTTCTGTTTAGTATGCTTTATTCTGCAAATTCATAATCCACAGCAGCACGAGCGGCGCGAACCTTGGCAATATATCCTGCCACTTTCAAGTGCTCGGGGTGATTCTGATAGGTATCTACATCCTCCCATGTGCGGAACTCACAAATGAGACAGACATCGTAGTCAGTCTTCTTGGCATTGGGGATATTGATACCCACTTCCTCCGATACCAATACATCAATCTTCTCACGCAAAGAAAGCAGTCCTTCTTTGATAATAAGAGCATTTTCCTCCTTAGTGTGCCCCTCTGCTTCGTCTTGCAGACGGAAAAAAACAATGTGCTTAATCATATTCTTTCCATTTTAATCGGCGTATTCTTATTCTTCCCCTAACAAATCCGGTCGGCGTTCGCGGGTATGGCGCAGCGACTCTTCGTAGAGCCACTCCTCTATCTTCGCCTGATGCCCCGAGAGCAGAATATCCGGCACTCGCCAGCCCTTATACTCCGCCGGACGCGTATATACCCCGGGTTCCAACAAGCCATCTTGAAAACTATCCGACAGCGCACTCTCCACATCGCCTAACGCGCCGGGCAGCAGGCGCACAATGGCATCGGTCATGATTGCTGCAGGCATCTCGCCGCCCGTGAGCACAAAGTCGCCGATGGTGTATTCCTTGGTGATGAGATGGTCGCGCACGCGCTGGTCAACGCCCTTGTAGTGCCCGCAGAGGATGATGATATTCTCCGCCAGCGACAGTCGGTTGGCTTCCTTCTGTGTGAAGCGCTCCCCGTCGGGCGCGGTGAAGATAATCTCATCGTAATGTCGCTCAGAGGTCAGTTTGGTGATGACACGGTCGATAGGCTCTATCTGCAGCACCATCCCCGCACCAAAGCCGAACGCATAATCATCCACCTTGCGGTGTTTATCCAAGGTGTAGTCGCGCAGGTTATGCACGTATATCTCAGCCAAACCCTTGTCCTTCGCCCGCTGCACGATAGAGTGGTTCAGCGGCGATTCCAGCAATTCCGGACAAGCAGAAATAATATCAATTCGCATGGGTGTTTTACGTTGTGTTTGAAATCAGACTCTGAGTATTCCGATTATTCAGAGTTCTTCGAACTGTTTATGGCACAGGGTCGTAGCCGCTTCCTCCCCATGGATGACAGCGTAGGATACGCTTGATACCCAGCCAGCCGCCCTTGAAGATACCGTATTTAAGCACTGCCTCCACCATATACTGACTGCAAGTCGGCGTGTAACGGCACGACGGCGGCGTCAAAGGCGAGATACAGTAGCGGTAGAAATACACCGGCAAGAGAAATAGCTGTCGAATCAGTTTCTTCATGGTAAGGAACATTAGTCTGATTTTTCCGATTATTCAGAGTCTTCCGATTATTCGGAAACTTCAGTCTGCGTTTTTATCGTTCTCATCGCTTTCCGCATCGCTTTCTCAATAACGGGTAGCGGTTGCTCGGTCTTATCCATATAGTTGAACGCTATCTGATAGTGCTTATCCTTGGGCAGCAGGTCTTTCTGTGTGCGATAGGCTTCGCGCATCAGCCTGCGCATACGATTCCTGTCCACAGCATGCTTGAAGAGCGATTTCGGTGCCCAGATGAGCACTTGCGTAGTAGCAGCCTCCGGCGTGGGCATATACGAAACGCGCAAGGGCCAAGCCACAAACCGCTTGCCCTCTTTATACAATGCTTGTATGCGCATCTGCCCGCATAGGCGCTCACACTTATGGAAACTGCAATCAGGCATTATGCTTCTCTAAATAGTCGGCTATCGCGATGGGCAGCGACTGAAACTCTGCGGCAGGCATGGCTTTGATATCCACGCGGAAACCCGCATCTTCCAACGCTTGCACCGTGCTCGCACCGAAAGCGGCAATCACGGTATCGCCTTGTTGCCACTCGGGGAAGTTCTCGCGGATAGAGCGCACGCCCGCGGGAGTGAACAGCGCTATCATGTCGTAGTCAAACGGCTCGTCGCCCCATTGGGTGGAGACGGTGCGATACATCACCGCAGGCTTCACCTCTATCTTATGCTCCGCAAACATGTTTATCTGCTCCTCTGTGTGAATATCCGAAAGCACCATCAGGTATTTCTCGTTCGGGCGACGGTACATTGCCGGCAGCAGGTCTTCAAACTTATTTTTCTCCGAATAGAATACCTTGCGCTTGCGAAACTGGATGAACTTCTGCAGGTAGTTTCCTACGGTCTCTGAGATACAGTAGTAGTGCATCGAATCAGGCACATTAAGCCGCATCTCTTCACACAAACGGAAATAATGGTCTGCCCCCAACTTCGAGTTGAGTATCACTGCCGTGTAGTCCAGCGGGTTGATATGCTGTTGGCGAAACTCGCGGGCGCTCAAGCCTTCCACATGAATCAACTGACGAAACTCGCATTGTACACCAAACTGCTTTTCCAGCGCGCTGTATGGATTACGCTCCGTGGCTGGACGAGGTTGGGAAATCAGAATTTTCTTTATCATGAAAATATATAGGTTAATGTGAGGAGGGGGAGTACCTCAATGGTTAGTATATATAGTAGCACATAGATGACAGAAGGAATACTGGTGAAGAACACGCGTACCCACTTGATAAACAGCACCAACCAGCACACGCTCATCATAACGCACAAGCCGATAGTGGTCAGGGTTTGGTTGCCAAAGTAGATAATCAGCAACAGGAGAGGGTAGAGCACGCAGCAGATACTTGTGCTCACGTATGTATAGTGGGCAAACAGCGTAGCAAACTGGCGCGAGAGTTGAAAAGTGTAATTGAGCAGCAGCGAAACAAGGTATTTCACTATCTCCGTAGCAGCCACTGCACCCATAATCGTCATATAGCGGCTAAATAGGAATTCGCTGCCGTTTGCTTGCGTAGCGAGGTCGCTGTTGTAGGTAAATAGATAGATAGCCATTCCCACGATACCTGCTCTGAACACAAAGAGCAATGCTTGCCCAATGTAGTTCATCGGCGAGTCGTTATACGACCGTTCCACCTTGCTGAATAGGCTCACGAACCCCTGACGAATCACGGCTGGCTGAAACACCCCCGCCAATATTGCGCAGATAGGCAACCCCAACATCACCCACGCCACCCACGGCGAAGAGAAAGGAGACAATATGTGCGATAGTGCATTGATAGTGGTCAGTGGTGTTTACGTTGTTTACTGGGGACGCGGGCGTCTCGCCCGCGGTTGTTTACGTGAGTCGATAACTCTCCCTCCCTTGTGGGGAGGGTTGGGGTGGGTCCTATTCTTTCCTCAACAAAAACAGTTTATCATTCCTCCGAACGGGTCTGTCCGTTTTCACAGCAAAAAGTGTGCCTTTTTGCACGCTCTGCGCAGGTTTCCCCGCTTCATCGTGCAAATCGTGGGCCACCAATTCGTATGCGCCGGTGGTCTCTCCTGTGATAAGCAACTCATCGCCTTCTCTCAGTTCCGCCACGGCTTCCAGCGCAAACTCCGCCACGGAGATGTTCTTGAAGTAGTTGGTACATTTGCCGGCATACACCTTCTTGCGCGTGGCTTGACTGCCGTAGTGGTGCGTCCACTCGCCTAAGCGTTGTCCTTGGTAGTACCCGTCCCAAAATCCTCTGTTGAACACCCGCGCCAGCCGCTCGTTCCAGTCGGCTATCTTTGGCTCAATCACAGCATCGTCGGCATACTCGCCTCGCTGCCATGCCTCCACCGCCTCGCGGTAGCAACCGACCACCGTCGATACATATTCCGCGCCGCGAGCACGCCCTTCTATCTTCAACACACGCACACCCGCGTCCAACATCTTATTGAGGAAATGGATGGTTTTCAGGTCTTTGGGCGACATGATATACTGGTTATCCACCTCTAATTCGAGGTCGGACTCTTTGTCTTTTACGATATAGCCTCGTCGGCAAACCTGCATACACGCCCCGCGGTTGGCGGAGTGGTTGAGGTTGTTCAGGCTCAGGTAGCACTTCCCCGACACCGCCATACACAGCGCGCCGTGGCAGAACATCTCGATGCGCAACTCCTCCCCACGCGGACCGCATATATGTTGCTCCTCTATATCGCGGTGGATAGCCGCCACCTGCTCCATGTTCAGTTCACGCGCCAGTACCACCACATCGGCAAACTGCGCATAGAAACGCAGTGCCTCGGTATTGGCGATGTTCAGTTGGGTAGAGAGGTGCACCTCCACGCCCTGTTGGTTGGCATATTGCATAGCGGCGATGTCGCTGGCTATAATGGCGCTCACGCCCGCTGCCTTGGCATTATCCACTATCTCGCGCATCAGCGGCAGGTCTTCGGGGTACATCACCGTGTTGAGCGTCAAGTAGGTCTTCACCCCCGCCTCACGGCAGATACCTACTATCTTGTGCATATCCTCCGTGGTGAAGTTGGCAGACGACCGTGCCCGCATATTCAGGTGCTCAATGCCGAAATAGACGCTGGTGGCACCTGCTTGTATAGCAGCCGCCAACGACTCCCAGCACCCCACCGGTGCCATAATCTCTATATTGCTGTGAATAGCCTGCTCCATCTTCACGCTTTTATCAGATACTCCGCTATCTGCACGGCATTGAGCGCGGCACCTTTGCGTATCTGGTCGCTCACGCACCAGAAACTCAGTCCGTTAGGGTTGCTCAGGTCGCTGCGAACGCGCCCGATGAACACCTCGTCTTTCCCGCTCAGGAAAAGCGGCATCGGGTATTCCTTCTCTGCAGGGTTATCCATCAGCACACAGCCTTCCGAGGTCGCAAAAGCCTGCTTGGCTTCCTCCACGCTGACGGGTCGCTCTGTCTCCACCCAAACGGCTTCCGAGTGAGCACGCAACGAGGGCACGCGCACACAGGTGGCAGACACCTCGATGTCGGAGTGCATGATTTTGCGGGTCTCGTTGTACATCTTCATCTCCTC
Source organism: Paludibacteraceae bacterium (assembly GCA_016297215.1). Taxonomy (GTDB): domain Bacteria; phylum Bacteroidota; class Bacteroidia; order Bacteroidales; family Paludibacteraceae; genus Colicola. The sequence continues at coordinate 1,835 of JAEDGZ010000037.1, read as the reverse complement.
TTTGGTGTAACCGTTGTCGGTGAAGACATCTATCTGCGGAATGAGGTTGAATGCCAATTGGTAAGCGAACTTCTGCACCGTCGGCTCCTCGCCTGCAAGCACTTGTCGATACTGCTCTTCCAGTTCCGCCATCGCCTGTGCGCCCGCGCCGCTCGCCGCTTGATACGTCGATACATGCACGCGCCGGATATGGCTCAGCCGCTCTATGGCTTGCAGCGCTACCACCATCTGAATGGTCGTACAGTTGGGGTTGGCGATGATGTTGCGCGGACGGCATAATGCGTCTGCCGCATTCACCTCCGGCACCACCAGAGGCACATCCGTATCCATACGGAATGCCGATGAGTTATCTATCAGGATTGCACCATGGCGGGTGATGTCCTCCGCGTACTCACGCGAGACGGATGCCCCCGCCGATGCGAATACAATGTCTATTCCTTTGAATGCGTCACCATGCTCCAGCAACTCCACTTTAATCTCTTTCCCACAAAAACAATACGCGGTTCCCGCACTACGTGAGGAACCGAATAGCCGAAGTTCGGTAACGGGGAAGTGCCTTTCTTCCAGCACTTTCAGCAATTCTTGCCCAACGGCGCCCGATGCGCCTACTATCGCTACGTTCATGGATTTTCTTTTAGAACAAAGATTAAGGATGAAGGATGAAGGATTAAAGACTTAATAACTGGGGACGAGAGCGTCTCGCCCGCGGTAGATACACCTACCCCAAAATACGCATAGTCGAAACTATTGAGTCTTTTATCTTTTATCCTTCATCCTTTATCCGAAAAACAAACTTATGCTAATGCAACAGTTACTTCGTCTGCTACCTCGAAGGTTACTTTACCCTCGCGTGCGAGCCAGCCAAGAGCCATGTTCAAGTCAGCCTCTTTCAGTTTGGTGGCTTTCTTCAGTGCTTTGGTGGTGAGAGCACCGCCTTGCAGTGCATTCCAGATCAAACCTGCGTTCTCACCGATTTTGCTTGTAATCATACGACAAATACCTTTAATTTAATTTGGTTATAGAGAGGATTATTCCTCCCATTTCTTGAGCAGCATGCTCGCGTTATGTCCGCCAAACCCGAAGGTGTTGGTCAGCGCATAGTGCATACTACGATATTGTGCTTTGTTGAATGTCAGGTTGAGGCGATAGTCTATGTTCTCGTCCTCGTCTCCCTCCTCGTGGTTGATAGTCGGCGGCACGATGCCGTCGCGCAGGGCGAGCACGCACGCCAATGCTTCCACAGCACCCGTAGCCCCCAGCAGGTGTCCCGTCATCGATTTCGTAGAGTCGATACTCAGTTGGTAGGCGTGCTCCCCGAACACTGCCTGAATGGCTTTCAGTTCGGCTATATCGCCCAAAGGCGTGGAGGTGCCGTGCGTGTTGATATAATCCACCTCCGTCGGCTGAATCCCTGCATCCGCTATCGCCATCTCCATCACGCGCTTTGCCCCGTCCCCGCTCGGGTCGGGTGCCGTCAGGTGATACGCATCAGAGGTCATACCTCCGCCTGCTACCTCCGCGTAAATCTTCGCCCCGCGCGCTTTGGCATGCTCCAACTCCTCCAAGATGAGGCAGCCTGCTCCCTCGCCCAACACGAAGCCGTCTCGCGAAGCGGAGAACGGTCTGCTCGCAGTCTCGGGCGAGTCGTTGCGGGTGGATAGCGCATGCATAGCGTTGAAGCCCCCTATGCCGAGGCGGGTTACATCAGCGTCTGCACCGCCGGTGATAATCACATCCGCGCGCCCGAGCCGTATCTGGTCGAAGGCCTGAAGCATGGCGTGAGTGGACGATGCGCATGCCGACGACACGGCAAAACTCATACCTTTCACCCCGTA
>JAEDGZ010000001.1 GCA_016297215.1 Paludibacteraceae bacterium | reverse complement strand
CCAATGGCAAACGCTTTGGAGACTGGGAGATGGATTTGATAGTGGATAGTCGTCAACGTGTGATACTGACGTTGGTGGAACGCACTTTGCACACAAAATTGCATTTGCTGTTAGACAGTACAATTTCAAGTTCATGTTAAATATACCCTACAAAATAGGCTCTCTTATTGCACAATCCAAAAAAAAAGCGTAACTTTGCACCCAAATTGCTTTCATACAATAGGTTGCGATGAGAGGTAGCAGAAATAGCAATGTGCTCCGGTTGGTGGACTGGTGGACAATAGGGATGTTCCTATTGCTCGTCTTGTTTGGTTGGCTCAATATATACGGTGCCAGTTACACCTTCGACCAAACCGGTATCTTCGACTTCAACCATCGTGCCGGAAAGCAGTTTGTCTGGATTCTCGGCTCGCTCGTGTTGGGGGGAATACTCCTCATGATTGACTACAAAACATACGATGTACTCGCGTATATCTTGTATGGCGCGATGCTCATCCTACTCCTTATTACGCCTTTTCTTGCCCGCGACATCAAGGGCTCCCTCTCATGGCTTACCATAGGTCCTGTCAGCCTCCAGCCGGCTGAGTTTGCCAAGTGCGTTACCGCTCTTGCACTGGCGAAATACATGGGGCGATACGAGTACCAACTGCGCAGTTGGCGCGATCTCATCGTACCTTTTGCTATCTTGGGCGTGCCGATGCTTATCATCATGGTGCTGCAGCGGGAGACGGGTTCGGCATTGGTCTTCGGGGCATTCCTCCTGGTGTTCTATCGTCAGGGCATGAGCGGCTACGTGCTGTGGTGCTGCGTGGCGGCGGTTACGCTATTCATCGTCAGTGTGCGCTTTGGAACAACGCCCTTACCCATAGGTGCAGGCAGCGTGGGGATGCTTACGTGTATGCTTTTGCTAACTGCGATTCTTCTCGGTTTCATCGATAGAGAAAGTCGCTCCAAGTGGGAAATGCTTATCGTTGCGGGTGTTATCCTGTTGCTCTACGGTATCGCCTTGTTGCTCACGATATGGCTGCCTATTAACTTCAACTATGTTTCTGTTTCCATAGCCACTCTTTGTACATTCTACGCACTTGGAAAAGGCATATATTACCGCCGCCCGAAACTCATTTGGGTGGCGGTCTTTACTATTATCTGCATAGGCTACACCCACGCCTGCGACCTTGTCTTTTCTAAAGTGCTCCAGCCGCACCAGCGTGTGCGTATCGAGGTTTTGCTCGGCATGAAGGAGGACCCCATGGGGGCAGGCTACAATGTCAATCAGTCGAAGATAGCGATAGGTTCTGGCGGTCTCATCGGGAAAGGTTACCTCAACGGTACGCAGACAAAACTGCAATACGTGCCGGAGCAGGACACCGACTTCATCTTCTGTACCGTGGGCGAAGAATGGGGCTTCTTGGGCTCGGTGGGCGTGCTAATAGTCTATCTGTGCTTCATCCTACGCATCATCAAGATAGCCGAGCGGCAGAAAGATAAGTTCAGTCAAATATATGCTTATTCGGTGGCAAGTATCTTTCTTTTCCACCTCACTATCAACGTGGGTATGGTGTTAGGTTTGCTCCCTGTCATCGGCATTCCCCTACCCTTCTTCAGCTACGGCGGCAGTTCCCTATGGGGCTTCACTATACTCCTTTTCATCATGCTCCGACTGGATGCCGCCCAAATGGAGAAACTAAATTGATAGTGGTCAGTGGTTAGTGGACAGTGATTAGTGGCAAGTGGTCAGAGTATGAGGACTCATAATTCTTAATTCAAAATTCTTAATTATAAAAAAATGGATTTCTCATATGATGTCATAGTGGTGGGTGCCGGTCATGCCGGTTGCGAGGCAGCGAGCGCTGCCGCGCGCTTGGGTAGCAAGACCCTGCTCATCACGATGGATATGAATAAGATTGGGCAGATGAGTTGCAACCCTGCCGTGGGGGGCATCGCAAAAGGACAGATAGTGCGCGAGATTGACGCGATTGGCGGTCAGATGGGGCAAATCACCGACCGCAGTGCTATCCAGTTTCGTATGCTCAATCGCAGCAAGGGACCCGCTATGTGGAGCCCGCGCAGCCAAAGCGACCGCAAACACTTCATTGAGGAATGGGTTGCCACGCTCTCATCGACCGACAACCTCCATATATGGCAGGATGTAGTATATGAATTGCTTATTAAAGATAACTCCGTCTGTGGGGTGAAAACCGCCCTTGGCATTGAGATGCACGCCCGCGCCGTGGTGCTCACCAACGGCACCTTCCTGAACGGCTTGCTCCATTTCGGTCGCACACAACTCTCCGGCGGACGGGTGGCAGAACCTGCCTCTACGGGAATCACCGAGCAACTGATTTCTCTCGGTTTCACCGCGGATAGAATGAAAACAGGCACCCCTGCGCGCGTGGATAAACGCAGCATTCATTTTGAAGAAATGACGGAGCAACAGGGCGACCATGATTGGCACCGATTCTCCTATCTCGATACCGTCAGCCGTGGGCTGAAGCAGATGAGTTGTTGGATAACCTACACCAATCCAACCACGCATGATGTGTTGCGTAAAGGATTGGCAGATTCTCCCCTGTTCAACGGACAAATAAAGAGCATTGGTCCCCGCTATTGCCCCAGCATTGAGACGAAGATTGTTACCTTTGCCGACAAAGATGCCCACCAACTCTTCTTGGAGCCCGAGGGGGTTGATAGCAACGAGTACTATGTCAACGGTTTCTCGTCCAGTCTGCCATGGCAGATACAGTGGCAAGCGCTGCGCACGGTGAAAGGTTTAGAGGACGTAGTACTCTATCGCCCGGGCTATGCCATAGAGTACGACTTCTTCGACCCTACCCAACTCAAACACACGTTGGAAACGAAGAAAATCGCCAACCTTTTCTTTGCCGGACAAATCAATGGTACCACAGGTTATGAGGAGGCAGCAGGGCAAGGGATTGTGGCAGGTATCAATGCCCATCAGAATGTGCACGGAGGTGAGCCCTTTACGATGGCACGAGACGAATCGTATATCGGCGTGTTGATAGACGACTTGGTGAATAAAGGTGTGGACGAACCCTATCGTATGTTCACTTCCAGAGCCGAGCACCGTATCTTGCTTCGGCAAGACAATGCCGACACGCGTCTTACCGAGCGTGCGTATCGATTAGGTTTGGTAGACTCGTATCGCTACCAACTCTATACCGAGAAGCATGACGCCATCGCCATGTTGACCGACTATCTCCGAGATAACAGTGTGAAGCCGGCAGTAGTGAATACCTATTTAGAGTCGGTAGGTGCTACCCCACTCCAGCAGACCACCAAACTAATCGATTTGGTACTCCGACCACAAGTAAGTCTCTCAGACTTTGTCAATGTGGTACCTGACTTGCAGGAAAAGATTTCTTGTATCAAAAGAGCAAGAGAAGAGGTAGTAGAAAGCACGGAGATAAATATCAAATATGAGGGATATATCCGTCGCGAACAGCTAGCAGCGGAGAAGTTGCAGCGGTTGGACAGAATAGCCATACCTGCATCTTTTGATTACAATAGCCTGCAATCCCTTTCCACTGAGGCGCGGCAAAAACTATCTCGCATTCGACCTGCCACTATCGGCGAAGCGAGCCGTATTCCCGGGGTGAGCCCCAACGATATTAGTGTACTATTAGTGCTAATGGGGAGATAAATGTTTCACGTGGAACATTTTGCAAAAGAAGCATTCTTGCTCAAACGGAGATATGAATTATTAACAATATAACTATTAACTATTTGGTTATGACAGCAGAAGAAGTAAAACTGCAGATTCGGAACATCCCTGATTTTCCGGTGAAGGGTATTCAGTTCAAAGACATTACCACGGCTTTGCAGCAGCCGGAGTGCTTGCGCTGGATGCGCGATGAAATGGTGAACCTCTACAAAAACAAAGGAATTACCAAGATTGTGGGCGTTGAGTCGCGCGGGTTTATCATTGCGCCGGCAGTGGCTATGGAGTTAGGCGTGGGCTTTGTGCCTATCCGCAAGCCCGGCAAATTGCCCGCAGAGACGGTGGAGATTAGTTACCAAAAGGAGTATGGCGTGGACACCATTCAGATTCACAAAGACGCTCTCTCGGCAGACGATGTAGTGCTGCTTCACGACGACCTTTTGGCAACGGGCGGCACTATGGCGGCAGCGATAGAGTTGGTGAAGAAGTTTGGCGTGAAGAAAGTGTATGTCAACTTCCTTATCGAACTGGACTTCCTGAACGGTCGCGAACTGTTGGAGAAAGGGGCACAAGTAAATTCCCTTATCCATATGTAAGTTTTGGATAAGCAGTCGCAGCATATTGCCTCGCTCCTCCAGCGTATCCCGCAAAATCCGGGCGTGTATCAGTACTTCAACAGCGAGGGGGAGATCATCTATGTGGGTAAAGCCAAGAACCTGCATAGACGAGTGAATAGTTATTTCCAGAAAGACCATCAAAGCAGCAAAACGCGCCAACTGGTGGCGCATATTGCGGATATACGCTATGTAGTGGTGGACTCGGAGCAGGATGCTTTCCTGCTGGAGAACAACCTCATCAAGAAGTACCAGCCGCACTACAACATCCTGCTCAAAGACGGCAAGTCGTATCCCAGTATCTGCATCACGCGAGAACCCTACCCTCGCATCTTCAAGACGCGCACCATCAACAAGAAATGGGGCGACTACTACGGTCCGTATAGTTTCGGAAATACGGTGGATTTGATGATTGAACTTATCCACAAGTTGTTCCCCATCCGGAGTTGCAACATGCCGATGACAGCGGAGCAAATCGAGCGGGGGAAGTTCAAAGTGTGCTTGAAGTACCATCTCAAAACCTGCTGCGGAATATGCGAGCAGAAAGTCAGTCGGGAGCAGTATGCGCTGTGGGTTACGCAGGCGCGTAAGATTATCCGAGGCGATGGGCACGAGATAAGTCGGCAGATAGAGGAGGAGATGTATCGTCTGGCGGCAGAGATGAAGTTTGAGGAAGCACAGCGCGAGAAAGAGAAGTTGGAATTGCTGCGGCAGTTCTGCAGCAAGACCATCATCACCAATAGTTCCGCAGGCGATGTGGATGTGTTCGGCTACGATGAACAGGGCGATAATGTGTATATCTCCATGCTGCATGTGCATAATGGCAGTATCGTGCAGGGACAGACTATCGAGTACAAGAAGCGCTTGGATGAGGCGTGTGAGGAGATATTGGCGATGGGTATGATGGAACTGCGCGAGCAGTTAGGGAGCACTACGCGCGAGGTGATAGTGCCCTTTATCCCCGATGGATTCGACGAAACCTTGCATGTCTATATCGCAGTGAACGGGGACAAGAAGAAACTGCTGGACCTCGCCATGCAGAACGTGCGGCAGTACAAACTCGACCGTATCAAGCAGGCGGACAAACTCAACCCCGAGCAGCGCGCGGTGCGCATCCTAAGCGAACTGCAGAAACTGCTTAACCTCCCTACTCTACCCGCTCTCATCGACAGTTTCGACAACTCTAACATCAACGGTACCAACGCCGTGGCGGGATGTGTGGTCTTTCGGATGGCGAAGCCGAGCAAGCAAGACTATAAGCGGTTTGAGATAAAGACGGTGGAAGGTGCCGATGACTACGCAAGTATGCGCGAGGTGGTGCGTCGCAGGTATAGCCGCGTGGTGGAAGAAGGAGGTAAGTTGCCCGACCTGATAATAGCCGACGGTGGCATCGGACAGATGCACGCTATCCGCGAGGCGGTGGAAGACCAGTTAGGCTTACGTATCCCTATCGCCGGACTGAAGAAGAACGATAAGCACCGTACTCAGACGCTGCTCTACGGCTTCCCGCCGGTGGAGGTACAGATGCCTGTAACGAGCGAGGTGTTCCGTCTGCTCACACAGATACAGGATGAGGTGCACAGATTTGCCATCTCCTACCACAAACAGAAGCGCAGCAAAGCACAAATAAAGAGTCAATTAGATGATATTCAGGGAGTTGGACCTACTACCAAGCAGAAAATACTGCAACATTTCGGCTCTGTGAAGCGTGCTGGTTCAGCCAAATTGGACGAGTGGGTGGAATTGCTCGGAACGAAAAGAGGTTCAATGCTTTACGAGTATTTTCAGGCAAAAATAACCCTCTGAGAATCGCATATTTTTCACGACTATGAACACTTATACAGTAAAAATGACCCCCGAAAAGGGGCTTTTCTTGGTCAATGAGCAGGGAGAGGAGGTGAAGACAACGGATGTGCTGTTGCAGACAGCGCCTCATCGTGTCTTTGCCTTCCATGGCAACATGGGAGCAGGCAAAACCACCTTCATCAAACAACTCTGCGAGGACATGGGCACGATGGATGTAGTGAACAGCCCCACGTTTGCCATCGTCAACGTGTACGATGTGCAGGTGCCCTACTCCGGCGAGGTATATCATTTCGACTGCTACCGACTGAAGGACTTGCGCGAGGCGCAGGACTTCGGCGCGGAGGAGTATCTCTATTCGGGCAACTACTGTTTCATTGAGTGGCCCGAGATGATAGCGCCATTGCTCCCTGAGGACACCGTGCAGATACGGATAGAGGTGCAAGACAACGGCGACCGCATATTAACCATTCAGCCATAGACCATCATGGAAAAGTCAACTCCCGAAGTGCAACAACTGCGGCTGGATGTGGAACGCAAGTTAGGACGACGTATATGCTCTCCCGCCGATTTTGACAGGCTCTCTTTGGAGGTGTGGGACAAGACCCATGCCACACTCTCTTCCTCCACGCTGAAGCGTCTGTGGGGCTATGTAGATGCCGGCGAGGCGGTGCATCGGACTACGCTCACGCTGCTGTCTCAGTATGTAGGCTATGCCGACTGGGAGCACTATCTGGCGCACCTTGCAGCCGCGGGCGGCACAGAGTCGGACACCTTCACGGGCGAAGGCATACGCACGGGCGAGTTGCAGGCGGGCGACCGCGTGCTGCTGGCATGGTTGCCCAACCGCCGTTGCGTGGTGCGCTACGAGGGCAGACTGCGCTACGTGGTGGAGGAGCAGGAGAACAGCAAACTGCGTGTGGGCGACCGCTTCGAGGCGGCTTGCTTCTTGCTCGGGCAACCGATGTATTTGGATAACTTGATTCGTGAGAACCAGCCCCCCACCTCGTATGTGGCAGGCAGCAAGCACGGACTTCATCGCGTGGAGAAACTATGACTACAGACACCACCTCGGGTTTCCTGAATCCCCAAGACGTTACCTCGCAGTGGACGGAGACTACCCTCCTCCAAGCGCGGAAGCGCAATGTGCTGTATCGTGCGAAGCGCTACGGCAGATGGTTCATACTGAAGACACTCAGCAACGACTGCCAAGACCTGACGGACTACCGCTTGCTCCAAGAGCGGGAGTTTCAAATCGGATTCTCGCTCCACCATCCGAATATTGTGGAGACCTACTCTATCGAGGAGGTGCCCTCGGTGGGTCGCTGCATCGTCATCGAGTACGTGGACGGCACCACGCTCGCGCAATGGCTTACCACGCGCCCCTCGTATGCCGACAAGGTGCGGATATGGAACCAACTGACCGATGTGCGGGAATACTTGGAGAGCCGCCAGATGGAGCACCACGACCTGAAAGCGGACAACATCCTAATCACCCGCGACGGGAAGTATCTCAAACTGATTGATTTTGGTCTGAGCGGCACGGAGGCGGGTCGCTCGGATGAGCAGGACATCTCGCGACTGTACCGTATGCTGTTCCCGAACAGCCTTCAGCGTGCGTGGATGCGTGGCGCGAGATGGATAGGCGGGATGGCGATAGTATGTGCCGTTTTGCTGGTGATGGCTATCGTATTTCTATTGGTCAGGAGAGACCGCATTGCCGCGTATATGCAACAAGAGCAGACCTTGCAGGAGATAAGCAGACAATACGAGATAGAGGCGGAGAAGTGGCAACAGGCGGCGGAAGAAGCCAAGAGTCTGTATGAATACTACCAGGCTGCCAACATTCAGGACGAGCGCACCCGACAGGAGCAAGCCCTTGAGCAAGTGAATCGTCGCTTGGACAAAGAGTTTACTGCATGGGATAAAGCCATAAAGGATGTAGACCCTACGACCTATATGGAGATACTTGAGGTGTTAAATCCCTTGGTACAAGCCTCATGGCTGACACGCGATTCGTTCATCAACTGTTACCCCGAGAACGACCCTCTGCACTATACCATCTTCGAACTTTGGACGCAACGGAGTATGGAAAAGCAGAATGCTATCCAGCAGCGTTTCCTTCCCTGAAAATGGTGCATTATGCCTTATCCGGTTCATAACTGCACGGTCGGGTATCCGCACTTTATAAGCACTCTATTACGAGACGGTAAGCCGTCTATCTCGAAAAAAGGACGAAAAAAGAACGAAAGAGGAACAAGCCAAACACGGCAACGAGACGGCAACGAGACGGCAACGACTCGAATCAAGAAGCAGAGAAGAAGCATAGCTCCGCATCCATAGGCAATACAAAGAGGTGCGGTCTATAGGCCGCACCAAAGAAGTCTTCCTTTAAGAGAAATTTAGAGGGTCGTTTTGTCAATTTGTTATTATGCTTTTCAGCAGGCGAGGACGCCTACGCACCCGAAAGACTCGAAGGATTGATTTTTTAGTTTCTCAGCAGGTGGCGGACAGAGTCCCACGGGAGGGAGATTTGGATACAGCCCATGGCGTAGGGGGCAATCTCGTAGGGGTTATAGACGTAGGTGATACCCGCGGGAGTTACGTAGAAATTCTCGTTGGGGACGACGTCTGCGACGCTGTAGCCTAATCGGCGCAAGTCCTTCTTGGTTTCTGCTTCGTCGGTCTGCACGATGAGGGCTTCGAGCAAGAGGGCTTTCAGCGGTTCGTAGTAATCGTCGATGAAGAGGTCTTGCTCGCTCACCGCGTCGCCCGTTTGGAGGTCGTAGTTCTGGATGAGGAGATAGCGGTTTCCATGGGCTCCGCCGGTGTACTCATAGACATCCATGGCGTAACTCCAGAGTAAGTGGTTAGTGATTAGTGGCAAGTGGTCAGTAATTGGTGCGGCGGAGATGATGAGTTCTTCGTTGAAGAGCGTTTCGCCGAGTGGTTCATCCTCGTGGTCGATAGCCCACTCTTGTAGGAGCGGTAGGTTGTTTTGGATATACTCGTTGTGCTTCATGGCGGCATACGCCTCTATCGCCTGCTGTGGGCGCATGTCGAGAAAAGCCTCGCCCAAGACCGTCCGGCAGACGGCAGGTTGCAGTTTGGCAAGCACTTCGTCGGAAGCATTGACAGCCACAGGGTAGGCATATCGGATGGAGAACGTGAGACTGTTCTCCTGTCCTTCAGCGAGGTATGCCACCTTCTCGAAGGAGTATTCCTTGCAGAGCACTTGCGGCATAGAGAGCCGATGCAGGGCACCAGATAGTGCCGCTACCATTCCTACCAACGCGATGGTGAGCCATGAATAAAGGATGTCTTTGCGCATATTTAGTTGAGGGTTGAGAGTTGAGCGGAATTTACCGCAGGCGAGACGCCTGCGTCCCCAGTGATTAGAGTTTAGCGGAAGGAGAAGTATTTCTGTCCAATGAAACTGATTGCCACCGTGATACAGGTGATGAACATCTTGCTGGGCGTGGGATACCAGCCCAAGAGTTCTACGCAGAGTTTCAAGCCGAAATAGTTCACCAGGAGGTTTACCGCCACGATAAGGATATACCTTCCAAACTGTTTCCAGCCGTGGAGCGAAGATTGGGTGAAAGTAACGTACTTATTGAGCCAAAAGCCTGTCAGCAGAGTGATTGGGAAGACAATGCAGAGCGTGAGGATATGCGGGGTCATGCACAGTTCTAAGCCGCAAAGGGTGAAATACTGCAAGTCGTGCCCCACGCCGTAGTTGTAAATCAAGAAATACAGCACCCAGTCAAGCACCATATTTCCCCCGCCGCAAGCGGCATAACGAAACAACTGCTCGGGGATGAACTTGCGGAAAGGGAGATAGAAAAAATCAATAATTTTTGTAATAAATCGCGCTAATGCTTGCATTTTTGAAAAAAAAGTAGTAATTTTGTCGCCGAAATGAAATCGCTTGCAAAATTACTATAATTTTCGGAAATATGCAAGCGGATGAAGAAAAATTTGAACGATTAGGTTATGGACGATTATCACCAAGAGAATGCAACAAGTACGCGCCAAGAAATTTTTGGGTCAGCACTTCTTGAAGGACCTGAGTGTCGCCCAACGGATTGCTGAGACCATCTCCTCCGGAAGAGTTCTGGAGATAGGACCGGGTATGGGGGTGCTCACGCAGTTTCTACTGAAAAATCCCGATATAGACTTGACTGCCATAGAGATAGACCGCGAGAGCGTGGTTTATCTGAAAGAGTGGTACCCTGAACTGCACCTGATAGAAGGTGATTTTCTGAAACTCGACCTCGCCACGTTGTACCCCGACGGGGAGTTCTGCGTGATAGGCAATTATCCCTACAACATATCCAGTCAGATATTCTTCAAGGTGTTGGAGAATAAAGACCGTATTCCCGTCTGCTCGGGGATGATACAGAAAGAGGTGGCAGAGCGGTTGGCGTCGAAGCCCGGCAACAAAGCCTACGGTATCCTATCCGTACTGCTGCAAGCGTATTACGACATAGAGTACCTGTTTACGGTGGATGAGCATGTGTTCAACCCTCCGCCGAAGGTGAAGTCCGCGGTTATCCGCATGACGCGCAACCGACGGCAGGAGTTAGGGTGCGACGAAGCACTGTTCAAGCAGGTGGTGAAGACCGCTTTCAACCAGCGGCGAAAACAAATGCGCAACTCGTTGCAAGCGCTGGCGGGCAAAGGTAATCCCATACTGGAAGACCCTATCTTCACCAAACGACCGGAGCAACTGAGCGTGGAGGAGTTTGTGGAGGTAACGAAGATGATAGGGAGGACCCCCTCCAACTCCCCCTACAAAGGGGGAGAGTAGTGGAAAGGGGCACTCTTAATTCTTAATTCAAAATTCTTAATTAGTAATTACCATGGCAGAACTGAGGATATTCTATAAAGACAGTGAGAAGATAAAGGTGGCAAAGACCATCAATATGCTCAAGGAACTGGATAAGAAAGATATTATCTGGATAGATTTGTTGGACGTAAGCGACAAGACGGAGGACACGCTGGAGGGATTCCTGAAGATTGATATTCAGGAAGATGAAGAGATGGAAGAGATTGAGATGTCGTCGCGATACATACAGACCGACGACTCTATCGTTGCCAACAGCAACTTCCTTACCGCCAACTATGAGATGGAGCCCGTGAACTTCATCCTGAAAAACAGCATACTGGTTACGAGCCGCGACGTGGAGTTGGCTTCGTTCAACGAGACGGTGAAGAAGATGTTTGTGAACACTCGTAATTTCCCCACGGGTTACCATGTGCTGGTGGCGCTGATGGAGACGCGTGTGGAGAAAGACGCCGACATGATTGAGGACGCAACGGACATGATTACCACGCTATCTCAGAAACTGACCGGACACAACGGCAGCGTGGATGAGGATGTGCTGATACAAATCAAGGACTTGCAGGAGAAGGTTACCATCATCCGACAGAACATCATGGATAAACAGCGCGTGATAAGCAACTTTCTAAAATGCGACTTCTTCCCTACCGAGTTGCAACCGCGACTGACGATGATTATCAAGGATATCAACTCGCTTTTCGACTACACGCGATTCGGATTCGACCGCTTGGACTACCTGCAAGATACCTTCCTCGGTTTGGTTAACATCGAGCAGAACAAGATTATCAAGATATTCACCGTGGTGAACGTGGTGTTCCTGCCCCCGACGCTGGTGGCGAGTCTGTACGGTATGAACTTCGACTTTATGCCCGAACTGCACTGGTACTTAGGTTACCCGTTTGCCATCCTGCTGATGGTGGTGTTCACGGTGGCTATCTTGCTCTATTTCAAGTGGAAAAAGTGGCTTTGAACAAGTTTTCGACAATCGGTGTAGAAAACATGTTGAAGACGTTGAGAAAGCAGGAGTTTTCAAATCGTTCTACTTTTCATCTACAAACGACGATATACTGAAAGACATTGAAAATCTTGGTGTTGTAGGATTTATGAACTATTTGAACACAATACTATAATCAAAAGAATTTTAATTAAAAAGATAATAATATGATAAAAGACGAAATCCGTCAACTCTGTCGGGAGAAGAATGCGATTATCATGGCGCACTACTACACTCGCCCTGAGATACAAGACGTGGCTGACTTCATAGGCGACTCGCTGGCGCTTGCGCAGAAAGCCACCACGGTGGATGCGGATATTATTGTGATGTGCGGTGTGCACTTCATGGGCGAGACGATGAAGATACTATGCCCCGACAAGAAAGTGCTGATACCGGATATGGAGGCAGGGTGCAGTCTGGCAGACTCGTGCAAGGCTGAGGATTTGGCGAAGTTCAAGGCAGAGCATCCCGAGCACATGGTGGTGTCGTATGTGAACACCTCGGCGGCGGTGAAAGCCCTGACGGATGTGGTAGTTACTTCCTCCAATGCGCGCAAGATTGTGGAGCAACTGCCTCCAGACGCGAAGATTATCTTCGGTCCGGACAAGAACTTAGGGAACTATATCAACAGCGTTACAGGGCGGGAAATGTTGCTATGGGACGGTGCTTGCCATGTGCACAGTCGATTCTCGCTGGAGGCGTTGATTGATTTGAAGAAAAAGAATCCGGATGCACCCGTGTTGGCACATCCGGAGTGTAAGGCCGTTATTTTGACTCAGGCGGACAAAATCGGTTCGACCAAGGCATTGCTCGACTTTGCTATTTCAAGCCCGCAGAAGCGATTTATTGTGGTTACAGAGAGCGGAATCTTGCACGAGATGCAGAAGGCTTGTCCAGACAAGGAGTTTATCCCCGTGCCGCCGGAAGCCACAGAGACAGTTGGGTGCCATTGCAACGAGTGCGAGTATATGCGTCTGAACACGATGGAGAAACTGCTCGCTTGCTTGCAAACCGAGCAACCGGAGATAATCATCAATCCCGAACTCGCCACCCAAGCCCTGAAACCCATCCGACGAATGCTGGAGATGAGTTAATGTAGGTCTTTATAGAAAAAAGGAAGGCTACCGACCAACAATGGTTTGGTAGCCTTCTTTCTTTTTCCTACTTCGTATTATTCTTTTTTCTTACCTTGTAATAAGGATTTTTGGCGTTTAGAATGTGCGCGGATATACATGATATATGCCAATGCAAAAAGAAGCAAGAACGGCAGGGGTGTATCTCCTACAGGTGTGGGGATGACGCCTTGTCCGCTACCTTCGTCCGGCGGAACACGACTTGGGTCGTTTTGCAACACAAAGATTTGTTGTCTGTCAGCAATAGTAGGTCTGAAAGCAGGCGGCAGGCAAGCGGGAGTAAGAACCATGGATGACGGAGAAGCCTGAGCGTATTGGGGCATGTGAATAGGTGCTGTAAAGCGTGAATGTGCCTGATAGCCTGAATTGACATATTGGTATGGTTGGTAGAGCCGCACATTATGTGAGAAACTCACATTAAGGCTATCCAATTGCAGTTTGCCGAACTCAGTGGCAGATACCGCCGTAGTGAAACTATATAGAAGTAGAAATATCTTAAATCTTTTCATATTAGGATGTAGGACTGATAAGTGTAGTTTTAGCAGGCACGGATGCCTGCATACACGGTTATAAATTTGAGTTAGAATACCGTTACTTTTACTTGTTTGGTGTTGTTAGCGTGCGTGATCTTCACTACGTAAATACCTTGTTGCAGTCCTGTGAATTGGTGTCTTTGTACATTCTGCACGGAGGCTACCAACTGACCCGCCATATCGTAAACTTGCATTTCCTCGGCCGGTTGTGAGGAATTGACCACGATGGTTGCTCTTGCGGGCGAGTAAACAACCGTATTGACCTCTGTGAAACTATTGTCGTCGGATGGGATGTCTTCAGGTGCTGACGCGAGTCGCAGATAGTATTTGCCTGCTTGTTCGCCGTCTGCAATGTGTAGTTGCAAAGGTTGGTTGTTGTGGATAGGCGTGCTGATATCGTTGATAGCATCGTATAGTTCCACTTCATCGCCGAGGGCTTCTATATTGTTGCAAACGATGGTAGCGGATGCAGAGACATAGAGCGGAAGGTTATCCAGTTCGGCGATAGAGTTGATTCCCACTAATTGTGTACCTGCGATGGTACTCAAGCAGAATGCTGACTTGTGGATATCAAAGAGAGGTGCATCCTCTTTCTTACGGAAATCGTTGTCTGCATATTCATCTACGACAATGAGCGTGGATGTTTGGTAGGTGCCATCGTTGGCAGTAATGCTGACGACAGGGTTATCCTCCACTCTGGCGGGTGCGTGGAGCGAGGCACCTGCTATTTGCAATTCCGACACATTGGCAGCAAACATATGCGGAGTGAAACTAATTTGCAGTCGGTCATTTTGCGATGAGAGCTGGATGATGTTGTCAGGCTCGATATGTTCTGTTTGATGGAACACTCCATTGGTGCCGTCGCCAATTATGAATCCGTCGGAACTACCACTTGGGTTGGCGTTCAAGTGGGATATTTGCAGTTGGTCTCCCGGTTGTGTCCATGTCTTTGCACCGTTATCCCAAACCATTTCTATGGTTTTATTGCGTCCTTTGATGTAGAAGAAATAGTTGGCAGCGGCGTTGCCGGGGTCTTTCTCATTAACCAGCTGTGCTTCCGGGATAGTAAGGTAGTATTTCCCATCGCTGCGCCAGGTAATTTTCCCTACTATGGGTGTATTGGTGCAATTAGGATAGAGTCCGTCGATGAGGACATGGTCGTAGTTGCCCAAGATACGTTCCATAGTGATGGATTGGTATGTCCCGCTTGCTACCCCTTGTGTACTAAAAACAGAAGATACGTTGGCTTCGTATTTACCTTCTATATCGGGGTAGATGAAGGGTTCTTCATGCTCAATGAAAGTTTTGCTCCCTGAAAGTTGGTCATATACGAAGAATGCCTCGCATTCTTCTTGCTGATTCGCTTCCTTTCCCATAGGTGTAGTGTTATATTTTCCTTGGCCTTTTCGGTAGGTAGGGTTATTTTTTTTAGAATATAAATTGAACTCTTCGGAGAATATAACAAACGGGCGTCTCAAAGTGAATTTTGCTATTCCATTGACCACATCCACCGTATAGTCGAACACAATATCCGAATGGGCATTGGTTACCTTCTTTGTCTGCGCAACATATGAACTAATCGCATTGTAGTTACCCGATTTATAAGTGAACCAGTCGGTGAATGCTAACTTATCATCATCGCATCCGTAGATGCGCAAGATACGGTCGCCATTTTCCCAACTGTTATTATCGGCATAGGTTACCGGTGTGCCGGCTTGTATGGTGAGAGTTTTCTTTTGCGGGTTGATGGTACCCCAAACATATCCTCTACCTACGAAGTTACCGATTCTTACACGATATACATCATTAGGGTCGGCAGCAATAGAGAAGACGAAGTCTCGGGTCAGTTCATCGGGTTTTCCGCCTGCCATACCATCTTTCTTGATAGTGCTTCCATCTACTTTTTGGAAAGGTACTCCATAGTATCGATATGTACCGCTGAAGTTACCGATAAGGTGTGGCTCTACGGATGTTATCTTGCTTTCTCCCGCCATAATCATGAATGCTTCGTTGGGTGCAATCATCGTTTCCGGTGCTTTCTTATCTACTTCAGTACGTTCAGTATCGGAAGGTGGTTTAATGACGCCGTTGGGGTCTATCTTCACTGCTTGCGGTTCGGCTTTGAAAAGTCTGCCTCCGCCGGAACTCAAGTAGAAATAAACGGTTTGTTTTCCGTGTCCGTTGTCGAGTTCAATAGGTGTATGTTTGTATAGGAAGGGCGTAGTGGTCATATTCTCAACATTTGTTTTGAGGAAGTTGAAGATGCTGAGATATGCTTGCCCGATATTTCCGACTACGAAAGCAGGTTCCGTAGCGCCTGCGTTTCTGCTGAAGACGAGGTTGGCATATCCACGGTTGGTGTTTGTATTATCGAAAGCGAGTCGATATTGGTGGTCATCTCTTACGATGGTACCTGATTGGGATACCACCTTTCCTTCTTTTTCGCTGAAATAGTCGTATTGTGTTTCGCCCGAGGGGAAGTGGAAGGTAGCAGAGTCCGTATTGTTGTCGTAGTCCATCCAAATATCGAATCCTTGTCCTTCTTCGTACTTGTATTCCATGCTATTGTACGGTGCTTCCCATCGGCTCCGCACGCTGTGTGTGGCAGTACCTCCGTAGGGGTCTAATGTTTGGAAGGTGCTGGCATAGAGGCTTTCGTATGTGGCATGCGTAGTACGGTTTTTGCCGCCTTCGTCCAAAGTGCCCTCAACGACAGCGGAAAGCTTGGCGGGTGTGAAGTTCGTCCATTCTCCGCCTTGCTCAGCCGTAAAGAAGTCTCCGGCATAGGTGTCTCTCAAAGGCGGTGTGATGCGCACATATCGGTTAGCAGGTACTTTGACATCGACAAAAGCCTTGTTGTAGTTGAGCAAGTATTGCCCTCCTAATCGTGCTCCAGCCTCCAAGTAAATACAGTTGCAATAGCAGTTGCCCGTTACGATATTGGGATATATGCTTGCTCCGGCAGGAATAATCACATTGTTTGACTGCATAGGCACAGCATTGGAAGTAAATGTGCTCCCGTTGTAGCATACATACCAGTTGTTGGGGTCGCTCCATTTGGAGTTGGAGGCATCTGTTCTCCAGATGAATGTACCGTTTGCCTCTGTGGTAGCGCCGCTTCCGGAGCCAGTTCCTCCCGTTTTGATGGGTACTATATGAAGGTTGTACTGCTCTCGGTAAATGCCGTATCGCAGGGTAAGGGTCGCTTTGTATTCGTCTCCGCTCAGGGTGTAAGGGGTTGTTTCTATGCGGATATCTTTACCGGTGGGATTGATAGTAGGTGTTGCGGATAGCACAGCGGATAAGTCATCTTGGGAAACATTGTACACATAGATATCTTTTCCGCTGATTTGTCCTTGGTAGTTGCCAATGAAGAACTCGTATAGGAGTTGCACTTTGGGACTATAGGAATTGTCTTTGAGCAGTTGGGAGACGGTAAAGGTATTGAACAAAATACTATATTGCTCTTTATTCACTTTCGTACCGTCTTCCCAAAGTAATCCGATATATCCGTCGGGCATGATAGCCATACTGGAGTAGCAACTCTGTCCGCTCACTATTTGCAGTCCGACATTCCAGTTGTCAGCGGGGTTGAAGGTGGCTGCTGTTTGTCCTGTGATGTCTCGCCAGAAGCAGGTTAAGTTCTCACGTTCGGAGTTTTCGTTGGTGTGGAATTGCAGGAGGATTTCTGCGGGTGTTCCGTTGTGGAATACTCGCAAGCGATAGAAATCTCCGTTGACGGGGCTTCCGTCTCCGTACATGATACGGTCGGGTTGGGTAGGTGTGCCCCAACTGCCGGTAGCGGCATTGAGGTTTGTGAATTTGAAGACATTGAACCAGCGTTTTCTTTGTGCTCGGCTACTGAGCACGATGGTACCGTCGGAGAGTTCTTCTACTTTGGCTTCGTCTCCGGCGGGGCAGCAAGAGGTTTTTACATCTCCGAGCACCTTCCAGTTTCTGCCGAAGTCATCGGAGTAAACCACGGCATTTCCGTATCCGGAGGAGAGTAGTGCGGCGTAGAGGCGGTAGTAACTGCCGGTCTTGACGATTCGAGATTGCAGTATTCTGCCGGAGGCAAAGAACATCCCTTGTGTATTCCAGTTGCTTGCTTCCGTTCCGAGGGCTTTTATTTGATTAGTAAGCGACGTGATAGCGGCATCCCAAGTGCCGTTTTTGCACCATATAGCGCCTTGGTCTTGCGAGCCGTTATTATATTTGTTTCCTCCACAAACGCAAAGTACCAAGACTTCGTTGTTGTCGGCATCGACCACGATGGCGGGGTCTCCGTAGCCGTAACTATCGGTGCCTGCTAATCGGGTGTTCTTGGTGAAGTTCCACGTAAAGTCGCTGATGCTATTGTATTCCCCTGACTTTGAACAAATATCTATGGCATGCCCATTACCGATGTCGCTATTATCTTTGTACCGATAATCGAACATGGCATACATTTTACCGGTTTGGTCCACGCCTAACGCGGGGATGCGGTAGTAATTATAAACATCACCTATTCCCCAAATGCCTGAACTAACCAATTCCGGTCCGTCACAGAGAACGACATTGGAGGAGAGTGGTCGTTCGGCAATAGTGATGGTGTAGGTTTCCGTTTGGGAATACCATTTGTAGTTTTCCGCTTGTGAGATGATGATGTTGGTGGTGCCTGCTTTGCTACCTGTGGTGAGTGTACCGTATGCTTTGGAGGAGCCCTGCGCAAAATCTTGAACGATAGCGGCATCGGGTTGCGGGTCTTTCACACTCCACAGCATATCGCCGTTATCACTTTGGAAAATATCGCCATAGCAGGTGGTAGTGTATAAAACTACCCCTGCTTCATTCCATCTGAAGTTAGGGTAGTTCTTTTTGACGGTAATGGTATAGGTACGCTGTCCTGCTTCACAGGTAGCGTTTGCATTTTGTATGAAGGTGAGTGTGGCGGTGCCTTCGTTCTCGGCAGTGAGCGTGTTGGTAGCAGGGTCGTAGGTGATGGCTCGGTCGGGATTCAAACTGCCCTCGAGGTTTTTGGTGGTTACGTTGTTTTGTGTGAGGGTATAGTAGAAATCGTTGCTTGGGTTGTCGGAGGGTATGCCGCTGCTGGTGTTACCAAAGGTAAATGCCGGAGAGAAAGATTGTCCGACGGTCAGGTTGGTGCTTTCGAAGTTAGGTGTGAATGTCGGTTTCTTTGAGAATATGGCTGTTAGTGTGACGGAAGCGGGGGCACCCTTGTCATGCGAGGAAGAAGGGATAGAAAAGGTGTATTCTGCCAGTTCGCTGACGAAATTTCCCTCTTCATCTTGCCATTTTTCGAAGGCATAACCTGCTGCGGCTTCGGCTTTGAAG
This sequence comes from Paludibacteraceae bacterium, assembly GCA_016297215.1. Lineage (GTDB taxonomy): Bacteria > Bacteroidota > Bacteroidia > Bacteroidales > Paludibacteraceae > Colicola. The sequence continues at coordinate 115,242 of JAEDGZ010000001.1, read as the reverse complement.
GTTACAGTTGTAGTGAGTGAGGTTGTGGTGAGGCTCGGTGCATTGGGGTCAGTGAGGTTTATTGTTTGCGTAGCGCTCCAAGTGCTGTTGTCGAAGGAGACTGTCGCGGTGCCGCCGGTGGTCGCTTGGGCGGTTGCTTTGAAATGGTAGGGGAGGGTGGAGTTGTATTCTGTTTGGGAGATAAACAACCACTCAAAAGATGGCTCATTGGTTCTTTGTATTCCGTTTGTTGTCGATATTATATTTCGATCGCCGCTGACAGTTGCCCACTTATTTGCTCTATATATGCTGTAGTAACCATTATTAGGATCAGACGCAAATAGTATGTCATCACCTGATTTTCTGGTTGCATTGGTAACGAGATAATATGTGTATTTCGTCCATTCCCATTCTCTATACATAGCAAATTGCTTGCTACCGGCAGAGGTAAGCGTATAGGGACTTGGGAATGTGCCCCCCATTGTCCATGGGGTGTTGGTAGTATTGTATGCGTCAAGACTATTGTTATCGTTGAGGAACTTGTTTTGATTTTTCGTATAGAGATAGTACGTTCCCCCGGATGTCGGCGTGCTACCGATCCAGTTGTAGGTTTGGGCGTAAGCCGTTCCAACCATGAACAGCATATAAAAAACAACGCCTATGCGAGCAATACGCATAGCGCAAGAATGGCCTTTGGATGGGTTTACAAGAGTTTTCATTTTTTTGTATATTAAAAAAGAGAATAATAATCTTACCATAACACAAACGCGCCGTATGGGTACGACGTAATGGGGTAATGAAATGGTATATTGTTGCCTATCTTGGCGATAGGGATTGATTCAGCAGCGGGGCGTTAAAAGGGTCGTTAAAGTGTGCTCTTTTTTTGTGCTTTCTCTTGTGGGATCTCAGGGTTTTGAGGTGGGTAAATTAAAACGACCGTTTAAGTGTACACAGTGCTCAATAATCAAAAAGTGGTTAAAAACCGGCGCAAAGGTACACATATTTTCTTATATATGCAAATAATTGGGTAAAAATTGATAATAAAAACAGTACTTTTGTACGAATTGTAAGTTGAACAAAGCATTCGAACAATAGGTGGGGATGCCTGCGCACACCGGGCACAGAAATAACGATGATTCTTTTATGTCAACAAAAATTATTCAACTGTTTTTTTTCTTTAACATATAATTATCGTATAATTATTCATTAATTCATTACCAAAAACCAAATTAGGCTTCATTGACTAACTTAGCAGGCGAGGACGCCTGCGCACACCGGGCAAGTTTCTACAAAAAGTGGTTCTTTAACATATAATTATCATGTAATTATTCATTAATTCATTACCAAAAAATAAATTAGGCTTCATTGACTAACTTAGCAGGCGGGGACGCCTGCGTACACCGGTCAACTGCTGAAAGTGTTCGTTTATCTCTGCTCCATGTTTGATTAATCGCTAACTAATCGCTAACTAATCGCTAACTAATCGCTAATTAATCGCTAACTAATCGCTAACTCCAAATAGGGCTGATTCGTTTTAATGTGAAGTGGCAGTATGATTAGGTCATTCTGGTAATAATTAATGAATAATTACATGAAAATTATATGTTAAAGAAAAAAACAGTTGAATAATTATTGTTGAAATAAAAGAAGCGTTGTTGTATCGATGAAGCAGGTATGTGTTAATGGCTATTTTTTGGGAAAAACACACTTTTTTGTAGAAATAAGTGCGATTTTCTTGTGTATATGAAAAAAAATTACTAATTTTGCCGCGGAATTCGTGGGATGTACAATTATCGTCCATGATATGTGCGTATCGCGGAGGTCAAGATAGTAAGTAAACAAAAACTATTTATAAACGATCATGAAAAAAGGATTATTTCTTTCGCTCATTGCAGTAGCAATGTTGGCATCGTGCAGCAAGACGCTGCCCCAACCCGAACAGATCAGCGTAAATCCGAGTCCGCTTGCCGTGGTAGGCGACAAAGTAAGTGCTGACATTACCGGTACCTTCCCTGTAAAGAAATTCGCAAAGAAAGGTGTGCTTACCGTAACCCCCGTGCTGAAATACGCAGGCGGCGAGGCAGTAGGCAGCCCCGTAACGTATGTAGGCGAGAAAGTAAAAGAGAACGGTACTACCGTTAGTTACAAGGCGGGTGGTCAATATACGCAGAGTTGCTCGTTTGACTATGTACCTGCGATGGACAAGTGCGAATTGTTCTTGCGCTTTACGGCTAAGGTAGGCAAGAAAGAAATAGAGGTGCCGGAGTTGAAGATTGCAGACGGTCTGGTGGCTACTGCGAAATTGGCAAAGGCAAGCGACAACAAGTCGGTGGTAACGCCCGATAAGTTCCAACGCGTGATCCAACAGATGCAAGAGGCAGACATCAAGTTCCTCATCCAACAAGCCAACCTCCGTTCTTCGGAGACCAAGAGCCAGCAGATGCAAGACCTGCAAGCTGCAATCAAAGAGGCTGACCAGAACGAGCGCAAAGCCATCAACAAACTGGAAGTAAGCGGTTACGCTTCGCCCGATGGTGGTATGGACCTGAACGAGAAACTGGCAGGTCAACGTCAGAAGAATGCACAAGACTTCCTGCAGAAACAGCTGAAGAAAGATAAGGTGAACGCAACTATCGCTTCTGACATCACTGCAGAGGACTGGGCAGGTTTCCAAGCACTGCTAGAGAACAGCAACATGCAAGACAAGGAGTTGGTACTGCGCGTGTTGAGCATGTACACCGACCCCGAGGAGCGCGAGGCACAAATCAAGAACCTGAGCAGTGTATATAGCACTATCGCCGATGAGATTCTGCCCGCTCTGCGCCGCAGCCGCCTCATCTTGACCACCGACCTGATCGGTAAGTCTGATGAGGAGATCCTGAACTTCCTGAAGAACGATCCGAGCCAACTCAGCGTAGAGGAGATGCTGTATGCGGCTACCCTCACCAACGACAACGCAGAGAAGATCGCTACGTATCAGAAAGTGGCTGACCAGTTCAACGACTTCCGCGCGTTCAACAACATGGGTATGGTTTACTTCGAGCAAGGTAATGTGGCTGAGGCTCGTCGCGCATACAACAAGGCGTTGGCTATCGAGCCGCAGAACGCTGATGTGAACTTCAACGCCGGTGTGGCTGCTATGGCAGATGGCGACTTTGCTAAGGCAGAGGAGCACTTCGGTAAGGCTGCCGGCACACAAGGTAACCTCGCTGCCGCTATGGGTACCCTCTACACGATGAAGGGCGACTACAAAGCAGCTAAGTCCGCTTACGCTCAAGCAGCAACCAACAATGCTGCCGTACAGCAGATTTTGGACGAGGACTACGCAGGCGCACGCCAGACCTTGGCTAACGTGAAAGAGCCGAACGGCGTAACCGCTTATCTGCAAGCCGTAGTAGGTGCTCGCACCAACGACCGCAACGCTGTATATAGCAATATGAAAGAGGCTGTGGCTAAGGATGCAAGCCTGAAAGCACGCGCACAAAACGATATCGAGTTCGCTAAGTTTGCTGAAGACGCTGAGTTCCAAGCCATCGTGAAGTAAAGATATTTACAATTAGACGATTTACGATTTACGATTGACCATGCGGCATAGAGACGCGGGAAAATCGTAAATCGTAATTCGTAAATAAGATTATGTCTATCCTATTTCCCAAAGTACCGAAGCCTCGCGAGTGGGACTACCGCCCTATCTACTATGATAAGGAGAAGGAGGAGCGCCGCGAGCGTCGTGAGCAGAAGCATAGCCAACTGCATCGGGGCAGTTTCCGCGAGGAGCATGAGAAGAACATGACCGAACTGCGCCGCAAGAAACAGTCGCGTTTGGGCTTTTGGATTGCACTGCTGGTGCTGCTGCTCTTTGCCTTCTATTTCCTGCTGTAAGCCGTTCGTAAATTCGTAATTGTCCGGGTGCGCAGGCGTCCTCGCCTGCTAAAATCGTAAATTCCTAAATTCGTACTTCCCTTTATGGACATCATTCACCTTTTACCCGATAGTGTTGCCAACCAGATAGCCGCCGGAGAGGTTATCCAGCGTCCTGCGTCGTGCCTGAAGGAATTGGTGGAGAATAGTTTGGATGCGGGCGCGACGCGTATACAGGTGGTGGTGCGCGATGCAGGCAGGACGTTGCTGCAAGTGGTGGACAACGGGAAGGGCATGAGCGAGACGGATGCGCGTATGGCGTTTGAGCGGCATGCGACCTCGAAGATACGCGAGGCAGCCGACCTCTTTGCGCTGCGCACGATGGGATTTCGCGGAGAAGCCTTGGCGAGTATATGTGCCGTGGCGCAGGTGGAGGTAACCACGCGCCGCGAAGAGGACGAGATGGGCACGCGGCTGGAGATAGCGGGGTCGGAAGTGCTGTATCAAGAGCCCTGCCAATGCCCTCAAGGAACGAACATACGAGTGAAAAACCTCTTTTACAATGTGCCGGTGCGGCGCAAGTTCCTCAAGACCGACCAAACGGAGTTGCGCAACCTGCTCACGGATTACCATAGGATCGTGCTGGTTTATCCGCAGGTGCAGTTCACCTTTGTGCATAACGATGAGATACTCAGCGAGTTGCCTGCCGGCACGGAGAAGCAACGCATCGAGAGCGTGTTCGGCAAAGGCACAGGGCGGCAATACACTTCCAACCTTGTAGAGATACATACGGACACCGATCTGGTGTCGATACACGGGTTTGTTGCCAAACCGGAGGCAACAGGAAAGAACGCACAGCAGTATTTCTTCGTGAACGGGCGATATATGCGGCATCCGTATTTTCAGAAGGCGGTGATGACGGCGTACTCGGGGATGCTCCCGGGAGAGTATCAGCCCTCGTTCTTTATCTATTTCGAGGTCGATCCGCAGTCTATTGATGTGAATATCCACCCGACGAAGACCGAGATAAAGTTTGCCGATGAGCAAGCTATTTTTCAGATACTGCTTGCCTCCGTGCGTGAAGCATTGGGTAAGTTCTCACTCGCGCCGACCATCGATTTCAACCGCGAGGGCGAGATAGACATGCCCCTGCCCGACGGCACTCGTCCGACCAATGCTCCTCAGCGAGTCATAGACCCCAACTATAATCCCTTCCGTGTGGATAAAGGATTAAGGATGAAGGATGAAAGACCGACTCGTTTCGACTATGAGTGCTCTTCATTCGGCGGAAAGGATAAGTCATACAGCAGCAAAACGCCGGCGGGATGGGAGCAGTTGTACCCTCAGAATAAAGGATTAAGGATAAAGGATGAAGGACTGAATAGTCTTGCATCCGAAGTTCCGGAAACAAATGCTGCAAGTCTTTTCTCCTTCGTTCTTTCTCCTTCAGCCGATCCGTGGCAGTACGGGGGGAAGTATATCTTTTTGGCGATAGAGCAGGGAGTTGCGGTTATCAACCAACACCGCGCCCATGCTTGCGTACTATATGATTTGTATATGTCGCAACTGTCCAATGCGAAAGGGGCGACACAAAAACTGCTCTTCCCCGATGTGCTGGAACTGACGGCAGAAGATATGGTGTTGATAGAGCCGATGGTGGATGAACTGCGGCATATAGGTTTTGATTTGGAGCAGTTTGGCAAGACCTCATATAGTATCTACGGGTTGCCTGCGCAGTTAGGGCAGCAGAATGGTGTTACAGCCCTGCGGCATATCCTAGACGCGGTGCGCGATACGGGAGCGAACGTGCAGGAAGAGTGGCGCAAGCAGATAGCCATGGCGCTGGCTAACGATACGGCAATACCTTACGGAAAGACCTTAACAGAGGAAGAGATGAGAGACTTAGTGGAAAAACTATTTGCCCTCGGGTCTTATCTATACACACCGGATGGGAAGCGGGTGATGACAGTACTGACAGACGACGAGTTACAGAAACGGATATAACAAAAAAGCACGCAGATTTGCGTGCTTTTTTGTTGTATATTGATACCTGCCTTCTGTTATTAGAAGTATTAGAAGCCGGAGTACACCACTTTGAGCGAGAGGGGACTATCTGCGTTCTGCGCGCTGCGAATCTTCGTGGCGGACATCACTTGGCTCTGGCGCACGGAGGTGATGGAGGTGGTGCCGTAAGCCGAGTTGGTGGTGGTCTCCACCGTTACGGGCACCAGCAGCATGTTCAGCGTGTCGGGATTTGTCTCCTGCCGGATTTGATTGGTAAGCAGGGTGTTGAGGTCGTAGGAATAGTAGTAGATGGTGTTGCCGAGTGAGTCCACGCCCGTGCTGAGCGAGGAGAGGATAGCCACGGTGTCGGAAGGCAGTTCTTTCTTGCGGAAGAAACGGTCGAGGCTCTCTTCCTTGATGAGCAGCATATAGTCGGCAGGCTGAAGCCAATCGTTGCGGTCTTGGTCCGCGCCCGTGCCCTCATAGACATTCAGCACATCCACCTGCAACTGCGCCAAGTTCACATACGGGCGTTTCACCGTGTCTTTGTAAATCAGGCTCTGCATGATGGTCTCCTCTATCTGCAACATGGGGAACTGCATGCGCGTATAGACGCCCGCGGGGCCAATCACGTAACTATAGTGCGCGCTGTCTGCCAGCAGGTTCTCCACCAGTGTCTCTTTGTCGCGGTACTCTATGCGGTTCAAGCCACGCACCTCCGCGTTGGCGTAGAAGCCCTTCATATCCGTAACCGTGGTGTCTTGTCCGCCGCGGTTGTAGGAGAAATGGTAATAGACCGCCATGCTCACGTCCGTGATATGCAGCATGGTGGCGCTGCCGAAGGTGGGCGTGATATAGAGTCCCTTGAAGAACTCGTTGAAACGGTCCTGCGAGGCATAGGTCCGCATAGTAAAGAAGCGTCTTGCGAAGTCATCGCTCATGCGGCAACGCACCATCGGCTGGTAGGTGCCCGTGCTACTATTATAGACGCTGTCTGCCTTGTTTCCCGCCACGATAAGCGGCTGGCGGTTTACGAGCAGCGTGCTGTCCTCCATGCTGCAATAGTCGGCGATATTGAGGTCGGAAGTGTAGGTCAGGTTGTACTCCATCACGCTGCGGTCTATCTCATACACGTTGATAGCCATCGGGGTGGTGCTGCTACCCACCCAGTCGCGGTAGTAGATGAAGAGGCAGACGGAATCGATTTCCGATGTCTCGGGATATTGGAAGCCCACAGGGCACGCCAACTGCGTCAGCACCTCTGCGCGCACGGTGCCATAGTCGGTGGCTATCTCGCCCAGCAGGAAGGAGTCGGGGGCAGTGATGATACTACCGCAGGGGGCTAAATTGGAAGAGAGGGAGAAGGTGTCGGAGCAAACGACGATCTTGTCGTTATCGCTCAGCAGCGAACTGCCCGCCGTAACCACATCGTCTTTGCAGCCGGTTAGAGCCAAGAACAAGGAGCAAAGAAGACCCACCCCGCCCCTCCCCACAAGGGGAGGGAGTATAGAAAAGAGTTTGTGTATAGTCAGAAGTAATCTACCTTTACTCATAGTTCTTTTTCTTCACCTATCAGTCTTTTATCTTTGGTGCGGCCAGGAGACCGAACCTCCTTTCTGCCCCGACCTGTCAGGAAGCACGCCGGACAGCGGTCTTTGTTACTCTCCTATCAGTCCGTTGCAGAAGTCGAGGAAACGCTTGTTGTCTGCGCCTTCTTCGTAGGGCAATATGGGTTTGCGGCTCGTCTCCGCGTAGTTCATCACGCGCTGGTTAATCTTCGGACTGGCGAACGTGATGGCATCGGAATAGTCTATCGCGAGTCGCATCAACTCCTCGTAGCCCACGGGGAAGCCCGCTATGCTGCGCACGTCGTTGTTGGAAATTCCGTCAATCTGCAATTTCTGTGCAAACTTCGTGCCAAACGGCGTTTGGTACTCGTTGTCGTTGATAGATAGCACGATTTTGGAGTTTGCGAAGAAGGGTTCATCGGCATACGCTTTCTTGAGATAGAGCGGCGCCAGCGCTGACATCCAGCCCGAGCAGACCACTACGTTGGGCGTCCAGCGCAGTTTCTTCACGGTCTCGATGACTCCGCGGGCGAAAAAGATACAGCGCTCATCGTTGTCGGCATACTCCTTGCCCTCGGCATCGGCAATTCCTTTGCGCTTGTGGAACAAGTCGTCGTTGTCGATGAAGTAAATCTGGATACGCGCGGATTGTATGCTCGCCACCTTGATGAGCAGGGGGTGGTCGGTCTCGCTGATGATGATATTCATGCCCGAGAGGCGTATCACCTCGTGCAACTGGTTGCGGCGCTCGTTGATGTCGCCGAACTTCGGCATGAACGTGCGGGTCTCGTACCCTTTCGACTGGAACAACTCGGGCAACTGCCTATTGAGCATACGAATGGGCGTCTCTTCCGCTAAATAGGGGTATATCTCTTGCGAGATAAACAGGACTCGTTTCGGCTCTTTCATAGGCATAGAATTTTGAAATTTCCTGCAAAGGTACTAAAATTTATTGACATTTGCAACTTTTTCTTTCAAAAAATTTGTTTTGTCCGTTTTTTTTAGTACCTTTGCGGACTTTTTGGGTACACTCGGGACGCAGGAGTCCCCGCCTGCTTAGTAAAAAGTTTCAGGTTTCAGGTTTCAAGTGTAGTTACCCTTGACAAACTTGCTTGAAACCTGAAACTTGAAACCAGAAACTTCAATCCACGCAATATGCAAATCATCACCACCAAGCAAGAACTCCTCCAGCATGTAGAGGCTTGCAAACAGCAGAACAAGACCATCGGACTGGTGCCCACTATGGGTGCGCTTCACGCAGGGCACGCCTCGCTCGTAAGACGCTGCGTGAGCGAGAACGATGTAACTTTTGTCTCTGTCTTCGTCAACCCCACCCAGTTCAACAACAAGGAAGACCTCGCCAAGTACCCGCGCAATATCTGGCGCGATGCGGACTTGCTCTCTAACCTCGGTGCGCATTTCCTCTTTGCGCCCACGCCCGAGGAGATGTACACAGCGGAGGAGATGAACAGCACGTTTGAGTTTGGCTTCAACGGGCTTGACCAAGTGATGGAGGGTAAGATGCGCCCCGGGCACTTCAACGGCGTGGTGCAGGTGGTGAGCCGCCTGTTCTACCTCGTGCGCCCCGACCGCGCTTACTTCGGCGAGAAAGACTACCAGCAGTTGGCTATCATCCGCTACATGGTGAGCGGCTCCGCGTTTGCAGGCACGTTCGGCGACCTGCAAATCGTTGGCTGCCCTATTGTGCGCGAGGAGTCCGGGCTGGCGCTCAGCAGCCGCAACGAGCGTCTCTCCGAGAGTGAGAAGCAGACGGCGGTGAACATCTCGCGTATCCTCTTCGAGAGCCGCGAGTGGGCGAAGACGCAGAGCGTTGCCGAGGTGCAACAGCGCGTGGTGGACGCCATCAACGCTGTGGAGGGGCTGGAAGTGGAGTACTACGAGATAGTGGACCAATCGACCCTACTGCCTGCCGCGGATTTCTCCCACGCCATCGGCTGCGTAACGGTCTATTGCGGACCTGTGCGACTGATAGATAATATCAAGTACTGATTGGTTGTGTCTAAAATAACGTGAACTCGAAATAAGAAACATATACATCGAAACAACGACAATTCTTTTATTTCAACAAAAATTTCCAAAAATTATTCAAATATTTATTTCTTTAACATATAATTGTCGTGTAATTATTCATTAATTCATTACCAAAAAGATACACACCCTCGCAGATTATTGGTCTGCGAGGGTGCTCTTTTATATATAGGTAGATTGGTTTCGGATTGAAACTGTCGGGGTGCGCAGGCGACCTATCGGGGGCAAACACGAAACTGGAAACGTGTTATCCCAGCAGGCGGGGAGGCTTGCGAACATCGGGCGGGGCATTGCCACCTTTCTTTGTTTGCTCTTTGTTTGCTCTTTGGTGCGGCCTGGAGACCGCACCTCCTTGAGGCACTTGGTCTCTGGTTCTTCTATAGTTCTTCTCTGCTTCTTCTCTGCTCTTGGGCGGCTTTTTTTTCGTCTCGTTTTCGAGTCGTTTTCGAGTCGTTTTCGAGATTGACGGCATGGAGAGTCGTTAGAAAAACGGCCAAAATAGGTAGTTGCTATTGTGTATGTCGGGAAAAAAGCGTATCTTTGCAGCCGCTTTTGGGGATATTAGGTCGGCGGAGGCGGTTGATGATAAGGAAAGTATAGATACAAAAAAAAGAGTCCTAACGGACTCTTCGTCGGGATGACAAGATTCGAACTTGCGACCTCCGGTCCCCCAGACCGTTGCGCTACCGGACTGCGCCACATCCCGATGCCCTGAAGACATTTCCTCAAAAGCGGCTGCAAAGGTACGACTTTTTTTTGATATGACCAAATAAATTTGAAAAATTCTTGTAAAAAACGTGTTTTATGAGCAAAAAATTCTATATAGAGACCTATGGTTGCCAGATGAACGTGGCAGACAGTGAGGTAGTAGCCGCTATCATGCAGACTGCCGACTGCGCGATGACCGAGGATTGGCATGAGGCGGATATCATCCTGCTTAACACCTGCTCTATCCGCGACAACGCCGAGCAGAAAGTGGTGAGCAGGTTGCGTGAACTCAGGGCGCTGACCCGCAAGGAGCACCGCCCGACGATGGGCGTCATCGGCTGCATGGCAGAGCGCATGGGCGAGGAGTTGATACGGGACTACAAAGTGGATTTCGTGGCAGGACCGGATGCGTATATGGATATCCCTAACCTGCTGGCACAGTGCGAGTTAGGACAGAAAGCCATCAACATCGAACTGAGCAAGACGGAGACCTACCGCGAGGTGCTGCCTGCGCGTATCGGCAAGACAATCAGCGGTTTCGTGAGTATCATGCGGGGTTGCAACAACTTCTGCTCTTACTGCGTGGTGCCCTACACCCGCGGGCGGGAGCGCAGCCGCGATGTGGAGAGCATATTGAACGAGGTGCGCGACCTGTGGGCAAAGGGCTACAAAGAGGTTACGCTGCTGGGGCAGAACGTGAACTCGTGGAAAGCGGGTGAGTTGGATTTTGCGGACTTGCTGGAGATAGTGGCAGAGGCGGTGCCCGAGATGCGTATCCGCTTCACGACCTCGCATCCGAAAGATATGTCGGACAAGACCTTGGAGACTATCGCGCGCCATAAGAACCTCTGCCGGTTTATTCACCTTCCGGTGCAGAGCGGGTCGAACAAGATACTGAAACTGATGAACCGCAAATACACCCGCGAGTGGTATCTCGACCGTATTGCCGCCATCCGCCGTATCTTGCCCGATGCGACGATAGGCACGGATGTGTTCTGCGGTTTCCACGACGAGACGCTGGAAGACCATGCCGAGACGCTGAGCCTGATGCGGGAGGTGGGCTTCGACACGGCGTTCATGTTCAAATACAGCGAGCGCCCGGGGACCTACGCGCAGAAACACCTGCCGGATAACATCTCGGAGGAGGAGAAAGTGCGCCGACTGAATGAGATTATCGCCCTGCAAAACGAGTTGTCGCTGGCGAGCAACCGAAGGGAGATTGGCAAGACAGTGGAGGTGTTGGTGGAAGGTTTTTCCAAGCGGAGCCACGAGGATATGTTCGGACGCACGTCGCAATACAAGACGGTGGTCTTTCCGCGGGCAGGCAGACACATCGGAGAACTGGTGCAAGTGCATATCTTGGAAGCCACTGCTGCCACGCTTCGCGGCGAGGTTGTGGAAGAGTAAGAACGCAACCCCACGCATCACGAACCGACCAGCATTCGAGATAAGCCCCCACTTGCGTGTCTCAGGGGACGGGGGTCGAGAAAGGAAAAATCTCAACAATCATACATTAAATGTTTGTTTACCTATTGATAATTGGGAGGACATAGATGGAAACACCTCCATCCATAGCGGCTTCGACGCGTAATGAGCGCCTTGCTTTTGTGCAGCAACAATGGGAGTGCATACACAATTGTGAACTATGCGGCAAATGCCACATGCTTCACGGACAGAACGCAGAGGATGCCTACGCAGAGTACATTGCCGGCAAGCGGTCGTATATGGAGATTACCTTGGAACTTAGGCGATGAAACGCATTGCAGCAGAGAAACATACAGTAGAAACGATGATACGCTTGTATTGTCGCAAGCAACACGGGAGGACGGACGGACTTTGTCCGAAGTGTCAAACCTTGCTCCATTACGCGACGCACCGCTTGGATTGTTGTCGATATGCCGAGGCAAAGCCGACTTGTGATGCGTGTCTTGTTCATTGCTACAAACCCGAGATGCGCGAGCAGATTCGTCAAGTGATGCGGTTTAGTGGGCCAAGAATGATATGGTATCATCCTTTCATGGCGATTACACATGTGATACGAAAAATCCAAAGTAAGAGAAATGCGTAAAGCAAGCAGAGAAATGCCCGCAGAATGGGCATGGGAGGTTCTAAAGAAAGCACCCTACATCACGGTCAGCATGTCTGACTCCGACGGTACACCTTACGCTGTGCCTTTATCTTTGGCTGCCGTAGAGGATGTTTTTTATTTCCACTGTGCACTGGAAGGAAAGAAACTGAACATCTTAGCAAGAAACCCTCGTGTTTGCCTCTCGGCTGTGAGCCGCTGTAAGCCGACAGTCGGTCCCAAGGATGGCAGCTTCACGCTTGAGTTTAACTCTGTGATTGTTTCTGGCGTGGCAGAACGCGTGGAAGCGGACGAGGAGAAAATTATCGGACTTCGTGCTATCTGTGAGCGCTTTTTGCCACAGCACATGGATGCCTTTGAGAGCGCCATCGCCCGCAGTCTTGATAGAACGGCGGTTGTACGTATTCGCCTTACCGAACCTCCTACCGGCAAACGCAAGCAATACGACCGTCAAGGTGAGGAAATGAAATATGGCAGAATGGAATGACGATAGATAGCATTTCTTGCTGAAGAAGTTATTTACCGAGGATGGGGGTAACTCATCGTTTCTGACTTTCTAAATCCAACAATCTTCAATCTAAAGGTCAAAATACGAGTAGAAATTGTAGAAAAGTAGCGAAAAATTGTATTTTTTTTCATTTTTATTTGGTGGTATTAAAAAAAAGCCGTATCTTTGCATTCGAAAACAAATAAAATTTTCATAGTTAAGGTTTAGGTTTAATGGCAATAGGAGGCTGTGAAGTTTCCTATTGTTTTTTCCGACAATGAAAACGGATGTAAACCAAGAACCAAGATAGGAAATTTTTGTTGAAATAAAAATTTTGAAAAAAGATATGAAAACCAACGAAAAGCATATAGGCATGGAGAAAGAGGCGCAAGAGAGCATATTGCCCGATTTTACCAATATAGAGGAAGTACGCAAAGCCGTGATTATGAGCGAGATACTAAATAAGAAATACTGATTTATAAATACTAAAATAATACTATGGCAGTTACTTACATGACCGCAGAAGGTCTGCAAAAACTAAAAGACGAGCTCCAGTTTTTGGAGAGCACAGAGCGTCCGCGCGTGATTGCCGCTATAGCAGAGGCACGCGACAAGGGAGATTTGAGTGAGAACGCAGAATACGATGCCGCCAAAGAGGAGCAAGGGCATCTGGAGAGCCGTATCGCACAGTTGAAAGGCAAGATAATGGATGCCCGTATCATCGACCAAAGCACCGTCAAGACCGACGAGGTGCAGATACTAACTAAAGTACGCGTGCGCGTGAAGAAAAGCGGGGCGGAGAAAGTATATCAACTCGTTACGGAGGGCGAAGCGAACATCGCCGAGGGCAAGATAGCCGTTACCACGCCTATAGCCAAGGGACTGATGGGCAAGAAAGTGGGTGAAGTGGCGCAGGTGCAGGTGCCCGCCGGACTGATGGAGTTTGAGATACTGGAGATAAGCCTGTAAGGACGCAGGACCGCTCACTTCGTTCGCTAAAAGATAAAGGATAAAAGACGAAATAGTTTCGACTCTGAAACCTCGGAAACAATAGTAATAAGACTTTCTTCTTTTATCTTTCATCCTTAATCCAAGGCAAGTCTTTCATCCTTAATCCTAATAGACAAAACTAATTAGTCCTTCATCCTTCTTCCTTTATCCTTCATCCAACAATGACACTCTTCACTCGTATTATCAATGGTGAGATTCCTTCGTACAAGGTAGCGGAGGACGAAAAATACTATGCGTTCTTGGACATCAACCCGCTGCAGAAAGGGCATACGCTGGTCATCCCTAAGTTGCCCGAGCCCGAAGCGGACTATATCTTCGACCTCGACGATGAGACGCTGGCTGGGCTGATGGTGTTCGCCAAGCAGGTGGCTCGCGGGCTGAAAGAGGCAACGGGCTGCAAGCGCGTGGGCGTGGCTGTGCTGGGCATGGAGGTGAATCACGTGCATGTACATCTCGTGCCGATGAACAGCGAGCGCGACATGCTCTTCACCAACCCGAAACTGCAACTGCCCGCCGAGGAGATGGCAGAGATAGCCAACTCCATCGCCGAGGCGTTAGAAAAGGCTTGACGCCTATGAATAGTAGGTTTTTGATAGGAATTGCCTTGTGTGGATTGATGTTCGCACAAGGCAATCTTGCTTTTGCAGCACAGCCTGCGGACAGCCTTGCCTTCCAGCGGGCATTGTCGCAACGCAACAGCGGTATTGACGCATTCAAGAGGGGTGAATCCGCCGCGGCGCAAGACAGCCTGATAGCCGCCTACGACACGTTCATGCGCCTGCAACGTTACGACTACGCCTCGCTCTGCCTCTACGAGCGCGCCATCGAGTACATGAACATCGGGGCCTTCGACCAGATGGAGGTGCTGATGCGGCAGTTGGAGACGCTGACCAACTTCTCTGACTCAAAGGAGGTGCGGTCTCTTGGGCGCTCCAAAGAAAGAGCAGAAGATGAGGGTCGCTATCTCGTGCTGTTCAACTACTACTCCGTGGCATCTGCTTACTATGCCCAGTTGGATAGCGGCGACCTCGCTATATACTACGGCGAGCGTTCTATTCAGGCGATGGAGCAACTGCCGAACCCCGAGCAGTGGCGTATCATCCCGCCATGGAACTACTACAATCAAGCCCTCTACTACGATTTCTACACCGACCCGCGGCAGACCGACAGCATAGAGGCGTACCTGCGGCGCGCCGAGCATGCCGCCGCTCTGCTGCACGCCCCCGAAGACCGGCAAGAGGTCAGTATCAACATTCAGGATATGTGGGCATGGCTCCACTACTATCGCGGGCAGTACCACGCCGCCGAGCAGACGATGCAGGAGGTGCTGGCGATGATAGACAGCGTGGCGGAGTTCCATCCGAATACCGTCGTAACCGAGCGCGGCGAGGCGTATGCGTTCATGGTCATGCTCTGCACGGAGCAAGGGCGCTACCGCGAGGCGCTCGACTGGCAAGAGCGGCTGATAGGAAACAACGCCGTCCGCTACGACATCGACAAGACCACCAGCCTGCAAGAGATAGAGACGCGCTACGAGGTGGAGAAGAAGACGCTCGAGATGGAGCGGCTGCAAGAGCGCAACCTCGCTTTCCGCCGTCTGCTCTACCTGCTGCTATCGCTCTTGCTCTGCGCCATCTTGCTCATCGTGGTGCTCTACCTGCGCAAGAAAAACACCGAGGCGAGACTATATGAAGCCGCTTTGGAGGCGGATAACATGCGTAGCGCGATGGATGCCGCACTCGCTGCGGCTCCATCAAAGAAAGAAGAATTGAACAAGGAGAAGAAAGAGGATGGTATGACGGCTTTGCAACTGCTGGCGGATAACCTCATCAAGCAACTGCAACAATTGCCTGCAACCTGCGCCTACAAGATGCACAGCATAGCCCGCCTGCAGACATTGGATATAGAAAACATCGCGCACCTCTGTGCACAAGGAAACAGACTAACCAATATGGACAAACGTTATATCCTCTGCTTCGCCGCGGGGATGAGTGTGGAGGACGTGGCAGACCTGTTCCACATAGAGCCGGCATCCGTCTATACCGTCCGCTACCGCCTGCGCAAAAAGTTCCCTGCAGATACATTTCCTTATTAATTTTTTATAGCGAGTGTAGTTTTTCTTTCACTTGTGTGTCTAATAGGGAAAAAACATTTTACAAATGCAGTCGCAAGACAAAAATAGTAGTTTAGAATCGGCTTTCGAGCAGTTTGTTCGGAGGCATAAAAGCAGTATCTACAGCGTGTGCTACCTCTTCTCGAACAACCCCGATGAGGTGGCAGACTTGTTCCAAGAGATACTGATTAACCTATGGAAAGGGTTTCCCAAGTTTCGTAACGAGTGTCAGCCCGAAACGTGGATTTACCGCGTGAGCATGAACACCTGTATCTCTGCCGACCGCAAGAAGAAGCGGCAGATACAGCAGGTGGAGTTGTCTATCGACAGCCATCTCTTCGAGCGGCAGGACACCGAGAGCCGGCAGGTGAAGATGCTGTACGACCGTATTCATCGGCTCAACCTGCTCGACAGAGCCATCGTGCTGCTTTGGTTAGAGAACCTGCCTTATGAAGAGATAGGGCAGATAGTGGGACTGACTGCCAAGAACATTTCCGTCCGACTGGTGCGTATTCGTGAACAATTAAAAAAAGCCTAAGACTATGGATACTTTATTAGAAATGAAAGAGCAACTGCAAGTGCTCAAAGCCAAACTGGATGAACAAGAGATCGTAAATGACCAACTGCTGCGGCATGTTACCCAACAGCGTATGCGGCGAATCAACCGCAACGTGTGGCAACAAGGCTTCTGCTGTCTGTTCGTGGTAACGTTCGGCAACTACGTGTTCCGCGCCTCCCTGCACTGTTCGTGGTACTTCGTGGCGGGCACATGCCTGCTGATGTTGGTCTCTTTCCTCGCCACGCTGCTGCCCCACCGCTGGGTGAGCGAGGAGGACATCAACACGGGCGACCTGCTGACCGTAGCGAAGCAGGTGAGGAGGTTGCGCAAATGGTACAAAGACTGGTACTACGTGGGGATTCCGCTGGTGGTGCTGTGGCTGATGTGGCTTGGCGTGGAGTTGTATTTCGCCTTCGACCGCGACTTGACCATGCTCATCAGCACGATGGTCGGTGCCCTCATCGGAGGTGCTATAGGCGGCTTCGTGGGACACCGTATGAACAAACGCCTTATTCACGAGATGGACGACCTGATAGACGAGATAGAGAAGGAATAATTACCATGCGCTTCTTGTGTAGATACCGACTTCTCACAGCAGGCATACTGATGAGTATGCTTGCTGTCGATAGTGTGTATGGCTCTCCACAATATACTGCTCCGAAAGAAGCCGACAGCACCATAGTGGATGTGCCCCTGTTCGGAAAGGGCAAAGATATTCCCTATTACAGCGCGGAGCGCGGATTACCTATTACCGAGCGCAGCGAGCATGAGGGTTGGCAGGCGCTGTGGTGGAACGTGGAAAACCTCTTCCACCCCGACATCGACAGCCTGAACCCCGATCGCGAGTTCACCCCCGAGGGCATGCGCCATTGGACATACGGCCGCTACCGAACCAAGGTGGCGCAGATAGCCCAAGTGGTCGCCAACGCGGGCGGCTGGCATGGGATAGAGGTCGTGGGGCTCTGCGAGGTGGAAGACAGCGCGTGCGTGGCGGATATATGCCGCGCCTTAGGCAACGACTATCGGGCGGTGCACTACGACAGTCCCGACCCGCGAGGCATCGACGTGGCGCTCCTCTATCGCTCCACCTGCACCCTGCTCTGCAGCCACCCTATCCCCATCCGCTTCTCCGACGGGAAACCGACGCGAGACCTACTCTATGCCCGACTGGTCATGCCGCAACGCGACACCGTCGATTTCCTGCTCTGCCACCTGCCTTCCATGCGCGCAGGTTATGGTGCCGCCGCACGCCATCGCGAGGAAGCACAAGCCACGATACAGCACACTATCGACTCGTTGTTGCTGAACGACCCCACGCGCCAAATCATCCTCATGGGCGACATGAACGACGACCCGCACAACGACCTCCGCAACATGCACAATCGGATGTGCGACTTGAAACCTGAAACCTTCCACTTAGAAGGCACCTACAAATACCGCGGCATTTGGTCATATCTTGACCAGTGTTATCTCTCCGAACGCTTACAAAACAGGCAGACGGAAGTCCGCGTCTATGCCCCCGACTACCTCTTGGAAGACGATGAGCGCCACCTCGGCAGCCAACCCAAGCGCACTTACATCGGCATGCGCTACCACGGCGGCTACTCCGACCACCTGCCCATCGTGCTGAGGCTGAGATGACCAAGCATGTAATCGCCGTGTCTTCACCTATTTCTTTTATAGGAAACGAGATGCTATGTGCTAAAGTTTTTACATGAAACGAGATGTCATGTATGCCCTCCACTAATTCCCTCAAGCCGCCAATCTCGAAAACGACTCGAAAACGACTCGAAAACGACACGAAGAAAAAAGCAGCCAAAAAGCCCCTTACTCCAATAGCAAAAAGGATATGTAGAAAACACCAATAAACTCATACGGCACTACATACCAAACATACCAACTAAACCTTGTCTCACCACAAAAAATAATGAACATTCAGAAGAAGTTAAACAACAGACCTAGAGAAAAATTGAACCTTGACACACCTAAATTTTGCTTTTTCAAAAACTTTGACTAACTTCCCACACAAAATTGCATTTGCTGTTAGACAGTACACAAGAGTCGGTTTGGACTCGTGATAGTCTCGTGCGTCAATCTCCGTTTGATTTGACGCAAAAAATGGTGATTGAAGTATTGATAGTTGAAAAATGCTTTTCCGTTCTAAGGGCGTTTTTAGGCGATTTGCGCGATTTTCTGCAAAAATGTGTACCCTCCTATTGTGTATCTTGATTTTTTTTTGTACCTTTGCACAGAATTTCGGGGCTTTGTGAAGTATCCGTTGATTGCCGTTAATGGGTCTTTGGGTTCTCCGTTAAAGGACCATTAAAAGACTATTAAAAGTGGACGTTAATGGGTGTTAAATTATTGTTTTAGCAAATTATCAACTATGGAAGAAATAAAGAATACAGACATGGAACAGGTATTAGAACCGGAAATGGAAGGACAAGAGAAGTATGATGGCTCGAGTATTCAGGTGCTCGAGGGCTTGGAAGCCGTGCGGAAGCGTCCGGCGATGTACATCGGCGACATCTCGCAGAAGGGTTTGCACCACTTGGTGTATGAGGTGGTGGACAACTCGATAGACGAGGCGCTGGCGGGCTTCTGCAACCACATAGAGGTTACGATAAACGAAGACAACTCTATCACGGTGCAGGATAACGGTCGCGGTATCCCTGTGGACATGCACCCGAAGGAGCACAAGAGTGCGCTGGAGGTGGTGATGACCGTGCTGCACGCGGGCGGAAAGTTCAACAAGAACTCGTACAAGGTGTCGGGCGGTCTGCACGGCGTGGGTGTGAGTTGCGTGAACGCGCTCTCGACCAAACTGCATGTGGAGGTGCGCCGCGACGGGAAGATATTCATGCAGGAGTACGCGAAAGGTAAGCCGACCTGTGCGGTGCACGAGATAGGGACGTACAACCCCGAGGAGGAGGGGACGGGCACATGCGTGCAGTTCTGGCCCGACGGGTCGATATTCACCGAGACGGTGTATCAGTATGACATCCTCGCCAACCGTATGCGCGAGTTGGCTTATCTGAACGCCGGGGTGAAGATTACGCTGACGGATAAGCGGGTGGTGTTGCCCAAACAAGAATTGACAGGGAGTCAACCTAACGGAGCGCACGAAACAGACGAAACTACTTCGTCTTTAATCCTTAATCCTTCATCCTCTGTCCTCTATAAGAAAGAGGTGTTCTTCTCGGAGAAGGGTTTGAGCGAGTTTGTGCGCTATATCGACAACACCCGCACGCCGCTGATTTCGGAGGTGATACACCTCAACACGGAGAAATACGGCACGCCCGTGGAGGTGGCGATGATTTACAACACCGACTTCAACGAGAACGTGCACTCTTACGTGAACAATATCAACACCATAGAGGGCGGTACGCACGTGGCGGGCTTCCGCGCTGCGCTGACGCGCGTGATGAAGAAATATGCCGAGGACAGCAAGTTGCTGGAGAAAGCCAAACTGAAAGACAAAGACGGCAACTCGACTATCGACCCGAACGACTTCCGCGAGGGCTTGACGGCGGTCATCTCGGTGAAGGTGGCAGAGCCGCAGTTCGAGGGGCAGACGAAGACGAAATTGGGCAACTCGGAGGTGGCAGGTATGGTGTCATCGGCGGTGGCTGAGGCGCTGAGCAACTACCTCGAGGAGCACCCTGATGACGCGAAGAAGATAGTGGAGAAAGTGATTCTCGCTGCACAGGCGCGTATCGCTGCCCGCAACGCCCGCCAGAGCGTGCTCCGCAAGTCGCCGCTGAGCGGCGGCGGACTGCCCGGAAAGTTGGCAGACTGCGCGAGCAAAGACCCGGCGGAGTGCGAGTTGTTCCTCGTGGAGGGAGACTCGGCAGGCGGTACGGCGAAGACCGGTCGCGACCGCGTGCACCAAGCCATCCTGCCGCTGCGCGGAAAGATTCTGAACGTGGAGAAAGCGATGGAGCACAAGGTGTTCGAGAGCGAGGAGGTGCGTAACATCTTCACCGCATTAGGTATTACCTTCGGCACGGAAGAAGACCCGAAAGCGCTGAACCTGAGCAAGATACGTTACCATAAAGTGATTATCATGGCGGATGCCGATGTGGACGGTGCGCATATCGCCACGCTCATCATGACGCTGTTCTTCCGCCACATGAAAGAGGTGATTGAGCAAGGGCACCTGTATATAGCGATGGCGCCGCTCTACCTCTGCTCGAAAGGGAATATCAAGGAGTACTGCTGGAACGACCAGCAGCGGCATGACTTCATTCAGAAATACGGCAACGGCAGCGAGGCGGGTATCAAGACACAGCGCTACAAAGGTCTGGGTGAGATGTCGGACGAGCAGTTGTGGGAGACGACAATGGACCCCGAGCGGCGTATGCTGAAGAAGGTAACCATCGAGAACGCCGCCGAGGCAGACCATACCATCGCCATGCTGATGGGCGATGACGTGGCGCCGAGACGGGAGTTTATTGAGGAAAACGCGACCTACGCGAAGATTGACGCGTGATGTTGTAATTAAGAATTAAGAGGCATTGCAGGCGAAAGACTCTGAATAAATTCTTTTTCAATCTCTGCAAGGGCGTTAGCCCGCAGCAAGGTGATTTCGATATTCCTGCTCGCTGACGCTCACGAGATTTTAAGGATTATTTCAGAGGATATAAGATGAGAACGGATAATGAAGATAGCGGTTTATTGTAGTGCGAAAGACAGTGTCCACGAGCGGTATAAGCGGATGGCTATGCGGCTTGGGACGTGGATAGGCGAGCACGGGCATACGCTGGTGTACGGCGGAGCCACGGGCGGGCTGATGACGAGCGTGAGCAATGCGGCGAAGGCGGCAGGGGCGACCGTGGTGGGCGTGGTGCCCCCGCGGATAATCGCTGCCCGACGGCTGGCAGACAACTGCGACGAGTTGGTGAATGCCGACAGCATGGCAGACCGCAAGGCGAAGATGCGCGAGATAGCCGACTGCTTCATCTGCCTGCCCGGCAGTTACGGCACGCTGGACGAGATGATGGATGTGGTGGCGAGCGGCACCGTGGGAGAGCACCATAAACCGCTGTTCGTCTATGATTATCAGGGCTTCTACGCAGACCTCAAACGCCAGATTCGTCGCATGAAAGCCGAGGCGTTTATCCCCGCCGAGGAGAGTTACAGCCCTGTGTTCGTGGAGCATTTCCATGAACTGACGGAGGTGCTGGACAAGCACCAAGCGGCGCTGGATTGGAAGGCGAAGTGCTGTAAGAATTAAGAGGGCATTGTGGCATATATTGCTCTTGCAAAATAGTCAAATTGTAAATAGTCAAATTGTCAAATTAGTGTATGAACCAAGTTGTTACGCTTCAGAAGAACCTTCTGCCGACGAAGGAGATGGAGAAATGGATGGTGCGCATCGTGGAAGACATTGCGCGTTACCGCCGCGTGGAACAGTCCGCCGAACTCAAGGAGTTCCGCGAGTTGCAAGAGATCGTGGAGACCGCTGCTTTCCAAGAGAAGAAGCATTTCCTGCTTACACGCAAGTACTGGGACACGGAGGAGTTTAAGAAACTGGCACGTCTGCATGTGCTGCGCAATCACGCGCCTGCCGTGCACGGCTATCTGCTCTACCACGGGAATGAGAACCTGCGCAACTACCTTGCGTTTGCAGAGAGTGAGGATTATCCGAAACTGCAAGACAAGGAGGCGGTGAAAGCATCTCCTGAGTTACGGCGGTATAAGATGATTGACCGCTCGCTGATGCTGCGCATCTACCGCAAGTGTGAGGCGACGGATGCCGTGAAGGAGTATAGGGCATTAGTGGAGGAGACCGCTACGGAGGACTTCCAAACGCGCCGCGCTTTCTGGTCGAACTCCAAACGCTGGTACACCACGCCGGAGAGCCAACAGGACGCTCGCTACATGGAGTTGAAAGAGACGGAGGATATCCACTTCTTCTTGGCGCAAGACCCGAAGCAGATAGCCGAGTGGGAGCGCTACAAACAGACGCTGAATGATGATTTCGAGTTGAGCGACTGGCAGAACGGCAACTGGGCATCGGGCTTCTACTACACCAACCCCAACCTGAAGACCGACCACTCGTATGTGAACGAGCAGCAGGCGAACAACCACGGCAAGAACGTAAACGTACAAGACAGCGTGTTGAGCGTGGAGGTGCGCAAGGAGGAGGCTACAGCATCGGCTTGGCATCCCGTAAAAGGCTTCATTCCGCAGGCATTCCACTACACGGGCGACGTGGTGCAGACGGGCAAGAAGTTCCAGCAGGCGGAGGGCTTGTTCATGGCGAAGGTGCGCTTCCAAGGCGGCGCGAACAGTGCGGCTTACTTGGGCACTGGCGAGCGGCTGCCGCTCATCACGCTGGCGCAATGGAACGGCAAGCAGGTGGCTGTAGGCGTGCGCACCGCCAAGGGGATAGAGACCGCCGGCAAGCAGGTAGTGCTGCAAGGGGTGCAGGCAGGCAAGTGGCTGATATTCAGTGTGATGATTACAGCGAAGGAGATAGCGTGGTACGTGAACAACCAAGAGGTGATGCGCGTGCCCAACACGACGAAGGACGTGGCTTTCTACCCTGCCGTAGCCGCCTATCTGCCCGACCAAGCCAAACCCGCCACAGGCAAGGTGGAGGTCGATTGGGTGAAAGCATACGAGTATGCTAATTAAGAATTAAGAGGGCATTGATACGCATTGCATGTTAATTGTTAATTATTAATTGTTAATTAGCGATGTTTCTGATAGCAGGACCTTGTGCGATAGAAAGCCGCGAGATGGTGATGGAAACCGCCGGCGTGCTGAAGGCGGTGTGCGAGAAGTTGGGCATTCGGCTCTATTTCAAGTCGTCGTTCGACAAAGCCAACCGCACCTCGTGTTCGGCTCGCGGCATCGGTATGGAGCGCGGACTGGAGATACTGTCGGAGGTGAAGCAGACCTACGGGCTACCCATCCTGACGGATGTGCACGAGAGTTGGCAGTGTGCGCCGGTGGCGGAGGTCGCGGACGTGCTGCAGATACCGGCGTTCCTCTCGCGGCAGACCGACCTGCTATTGGCAGCGGCGCGGACGGGGCGAGTGGTGAACGTGAAGAAAGGGCAGTTCATGGCGCCGTGGGACATGCGCGGCGTGGTGGAGAAGATAGGCTCCGTGCCCTCCGAGAAGCCCGTGCAGGAGCGGCTGTGGCTGACGGAGCGCGGGTCGTCGTTCGGATATGGTAATATCGTGGTGGACATGACCTCGCTGGTGCGGATGCGCGAATACGGTTGCCCCGTGGTGTTCGATGCGACGCATGCCGTGCAGCAGCCTTCGAGCCAAGCGGGGGTAACGGGCGGCAACCGCGCGATGGTGCCTTATCTCGTGCGGGCGGCAGTGGCAGTGGGCATAGACGGGCTGTTCCTTGAGGTGCACCCCGACCCCGATAACGCCATCTCCGACGCGGCTAACCAACTGAGGCTGAGCGATATAGAGCAGGTGTTAAGCAGCGCACTGGCGATAGATAATCTCAATAAGACGTTATGAGTTATTCCGAAAGAGCGAAAGAGATATTTGCAGAAGAGATAACCGAGTTGGAGAAACTCGGTTTGTCCATTGATGAGCGTTTTGACGAGGCGGTGGAGATGATTGACGCCTGCCGCGGTAAGTTGGTGGTGATGGGTATCGGCAAGACGGGTATCATCGGGCATAAGATAGCCTCCTCGCTGGCTTCCACGGGTACGCCCGCCATCTTCGTGAACGCCGTGGAGGCGGTGCACGGCGACTTGGGCATGGTGAGCGGAGCAGACGTGGTGATGCTGGTGAGCAACAGCGGCAGCACCAACGAGATACTGAACGTGATTGCCCCGCTGCGCAATATCGGCTGCCGTATCATCGCCATGACGGGCGACGTGAAGTCGCCGCTGGCGCAACAGGCAGACCTGACGCTTTCCATCCACGTGGACAAAGAGGCATGCCCGCTCGGATTGGCACCCACCACCTCGACCACGGCGACGGCACTCATGGGCGACGCGCTGACAGTCTGCCTCATGGAGAAACGGCATTTCAAGGCAGAGAACTTCGCGCTCTACCACCCGGGCGGGGCACTGGGACGGCAGTTGCTGGCGCGCGTGAAGAACCGTATGCAACGCAGTGTCCCGTGTGTGCAGGTAACGACACCCTTCCGCGAACTGGTGGGCGAGATGACGGACAAGCACCTCGGCATGACGATGGTCTATGACGGGGAGCAGTGCGTGGGAATCATTACCGACGGCGACCTCCGACGCGCGATACAGAAATACGAGGACCTACATATCGTGGCGCGCGACATGATGACCCCGTCTTACAAGCGTATCCACAAAGATGCCCTGCTGACCGATGCGCTTGCCATCATGGATAAGTACAACATTACCACGCTGGCGGTAACCGAGACCCCCGAGACCGAGCCTATCATCGGCATCATCTCCATACACCACATCATCGATTTTGTGTAAGAGGATGTCAGGGTGTTGACCGGTATCCTAACATGATTTTTAGTAAGAAATAAGCATCTTTAAGGTATGAATAGAAAACAGTTGTATGTGTGGACAGTTGGGGCAGTATGCTTGCTTTCCGTTGGAG
The DNA here is from genome assembly GCA_016297215.1 of Paludibacteraceae bacterium. Lineage (GTDB taxonomy): Bacteria > Bacteroidota > Bacteroidia > Bacteroidales > Paludibacteraceae > Colicola. Next base: position 90,253 of record JAEDGZ010000001.1, on the reverse strand, counting down.
GCGGAATGCCCATGTGGGGACAGACACGGGAGATTGCTTCTGCCATCAAAACCGATGTGGGGATGGAGACGGCGTACCGCCGGTTAGAGGCGCGGTTTGAAGAGCGCGATGCGTCGTTGCAGAACGACCTGAAGACCTATCTGGAGCAATACCCCTACACCACCTATAAGGACGAGGTGCACTTCATGTCGGGCGTGCTATTTGCCGAGAAAGGCAAATGGAAGAACGCGGCAAAAGCCTTTGAGCAAGCGGACTACAAAGCCCTAAGTCGTACGCACCAGCCTGATTATCAGTTCTATCGCGGATATGTGAACCTGATGCTGCAAGAGTACGAGCGGGCGATCACATATTTTGCTATTCTTCGGAAATCTACCAATCCCTATACGCAGAAGGCGACCTACTATTGGGGGTATTGCCAATATAAACTGCAACGCTACGACAAGGCGTTGCCTGCTTTTTTGTCTTTGGAGAACGTGAGCGAGTATCAGGCAACGGTGCCTTACTTCATCACGCAGTCGTACTACGCGCTGGGGGACTTCACCGAGGCGCAGGCGCGGGCAGAGGAGATGTTAGTGGTTAGTGGTCAGCAATCAGCAGTTAGTGGTCAGGAGGGCGAGTTGCACCGTATGTTGGGTGAGATATACTACCGCAAGGGGGATTATAAGCAGGCGGTGAACCACCTGAAAGCTTACGAGCAGGCGGCGAAAGCTAGTGCTCAGCAGGCGGGGAAGCCTGCGCACCCGGACAAACAAGTCGAGACGCTCGCCTCCTCGGTGCCCATCGTGCGCAATGATATCTACCTGCTTGGTATGGCGGAATATCAGATAGGCGCGTACCAAGATGCGATAACCCACCTCAAGCAGGTGAAGCAGGAGAAAGACACCATCTCGGAAAGCGCGAGCCTGACCTTAGGGCATGCGTATAGGAAGTTGGGTGAGAGCAGGCAGTTGCCGATGGCGAGTGCGCAGGAGCAGGCGAAGATGGCATACCAAGCCGCGATAGGCTACGGGCTGACGCCGCGCGTGAGCGAGGAGGCGCTGTATAACTACACGCTCTGCACTTACGAGCACTCGTCCGCCTTGGGCGAGAGCGTGAAAGCCTTCACCGCTTTCCTAAAGAACTACCCGCAGAGCCAATACCGCGAACAGATATTCACGCTTTTGAGCGATGCCTTTATGCGCTCGAAGAACTACCAAGCCGCACTGAACGTGCTGGATTCTCTCTCCCCCGCCATAGGGGAAGACGGAGGGGGGCTTGAGACTACCAAGCAGTATCTGCGCTATCAGTTGGGCGTGGATGCCTTTCTGCAAGGGAAGATGGAGAAGTCGCGCGAGTGGATGACGGCGGTGATAGATAATAGTGGTCAGTGGTCAGTGGTTAGTGGTCAGAAGGCAGAATGTGCGTCTTATACCACCGAGGCGTACTACTGGCGGGCAGAGGCGGCGTATCGCCTGCACGACTACGAGGGTTGCGCAAGCGACATAGCGCGGTATCTCAAGCAGCCGGATGTGCGGCGGTCGGCTAACTATGCATCGGCGGCGTACCTATACGGCTATACCCTCTTCTCCATGCGCCGCTTCGACGAGGCAAGTAAGCAGTTCTTGCGCTATATAGACCAAGAGAGCGCTCAGGGAGGCTATGATCCGACCTATGCCGACGCGCTCAACCGCCTCGGCGACTGCGCTTTCAACGCCCGCGACTTCCGTAGCGCCATCGCCTACTACGGGCAGGTGATAGACCGCAACGCGGCAGGCGCCGACTACGCCACCTTCCAGAAAGGCTATGCGCAGGGACTGCTGCGTAAGTACACGGACAAGATAAGCACCATGCAGACGCTTGTGGCTCGCTATCCGAAGTCGGACTATGCCGACGACGGCATGTACGAGATAGCGCGTGCACAGTTGCAACTGGAAGACGAACCAGCGGCGATAGAGACCTACGGGCAGTTGCTCAAGACCTATCCGAACAGCAACCTCGCGCGCAAGGCAATGCTGGAGCGCGCCATGCTCTACGGCAACCTCCATCGCACCGAGGAGGCGATTGCCGCCTACAAAGCCACCATCGACCGCTACCCCGCCACCGACGAGGCGTATGCGGCGCTCGACGCCCTCGAGGCGCTGTATGTGGAGACCAATAACATCGCCGAATACCTCGACTACACCAAGCAGTTGAGCAAGCAGAATATGCAGGTTACCACCGCCGATGACTCGCTCTCGTATGCGGCAGCCGAGTTGCAGTATATGCAAGGCAACTACACGGCAGCGGCAACGGCGCTGAGCGGATACTTGAGCCGTTACTGCTCCGGCGGGCGCTACTGCACCGCGGCGCAACAGCAGTTGGCAGACGCCTACTATCGCCTCATGCAGCCCGCGGACGCCCTGCGCGAGTACAAAGCGCTGGCGGAGATAGCAGGCAACCCCTATATGGAAGAGGCGTGCATGCGCGTGGCGGAACTGAGTTACGACGCGGCAGACTATGCGACGGCGCTCGACTATTTCTACCGCTTGCTCTCGCAGGCTTCCTCCACGGAGACCACCGACATCGCGCGGCTGGGTATCCTGCGCTGCTCCTACTACCTCGGGCAGCACCGCGCGACGATAGACATCGCAGGGCAGATACTCGCCGACTACCACACCGACAGCAATAAAGCCCCCGTGGCGGCAGAGGCGCGCTACAACCGCGCGAAAGCCTACATCGCGCTGGAGCAATGGGGCGAGGCGATAGCCGACTTGCAGGTGGTGGCAGAGGAGGTGCGCACCGCCAACGGCGCAGAGGCGAAATACCTGCTCGCGGAGTGCTATTTCGCAGAGAATGAGTTGGATATGGCGGAGGCGGAAATCATGTCGTTTGCGCAGATGAACACGCAGCAACAGTACTGGCTGGCGCGTGCACTCATCCTGCTGGCGGATATCAACACCCGCCGAGGCGACACCTTCCAAGCCAAGCAATACCTGCTCTCGCTGCAAGCCAACTACCAACCCGCAGGCGATGGCGATGACATCGCCGAACGCGTGGCGAGCAGATTGGGGGAAGATAATTAAGAATTAAAAATTAAGAATTAAGAATTAAGGGGGCGCATGCTCTGATTATTCTGAATACTCTGAACACTCTGATTATTCCGATTGATGATGAAAACGATGAAGCGATATATTGCCCTTTGGGGTTGCCTGCTTGCCGTCATGGCGGCAATGGCGCAGACCGATACCACGCTCAACCGCAACGTAACGGTAGAGCGGGAGTTTCAGCCCGTGGTGCAGGCGGCGGGGAAAATCAACCAAAAGCCTGCTATCACCGAGACCACGCTGCCGGAGCACCCTGTGGTGTACTCCGACTACAACGCGCTATTGAGCCCCGCCTTCAACACCAACGACCTGCTGAGCCAGCCCACACGCTTTGCGGAGCCTCAGCCCCTGCACGGCTATGTGCGCGGCGCCTTCGGACACCCGAACACCCTCTTCGACTTCCGCTATATGCTCAACGGCCTGAACAAAAGCGGGAAGAAAGCCAAAGACCAACTCGATGTCTATGCGCACCACCGTGCGGAGTGGGGCAGACGCGCCGACAGCCACACCCGTCTCGGACTGCGCTTCGGGCACTCGTTCGCTACCTGCCAACTCTACTTCGGCTTGGAAGGGCGCAACACGTTCTACACCCGCCACGGACGCTATTTCGACCCCGCCACGGAGACACTCACGATAGACAAACCGAGCCAACTGCAGCCGGAGGACAAGCAGACGACATGGGGCGTGGATGCCTTCGTGGGCGTGAAGAGCAACAAGAAGCAGGACTTCCAATATAAGATACAGGCGGGCTACACGCTCTTCGCCCTGCCGCAGTACGCCACCGAGCACCAAGTGCGCTCCACGCTCGACCTCGCCTACAAGATGAGCCGCCACCGTATCGGATTGAACCTCTCGGTGATAGATGCCTTCATCACCACCGACCAGATAGCCGACTCGCTCTACAACCCGCGGCACGCCATCCGCATAGAGCCCTTCTATGCCTACGGCGGCAAGCGCTTCAACATCCACGCGGGCGTGAACCTCGACCTAAACATTGGGCGCGGGAAACTGTTATCAGGATATGAAAACATCTCGTTTGCCCCATCACCAAATGTGCAGTTTGAGGGACAAATAGCCAAAGAGTGGCTGACTATGTACGGCGATATCCGAGGTTCGTTCGGCACAGGCATTTACCAAGCCTATATGGAGAGCATGCCTTACCGCTCGCTGTCGGCAGGTATCACCTCGCACCATCCGGCGGGCTACAAGCCCGTGGACGCCACGGTCGGCTTCCATATTAAGCCCTACCGCGACCTACTCATCAATATCTACGGCGGCTATGCCTACGAGAAGAATCAAATCACCCTCATTGCTACGGCAGCCGACTTCACGGGGGCTGTATCGGGCATGTTCCACCGCACGGGCGACTTCGTCTATGCCTACTCCGACTACGGGCGCGGCAAGATTGGCGCCAACGTCCACTACCACTATCAGGACATTATCCAAATCAACCTCGGCGGGAACTACTATATTTGGGACTGCTTCGGGCACGAAGATTTTGGAGAGAAAGATAATCCTCCCTATCAGAAAGACTACAAGAAGTTATTAGAGAAATTTTATGAGGACGGGAAGATACCCGAAGATGCTATCTACGGACGCGCCAACTGGGACTTGCATCTGCGTATCGATGGGCGTATTGACGAGCACTGGTCGCTCTATTCCGACAACCTCTTTGCGGGCAAACGACTGGCACTGACCACCGTCAGCACGAAGACGCTCAAGCCGACCGTGCAACTCAACCTCGGTTGCCAGTACGAGCAGGACAACTGGGCGGCGTTCCTGCAACTGAACAACTACATCCACCGCCACAACGATATCTACTACGGCTACCAGTCCGAGGGTATCAACTTCCTCCTCGGCGGGAGTTATAAGTTTTAGTTTAGGATAAAAGATAAAGGACACAGGATAAAGGACTTATTACCTTTGTGTTTGAAATCGTATAGTCGAAACTATTTAGTCTTTTATCTTTCATCCAAAGAAACTATTTAGTCTTTTATCTTTCATCCTTTATCCTTTATCCAAGCAGAAATGAAAACTACCGTATTCCTTACCGGTGCCACGGGCACTATGGGGTGGGCAGGTATGCAAGAAATCCTGCGCTATCCCGAACAATACCACCTGCGTATTTTAGCACGCCCGAGTGCGAAGAACAAAGAGAAACTCGCCCCCTATGCCGACCGCGTGGAGATTATCTGGGGCGACCTGACGCGCTATGAGGACGTGCTGCGCGGCGTAACGGGTGCGGACATCGTCCTGCACGTGGGCGGCATGGTGTCGCCGCAAGCCGACTATCGTCCGCGCGCCACGCGCAAGACGAATATCGCCGCCGCAGAGTACGTGCGCGATGCTGTCTTGGCGCAGCCCGAGGAGAAGCAGCCGAAGGTGGTCTATATCGGTAGCGTTGCGCAGATGGGCGACCGCCGCGAGCCGCTCCACTGGGGACGCGCCGGCGACCCTATATGCGTCTCGGCATACGACCACTACGGACTGACCAAAGCCATGGGCGAGCGAATCATCACGGGTTCGCCTATCAAGCGTTGGGTCAGCTTGCGCCAATCGGGTATCCTCTACCCTGCCATCCTCAACAACTACGACCCTATCATGTTCCACGTGCCTATCCGCGGCGTGCTGGAGTGGGCGACGGTGGAAGACAGCGGGCGACTGCTGGAGCGCGTGTGCCGCCCCGAGGTGCCCGAGGAGTTCTGGAAGAACTACTACAATATTGGTTCCGGCAAGGACTATCGCATCAGCAACTACGAGTTCGAGTGCCTGCTCTTGGAGGCGATAGGTTGCCCGCAACCCGAGCAGATATTTGAGCCTAAGTGGTTCACCACCCGCAACTTCCACGGCATGTGGTATATCGACGGCGACCGCCTCGAGAACTACCTGCATTTCCGTGCGAACATCCCCATCCGCGACTATTTCCGCCAACTGGCGCAGGGCGACTCCATCCCCTCGCTCATCAAGTTCGCCTCCAAGACCAAGATAGCCAAACTCTTCCCCCACTGCGTCAAACTGGCGATGTACGCCATGGCATGCTCGGAGGAGCACGGCACGCAGTGGTGGATAAAGCATAACGTAACGCCCCGCATCCACGCCTACTACGGCTCGCTCGAGGCGTATCGCGCCATCCCCGACTGGAAACATTTCGACACCTCGCACCCATCGGACACCGTCGTGCGGCTTGACCACGGCTATGACGAACAGAAACCCCAAGCCCTCTTCACCATCGAAGACATGCAGCGTGCCGCCGCGTTCCGTGGAGGTAAGTGCCTGTCGGAGAGCATGGTGCAAGGCGACTGGGACACGCCGTTGGAATGGGAGTGCGCCGAGGGACACCGCTTCACGGCATCGCCCCGACTCGTCCTGCTGGGCGGACACTGGTGCCCCGAGTGCATGCCTTATCCCTACGCCGACGAGCCGAACCCGCGCCCTTGGCAGTGGGATAAGATAGCCCGCGAGAACCCCTTCTTCGCCCAACTGTGGGCACCCCTCCACGACCCCACGGAGGACAACACCTACGGTCCCGAGGTCTTCAACGGCTGGGAGAAATAACCTTTCTTTAACATATAATTTCCGTGTAATCCCGACAAGTCGGGATGCAAGCATTAACCATTAATTCATTACTAAAACCGAACTACCTACTTACTCATTAACCCATGTTTTTCGACGAATTAGCTTTATCGGACGGGGTGCTGGATGCGTTGTGGGACATGCACTTCGACACCTGCACGCCCGTGCAAGAACAGACCATACCCATCATCCTGCAAGGAAAGGATGTGATTTCCTGTGCACAGACCGGCACGGGCAAGACGGCGGCGTATATCCTGCCGCTGCTCACCAACTTAGAGTACGACAACCATGACCCGAACAAACTGAACGCCATCATCATGGCACCTACGCGCGAGTTGGCGCAGCAGATTGACCAGCAGATGGAGGGCTTCGGGTTCTATGTGCCGTTCTCTTCCGTGGCGATATACGGCGGCAACGACGGCGGCGCGTGGGGCACGCAGGTAGCGGGCTTGCAGCGCGGCGCGGACATCGTCATCGCCACACCCGGGCGACTCCTGAGCCAGATGAACATCTACGATATCGATTTCTCCGGCGTGAAATACTTTATCTTAGACGAGGCAGACCGCATGCTCGACATGGGTTTCTACGACGATATCATGACCGTGGTGAAGCGGCTGCCCAAAGACCGGCAGACCATCATGTTCTCCGCGACTATGCCGCCGAAGATTCGCGAGATGGCGAAAGCCATCATGCACGACCCCGAGGAGGTGCAGATAGCCGTCTCGCGCCCGCCTGAGACCATCCACCAGCAGGCGGTGCGGCTCTACGAACCGCAGAAGACCGCGATGGTGGTGGAACTCCTGAAAGGCAGGAACCTCAAGAAAGTGATACTCTTCGTGGGGAAGAAGCAGAAAGTGCGCGACCTGACCCGCGCCTTGCGGCAGCAGAAGATAGAGGCGCGGGCGATGTACTCCGACCTTGAGCAGAAAGAACGCGACGAGGTGATGCTCGATTTCCGCAACGGCAAGGTGGATGTGTTGGTAGCGACGGACATCGTCTCGCGCGGCATAGACGTGGATGATATCCCGCTGGTTATCAACTACGATGTGCCCCGCGACGTGGAGGACTACGTGCACCGTATCGGGCGCACGGCACGTGCGGAGAACTCCGGCGAGTCGGTTACGCTGGTCAGTCCGAACGACGCGCAGGCGTTCCGCCGCATTGAGCAGTTCCTGAAGAAGACGATAGACCAAATCCCCCTCCCCGAGTCCTTGGGCGCCGCCCCCACGGATGCCGACTACGCCGCCCGCGGCAGCAGAGGCGGCGGGCACGGTAACGGACGCGGCAGAGGACGCGGTGGGCATAGTCCCCGAGGCGGGCGCAACGGCAGAAGCGGGAATCGCAGCAAAAAAAGCGGAGGAAGTAATAGAGGATAGCAGTTATAGAGGCTATAGCGGAAATTTTACTACGTGTCTTCAACATAACACACACATTTGCCTACGGCATAAAAAGCCGAACTGCGCAAAATGGTAAAAAAGATATTATCGTAATTACATCGAGCGGTGCTTCCGAGCACTCCGAGGAAGAAGAAAAAGACATAAAGACTTAAAGACATAAAGACAAGCGCAAGCATGCGCTGATTAAATATTATAAAGCATTACTATTATTCGTATTCAAAAAAGCGTCGGAAACTATTTTGAATAAAAGCGAATAGTTGTATTTAGGAGCGTTTTGCTCACTAAACCAAAGTAATGGTAAATGTTCATACCTGTAGGTGTGAATTTATCTACTTTGGTGAAGGTTTGCAATCCGACGCTTTTCCTGAATACGAGTGGTAAATTCCACCTATTTTCGTTTTGATTGATAGTATGCGTAAATCTACTATCAATCTATGGCAAACACCAACACAGCGCTCCATGCAGCCAACAGAAACAAAAAGGACGAGTTCTACACCCAACTCTCTGACATCGAAAAAGAGTTATCGCATTACCGCGAGTATTTCAAAAACAAGATTGTTCTTTGCAACTGCGATGACCCCTACGAAAGCAATTTCTTCAAGTATTTTGCTCTTAACTTCAATGCTCTTGGTCTTAAAAAACTGATGGCTACTTGCTACGATGGCTCCCCCATTTCGGGGTTAGAGTTACCGTTATTTTTTGAGTTGAAAGAAAACACATCTCCCAAGAAAGTTGCCTACAAAGTGGAGATAACTGAAATCCCTGATTTGGACGGAAATGGTGCAACAGACTTGTCTGACGTGCAATTATTGTTGCAGAGCGACAAGAATATTATGCAACCACTAAAAGGGAATGGCGATTTCCGTTCTGCAGAATGTGTGGAACTACTAAAGCAAGCCGACATAGTGGTTACTAATCCACCTTTCTCACTATTCCGTGAATATGTAGCCCAACTTGTCAAATACGACAAGAAATTCTTGATAATTGGAAATACTGGCGCATTTTCGTACAAAGAAATATTCCCTTTATTCAAAGATAACAAGATACGAACAGGCTACACCAATTTTAATGTGGGTATGTTTTTCTATATTCCTGATTCTTATGAACAATATCATCATTTAGAAAACGGAAGAAAAGTTGCCCGTGTTGCGTCCTCATGTTGGTACACCAACCTTCCCGTATCAAAACATAATGAAGAACTGATATGTATTAAGCACTATACTCCAGAAGACTACCCAAGGTACGATAATTATGATGCAATAGATGTGTGCCCATACAATGATATTCCATGTGATTATGATGGTATAATGGGAGTACCTATTACTTTCTTAGATAAATTAAATCCTGAACAATTTGAGATTATAGGTAGTTCAAGTTATGATGACACGCCATGTCGCATAGATAAAAACTATAAGGAATTAGGATATAAATTTTATAAACCGGATGGCGTAAGCGAATCAGGGTCAGGGGCATTAAGAGATAAAATGACACCAAAAGTACGAATCAAAGGGAATAGTGATTTTTCAGTCGGTCCTAATGGAGAAATTTTATCTGCAACTTATAGTAGAGTATTCATTCGCAAAAAACAATAAACCATGGAAATAAAGAAGACCACCGTATTAGTCCGCGACCTTGTGGACGGCTATCGCGACAGCGATGAAGAAGGTGTTGTTGGCTATCACGGAAAGTTAGACATCCGTCCTAAGTATCAACGCGAGTTCGTCTATGACGAGAAACAAGAGAAAGCAGTTATTGACACTATCTCTAAAGGATATCCGCTCAATGTGATGTATTGGGTAGTCAAAGAAGATGGTACATACGAAGTAATGGACGGACAGCAACGCACACTCTCCATCTGCAAGTATTTCTCAGGCGAGTATTCCATCAATTGGAAAGGCAATCTCAAAGGCTTTGTCAATTTGGATAACAAAGAGCGTGAGCAGTTCCTCAACTACGAATTGGATGTCTATCTCTGCCAAAACGGAACAGACACAGAGAAATTAGAGTGGTTTCAAGTAATCAATATAGCAGGACTTCAACTCCGCCAACAGGAAATACGAAATGCGGTATATGCAGGGTCGTGGCTGACTGATGCCAAACGCTATTTTTCTCGCAACAACTGTGCTGCCAAGCGTATGAGCGATGGGTATATCTCCAAGACTTGGAATCGGCAAGAAGGATTAGAAATGGTTATCTCGTGGATGGCGAAATTAAAGAACCAATCCATCGAGCAGTATATGGCTGAACACCAACACGAAAGCAATGCGGACGGCTTGTGGCTCTATTTTGGACAAGTGGTCAGTTGGGCAAAAGCCAAATTTGTAGGCAAGCACGAGAAACTATACACCGCCACCGATTGGGGAGAGATGTATCGCTTGCATGGCAAAGATGAGATTGATGGTAAACAGTTAGAGCAACGGATTTCCAAACTTCTTAAGGATGGTGAAATTTCCAATAAGAAAGGTATTCTATGGTATGTGTTAGACGGCAACGAGCAGCACCTTGGCCTGCGTGCTTTTGACGAGAATACAGCATTGGAGGTCTATGAAGAACAGCAACACCACTGTGCCAATCCAACCTGCCCGAATGGACATGACCATGAATTTGCATTTGATGAAATGGAAGCCGACCATATCATTCCATGGGCAAAAGGAGGCAAAACGATAAAAGAGAATTGTCAAATGCTCTGCCGACATTGTAATCGAACTAAAAGCAGCAAATAGTCTCTTTCGCCCGCTCAATCCCTCGACAACTCAATTTGTCCCCCCCAGCCTGTTTCCCATCCAAGCAGGCTGGCTTTTACATTAGTTGAGCATACAAGGATGCGCGAATCAGTGAATGAGTGAAATCGTTGACACAAGCAAGGCTTTCGCCTTGTCCGCAGGCGAGACGCCTGCGTCCCCGGTGGTTCAGCATAACTCTGTTGCGTATTTCTCTATGTACAAAATAAAAATCCATAACTTTGCAGTGCATCGTTATGGATTTTTTATTGCTATATTCTCGGGGGTTATTGGTAGCGGATGCGCCACTCGTTGGGGTAGAGGTTGTTCAGGCGGTTGCCTACGTTCTTCGCGAAGCCGAGGGGTACATTCTCGTAGGTCAGCAGGAGCACACCCATCGGTGCGTTGGGCAGTACGAGGGCGGCGGTACGCAGATAGTCGAGCGCCTGCTCGCGGGTGAGTTCCACTTGGGGGAACGCTTCGCGGCGGAGGTCTTTCGCCATGCTGAGGCTGTGTTGCGGCGCGATACGCTTGCCGCGCTCCTCGCCCAAGCCAAAGCCGGTGGAGATACAGGTGAAGTGCGCTGCGAAGTAGTCAATCACCTCCTTGAACTTAGCGGGATAGGCAGTGGCGAAACGGTCGTTCTGCCGTATTGCCCAGTGGTCGGGGTGCTGCAGCCACGAGCGCATCTCTTTCTCGTACTCCGCGGGGAAGGCGGGGGACTTCTTCTTGTTGTTTTTCTCGGTGCGGAGTGCTTTGGCGGGTATGCCTGCGAGCCCTACGGGCCATGCGCCGTGCTTGCGCAGGGCAGCGATGTAGAAGCCTTCGCCTTTGGCGCGGTGGGGGTAGAAATGGTAGCCGACGGTGCCTTCTACGATACCCCATGTGTTGTCGTACTCTATCGGTAGCACCTCGGCTCCGAGCGAGTCGGCTATCCACTCGGCGTTGCTTTCATCTTCCTCGCGGTTGAAAGTACAGGTGCTGTAGATGAGTATGCCGCCGGGCTTGAGCGCGTCCCACACATCCATCAGGATACTGCGTTGCCGCTCGGCGCACATCCGCACGTTCTTGAGGCTCCACTCCTCGCGCGAGGCGGGGTCTTTGCGGAACATCCCCTCGCCGGAGCAGGGCGCGTCCACCAAGATACAATCGAACATACTCTCGCATTTCTCGCCGTACTCGGCGGGGGTGTTGTGGGTTACGACGGTGTTGCCGTTGCCCCATTTCTGTATGTTCTCGGAGAGGATGAAGACGCGTTGGCGCACCACTTCGTTGCTCAGCAGCAGCCCTTTGTCGCCAAGATACTCGCTGATGAGTGTGCTTTTGCCTCCCGGGGCGGCGCACAGGTCCAGCACGATGCTGTCTTGGGGCACGTACTGCTCGAGGACTTCCTGCACGAACATCGAACTCGCCTCCTGCACGTAGTAGCAGCCGGCGTGGAAGAGCGGGTCGAGCGTGAAAGGCGGGCGCTCGGAGAGATAGTAGCCGTCGATATGCCACGGCACCTCCTCGGTATCGCAGGGGAAAGTGAGCACATCCATCTTGGTGTTCAGCCGTATGCTCGTAGGCGCATCGCCCTCCAGCGCACGAAACAAATCGTCCGCCTCGGCGCCTAACTGCGCACGCATACTGTCTATGAAATCCAAGGGAAGCACTGTTTTCTAATTATGAATTATGAATTATGAGGGCGTTGCGAATCTAATTATGAATTATGAGGGCGGGGCATTGTGTCTCGGTTCGCTTCGAACCGCCCGCAGGCGAGACACACGCGTACCCAGTTCACGCCCCTTAACTTTTATCAGCGGGCGGGGACACCCGCGTATGCGGACACAAACCCTACACTTTCAAAACGCGTGCAAAGGTACTGCTTTTTTTTAAGATATGCAAATAAATTTTGGTTTTTGTTGTTTGTGATTGGGCAAAGGGGAAGGTGAAAAATACAAAAAATGTTGCTAATGTCAGAAAAAAGGTGTATCTTTGTCGGCGAAAGCCGATTTGGTTACAAAAACTGACAAAAACTCTATAGAACAAATATTCTCAAAAATTGCTCAGATATTTATTATATTAACAAAATATGCAAAGATGAAAGCGGTTATTGATAAATATATTCCTTTCTTGGCAGAGGCGCTACGGGGGCAGGGCGTGGAGGTAGTGGAACTGGCGCCGGAGGAAATCACCCGCGAGGCGGTTGCCGACGCGGAGGCGCTGTTTGTGCGGACACGCACACGGGTGGACAGTGCGTTGCTGCAAGGCTCGCGCGTGCAGTTTGTGGCTACGGCTACGATAGGCACTGACCACCTCGACATCCCCTACCTTGAGCAAGAGGGGATTGGTTGGGCGTCTGCGCCCGGGTGCAACGCGCAGGCGGTGTGCGACTATTTGGAGGAGTGTCTGACGACAGAAAGACCGCCTTTGGCTGAAAGACCGCTACGCTGTCCGACCGCTACGCTGTCCAACCGATTGACTGCTGAGGGAGCACTGTACTATCCAGACAGTTCGTACCGCAGGCGAGACGCCTGCGTCCCCAGTACTGCTGCGCTGAACGACCGATTGACGCTTGGGATAGTGGGGTGCGGGCATGTGGGGAGCAAGGTGAAGGCGATGGCGGAGCGCAGGGGTATGCGGGTGCTGGTGAGCGACCCGCCGAAAGGGTTGCACACGCCGCTCGAGCAGATAGCCGCAGAAGCGGATGTGATTACCTTCCATACGCCTCTCACGCGCACGGGCGCGTACCCTACTTATCACCTCTGCAACGCGGAGTTCTTGGGGCACTGCCGACCGGGGACGCTGATTATCAACGCGGCGCGCGGCGGGGTGGTGGACGAAGAGGCGTTGCTGCAATCGGGCTTGCCCTGCGCCATCGACACATGGGAGGGAGAACCCGACATCAACCGCAACCTGCTGCGGCATGCGTGGTTAGCATCGTACCATATCGCAGGTTACTCGCTGGAAGGGAAAATAAACGCGTCTCAGCAGGTTTTGGACGCTTTCTGCCGCTTTTTTCAGCGAAAGGCTTGCATAATTGACAAAAAAGCAGTAACTTTGCACGCTCATTCGGGCGACAATGCACCCGGGTGGCTGCGGCGCATCACCGAGCAACTGAAAGCCCAACCCGAAGCATTTGAGCAACTCAGGAAAGCCTATCCTCTCCGATAAATCAGAATACTCAGAATAATCGGAATACTCAGAATACTCCGATAATTCAGAAAACTCCAAAAGATAATATGGCAAACTTTCAGAAACTGACCCCGCGTAGTGAAGACTACTCGAAGTGGTACAACGAATTGGTAGTTAAAGCAGACCTTGCAGAGCAGTCCGCAGTGCGCGGTTGCATGGTCATCAAGCCCTATGGTTATGCAATATGGGAGGCTATCCAGGCCAACCTCGACAAGCGTTTCAAAGAGAAAGGTGTGAAGAACGCCTATTTCCCGCTGCTTATCCCGAAGTCGTTCCTCAGCCGCGAGGCAGAGCACGTGGAGGGCTTCGCCAAAGAGTGCGCCGTGGTAACCCACCACCGCCTCAAGAACGACCCCAACGGCAAGGGCGTTATCGTGGACCCCGATGCACGGTTGGAGGAGGAGTTGATTATCCGTCCGACCTCGGAGACCATCATCTGGTCCACCTATAAGAACTGGATTTCCAGTTACCGCGACCTGCCGATTTTGTGCAACCAGTGGTGCAACGTGATGCGCTGGGAGATGCGCACGCGCCTCTTCCTGCGTACCGCCGAGTTCCTTTGGCAGGAGGGGCATACCGCTCACGCGACTAAAGAGGAGGCGGAGGACTTCGCACGGCAGATGCTGGACGTGTACGCCGACTTCGCCGAGGACATCATGGCTATTCCCGTGGTGAAAGGCGTGAAGTCGCCCAACGAGCGTTTCGCCGGTGCGCTGAACACCTACTGCATAGAGGCGATGATGCAAGACGGGAAGGCACTGCAAGCCGGCACGAGCCACTTCCTCGGGCAGAACTTCGCCAAGTCGTTTGATGTGCAGTTCCTCTCGAAAGAGAACAAGTACGAGTACGTATGGGCGACCTCGTGGGGTGTGTCCACGCGACTGATGGGTGCGCTCATCATGACCCACTCCGACGACAACGGACTGGTGCTTCCGCCGCACTTGGCACCTATACAGGTGGTGATAGTGCCTATCTTCAAGAAGCAAGACCAGTTGGATGAGTTGCTCGCCAAACTGAACCCGCTGGCAGACCAACTGCAATCGCTCGGCATCCGTGTGAAACTTGACACGAGCGAGAAATACACGCCCGGGTATAAGTTCGCCGACTATGAGTTGAAGGGTGTGCCCGTGCGCCTCGCGATGGGCGGACGCGACCTCGAGAACAACACCATCGAGATAGCCCGCCGCGACACGATGGAGAAAGAGACCGTCTCGCTGGACGGCATCGTGGAGCGTATTCAGGCGCTGCTGGAGGAGATACAGAAGAACATCTACAAGAAAGCGCTGGACTTCCGTATCGCCAACACGCGCGAGGTGGACAGTTACGAGGAGTTCAAAGAGGAAATCAAGAAAGGCGGTTTCCTGCTCTGCCACTGGGACGGCACGCCCGAGACCGAGGAGAAGATAAAAGCCGACACGAAGGCGACTATCCGCTGCATCCCGCTGCAAGACCTGCCCGGGCACCACTCCGAGCCCGGCACCTGTATGGTTACCGGCAAGCCGTCGGCAGGGAGGGTGGTCTTCGCGCTGGCGTATTAAGGTTTTTTCTAGAAATTCTAGGGGTTCTAGAAATTCTAGGTTTTTTCTCCCTAATCCTACGATGAAAAGAGCAAAGGTACATATCAGCCTGCTGTCGCTATGGCTTTCGGTGTGCCTTTGCTCTTTTTCTATGCCCCTTTCGGCGCAGCAGCAAGTCCTTGCGAAGGTGGAGAATGGCGATACTATCTATGTGGTGGCGCTGCATGACCTCTATGTCTATGCACCGCTGAAGTTCAAAAACAAACGGCAGGAGCGTTTCTACTGGCGCACCGTGCGCGACGTGAAGAAGACGCTGCCTTATGCCCGCATGATACGCGCCGACATGGAGTTCGCCGACGAGGAATTGGCAAAGATACAAGACCCCAAAGAGCGCAAACGATGGTGGAAGAAATACGAGAAATACCTCTTTAATAAGTATGAGGACGATTTCCGCCACATGTACGCCTCGCAGGGGCAGATGCTGATGCTCCTGATGTCGCGCGAGACCGACCACACCAGTTACGACCTTATCAAGCAGTATCGTGGCAAGGCGAGCGCTAACTGGTGGCAGTTCATCGCCAAACTCTTCAAGAACGACCTGAAAGAGGAATACGACGGCAATGACAAAGATGCCATCATTGAGCGCGTGATACATCTTGTGGAAGCCGGGCAGTTGTGATGCTTCTTTTCGGGGAGAGGAGAAAAAGATACCGATTGACAGAGTTGTCAGTCGGTATCTTTTATATGCTGATTTCGTGTACGAACTATTGGGTTAGGTGGTATTATTCTGCGCTTTTCCTCTCGTGTCGTTGCCGTCTCGTTGCCGTAATTGACGGCTGTTGGAACTCAGAGTTACGTGGTGTGCATGTCCACGACAACCATCTGAATGTTCGTGATGCCGTTGTAGGTGTTGGGCTCGACGTGGTAGCATATATCCGCGCTGCCTCCGTTCTGGAGATGGAGCGCTTTTTCGCCCTGCCCGAATGCGATGCCCGTGATGGCAGCCGTGCGGTCGGTTACATCCAGCCGCAGGTGCTCGCCCATCTTGCCGACGCGGCGTGTGCCGTGGTTGTTGATTAAGCCGCGCGTGAGGAAGACGGGGCGGGGATTGCCCGGACCGAAAGGCTCCAGATGGCAAAGGATATTGAAGAACTGCGGAGTGATGTCTTCGAGCGCTATCTCTGTCTCAATATGCAGCGCGGGTTGCATCTGCTCCGCCGTGATATGGGCGGCTACATACTCCTCGAAGCGCCTCTTGAACTCGGGCAGGTCTTGCTCAGACATGCTCAGTCCTGCGGCGAACTTATGCCCGCCGAAGTTGGTCAGCAGGTCGCGGCAGGAGTCTATCGCCGAGTAGATATCAAAGGTGCTAACCGACCGAGCCGAGCCGGAGACGATACCGTTCTCGCCCGCAGTGAGAACGATGGTGGGGCGGTAGTAGGTCTCGGTGAGGCGCGAGGCGACGATGCCCACCACGCCCTTGTGCCACGTGGGGGAATAGACGACGGTGGTGTGCTTCTGCTCGTTGTCGGGGTCTTGGCGGAGCAACTCGAGTGCCTCCTCCGTGGTGCGTACCTCGTGGTCTTTGCGCTCGGTGTTGTAGGTGTTGACGGCTTCTGCCTGCCGGCGGGCAAACGCCTCGTCGTCGGTTATCAGCAGTTCCACCGCCGCCGTGCCCGAGTGGATTCTGCCGCAGGCGTTGATGCGCGGACCTATCTTGAAGACGAGGTCCGATGTGTTGATACTCTTCTCGCTTATTCCTGCCACCTGCATGATGGCGCGTATACCCACCGAGGGGTAGGCGTTCATCTGCCGCAAGCCGTAGAAAGCGAGCAGACGGTTCTCGCCCGTGATGGGGACTAAGTCCGAGGCAATAGCCATGGTGGTCAGGGACAAGAGCGGGTAAATCTGCTCCATAGGGATACCCGCGCGCAGGGCATACGCCTGCACCAATTTAAAGCCCACGCCGCAGCCGCTCAACTCCTTGTAGGGATAGGGGCAGTCGGCGCGTTTCATGTTGAGCACCGCCACCGCGCGGGGCAGTTCGTCGCCCGGGGTATGGTGGTCGCAGATGATGAAGTCGATATGTCGTTCGCGAGCATACTCCACCTTGTCCACCGCCTTGATACCGCAGTCGAGCGCGACGATGAGCGAGCAGCCCTCCGCCTCGGCGGTGTCGATACCTTGGAAAGAGATGCCATAGCCCTCTTTGTAGCGGTCGGGGATGTAGTAGATGAGATTATCGGTCTGCGTGCGGAGGAAGGAGTACATGAGCGCCACGGCGGTGGTGCCGTCCACGTCGTAGTCGCCATAGACCATGATACGCTCGTGGTCTCTTATCGCGCGTTGCAGGCGCTCCACAGCCGGCTCCATATCCCGCATGAGGAAGGGGTCGTGCAAGTCTTTGAGCGAGGGGCGCACGAAGGCACTCGCCTCGTCCTTGGTACGAATGCCGCGCACCACGAGCAGCCGCGCCGACGCCTCGCTGATACGTAACTCACGCGCCAACCGCTTGCAGGCGGCAGCCTGCTCGTCAGAAAGGGGGGATATGTGCCAATGGGGAGACATAAGCATCAAACAATAATCTTTGTAAATCAATTGGTTGCGCAAAACAAGTACCCATAATACTTGTCGTTTTATTAATGCATAGATGGGGATAGTCTGCTCTTCTGATGGTTGCGGAAGCGGCGCACCTTGAGGTCGTTGCGGTGGGCATAGCGCTCGGGGAGGAGAATGATTTCCGCAGAATCGCGGTAGAGATCTGTTGTCTGTCGCGTGCCATCGGGTAGGCGGATGAGTTGCACCTCGTCGTAGAGGGTGCTCGGGAGAGTGTCGCGCAGCAGGCGCGATTGTAGGGTGAGCGTGTCGCCGGAGATGGTCAGGAGTTCATAGAAACGGCAGCCGGAAGCGATGCGCGTATCGCGGGGACTGACCTTGTTGAGGTAGAATTTCGCGGCGGCGTTGGTGTTGACGAACGGCAGACGGCGCGAGTAGTTGTGGTCGTGTCCGGCAAAGACGAGGTCTGCCCTTCGCAGGGCGTGCGCAAAGGTGGTGAAGATAGTGGTGTTGAAGCGTCCTGC
Organism: Paludibacteraceae bacterium; assembly: GCA_016297215.1. Lineage (GTDB taxonomy): Bacteria > Bacteroidota > Bacteroidia > Bacteroidales > Paludibacteraceae > Colicola. The sequence goes on along the minus strand of JAEDGZ010000001.1, from coordinate 71,727 downwards.
TCCGCAGGAATAGACGGGGTGGTGCATCATCACCACCACGAAACGGTCGCCCGCGCCCGCCATCACGCCGTTGAGCCAAGTCAGCGTGCGCATGTACTCATGCAACCACTGCATGCCGTTGCTATCCAGCACGATAAAGCGCAGGTTAGGAAAGTCGATATAATAGGTGGAGCCGAGGAAGTCCTGCGGTCCGTTGAGCGGTTGCGGGAAGTTTTGATACCACAGTTCGGACAGCGTGCGGCGCAGTCCCTTGCGGTACTCGTGATTGCCCGGACAGTTGATAATCGGCAGACTGTCGAACGGCGTGCCTTGCAACTCGCGGTAGAGTTGCTGAAAATAGAAGGGATAGCAACGCTCCACGAAATCGCCCAACTGCGCGTACGCAACGAGGTCGCCTGTTTCATCGGCTATCTTTTGGTAGTCGGCATGAGTGAGCGAGTTGTGGACATCGCCCAAGAGAAGGATTTGGTATTGCGGTGTTTGCGGACGCCGGGCATAGACCGCAGAGTCGGCAAAGGTACGAAACCGATAGGCGATGGTGTCGCCCGTGAAGGCTGGCTCCGCCGGATTGCCAAACCACGCCTGCCAACGAATCACGCAAAGTGCAACACCTCCGACCAGCAGAAGTGTCAAGCACACGATGCGTAGTATTTTGCGACGGTTAGGATTCACGATGTGAGAATCATGAATTATGAATTATGAGGGCATTGTAAGGCACTTTTTCAGAGCATGCGTACTCATAATTCATAATTCTCAATTAGAACGGCAGATCGCCGGACTCATCGTCTGCGGAAGCGTCAAACACTTGCGTGTTGGCTGCGGGAGCGGGTTGAGCGGCGGGTTGCGGAGCGGCAGCAGCCGGTGCTGCTGCGGGTGCTGCTACCGGTTGAGCAGCCGTCTGGTCGCCCTGTTGCACACGCCAAGCGCGGATACTGGTGTACCAGCGACCGTTGAACTCGCGCGACTCAATGTCGAACGAAACGGTTACCAAGTCGTCAATGTTGCAAAGGTTGTTCTTGATACGCTCCTCGCCGAAGATTTCAAAGCAGACCTTGCGAGGGTATTGCTCTTGAGTCTCCAATACATACGACTGTACTTTCCATGGGTTACCCGTTTTGCTAACACCTTCTTGTACAGGAAGAACCTGTATGATTTTTCCTACTATATCCATTTTGTATCAGTTGTTTGTGTTTTATGTTTCAAGTTTCAGGTTTCAGGTTTCATGTTCGGATGTAGCCCCGACCTATCGAGGCTGAAACTTGAAACCTGAAACTTCTAATTTGTTATCCCTTGATAGCGGCTACGCCCGGGAGGACTTTGCCTTCGATGGCTTCGAGCAGCGCACCGCCACCGGTGGAGATATAACTTACGCGGTCAGCCAAGCCGAACTTGTTGATACAAGCCACGCTGTCGCCGCCGCCGATGAGGGAGTAAGCGCCGTTGTCGGTAGCCTCTGCGATGGCCTCAGCGATCGCGCGGGAGCCTGCGGTGAAGTTATCGAACTCGAACACGCCTGCAGGACCGTTCCAAAGGATGGTCTTTGCGCCGCGGATAGCCGCTGCAAATGCCTCACGGCTGGCAGGACCTGCGTCCATACCTTCCCAGCCTTCGGGTACGGCGTTGGCGGGGCAAACCTGCTGGTGTGCATCGTTGGAGAAGGCGTCGCCTGCTACACAGTCGGTGCCCAGTACGAGATTCACACCTTTGGCTTTAGCTTGAGCGATGATGTCGAGCGCGAGTTCCAACTTATCGTCCTCGCAGATGGAGTTACCGATCTGCCCGCCTTGCGCTTTAGCGAAGGTGTAGGTCATACCGCCGCAGAGGATGAGGTTGTCCACCTTGTCCATCAGGTTCTCGATGATACCGATTTTGGTCGATACTTTCGAGCCGCCCATGATAGCGGTGAAGGGGTGCTTGATGTTGGAGAGGATGTTGTCTACTGCCTCTACCTCTTTCTCCATCAGGAAGCCGAGCATCTTGTTGTCCGCATCGAAGTAGTCTGCAATCACAGCGGTGGAAGCATGCTTGCGGTGAGCGGTACCGAAGGCATCGTTCACGTAGCAGTCAGCATACGAAGCCAGGGTCTTGGCAAACTCTTTTTGGCTTGCTTTCATGGCTTTCTTTGCCTCGTCGTAAGCGGGGTCTTCCTTGTCGATACCAACGGGTTTGCCTTCCTCCTCGGGATAGAAGCGCAGGTTCTCCAGCAAGAGTACCTCTCCGGATTTGAGAGCCGCCGCCTGCTCCTGTGCTTTTGCGCAGTCGGGCGCGAACTGTACGGGTGCGCCGAGGGCTGCAGAAACAGCGTCAGCGATTTGGCTCAGACTCATCTTGGGGTTCACTTTGCCCTTGGGCTTGCCCATGTGGGACATGATAATCAGCGCTCCGCCCTGAGCAAGGATATGCTTCAGGGTAGGCAGCGCACCGCGGATACGGGTGTCGTCAGTGATGTGTCCGTTCTCATCGAGTGGTACATTGAAGTCCACGCGCACAATCGCCTTCTTGTCGGCGAAGTTGTAGTTGGAAATAGTCATAATTGTAAGTGTTTATTTGTTAATTTTATGTTGGTCAGTTCCTGTTGGTCAGTTCCTGTTGGGAACTTCGTGTTTGGGAGTTTGTTTTGTGCTCAGAGTGGAGCCTAATAAGTTTTTTATCCTTAGTCTTTCAGTGAGCGTAGCGAGCGGTCCTTAATCTTTCTTATTCCCAATCTATCGAGTTGAGTCTGCCGCGATAGACGTCGCTGAAAGTCTCGGTCTGCGACTCGCCGCCGATGACGTATATATCGTTGTCGCGCACGATGACCGACTGTCCTTGCCGCGCCGTGTAGGTCTCCGGCAGTTGGCATTTCGCGGTATCTGCCCGCGTCCAGTTGACCCCCTCGTCGGTGCTTATCAGGATGTCTCTGCCTTGATACTGCATCTCGGCATCCACGCCGCCGAACATATATAGTTGGTGGTTGTACCACACCACGCTCGCGCCGGTGAGGCGTGTGAAGTGCGGGCGGTCGACGGAGAAGTCCTGCATACGGTAGCCGCCGTTTTCCGCGATGGTGGTGGCATACTCAATGCTCCATCGAGTGTTCAGCGCGGAGCCGTTCTCTGCGAAGCCGCCGAGAATCATCGCCCTTGCACGGTTGCTGGCGCTCTCGAACGCCACTGCAGCGAAGTCGCTGACGGGGAAAGGAGAGCGCGGACGCAGGGTGGTGGGTTGCAGCCTGCCATTTTGCATATTCGCCAAAACAAGCCCCTCGCCGTCTTCCGCCAGCGCCCACACCGTCTCGTTCCATGCCATGAGCATGGTCTTGAGCGAGAAACCGCTTCCGGCATAACTTGTCTGCTGCCAAGTGAGGGCATCCGTCGAGGTATAGAGTACAGAGTCTTCGGCATAATAAAGTGTGCTGTTATCGGATATGATACTGCGCACGCGCGTAGTGAGCGGCAACCCCGTCGGCACTTGCTCGCTCGACCAAGTTGCTCCGTCGGCGGAGGTGAAGACGGAGGTGCGGAAACCGTTGTTCTTTACCAGCACCATCTTATCGCCCAGTGCCAACACCTGCTGCTCGCTGTTGTCCGCCGGATAGACGGCGGGGGTGAGTTGTGTCCATACGAATAGGTCGGGGTCCACCTGATGCACCGTTGCCACTATCTCATACACCTTGGTATTCGATGCATCCTGCGAGGTAACGGTCAGATAGATAGGTCCCTTCGTGAAATCCACGGTGTCCTTGCCTGTAAGTACTATCGTTGTGTCGCCCACCGTCAGCACAGCAGCACCCGGGGTGGCAGCAAAGGTGAACTTCGGCACTACCGAGTCCAACCGTGTGCCGTACATAATGGAGTCTGGGTTATGCACCAAACCCGTATCTAATCGCTCTTCTATCTTGAAAACCGCCTTTGCTAAGCCCGGGAACGAGTCGTTGGCTGCAAACGAGAAAGCCGACAACTGCGCCACGGAAGACTTGGTAACGGTGGTGGTGGAGTTGCTACATCCTATGAGAATACACCCGCAGAGGGGAAAGAAAAGAAGAATTATGTGTAAAAAGCGTTTCATTTCGTTTTTTATGGACAAAATCAGTGCCATAATTTGTGTATTTGCAAATAATTTTGTAATTTTGCCGCCGTTTTCTATTGATTTGTAATTTTTACTGTATAATGCTATTCGAATCTCAGTTCATTGACTTCAAGAATCTTCTCCCGTGGAATAAGAAGCGTGCGCAACAGAGTGCTATTCGTGCTATCATAGAGCAGCGTCGTCGTGTTTATCCGGAAGAGAGTATCGCCGCCGACTCGGCTACTATCATTTCCCATATTGAGCAGATGCGCCATTTCCAAAACGCCCAAACCATTTTAGCCTATTATCCCATCCATAACGAAGTGGACTTGCGGTCGTTGCTGGAGAAGTATCGTGATTCAAAGACCATCTTGCTGCCGGTTACGCATCGTCATTATATGGAGGTGCGCCGTTATGAGGGTGAGGAGATGCTCCACCACGGGCGTATGGGGGTGCCGGAGCCTCAGGGCGAATCGTATATGGGCAAGATTGATTTGATTCTGGTGCCCGGCGTGGTGTTTGACACCAAGTGTCATCGTATCGGTCGTGGCGGCGGTTACTATGATAAGTTTTTGCGCCAACACAAGGAGTCGTTTAAGATGGGTGTGTGCTTTGATTTCCAGTTGAAGCACCAACCACTACCTACCTTGTGGCATGACCAATTGATGAACCGTGTGGTCAGTCCGTCGTTGGTGGTTGACCGAAATCAATAGTCGGTTGGCTTTCTCGCAAACGAAGTATCTCTCTGTCGGTCTCGGCAGAGAGTTTTTTTTCTGTCGGCCGATAGTAGTAGATAACGCCGTAGTTCTTGCAGTGGCAGAGTTTGTCGTAAGGCAGCAGGTCTTTGTAGTAACTCTCTACCTCGTTCCATATATTCAGTATGATGGCATCTGCCTGCTTGCGCATGGTTTCCACATCGCCCATCACGCGCGAGGTGGCTTTCTTATGCAGAGTGTGGCTCATCTGGTGGTCTTTGAAGATGTCGTAATGCACCTTCACCTTGGCGATAGCGGGGTTGTATATCGCGAAGCCGCCCATGGAGGTACGTTTCTGCTCGCCCTGAATGATGTTCTCTCCCCATACCAGCAAGTCCTCTTCGCTGCTCAGGTCGGGCACGATATGGTTGTTCGGGTCAAGCCCGTAGAGTTCTTTTTGCTCGGCTTTTATCTCCCCGCGGATGACGGCGAGGTTAAGCACCTGAATGAAGTGTGAGATATACATCCTCGCGTTCTGCACCACCTTGCGATACTGCTTGTTGGCAGACACCTTCGTGCGGAAGTTCTCGTGGTACTGCATCACGATGTTCTCAAACTGCATCAGGAAACGTTGCGCCTCACTGAGGGTCTTATACTGCAAGACCTGTTCGGTGAAGTCGGCTTCGCTAGCACGCTGAACAGCCATCTGCAAGGCGGTCAGTCGCGCTTGGTCTGTGTTCGGTAATCGACGGTAAGGCATAATTGTTTATTTACGATTTACGAATTTACGATTTACGATTTGCCATGCGGTGGTAATGATTTTCAGAACTTGTAATTATCGTGTTGCTAACATATAATTGCCGTATAATTATTCGTATAATTTTGCGATGATAAAATTAATGATAAATTACACGATAATTATATGTTAAAAAAGAAACGATAATTATATGTTCACCCCCGCCCTTTCGGTAAATTACTTATTACGTGTACTCAGTTTCTCCGCAAGTGCGCGCAGTTGGTTGGTGGCGTTGTTCTGCGGGAGGGTGTTGAGCAGGCGGAGTGCTTCGTGCGTGTGCTCTGCCATCACCTCTTCACATACTTCGCGCACACCGAGACGGGTGTAAAGGTCGGTTACGGCGGCTATCTTCTCCTCAGGTGTATGCGTGGTGTCAGCCATCCATCCCAGCAACGCCTGCCGTGTCTCGCCCTCTGCGCGTTGCAGGGCGGTGAGGAGCATATAGGTCTTTTTGTTGTAGAGGATATCGCCGCCGATGGCTTTGCCGAAAGTGGCGGGGTCGCCATACACATCTAAGATGTCGTCCTGCAACTGAAACGCCAGCCCGATATGGATGCCAAAGTCGTACAACGCTTGCTGCTGCTCCTCGGTCGCATTGGCGATATACGCACCTATCTGTAAGGCGGTGGCGAGCAACACGGAGGTCTTGAGACGGATCATCATCATATAATCGTTGAGCGACACATCGTCTCTGCGCTCGAAATCCACGTCATATTGCTGCCCCTCGCATATCTCCGTTGCCATCTTGTTGAAGAGACGGAGCACCTGCGGCAACTTATCTTCCCGCACTTGGCTGAGCAGTTTGTATGCTTCTATCAGCATCTGGTCGCCCGATAGGATGGCGGTGTTGTCGTCCCATTTCACATGCACGGTCGGTCGTCCGCGGCGCACCGATGCTTTATCCATCACATCGTCGTGCAGCAGGGTGAAGTTATGAAACACCTCCAGTGCCAATGCGGCGGGCACCACATCTTCTTCCTTTCCGCCGAACAGTTGGCAGGCGATGAGTGCGAGGGTAGGGCGGATGCGTTTGCCGCCCGATGCCAGCGTGTAGGCGATGGGCGCATACAAGCCCTGCGGCTCCCGCGACCAATCTAATTGTGATAAGTATGAATCTATCATATAACTTCGTGTAAGTAACTCCGCTTCGCTCCGTGTAGGAAACTTCGTGTATTGTAACTTCGTGTAAGTAACTCCGCTTCGCTCCGTGTACAGCCCGTAGGGCTTTTCCAACATTTATTTTCTTTACAGCCCGATTGGGCTTTCTTACACGTAGTTTCTTTACAGCGCGTAGCGCTTCTTCATCCTTCAATGATTTCGCTCAGCACTTCGCCGATGTTCAGCCCTGCGGCGCGCACTTGTTGGGGGATGAACGAGGTCGCCGTCATTCCGGGCGTGGTGTTCACTTCCAACAGGTTTATCTCCACCGGCAACTGACCACTAACCACTGAACACTGACCACTTGTCAATATATAATCCACCCGAATAATCCCGTGGCAGCCGAGGATATCGTATATCTTGAGCGTCAGCGCTTGCACTGCATCGCGCACCTCATCGGGGATACGCGCCGGTGTTATCTCATCCACCTGCCCTTTGTACTTCGCATCGTAGTCGAAGAACTCATTCTTCGTTACCACCTCCGTGATTGGGAATGCCACTGCTTTCTCCCGCGTCTTATACACACCGCAGGTGATTTCTGTACCTTGCATGAACGCTTCGCAGATGACTTCATCGCCCTCCTCGAAGGCGCGCGCAATGGCGGGCGCCACCTCTGCCTGCGTCTTCACTTTCGTGCAGCCGAAGCTCGACCCGCCCACATTGCTCTTGATGAAACATGGTAGCCCTATCTTCGCCACTATCTCCTCGTCCATCGGGCGTGCCTCCCCCTTGCGCAGCAGCAGGCTCGGTGCGATGCGGATGCCGAAACCATGCAAGTAGTGGTTGCAGGCATACTTGTTGAACGTCATCGCCGCCGCCAGCACGCCGCAACACGAATACGGAATGCCCATCATATCGAGGTAGCCTTGCAGCCGCCCGTTCTCGCCCGGCGTGCCGTGGATAGTGATATACGCATAATCGAACGTGCGCTTCTCGCCTTGATAAGTATAGGAAAAATCATTCTTGTCTATCGGCACTAACACGCCTTCTTCGACCTCCACTTCCCACTGCTTGCCTCGCACACGAACGATATGCACCTCATAACGCTTCTTGTCTAAAAACGAGTATATCCCCGCCGCACTACGCAGCGACACCTCATGCTCCGAACTATCGCCGCCAGCTATGATAGCTATATGCTTTTTCATCTCTGTTTTGTTATTTGTATCCTCGATGAATCGAGAGAAAGTTATCGTTTTTGCATATCCTTTTTGGGGCATCAGTTTGTAAGTGAAGCAACTCTTAAAGAACCATTATGACTTTATAAATCTGCCTATTGAACGTTCTTCTATCTTACAAAATTCTTCATCCACACAAATTTGGCGGCAAAGTTACTGCTTTTTTGCGAAATATGCAAGAAAAAAAGAAAAAATACGTTCCTTACCGTGTGCTCTTTATGCAACGCAGAGGATTATAATACATAAAAAAAACATCCGCTCTCTTATTGGCACAAATCACCCGATTGTCTAACATCGGAAATTTCCGGATAATATATAACAAGAACTCAAAATACATAGCGGATAGTCTCGGTAATCGTTAACTAATCACTAACTAATCACTAACTAATCACTAACTAATCACTAACTAATCACTAACTCCATAGAGCTGATTACTTTGGTCGTATTAACTTATATCTGATTCTTGCTATATATAAAAAGTCTCTCTCATCTATCCAACTCGCCCCTTAATTGTCCTCCGGCTTTGCTTACACAATACAATAAAGCCTATCCCACTCGCATATTTTGAATAATTTTGTCAAAAAATAAGAAAACATTTGCAAAAAAGGAAAATTTTTTGTACCTTTGCGGCGGTTTTAGATGGATAAAGGATGAAGGATAAAAGACTTATTACCATCGTCTCTGAAATCTCATGGTCGGAACTATTTAGTCTTTAATCTTGTGTCCTTCATCCTTAATCCAAAGAAAGTCCTTAATCCTTAGTCTCACAAGAAGATTATGAAGAATATACGCAACTTTTGTATTATCGCCCATATTGACCACGGTAAGAGCACGTTGGCAGACCGCATGCTGGAGATGACCGGCACGGTGGATAAGAAAGATATGGAGAACCAAGTGCTGGACGATATGGACCTGGAGAAGGAGCGCGGCATCACCATCAAGAGCCACGCCATCCAGATGCGCTACAAGGACTATACGCTGAACCTGATTGACACCCCGGGGCACGTGGACTTCTCCTACGAGGTGAGCCGCTCCATCGCCGCCTGCGAGGGCGCGCTGCTCGTGGTGGACGCGTCGCAGGGCGTGCAGGCGCAGACCATCAGCAACCTCTACATGGCGCTGGAGCATGACTTGGAGATTATCCCCGTGATGAACAAGTGCGACATGGACTCCGCCATGCCCGAGCGCGTGGAGGACGAGATAATCGACCTGCTGGGCTGCAAACGCGAGGAGATACTGCGCTGCTCGGCGAAGACGGGGGAGGGCGTATCCGCCATACTGGACGCCATCGTGGAGCGTATTCCTGCGCCTGAGGGCGACCCCGACGCGCCGCTGCAATGCCTTGTCTTCGACTCGATATTCAACAGTTTCCGCGGTATCATCGCTTACTTCAAGGTGGTGAACGGCACGTTGCGCTCGGGCGACCGCGTGCGCTTCGTGAACACAGGCAAGGAGTATGACGCCGATGAGATAGGCGTGCTGAAACTCGACATGCAGCCGCGGCAAGAGATAGCGGCGGGCAATGTGGGGTATATCATCTCGGGTATCAAGACCTCGTCGGAGGTGCGTGTGGGCGACACCATCACCCACGTGGCGCGCCCCTGCGAGAAAGCGATTGCGGGCTTCGAGGAGGTGAAGTCGATGGTCTTTGCGGGCGTCTATCCCATTGAAGCAGAGGACTACGAAGACCTGCGCTCGTCGCTGGAGAAACTGCAACTGAACGACGCCTCGCTGACGTTCACGCCCGAGTCGTCTATCGCCCTCGGCTTTGGTTTCCGCTGCGGCTTCCTCGGGCTGCTCCACATGGAGATAGTGCAGGAGCGGCTCGACAGGGAGTTTAACATGGATGTCATCACCACCGTGCCCAACGTGAGTTACAACGTCTATACCAAAGACGGCGGCATGAAGGAGGTGCACAACCCCGCGGGCATGCCCGACCTGACGGAGATAGACCGCATAGAGGAACCGTATATCCGCGCGTCGGTCATCACGACGAGCAACTTCATCGGACCTATCATGACGCTCTGCCTCGGCAAACGCGGCGAGTTGGTGAAGCAGGAGTATATCTCCGGCGACCGTATGGAACTGCTGTTCGACATGCCGCTGGGCGAGATAGTGATTGACTTCTACGACAAACTGAAATCCATCTCGAAGGGTTATGCGTCTTTCGACTGGCATGCCAACGGCTTCCGCCCGTCGAACCTCGTGAAACTCGATATCCTGCTCAACGGCGAGCAGGTGGACGCACTCTCCACGCTGACCCACCGCGACAACGCCGTGGACTTCGGGCGGAGGATGTGCGAGAAACTGAAAGAGTTGCTTCCCCGTCAGCAGTTCGACATCGCCATACAGGCGGCGATAGGCGCGAAAATCATCGCCCGCGAGACGGTGAAGCAGGTGCGCAAAGACGTGCTGGCGAAGTGCTACGGCGGCGACGTGAGCCGCAAGCGCAAACTGCTGGAGAAGCAAAAGAAAGGCAAGAAACGCATGAAGCAGATAGGCAACGTAGAGGTGCCGCAGAAAGCGTTCTTGGCGGTGCTGAAACTGGATTAGTGGGCAGTGGGCATTACGAAAGATACGAAAACAACGGTGCGACCTGGAGACCGCACCTCCATTACAAAAATTACGATAGCAGGCGGGGACGCCTGCGCACCCGGATAACAAAAACAACGAATAATACCTTTATTCTTATGAAACACAAAATGCTAATGACCGCAGCATGGCTGTTGAGTCTGCTGATGGTGAGTACTGCCGCATGGGCGGGAAGCAAGAAGAAAGCCGAAAAGGACACCCACCAATTCCGCTATGAGATTACGTGCGCCGGCAATGCCGTACAAGGTACCTACCTCGTGCGCGTGTACAGTTACTCCAAGAAAGCGCAGGTGGCAGAAGACCAATGCCGCAAAAACGCTGTGCACGGTGTGATCTTCAAAGGCTACGGCGGTGGCGAGGGTTGTGTGGCGCAACGCCCGCTCTGCAACACCCCCGGAGCAGAGACCGCGCATGAGGAGTACTTCCGTTCGTTCTTTGCCGATGGAGGGGAGTTTCAAAAGTATGCTTCTATCATCGCAGGCACCACGGAGGTAACGAAAGTAGGAAAAGAATATCGCGTAGGAGTAACTGTGAGCGTACGCAAGGACGACCTGCGCAAGGCGCTGGAGGCTGCCGGCGTGGTGCGGTCGTTGAATGCAGGATTCTGATACCGAGCAACTCTTAACTCTCAACTAATACTACCTATAATTATGAAACATTCTTCTTATGTGATACTGCTCACGATGTTGGCAGGCATGCTGGTGATGAGCAGTTGCGGCGTGAAACGTTCGCAAGCATATTACGATCAATCTACACAAGTCTTATCCGCCAACTACGATGGCAGTTATGTGTTGCGCGTGCAAGTAAGAGCCCGCAACGCCGCAGTAGGTTTTGCCGATGCCAAGCGTCAGGCGGTGCGCGATGTGATTTTCAAGGGTGCAAAGGCGGCGTCCAACGGTATTAGCGACCTCAAGCCGCTGGTGTTCGATATGAATGCACAAGAGAAACACGAGGACTATTTCAATGCTTTCTTCGAGGACAACGGAGCATGGAACAACTATTGTTCTCTGCAAGACCGCCGCACCAACACCTCCTCCTTCGAGCGCACCAACACGCAGATGGTGCAGACCGTAACCGTTACCGTTGACCGCGCAGGGCTGAAAAGACGCTTGCAAGCCGACGGCATCATCCCCACCGACTACTAACCACTGACCACTAATCACTATTATGAAAAAGTTATACTTCGCAGCCATCTGCTGCCTCATGTGTTCGCTGATGGCGAATGCACAGATTAAGAAACCTGAGTTGATGGTTTTTCCGTCTGACGAATGGTGCATCCGAAACGGATACTTCACCGAGGTAGATAACATGGGTACCACTACCCGCATCCCCAACTACAAGCAGGCACTCCAGGAAGATATGGGATTGCGCCTTGCCATCGCCAAAATCAACGACCTGATGGCAGAGCGTCAGTTCCCATTGCAGAGCCTTGAGCAAGCCATCAAGAATCTGGAGCAACAACGCGCCGAGGACAACCTCACCGTGAGCAAACAGGGCAACGAACTGGCGGAAAGTCCGCTGGACGAGTTGGCGCGTGTGGCAAAGGCAGATATCATTCTTGACTTGAGTTGGGAAATGAAAGATATGGGTCCCAAACACTCCATCAGCTATATCTTGGAAGCCAAAGATGCCTATACGGGCAAGAGTATTGGAGCGGTGAGCGGCACAGGAGCACCGTCGATGACCGCAGACGTGGATGTGCTGCTCGAAGAGGCGATAGTGGCTAATATCGACAACTTCAACTATCGCCTGCAAGAGCATTTCACCGAGATGCAGACTATCGGGCGCGAGATTGTGCTGGATATCAAGGTGTTTGCCGGAAATGAGAGAGGCATTGATTTGGAGAGCGAGTTCGGCGATGATGAACTGACGGATGTCATCCTGCGCTGGATGCGCCAGAACACCGTAAGCGGGCGTTTCTCCATGCCTTATGCCAGCGAGAATGTGATGAATTTCACCCAAGTGCGCATACCCGTATATGATGACTACGGCGTAGCCATAGACGCATACGCGTTTGCTCGCAGTCTATCGAAGATGTTGCGCAAAGAGCCCTACAAGATACCGAGCAAAGTGCTCGTAAAAGGATTGGGCAGAGCCGTGATTATCTTAGGGGAGAAGTAAATTGGGAATTATGAATTATGAGTTATGAATTATGAGTGCATTGCTACTCTCAACTCTCAACAATATGAAACGCATATATATCAGCATAGTAGCCGTTTTGATGGCTACGATGTGCGTGGCACAAAATGCCACCGAGTTTTTACCGCTCTCCGTGGTCGTAGAGCAGCAGGCAGAACCTTTCCCTGCACAGGCAAAGGGGATTCTGCAGAACCGTCTCTTGCAACTGCTGTCCAACAACGGCGTTGCCGGTATGGACTACTTAAGTCAATTTTTCTTGACAGCCGTAGTAGAGCCTGTGGACAAAGATGTGTTGGCAGGTCCGCCGGCAAAGGTGGTGGAAACGATGGATGTAACGCTTTTCATCGCCGACTATATGGCACAAAAGGTGTTGGCTTCCACCACCATGCGCGTGAAAGGGATTGGCGAGAACGAGAACCGTTGCTACCTGAAAGCACTGAGCAACCTCAATCTCAACAACCCGCAGATGAAAGCCTTTGTGCAAGAGGGGAAAGAGAAGATTGTCCGCTATTACGACAGCGAGGCAGCCAACATCTTGAAGAAAGCCGCTTATTTGGCGGGGCAAAAACAATATGAAGAGGCTTTAAGCCTTGTTGCACTTATCCCGTCGCAATGCAAAGCATACGATGAGGCTCTACAACAAGGTCTCTCCATCTATCAGCAGTTGATTGACCAACGCTGCGTAGAGCTACTGGCGCAGGCACGCATGGCATGGGCAGCAGAGCAGAACGCCACAGGCGCGCAGAAAGCGGGCGAGTTCCTCGCAGAGATATACCCCGATGCCAAATGCTATGAGGATGCCATTAGTCTCTACAAAGAGATTAAGGGAAAAGTGCTCGACGACTGGAAGTTCGAGATGAAGCAGTATCAAGACGGTGTGGACTTAGAGAAACAACGCATCGGTGCCATGCGCGAAGTAGGCGTAGCATTCGGCAAAGGGCAACAACCTACTACCACCAACATCGGATTCTTGCGATAATATGACCATATATTCTCTAACAAGACGTGCATGGCTGTGTTGCCTGCTGTGCTTGCCCCTCTGCCTGCTCTATGCGCAAGAGGATTTGTCCTATCGACGAAACGCTTTGGCAACGATGATTGTTTATCATCCCGAGGATGAGTTCGGCAACGACATCCTGATTGCCTTCGACAACCTACCTATGCCCGACAAATACGACGAGCACGAAGCGGGATTTCGAATGTTCGACAATAGCCAAATAGTCGGCGTCCAACTTCGAGACACGGGATTCTACAAAGCCACCTACGGCCATGCACTCACGCAGCAGGAACTTAAGAAGAATGCACAAAAGATGGAAGACCTGCTCAATAGGAATAATGTGGGCAGAATCATGGTGGGAAAGTGGTTCAACCTGCATGGTGAGAGTGTGGAAACGGCTGTGTTCAATACGGACTTGATTGCTCAACGCGGGCAGTACAACGCCAGCGATGTGGATGTGGCGTTAGCACTGCAAACCACCCGCGGATTGGCTACTCTTTCCGATGCCGGCGAAGAACTGATTGCCAACACCTTCGTGCTGGTAAACGATATCACCTACGTAACCGCTGAGCAAGAGGCACAGGCTGCCAAAGCAGCGATGGCGGTGATAGGAGGTATCTTTGATGGTATTTTTGGCGGAAACACAGGCAGAGATCTCTACAACACCGCGGCTGCCATAGCGGACTCCTTCACGGGATTCAAGGTGAAAACCCATAGTTACCTTTTTCAGTTGCAATGGAACGACTCAATTGCCAATATTTTCTATCGCAACTACTACACTGCTACCCCCGACTCCGCCAAGATAGCCGGATTCCTGCAAGACAACTCGCTCTTCCGACTCAAGTATGTGGCACACGAGTATGAATTTGACAAGAAGAGCGTCCTCAAAGGGCAGTATGAACGTTCGGAATTGGTGAAGACCATTTGCGCTCGCTCGATGGATAAGAACATCGCCGCCTTGGGTCTGCAGTACGAGGACTTCAAAGTGAAAACCCCTATCTATTCCACGCTATACAATAAACGTGGCATGATAGATGGCTATGCAGCGAAGATTGGCATGAAAGAGGGCATCACCGAGAAATCAAAATTTCAAGTTGTACAACGAGTGGAAGACCCCGCTACCGGCAAGACGACCTATAAATATGTTGCCACCGTGCAACCCGTCAAAGGCAAGGTTTGGGATAATCGCTACAACGCCGTTACCGAGCAGGGCGAGGGAGCCGAACTGACCTACACCACCTTCAAGAAGAAAGCCGGAGGCGAGATACTTCCTGGTATGCTCTTGATAGAAGGCAAATATCGAAAAGTAAAACAATAAAATTATGGAAGAATTTGTACATTCCGCGTGGAGTATGATTCCGTTTGGAATAATGCTCTTGATGATTGCCATCGGACCGCTGGTGGCAGAGAAGTTCTGGGAAAAGAACATGAACAAGTTGATTGTGTCGTTGGTGCTGGGCGTGCCCACGGCGGTGTGCCTGATTATCGGCGGCATGATGCATGAGTTGGAGCACCAACTGCTGTACGACTACGTGCCGTTTATCATCCTGCTGCTGGCGTTGTTCGTCATCACTGGCGGTATCCACCTCAGCGGCGACATCAAAGCCAAGCCGTGGATTAACACGACCTTTCTCGGCGTAGGATGGTTGCTGGCGAGTATCATGGGCACAACGGGCGCGGCGATGCTGCTCATCCGTCCGGTGATTGCTACGAATCAGCAACGCAAGTACACCACCCACACCATTCTCTTCTTCATCGCGCTGGTGGCTAACTGCGGCGGACTGTTGACCCCGCTGGGAGACCCCCCATTGTTCATGCTCTTCCTGCGCGGCGCCTCGTTCTCGTGGTTCATGCACTTGGCGCCCGAGTGGGCTGTAACGGGTGTGATTCTCTTGGCGATCTATTTCGTGATGGATACGTTCTTCTATCGGAAAGAAGAATGGACAGCCCTCTCCGCCGACGCGCGCGAGAAGCAGCCGCTGCACTTGCAGGGGAACATCAATTTCTTGTATCTCATCGGCGTGGTGCTGAGCGTGGCGTTTATCAACGAGGGTACCATCCCGCAGATGGGCGAGGAGAACGCTCCGATATGGCTGAAGTTCTTGCGTGAAATCGTACTTGTCTCGCTCCTGCTACTCAGCCTCTACACCACCAAGAAGAGTGTGCGCTATGAGGACAACAAGTTCACATGGGAGCCTATCATTGAGGTGGCAGTGCTTTTCCTCGGAATTTTCACCACCATGACGCCCGCTCTGGAGTTCCTGAAAGCACATGCCGGAGAATTGGGGCTGCATAGTCCGTGGCAGTTCTACTATGCTACCGGTCTGCTATCGTCCTTCCTCGACAACACGCCTACCGCCGTAGCCTTCCATGGTGTGGCGAGCGGTCTGCCCGATTCGCTGGCGGCTGCTAGTGCAGGTGTCGTGAACGGGGTCGTAGAGGGTAAGTCCTTCGTGGCAGGTATCCCCGAGGTGCTGCTCAAAGCCATCTCGCTCGGTGCTGTGATGTTCGGCGCGATGACCTATATCGGCAACGGACCGAACTTCATGGTGAAAGCCATTGCGGAGGAGAACAATATCAAGATGCCGTCCTTCTTCGGCTATATGATTAAGTTCTCGCTTATCATCCTCCTGCCCGTGTATATCATTGTGCAACTGATATTCCTATAGACCATAATGTTGCCTGGGTGCGCAGGCATCCTCGCCTGCTAAATTACTCAGAGCACAAGCCAATAAATTGTCAAATTGTAAATTGTAAAATTGTCAAATAAAACCATGTTATTCGACCAAATCAGCGAGGATATCAAGAAAGCGATGCTCGCAAAAGATAAAGTGGCGCTGGACGCGTTGCGCGGAATCAAGAAAGAGTTCTTAGAGGCAAAGACTGCCAAGGGCGGCGACGGCGAGTTGCACGACGACAAAGCGTTGCAGATTCTGCAAAAGATGGTGAAGCAGCGCAAGGAGTCGGCGCAGATGTTCATCGATGCCAATCGCCCCGAGTTGGCAGAGGACGAGTTGGCGCAATGCAAGATAATTGAGCGTTACCTGCCCGCTATGATGACGGAGGAGGAACTGACCGCCGCCCTCACGGAAATCATTGCCCAAGTGGGTGCCACGAGCCCGCAAGACATGGGCAAGGTGATGGGCGTTGCCACCAAGCAACTCGCCGGGCGCGCCGAAGGCAAAGCCATCAACCTCAAAGTACGCGAACTGCTGGCGAAATAAACAAAATATCTTACACAAACGTCGAAGAGTTGTATAATAAAAGATGCCAATCTATCCACACGAATAGATTGGCATTCTTTGTTAGTTACGCATCATTATTGAGCCTCATATTGTAATATCTTCTTGCCGTTCGACATGATATACAAACGATATATCCCCATCTGCACCACGTTTGTACCCGTAACCTCTGGTAATGTACTCACCGACGGAATCCCTTGCCCGTATGGAAAAGATGTATATAAAATAGGAAGATCTGTATAATCAGCCTCAAATAACAACGCCTGACTCTTCAGTGAAGAATTTGCCAGAGATACGCATGATGCCAGCCAACACTGATTCTTACTATCATAGTAGGCAGTTAACACCCGCGAACGAACACTATCTTGCGGCACATAGAAGGCAAAAGTTGAATCTGCCAAAATCCGATAGTGCCAATCTGATATGCCGACACACACCTTACCATTTTTATACCCTATACCTACACCACTCTCCGCTTGCCATAGGTGCGCAATACTATCATTCAAGAAATCTACACTATATACCATCGAAGGCAATATCCCAAACAATCGTTCATATCTTCCCTCACTATTCTTTTGCAATGCTACCTCTGTAAGTGGCACGCCACACATCGTTTCCTCCACACACCCATTCAGCGCGTTCTTCGTGATTGGAAAAGCCAGCGCGTAATACCCCGATCGTGCTTCCGTGCATTGTTTCGTCCGCAGGTTGGGGGAATCATAATTGGTATAGACTGCGTACAGCCGCGTGTCGAACGATGGAAAATAACGCGAACCGGCCATATATAGCCTCGGACAACTCGTTGTTTCTACTATCGGCACCTCGCTCCATCCTATGAAAAACCAATCGGAAATATTCGGAAACAAAGGTAGTTCTATGCCTTCACCTACAGCCGCCTCGCTCGCTTGTTCAGCAATGCTATAGCCATCCGCTACAAAACTAACTGTGTATGGACGCGCCTCTGCTTGCTCCCATTCAATCTCGTAACGCTCAATATGCAAGGAATTTTCGCTTGCCGATACTGTTATCTGCACATCTCCTTCCGAGGAAGAAACCGATGGAGAGAAACTATGCGAAATGGGCACAAAAGTATCTATATAGTTGCCATACCATGTTTTTGAGTTAAACGGACTTTCTGCTATTTTCCACACCGTATTTCCACCCACTTGCATAAGCAAACTCCCTGCTCCGGATGTCTTGTTTGACCGCATATAGAGTGTAACACGCTGAATACAAGCACGCTGCCACCCCGTCAAAGTCAGAGTGGCTGTATTACCTTTTGTGAGGTGTCCCTTTTGGTAAGTACACTCATAAATAGCAGTTGCCCCTTCTGGTAAATCGCCACTTGCCGAGATGCTCGACTTTGTCTCAATAACGAAACTGGCTACTGCCGCCAAAATGCAAAGAAAGGACATAAGCAAGAAATGGGAAACTTGTTTTAACCTTTTATCAAACGGAGAAACTCGTTGCGGGTTTCGAGGTGGGTGAAAGCACCTGTGAAGTCGGAGGTGGTGGTTAAGGAGTGGGGCTTTTGTACACCGCGCATCTGCATGCAGAGGTGCTCAGCCTCGATAACGACCATTACCCCAAGTGGATTGAGTGTGTTTTGGATGCAGTCTTTGATTTGCGTGGTCATGCGCTCTTGTACTTGCAGACGGCGAGCAAAGACATCCACTACACGAGCGATTTTGCTCAAGCCCGTGATTTTACCATTAGGGATATATGCCACATGAGCTTTGCCAAAGAAAGGCAACATGTGGTGCTCGCAGAGGGAATAGAAATCAATGTCTTTAACTACCACCATCTGGCGGTAGTCTTCCTCGAAGAGTGCGGAGCGGAGTATTGCTTCGGGGTCTTCTTGGTATCCTTTGGTAAGGAATTGCAGGGCTTCCCCCACTCTGTGGGGTGTCTTCTCCAAGCCTGAGCGATGGGGGTCTTCTCCCAAAGCGGTCAGTACTTGATATACTTGCTCCTCAAGTTGCTTGGTTGTATCGGGATTTGGGTTGAATGCTTGTAGGTTCATGGTCTATTATTTTACTATTTGCGTACTTGTACTTTATCGCGAACGATATAGGTATCTCCTTGCAATTCAGGGTGTTGCGTAATCAATTGCGTCTTAAATGCATTGGCTTCTTCGTAAGTTCGGAAGTTACCGAGACGTACCTTCCAAAAAGGCGCAAGGTACGCAACATACACCGCAACGGAGACCGACTCTGTCATCTTCTTCTCCAAAGTGAGTGCCTCCTCCTTGGCGGTTTGTTGACGGTTGGAAGAGAATATCTGTACTCGGAAACCGTCTATCTCCTCCAGTTCGCACTGACCATAAATTTTCTCTTTGAGCAACGCCTCTATCATTGGGGCTTGGTGCACCACCACAAGTGGCATGTCGTCCAAGATATAGGGCTTCCGTAGGGAATCGGTTTCTATGAGAGAGGTATCAACAGCCGTCTCCAGCAAGTGCGAGACAGAAATGTTTTCTGCCTCTATGTTGCTTATGCTGTCGTTTGCCCAAAGCATAGCAGGCAGGAGCGCCATCAGTATCAATAGTTGTTTTTTCATATTCCTTTTGTCTTAGTATCTGAATGAACTGCCACCGACGAACTCGCGGAGGAGGGAGGTAGGCGGTATTTCTTTCTCGGGTATTGCCACGAAGTACTGCAAGAACTTAATCAGTCGGTGCGCCTCCGTGTATTCATCGCAGAACTTTGGCACTTCGGCAAGGATAGGCTCGGCATGGCGTTTGAGTACCGCCAACTCGAAGAGCAAGGCGGAGTTGAACATCACGTCGGCTTCCTCCTGGAAGGGGTAAATCCACTTCTCTTCGCCCCGCATGACGGAAGGGCAGCGGGAGATGGTTTCACGAGCGGAATAGTTGCGGTATTTGTAGTCGCGGACTATGCGGCGGAGGAGGCGGATATCAATGGTGGGAATCCAGTTGTGGTTGTCGATATTGATAGTGGTGAGGGCGGAGACAAAGATTTTATAGGTCGCCTCACGGGGGATATTGGGCAACAGGGAAGGATTGAGCGCATGGAGTCCTTCGAGGATGATGACGCTGTCTTTGTCGAGTCGGAGGCGTTTGCCCTCGAAGATTCGCTCGCCTTTCTCGAACGAATAGGTGGGGAGTTCCACCTCCTTGCCTTCGAGCAAGTCGCTCATCTGCTGGCGGAAATAGGGGAGGTCGAGAGCATTGATGTTCTCAAAATCCCAATCGCCGTTCTCATCGCGGGGGGTATCTACACGGTTCACGAAATAGTTATCCATCGAGATAATGACGGGCTTGATACCATTCACGAGCAACTGTATCTGCAATCGCTTGGAGAAGGTGGTCTTGCCCGAAGATGAGGGTCCCGAGATGAGGACAAAGCGTGTGCCTTTTCGCGCAGCGATATCATCGGCAATAAGGGCGATTTTCTTCTCGTGAAGGGCTTCCGCAAGTTTAATCATGATGAAACTCTTGTTGTTGCGGCAAGCGACATTGAAATCGGCTACATTGTTGATATTGAGCAGTTTATTCCAATCTCCGTACTCCTGAAAGACGTCGAACATCTTGCCCATGGGGACTGACTCTTCGAGTTCGAGCGGGTTCTTCATGCTGGGCACGCGCAGGAGCATACCGTCGTAGTAAGGCTCCAAGTCGAACACGGTAACGTATCCGCTGGAAGGCATGAGAACGGAGGTGTAGTAGTCAATAAAATCACCCATCCGAAAATAGCGGCAGTAGGGGTTGCCGAGCGTCTCGAAGATAGTGCTCTCGCCGTCAGCGCGCTCGCCGAACATCTTGATCACCTCTTTGGTCTGCTTCTCTTCCTCAATGATTTTGCGGTCTTCGCGGATGATTTGCTGCATGCGCTCCTTGATAGCGGCAATCATGTCGGGTGTGAGCGCCTGCTCATGGTCTTTCTTCCACTGGAGCGTGCAGTAATAGCCTTTACTGATAGGGTGCTCCACGCGAAGGTCTGCCTGCGGGTAGAGCTCATGGATAGCGCAAGCCAAAATCATATTCAGCGTGCGGGTGTAGCAACGGATACCGCTGGCGGTACTCGCGTCTAAAAACTCCACGTCCTTGGGTTTATAAAGAAGGAAATCAAGATTCTCCGCTTTGTAATTCACATGTGCCGCCACCACAGGATACGGCAACTCAATGCCTATGCGCTCTTTCAGTTCAATCAACGAGATGCCGCGGGGGACATCGTAATACTGCTTGGTGTTTTTGCAAAAGATAGTAATGGTTGGCGACATAGGCTGGCGATTTGAAATAAAGAAACTCACAAATTCGCCCGCAAAGTTACTGCTTTTTTTTCATATATGCAAATAAAACACCCATTTGGCTGCAAATTAACATCCGCACCATTTCCTCGGTAACGCGGCTCAAACAAAACAGTACGATTATTAAGATTCACCCACCCCGCCTCACACGGGTTATAGTAAGGGTCTAATAAGGGTCTAATAAGGGTCTAAGCCTTTCCAAAAATGTACGATTATTAAGAATAACGCAAAACGGACATAAGAATTTCCGTCTTGTTGTCCGATGTGCGAAGGCATCCCCGCCTGCTAAAAAACACCATGTGTGCACCCACTGGGGACGCAGGTGGCTCGCCTGCGGTCAAGGTGCCAGCCTTGCATAAAGAGACAATGCAAACTCCCCATCTCTCCTGCAATGGGTTAGGGCGGGGTAATCTACGGATAACGTGAGTTCGATATGAGAGAACTATTTCAGCAGTCAAAGACTAATTTGTTTTTTGGTAATGAATTAATGAATAATTAACGGAAATTATAAGTTAAAGAATAAGTCTCCCTCAAGGGAGATGTAGAGGGTCGTTTTTGGAATTTTTTGTTGAAATACAAGAATTGTTATGTGTATCTCGTTTCGAGTTCACGTTACGGATAGTGTTGAAAAACCAAATACTGATATTCCCGCTAAAAAACGGCTGCCCGACACTTTCGTCAGGCAGCCGTTGTACACACAAAAAAGAAGGATTGTCATCACGACAACCCAATCTTTATTTAACCTTAAAATCTAATACCATGAAAAACACGGTGCAAAAGTACTGCTTTTCTGCGAACCCGCCAAATGTTTTGGCGAAAAATTGTGTTAAAAAGCATATTTTTCTGCATTTTGCTAACTCTACTATGCAAAATCGCGGATTTTGTTTGCGCGTATAAAAAAAAAGTAGTATCTTTGTCGGCAAATTAAAAAAGAACTAACTGCAAAACAACAACCAACCCGATATATGAAATCAACATTGAAACTAATTCAGTCTGATCCGTATTTGCAGCCCTATGAGGCGGCTATCATGGGGCGTTATGATTATGCACTCCGCAAGGAGCAAGAGATTACCAATGGAGCCAAGTTGGCAGAGTGGGCGGACGGATACCTGTATTTCGGTCTGCACCGCACGAAGAAAGGGTGGGTCTTCCGCGAGTGGGCGCCTAACGCTACGGCCATCTACCTTATCGGCGACATGAACGGATGGCAGAAAGACGAAGCATATCGCCTGCAGCCTATCGACAACGGCAATTGGGAAATCAACCTGCCGGCGCGCGCACTCAAGCACGGACAGTTGTACAAACTGCTCGTGGAGTGGAACGGAGGCGCAGGAGAGCGCATCCCCTCCTATGCCAACCGCGTGGTGCAAGACGAGGTTACCAAGATTTTCTCCTGTCAGGTATGGGAACCGAAGACACCATACGAGTGGAAACACAAAGGCAAAATAGTAAAAGCCAAGAAGGACGAAGCGCTGTACATATACGAGTGTCATATCGGTATGTCCTCCGAAGAGGAGAAGGTATCCACCTACGAGGAATTCCGTCTCAATGTCCTCCCACGCATCGCGGAATTGGGCTACAACTGCGTACAAATCATGGCGATACAGGAGCACCCCTACTATGGCTCCTTTGGCTACCATGTCAGCAACTTCTTTGCTGCTTCCAGCCGTTTCGGCACCCCCGAGCAACTGAAAGCCCTCATCGATGATGCCCACGGCATGGGATTGGCGGTCATCATGGACTTGGTGCACTCCCATGCGGTGAAGAACGAGGTCGAGGGACTCGGTCGCTTCGACGGCACGGGATACCAGTACTTCCACGACGGCGGTCGCCGCGAGCACCCCGCGTGGGATAGTCTCTGCTTCAACTACGGAAAGCCACAGGTGCTCCATTTCTTGCTCTCTAACTGCAAATACTGGCTCGACGAATACGACTTCGACGGCTTCCGCTTCGATGGCGTTACCTCGATGATTTACCTCAGCCACGGCTTGGGCGAGGACTTCAACGGCTACGGCTCCTACTACAATATGAACCAAGACGGCGATGCTATCATGTACCTCACGCTGGCGAACAAACTCATTCACCAAGTGAAGACCAAGGCGATCACCATCGCCGAGGAGATGTCGGGCATGCCCGGACTCGCTTGTCCCATCAAGGATGGCGGCATGGGTTTCGACTATCGCCTCGCCATGGGTATCCCCGACTTCTGGATTAAGTACATCAAGGAGGTGCGCGATGAGGACTGGAAAGCAGGGCATATCCTCTACGAGATGACTAACCGTCGGCAGGATGAGAAGACTATCTCTTACGCCGAGAGCCATGACCAGGCACTTGTCGGCGACAAGACCATCATCTTCCGCCTGATTGACGCCGATATGTACTGGCACTTCGAGCATGGGCATGCTACTTATATGGTGGACCGTGGTATCGCGCTCCATAAGATGATACGCCTCGTTACAGCCTCTACTATCAACGGCGGCTACCTCAACTTCATGGGCAACGAGTTCGGACACCCCGAGTGGATTGACTTCCCCCGCGAAGGCAACGGATGGAGTTGCAAGTACGCCCGTCGCCAATGGGACTTGGTGGACAACCCCAACTACTTCTATGCCGACCTCAACCGCTTCGACGAGCGGATGATACACCTCCTTCGCAGCAAGTTACACTACGAGAAAGACGAGTGCGGCACCCATCTGCCGTGGGTTTATAACCTATGGGACAACGAGGGCGACCAAGTGGTGGCATACCGCCGCGGCAAACTCATCTTTGTCTTCAACTGGAACGGGCAGAAGTCCTTCACCGACTACGGTTTCCTTGCCCCCGAAGGCAAATATCGCGTAGTGCTCGATACCGACGCGAAGGAGTTCGCAGGCTTTGCACAGAACGACGACAGCGTGGAGCACTTCACGGTGGCAGACCCCTTGTATGCTGACCAACATAAAGGCTGGCTCCGACTCTACCTCCCCGCACGTACCGCCCTCGTCCTCGAACAGTGCGACTAACCCCCAAGGAGGGGCGGTCTCCAGGCCGCCCCGTCGAAGGGAAAGAGGAGCAGTTGCCCACACTGGGGACGCAGGCGTCTCGCCTGCGGTAAAGTAACCGCTGTAATGGAGGGGCGCTCTCCTGGCCGCCCCATCCGGGTGCGTAGGCGTCCCCGCCTGCTAAAAATAATAGACTACTCCAAATAAAATAGGAAAAAATAAACGAAACCACAAATGAAAAAGTCCATTTTCTTAGTAGCAGCCATCTGCGCCTTAGCCTCCTGCAATAAGCCTTCTCTTAAGCAGCAGTACGAGGCTTTGACAGACGAACTGATGGCGCAGTATGAAGCGCAGACTACCCGCGAGGGTAAAGACTCCGTCATTGAGGCCTTTGTCCCGACAGGCTTCGACTTCCTGATGGCGCACCTCGGCGAAGAGTACAGCGACTCGGTCTTTCTCGATATGTACGGCATCCTCAGCGATGAGCAGATAGAGGAGGCGTTCAACGCAATGCCCGAGAGTATGTTCCAAAACGAACGCTTGGCGCAGAAGCATGCCCGCTTCTTGGCCATCAAGAGCACCCAAGCAGGCTGCCTGTTCATCGATTTCCAACTGCCGCAACCCGACGGAACCCTGCTCTCGTTGAGCGAGTTAGTAGGGCAGACGGAGTATGTGTTGGTGGATTTCTGGGCATCGTGGTGTGGTCCTTGCCGCAGACTGCTGCCTGTGTTGAAAGAGATATACGCTGCCCAACCGGCAGGCAAGTTGCAGATACTCGGCGTGAGTGTGGACCAGGAGGAAGCCGCTTGGCTCAAAGCACTGGACGAGGAGCAACTCCCGTGGCGACAGGTACGAGACACCGTTACCAACAATAGCCCGAGCGACCAATATGGCGTGATGTATATCCCCACTACCCTGTTAATCAACAAGGAGGGCACCATCATCGCCCGTAACCCGTCCGAAGAAGAAATAGTGGAAAGGATTAAAGATTAAGGACAAAGGATTAAAGACGAGTTACCTTTGTCTATACACCAATTATTCATCCTTTATCCATACGAAACTAATCAGTCTTTCATCCTTCATCTTTCATCCTTCATCCCATCTTGACTCTGTACGATAAAATAATAGACTGGAGGGAGCGCCATATTAGCGAAAAGCAATTGGTGCTCCTCTTGAGTTTCTTTGTCGGCTGCTTTGCTGCGCTGGCGGCAAATATCCTCAAGCAGTTTATTCATTTGATACAATGGCTGATAGAGACTAAACTCATAGCGGGTGAGCATACCTTCTGGTACCTTATCTGTCCTATGATTGGTATCACGCTGGCGGCGCTCTTCGTCCGCTATGTGGTCAAGGACGACATCTCGCATGGTATCACCAAGATACTTTATGCCATCTCCCAACGCAAGTCCATCATCAAGGCGCACAACATGTGGTCTTCCATCATCGGTTCGGGATTGACTATCGGCTTCGGCGGCTCGGTGGGTGCTGAGGCGCCTATTGTGCTCACAGGGGCGGCTATCGGCTCTAACCTTGCCAAACTCTTCCGCTTGGAGCAGAAGACAATGATGTTGATGATTGCCTGCGGCGCGGCGGGAGCCATCGGAGGTATCTTCAAGGCTCCCATAGCGGGACTGGTCTTCACCCTTGAGGTGCTGATGATGGACCTAACGATGGCATCGGTGGCACCGCTGCTCATCTCCTCCGTTACCGCCACGGCTATCTCTTATATGGCTACGGGGCTCGACCCGATGTTCCCCCTCTCTACCTACGAACCGTTCAGCGTAGCCCGCATACCGTGGTACCTATTGCTGGGTGTAGTCTGCGGACTCGTCTCGCTCTATTTCACGCGGGGCATGAACCGTATGGAGCAATGGATGAAGCACAAGGTGGGCAACTTCTGGCTGAAGATACTCATTGGCGGCGTTACCCTCAGTATCCTCATCTTCCTTTTTCCCCCGCTCTATGGGGAAGGCTATGGTGTCATCACACAACTGATTAACGGCGACTCGCTCTCGGCTATCAGCAACAGCCCGTTTGAACTGCTCGGCACCTCCACGTGGGTCATCATAGGCTATTTCACGCTTATCATCATCTTTAAGATAGTGGCATCGGTGGCTACCAATGGTGGTGGCGGCGTGGGCGGTATCTTCGCGCCCTCGCTCTTCATGGGCGCCCTCACGGGTTTTGTTACCGCACGCATACTCAACACCATCGGTGTCCTTGTGCCCGAGTCGAACTTCGCCCTCGTGGGTATGTCGGGACTGATGGCAGGCGTCATGCACGCGCCGCTCACGGGTATCTTCCTTATTGCCGAACTCACAGGCGGCTACCACCTCTTCATGCCGCTCATGGTGGTGTCCGTCGTCTCTTATCTCACCATCAAGATATTCGAGCCTCACAGCCTCTATGCCATGCGTCTGGCGCAGAAAGGCGAACTCCTCACCCACAACAAAGACCGCAATGTGCTCACGCTCCTCAAGATGGACAACGTGCTTGAGACCGACCTCATCACCGTCTTCCCCGAGATGACGCTGGGCGAGTTGGTAAAGGTCATTGCCGAGAGCCACCGCAATATCTTCCCTGTGATTGACCATGAGGGGCACCTCCGCGGCGTGCTCCTGCTGGATGAGGTGCGCAACATCATGTTCCAACCGCGGCTGTACAAACGCTTCACGGTGCAGCAACTCATGACTTCGCCCGAAGCCATACTGACGCACGACATGTCCATGGACAAGGTGATGGAGGTCTTTGAGGACACCGGCGCATGGAATCTCCCCGTGGTGGACCAAGACCGCCGCTATCTCGGCTTTGTCTCTAAGTCAAAGATATTCAACTCCTACCGCCACGTCCTCGTCCACTTCTCCGAAGAGTAATAGACACAACTTTTTGTGCTCCGTCGTTTACAAAGCAAAACAATAAAAGAGGCTGCATAACCGCACTTGGTTAAGTAGTCTCTTCGCATAAAGTTAAAAATGATTTAATGTCGTTAGTTTAACGTGAGTTCGATGTCCGGTGTGCGCATGTTCCCCCGCCTGCTAAAAATAGGTTTCTTATTTCGAGTTCGCGTTAGTTTAGGATATGAGTTAGTACATATTTTTAGTGCGCGGAGGTTTAGAAAAGTAGTTATGCAATAGTTGGGAGATAGTTGGATATAAAAACGCATTGGTTTTGCACTTTTTTATACGAAAAATTTGGAAATTGAGAAAAAATGTAGTAACTTTGCAGCCCGTAAAAAGAAAATCAAACAATCAACAATTATACCATGAACGTAAGTTTTCAAATCAACTACCGCGCGGAGTACGGACAGAGCCTCTGCGTTATCGAGACCAAAGCGTCTATCCTCGGCTGGACGGAGGAGCATCCGTTGATGCTCAATTGCCACGGGCAGGATTTTTGGACAGTGAGCCTTCCTATCAGCGATTTTGCGGGGGAGGTGCAGTACAAATACGCTATCCGTCTGCAGAACGGCGGGTTTATCTATGAGGCAGGCGAGCCGCGGAGGTTAGTGCTGAATACCAATGATAAGAAGTTGGTGGTGCGCGACCAATGGCAAGTGGACGACTACGAGAAAGCCTTTATGACGACGGCGTTCAAGGAGGCGTTGTTTAGACGTAAGGAACAAGGAGCCAAGAGCCAAGAACAAAGACTGAATAGCGGTGACTCTAAGGGTAATGTGCGGTTTAGTATTGTGGTGCCGCAGGTGTTGCCTACGCAGGGGGTTGCCATCGTGGGAAACATACCAGAGTTGGGCAACTGGAATGCGGACGACAAGGTGGCGATGTGCGACTGCGAGTTCCCGCTGTGGCAAGTGGCGATACAGGCTGCGGCAGACCAAGTGATAGAATACAAGTACGTGGTGTATGACCTGCACTCGGGCAAGGTGGTGGATATGGAATGGGGCGAGAACCGCGTGGTATGGGGTCTGCAAGAGAACATGGTGATATGCCAGAACGACCGCACTTTCCGCCGCACGCAACCCCGCTTCAAGGGCGCGGGCATGGCAGTGCCGGTGTTCTCGCTGCGCACGGAGGACGGCTTCGGCATAGGTGAGTTCCAAGACCTGAAGAAATTGGCAGACTGGGCAGCAAAGACGGGTCAGAAGATGATACAGACGCTGCCTATCAACGACACCACGCTGACGCACACCAACCGCGACTCGTATCCGTACAACGCCGTGAGCGTGTTTGCGCTGCACCCGATATATATCAACATCGAGAAGATGGGCAGGCTGACGCCCGCGCAGAAGAAGAAATACGACGCGACGAAGGCGGAGTTCAACGCGAAAGCGATAGCCGACTACCAGTGCGTATATGACGAGAAGATGAAGTACTTCAAGTCGCTCTTCAAGCGCGACAAAGAGGCGTTGTTCAGCAGCGAGGAATACAAATCGTTCTGGGCGAAGAACGAAGAATGGCTGGAGCCGTATGCTGCTTTCTTGGCAAAGCGCGACAAGGAGCCGAAGGAGTTGTACTACTACCTACAATTCCACGCGGACAAGCAGTTGGCAGACGCAGTGGCTTACGCGCACTCAATAGGCGTGGCGATGAAGGGCGATATCCCCATCGGCATCTCGCCG
The DNA here is from genome assembly GCA_016297215.1 of Paludibacteraceae bacterium. Classification (GTDB taxonomy): domain Bacteria; phylum Bacteroidota; class Bacteroidia; order Bacteroidales; family Paludibacteraceae; genus Colicola. The sequence goes on along the minus strand of JAEDGZ010000001.1, from coordinate 43,060 downwards.
GACTCCGTGGACGCGTATATCCACCCCGAGTTGTTCAACCTCAATGCCTCCGCGGGTGCACCGCCCGATGACTTCTCTATCAGCGGTCAGAACTGGGGTTTCCCGACCTACAACTGGGACGAGATGGCGAAAGACGGGTTCCTCTGGTGGCGCAAGCGTTTCCAGAAGATGCAGGACTATTTCGATGCTTACCGCATAGACCATATCTTGGGCTTCTTCCGTATATGGCAGATGCGCAAGTGCGATGTATGGGGACTGTGCGGCCACTTCGTGCCGGCGCTGCCCTACTCGGCGCAAGACCTGTGGAACATGGGCGTGTGCCTTGACGTGGACCGTATGGTGAAGCCGTATATCCGCGCGAACTTCCTCGGCGACGTGTTCGGCTTCGACACGGAGATAGCCAAAGAGCGGTTCCTGCGCACCAACGACGGGTATGTCTATTACTTCCCCGAGGAGTTTGACACGCAGGTGAAGGTGGAGGACTACTTCAACCACCTGATAGCCGACAACGCGGCGCGGCAGGCGGCAGGGCTGAGCAAGGAGCAATGCGAGAACCTGCGCAACGGCATGATTTACCTGCACTGCGAGGTGCTGTTCGTGCAAGACCAGCGCAATCCGGAGATGCTGCACCCGCGTATCAGCATCTATCAGAGCCACTCGTTCAACGAGTTGTACGACGATCAGAAGCGCGTGCTGATGGATATCTACAACGACTATTTCTTCCGTCGCCACACCGATTTCTGGTGGCAGAGCGCGATGCGGAAGTTGCCAACGCTCATCAACGCGACGCACATGCTCTGCTGCGGCGAGGACCTGGGTATGGTGCCCGCCTGCGTGCCCGATGTGATGCACCGCTTGCAGATACTGAGTTTGGAGATTCAGCGCATGCCAAAAGACCCGACGGTGGACTTCGCGCACCCCGCCAACGCGCCTTACCTGAGCGTATGCACTACGGGTACGCACGACACCAACCCGCTGCGCGCATGGTGGGAGGAAGACCGCGCGGTAACGCAGAAGTTCTACAACGAGCAGATGGGCTGGTGGGGCGAAGCGCCGCAGGTGATGACGCCGGAAATAGCCGAGTTCATCGTGAACCAGCACATGTACTCGCCCGCGATGTGGGTGATTCTGCCGCTGCAAGACTGGCTGGCGATAGACGAGAAAGTGCGGCTGGCAGACGCGCACGCCGAGCGTATCAACGTGCCCGCTAACCCGCACCACTTCTGGAACTATCGCATGCACCTCACCGTGGAGCAGTTGCTCAAAGAAGACGCATTCAACGAGCATGTGAAACGGCTGACAGCCGTTCGTTAATTATGAATTATGAATTATGAAATATGAGTGCATCGTATGCCAAACTTCGAGCATAGCGCTCATAATTCATAATGAACATAGGCAGTCATAATTCATAATAGGCATAGGTATGAAATTGGAAAATGTTTTATTAGACAAGAGCAAGAATTTCGCTATTCGTATCATAGGTCTATACAAATATCTCACACAAAATCCGGATGTTTCGAAACGGGAGTTTGTATTATCCAAGCAGATATTGAAAAGCGGTACGAGTATAGGGGCAAACGCTCGCGAATCAAGGAGAGCACAAAGCACCGCCGACTTCATATCCAAATTAAGCATAGCGGAGAAAGAAGCAGACGAAACAAGTTATTGGTTAGAACTTCTATATGCTACAGACTATATCAACCAAGAAATATACGATAGTTTGTCTGCAGATTGCGAAGAACTGATAAAGTTATTAGCATCCATTATAAAAACAATAGGAAAATGAATTGTGTCAGCCAAATGGTACTCGTATTATTCAGAGCATGGGCACTCATAATTCATAATTCATAATTCATAATTATAATATGGCTACGCAAGAAGAAACATTTAAGAAACTGGTGGCGCACTGCAAGGAGTACGGTTTTGTATTCCCGAGCAGCGACATCTACGACGGATTGGGCGCCGTGTATGACTATGGTCAGAACGGCGTGGAATTGAAGAACAACATCAAGAAATACTGGTGGGACTCGATGACCCTGTTGCACGAGAACATTGTGGGCATTGACGCGGCTATCTTCATGCACCCGACGGTATGGAAAGCGAGCGGGCACGTGGATGCCTTCAACGACCCGCTGATAGACAACCGCGACTCGAAGAAACGCTATCGCGCCGACGTGCTGATAGAAGATCAGATAGCGAAGATAGAGGAGAAGATAGAGAAAGAGTTGGCTAAAGCACGCAAACGCTTCGGCGAGAATTTCGATGAGGAGCTCTACAAGCTGACCAACGAGCGCGTGCGTGAGCATGTGGAGCACCTTAACACGCTGCATGAGCGCTACGCTAAAGCGATGAACGACAACGACTTGGCGGAGTTGAAGCAAATCATCCTCGACGAGGAGATTGTATGCCCTATCAGCGGTACGCGCAACTGGACGGACGTGCGGCAGTTTAACCTGATGTTCCAGACGGAGATGGGCTCCACGGCAGACGGCGCGATGAAGATTTATCTGCGTCCGGAGACAGCGCAAGGTATCTTCGTGAACTTCCTGAACGTGCAGAAGACGGGGCGCATGAAGATTCCGTTCGGTATCGCACAGATTGGTAAGGCTTTCCGCAACGAGATAGTGGCGCGGCAGTTCGTGTTCCGTATGCGTGAGTTCGAGCAGATGGAGATGCAGTTCTTCGTTCGCCCGGGCGAGGAGTTGAAGTGGTTCGAGCACTGGAAACAGTTCCGCCTGCGCTGGCACAAGGCGCTGGGGCTCGGCGATGAGAAATACCGTTTCCACGACCACGAGAAACTGGCGCACTATGCGAATGCCGCCACGGACATTGAGTTTGAGATGCCGTTCGGCTTCAAGGAGGTGGAGGGTATCCACAGCCGCACCAACTTCGACCTATCGCAACACGCGAAATACAGCGGCAAGAAGATGGAGTATTTCGACCCCGAGTTGAACCAGAGTTATACGCCCTATGTCATCGAGACCTCTATCGGCGTGGACCGTATGTTCCTGTCGGTGATGTGCGCTGCCTACAAGGAGGAGACGCTCGAGGGCGGGGACACGCGCGTGGTGCTGAACCTGCCGCCCGTGCTCGCACCGGTGAAAGCATGCGTCATGCCGCTCGTAAAGAAAGACGGACTGCCCGAGAAAGCCCGCGAGATACAAGAGATGTTGAAGTTCGACTTCCACACCAACTACGACGAGAAGGACTCTATCGGCAAGCGCTACCGCCGTCAGGATGCTATCGGCACGCCATTCTGCATCACCGTGGACCACGACACGCTGACCGACAACTGCGTTACCGTGCGCTACCGCGACACCATGCAGCAAGAGCGCGTGAAGATAGATGACCTGCACGCACTGATTCAGAAAGCCGTTGACCCGAAGGTGCTCTATCGGAAAATAGTAGGAAAATAAAGTGCTTAACATCCACCTATTTTCGATTATCATAGCGGACTAATATCTAATTATCCTATTTTCAGCAAAGGATTTGTGCAGGGTATTTTGATAACTTGGTCAAGCTATCCTCATAAACTTCCTTTGCTGAATCGTTTTCTTATGCCGTTGTACGCAAAATCGAATATGACTATGAAAAGAAACACCTTTCTCCCCTGCCTTGGGCTGCTGCTCCTCGCGCTGACGGCTTGCCACCGACCTGCACAGGTTGCTTCCGTCTCCACCGAGGCTATCCCTGTTACCACCGACTGTATTGCCGCCGCGCCCGCGGTGGCAGAAGCCTATACCGCCGCCTTAGCCCCGAAGAAAGCCGCCCTCGAGGAAGAGATGTCCACGGTGCTGGGCTATGCGCCCGAGGACATGACCGTACATCGCCCCGAGTGCAACATGCTCAACTGGGCATCCGATGCACTGCTTGCGAAGGCGCGTCAGTACTATGACGGGCGCGTGGATATGGCGGTAGTGAACATCGGCGGCATGCGTTGCGAGTGGCGCAAAGGCGACATCACCAAGCAGCATGTGTTTGAACTCATGCCGTTCGATAACCGTCTTGTGGTGCTCACGCTGAAAGGGGAAGATATCCTTGAACTCTGTCAGGTCTTTGCTGAAGTGGGCGGCGAAGGAGTGGCGGGACTGCGCATGCAGGCAGAGGAAGCGCAACTAATTGACGCACAGATAGATGGTCGCTCCATAGACCCAGAGGCGTACTACACCGTGGCGACCAGCGACTACCTTGCAGGAGGCACCGACCACATGACACCCCTCACCCGCCACATTGCTTATTGGGACTCCGACATGCTTATCCGCGACCTTTACCTCGACTACGTCCAAGAGCAACAAACCATCTCTGCCACCATCGACGGCAGAATGCAAATCAACTAAACTAAACAACAACCATACATCACTACAACTATGGCAACAGTAGGGAACAAAATAATATCTCCCGCCGCACGAAAAACTATGGCTGCGATAGAGGCTGCTGACCGTGGTGAATGGACGCACTATGAGACTTTTGAAGAGTTTGTGCAAGCAATGGAAACATTATGACAAGTCTTTTTACAAAAACTCAATAAACGAAAATTAACGAATAATTAACGATAATTACACGTTCAAAGTTAAAACAATATGCGTAAACGTTCTCTCCTTCTCCTCTTCGTCCTTTGTCCGCTGGCAGCGGCATGGGCTTGTACGAACTTCCTCGTAGGCAAAGACGCTTCCACCGACGGCTCTACCATCATCAGTTACGCCGCCGACAGTTACACCCTCTATGGTTTTCTTCGTTTCTCGCCTGCCGCAGACCACCCCGCAGGGAGCATGCGTGAGGTGAGAGACTGGGACACGGGCAGACCCCTCTGCCAAATCCCGCAGGTGGCACACACCTATAGCGTGGTGGGCAATATGAACGAACACCAACTCACCATCGGTGAGACCACTTGGGGAGGCCGCCACGAGTTGGAAGACACCGTCGGTATCGACTACGGCAGCCTTATCTACATCGCGCTGGAGCGTTGCAAGACCGCCCGCGAGGCCATCGACTGCATGACCTCTCTCGTTGCCGAATACGGCTATGCCTCCAGCGGCGAGACCTTCTCCATTGGCGACCCCAACGAGGTGTGGATAATGGACCTTATCGGCAAGGGTCCCGGGCGCAAAGGTGCCGTGTGGGTAGCCACCCGCGTGCCCGACGACTGTATCTGTGCGCATGCCAACCAAGCGCGTATCACCTCCATCAACTTCAAGGACAAAGCCAACTGGCGTTGGAGCAAAGACGTGGTGAAGTTTGCCCGCGAGATGGGCTATTTCGAGGGCAAGGACGCCGACTTCTCTTTCCAAGCCGCCTATGCGCCGTTCGACTTCAGCGGGCTCTACGTCTGCGAGGCGCGGGTGTGGAGTTTCTTCCGCCATTTCTCCGATGAGATGGACCCATACTTCGACTACGCTACGGGCAAGACCTTTGTGGAGACCGGCGGCAAGGACGCAGGCACCCCCATGCCGCTCTTCATCAAGCCCAATCGCAAAGTGTCGGCGCAGGACATCAAAGACTGCATGCGCGACCAATACGAGGGTACGCCGCTTGACATCACGCAGGGCACCGACGCCGGTCCGTGGGGCAGCAAACTGCGCTACGGAGGACTTGGTTTTCAGGTAGATAGCGTGCAGTACTGGTACGAGCGCCCCACCGCCACCCAGCAAACGGGTTTCTCGTTCGTAGCGCAGATGCGAGGCTACGCCGACCCCAAGGCGGGCGGTATCTTCTGGTTTGGCGTGGACGACGCGGCTACCAGTGTGTATGTGCCCATCTACAGCCGTATCAACCACGTACCTGAGTGCTTTGCCGAGGGCAACGGCGATATGTACATTTTCTCGCACACATCCGCATGGTGGATATTCAACCTCGTAGCCAACTGGGCATACACCAAATACAGCCGTATGTTCCCCGAAATCAAAGCCGTACAGACGGCGTTGGAAGAGCATTTCAATGCGCAGATAGCCGCCGTGGATGCCGAGGTGGCAGCCCTCCCGAGCGACAAAGACGCGCGCAAGTACCTCACCAACTTCTGCGACACCCAAGCCGACAACACCATGTCGGAGTGGCAAAGGCTGTATATCTATTTAGTAACCAAGTACATGGACGGACAGGAGCGCAAGGTGGAGAACGGGCAGTTTGTCCGCAACCCCTACGGCGAGCCCGCTTACCCCGACCGTCTCCCCTTCCCCGAGACCTATCTGCGCACCATCGCCCCCGAAGTAACCCACGAGTAAATCCCCATACCACCATGAAACCTTTCAGCGAACTGACCATTGCGCTTGCCAGCGACCATGCCGGCTTCGCGCTCAAGAACCAAGTGCGCCTCTTCCTTGAAGACAACGGCGCCAAAGTGCACGATTTCGGCTGCTACTCCGATGAGAGTTGCGACTATCCTGACTACGCTCACCCGCTGGCAGAAGCCGTGGAGAAAGGCGAGTATGAGTTCGGTATCGTCATCTGCTCCACCGGCAACGGTATCTGCATGACCGCCAACAAGCACCAAGGTATTCGCGCGGCACTCTGCTGGGAGAAGCGCCTTGCGCAACTCGCCCGCCAGCACAACAACGCCAACGTGCTCGGCTTGCCGGCGAACTTCATCACCGTGCCCCAAGCGCTGGACATCGTTGCCACTTTCTTTCAAACCGACTTCGATGGCGGACGCCACGAGCGCAGAGTGAACAAGATTCCATGCTGCTGACGCCTGCCCGAATAGCCAATCAACTCCGATGTTGGATGAACTATGCACTAAGCCTCTTCGGCATAGTGCATATTTCGCACTATCCCACTTTCCTCACCATCGAACCTGCCAACATCTGCCAACTCGCTTGCCCCCAATGTCCCGTCGGTAGAGCGAAAAAGCAAATCAGCGACGGCGCAGGCGGCTCGTCGCACATCCCTTTCCCCGACTATCCTCTCTCCCTGCTCGCCGAGGGCTTCCGCCATGCCCACACCGTCCAGTTCTATTTCCAAGGCGAGCCCTTGCTCAACCCGCGTCTGCCCGAGATGATACGCGAGGCGGCGCAGCAAGGCTGCTACACCATTGTCTCCACCAACGCCCAAGCCCTCGACCGCACGATGGCTAAACGGCTGGTGATGAGCGGACTGCACCGTATCATCGTCTCTATGGACGGGCTTTCGCAGTCTGCCTACGAAGCCTATCGGCAGGGCGGAAGCGTGGAGAAGGTGAAGGATGCCCTGCGCTACCTGCACGAGGAGCGGGAGGCAGCCCGCCGCCAGCGCCTGATTACGGGCAACTATCCCGTTATTGAACTGCAATGTCTCTTGCTCCGCTCCAATGCGTTTGAGCGCCAACTGCTCCGCAAGGCTTACCGCAGCCTCGGCGCCGACCGCCTCACGTTCAAGACCGCACAATTCTACGACTACCGATACGGCAACCCGCTGATGCCCACACGCGAGCGAGAGCGTCGCTACGAGCAGTGCGCTGACGGCACCTACCGCCTGAAACGCCATCCGCTCCGCCGACTGTGGCAACGCCTCACGGGGGTCTCTCCCTGCTATCGCCTGTGGGCTGGCTGCGTCCTCACCACAGACGGCAACGTCCTCCCCTGCTGCTACGACAAGCAACACACCCACGCATACGGCAATATCCATATTGCTTCACATATAAGCCACCAAGTGGAGACAAACACCTCCCTCGACACCATCTTCCAATCCAAGCAAGCCAATGCCTTCCGTCGGGCGGCTATCCGCGCACCCTTTCAGCAAGCACCCGAGATGTGCCAAAATTGCTGGCACTAATGCTATTTCTTCGCACAAAAGGGTGAAAAATAGCCGCATTTTGCGCAAATATCACATTCTGTTTGCAATTTCACCCAAAAAGCACTACCTTTGCGCAAACTAATCAAATATCTATGCACACCATGAAGCACCATTTCTTTGTTCTTTCGGCTCTCCTAATCATTAGTTCTTCGTTGCGAGCCGTTACTTTCGACCCGAGCACTCGCTATTCGAAAGAGTTGATTAACTCACGCATGACCAAATGGAATAACAAAACCAATACGGTCGGCTTTCCCAATGACAATAGCACCAACGGAACGACTACGCCCTCCACTGCCGCCAGTTGGGACTATGTGCCGGGCGTTGTGGCAAAGGGTATCTTAGAGGCGTGGAGTTACTACCAAGACCAAACATGGGCAGAGGCTTGGTACAAAGGATTAGCCGGTTGGGTAAGTGGCAAATCCGCTCCCACGGGGGGAGGCAGTTTGGATGACCTCAACTGCGCAAAAGTATTCTTCACGCTGTACGACGGAGCCAAAGCAGGCGGCAAGTTTGCCAACGCGACCAACGCGTCCGCCTACCTCACTCAACTCAGCAATGCGGCGACGGGCTTGCAAGCCCACAAAACCAGTTATTCCATCTCCGGAACGGGCAGCACGGCAGACGGCGGGTGGTATCACAAATCTTCCTACACCAAACAGATGTGGTGCGACGGTGCCTACATGGGTCCCGCCCTATTAGCGCAGATTTTAGACTATCAACAGCAAGTTGCCAACGATGGCGATGACAATACGAACATCACTTGTGCCCTCACATGGGATGACGTGATGAAACAGTTCACCGCTTCGTGGACTCCGCTATGGGATAATGATAAGAAACTCCTGTGGCATGCGTTCTCCACCGATAAGAGCAGCGGTGGTGCAAGCGGCTGGGTATATGCCGACGGTCAAACGCCTATCGGGGGCGGTTACCACTCGGCGGAGTACTGGTCGCGAGCAGACGGATGGTACATTTTGGCACTGGTGGATGTGCTGGAAGCCATGGAGCATTGCGGCATGAAGGGCACCACCAACTTTACCACTATCCAAGGCTACCTCACCAAGTTGGCAACAGGCTTGATTGCCCGCCAAGATGCCACTACGGGCTGCTGGTATCAACTCTTGCAATATGGAAGCGACAAATGTGCAACGCAGGGATCAGACGCAACAGGTTCTGACACCTATAAAAATGTCTCATCAGGCGGCACTTTCTGCAACTATCTTGAGTCTTCCGGCTCCTGTCTAATCACGGCTGCTTTGTTGAAAGCCTTGCGATTAGAGTACCTTACAGGCGACACCTACAAAAATGCAGCCAAAAGAGGTTACGAGGGCATCGTCAGTCAGTTTATTAAGGGCACTACGGGCAACTATACCATCAGCACCAGTTGCGAATCGGCGGGGTTGAGTAAAGACCGAAACGGCTCGGCGGCTTACTATCTTATCGGGAAGGACGTACCTGTGAACAATGACACCGAAGGCAAGGTGTTTGGTGCTTTCTTGATGGCGGCGGTGGAGTATGAGCGGGAATATCTGCCGGTGGCAACATCTGGCGATGACCCCTCGGGCTGCAAGTGCTTGAAGGTAAGCCTACAATAGGAGGGATAGGGGCTATAGTTATTATAGAGGTTATAGTTGTTATATAGGCTATAGAGATTATAGAGGTGATAGAAGATTACAAAAAGAGACTGCCTAACGGAGTGTTAAGCAGTCTCTTTTGTTTATGCGCTATTACCGCGCGCGGGACGTTGTTATTGAATCTCTGCGCCGAGTACGTTGTACTCTACGCCGTTCATACGGATGATGAGTTGCCCGTCGCGAACGAACTTCTCAATACCCTCTTCGCTGCTCAATGCTGCATTGTTGATGCCTGTGGTAGCCGCCTTGATGTCAGCCGTACTACGCAGTCGAATCTCGTCAGCAGCCCACACAATACCCGTTACGTCAGCAGGATCGGTGGGGATAGTGGTACCTATCAGGTCAGAAGCAGGAACTTGCTCCTCTGCTTCAGGATCATCCGGCCATACCAAAGCCGCATCCACGCTTGCCGTAATGACCGATTTCTGCAAGTACTATGGAGCATATATAAAAAATGCAATTACGGCAAAAAGACGGCAAAAGGACGGCAAAAAGAGCAGACAAAAACCAAAGAACAATTTAAGATATACCAACTAACCATATTGTACGCTCCCGCACCCTATACACGCTCAAAAAAGCAGAAAGATACCCAAAAAGAGAATAATTTTGCAATTTTATTTGTTCATTCCAAAAAAAATATGTAACTTTGCCGGCGAATGAGGTGTAATCGTGCTATCTTGCTACTCCTGCAAACGATAATTTTCATCATCTAAACGCCGTCTTGTTTGTACTGATACCTCCCCCTATACTACCCATGCCGTTTATATCTCATCGCACCTTTTAATAGCACTCCGACACTATCCCAACTTGCAGAAATCGGTCGATTAAGGTAGGCAACGCCATGTCCGGGTGCGCAGGCGTCCCCGCCTGCTAAGAGACAAAAGCCCCAAAGGCTCGTTATAAATAACAACAAATTAACCATATTACTAACTAAATTTTTTGTATTTATGAAAAAGATTTATTCTTTGATGCTCGCGTTGTTCGCAACGCTCTGCGTAGGCACGGCGTACGCCGCGTCTATTTCGTTCACGGTAAATGTAGATAATCCCGAGGCTGTCACTTTGGAGGCAGATTGGAAAGAAGTATCCTTGGTTGCAGGAGACAATGTCATTACTGTAACCGAGCAAGGTTCTGGAGAGTATGCGTATTACGCTGCCGTGTATTTGTATCTCAATGAAGGTTTTGGTCTCCAAAACATTACTTCATCGTCTGAGGATGTTGAAACCTTCACTAAACAAGGTGCTGGAGTATATGCTCTCTATCCTGATAATACTTGCGCAGATATTACTTATACTGTAACAACCTTTGCTTATGCTGATATGCGTACAGACTCCGTAATCGTGCTTATTGATGACAAGAGCAAAGCAACAATGGCGTATGGCAATGGACAGGGAATCGTATTGGACAGCACGTTCAATGTAGTTTATTTCTCAACCGAAGAATCCATTGCTGACCTGCCTTTGATTGTACGTGCAGCAGGCTGGGGTACCTACCTATATGAAGTAACACTTAACGACTCTGTAATAACAGATTTTGGTCGCGGTTACCAAATGAACGAGGTAAAGAGCGGCGACACTATTCAGATTTCAGCTAACGCACCAGCCGGTTTTGAGCTCCCCGTAATCTTCCAATGGGAAGACGGTGCAGACAAAGACGCATTCGATAGCTTGTATGTAGATGGCAAAAAGGTAGACTACAAAGATACTATTAAGGTGGCATGGGGCAAAGAGGTAAAGATGTGGCTCAATACTAAGAACTATCTTGTGAAAATCAATGGCTCAAAAATTAGTTCTTCTTATAACTCTGAAGTTATCCTTGACACCACTGTATGGGAGATCGAGAGTGCGAAATATGAAGATTTCGATGTAACCATCATAGCTCATAATCCCGGATGTATCTCTGTGCAAAAGTCGATAGACTATACTTATCCTACATTGGTGGAAGGTGAGAATACCATTTCCATGAACACATCGAACACCTATATCTATATTCGTAAAACTGACGATTGCGTGATAGACTCCGTAAAGGTTAATGGCGAGTTGTTGGATAATTACTCTGCAGTAGAATGTGCAAAGAATATGGTGATTGAGATTTGGGGCGATAGCATCCATCGCGATCAGACTTTTGCATTGTATGTAGATACCATTGCAAATTATGATTATACAATTCGTACCGCTGCTTATAAGTACTTGGGTTACTACTATAGTGGTCCTTTCTTGACTGATGGTTATAGCACGATTGCCTTTGCCGATGCGGACAATCCTATCAATTTCAGTGTTGGTTATAGTAAGAGCGCTGTTTGCTATTTGAACGACTCTATCGTAACGCTAAGTTGGGGTAGTTGCAGTCTTAAACTCGCTAACAACGATGTAGTGAAAATCTTTGCTGACACTGCTAAGGTTTATACTGTTACGTTGAAAAAGGGTGAGAAAGCCATTGTGAAGGGTGTTACCAAAGACCGTGTATGGGCTCTTAACGTTGACACCACCTCGTTCACCGTGCTCCAAGGCACAGAGGTTACCGTGACCGTTCCTACCAACATGGTACTGACCGGAGGCGATGACGAACTGAGCGGCGAGAATGGCGTTTACACCATCACCGTTAACTCGGATACGACCATCAACATCACCGCTACCAATGCAACCAACTGCGCTGAGGCTAACGCTGCAGCAGATGGTACAGTTGCCGTTTTGGGTGAGTTCGTAGTAGCATACGTAAATGGAGATTACACCTATATCCAAGACGAGACAGGCTCCGCACTTATCTTTAAGAAGGGAGGATTTGGTTTGAATGCCGGCGATGTAGTTACAGGCTTTAAGGGAGAGGTTGATATCTTCAACAACCTACCGGAATTAGTACCGTCTGTAACATTGGAAGACTTGACTGTAACAGCCGGTGAGGCTCCTGCTCCCGCCGTGCATACCGAGACGCTTACCCTCGAGGATGTCAACAAATACATCAAGTTGGAAGGTGTAACCGCTGTAGGTACATTCACAAGCGATAATAAGACCACCATCAAAGGTGAATGGAACGGTGAACCGCTGAACATGTACAACCAGTTTAAGATTGCGCAAGAGTTCAAAGAGGGTGTTACTTATGATGTAGTATGTGCCGTATCGGTTTACAAAACGACTCTCCAAGTGAACTTCATCAGTGCAGAGGCTCTTTCTACCAATGTTGAGAACGCTGTTACCAGCAACAAGGCAGAGAAGTTCGTTCGCGATGGGCAACTCATCATCCGTATGAACGGCGTAGAGTACAACGTATTGGGCGCAAAACTCCAATAATCCCTCTCTGCGCAATACAATTAGCGCATAAATAAAAGAGGCTGTCTAACAAGTCAAGTTAGGCAGCCTCTTCTTATTTTGTTTGGTGGTTCGGCGGTAATTTGTTCGGTTATATGGTGCTATTTTGTTCGGTGATTTGGCGATAATTTGTTCGGTGATTTGGCGGTAATTCGTTCGGTGATTTGGCTATGCGCTCATAATTCATAATTCTTAATTCATAATTATTTCATCGCCCTCACCATCCCGCCGGGCAGCGACTTAACCAGCCCCTCCATCTCCATCATCATCAGTTCGTTAGACACCTGCGCGTAGTCCAGCCCCGTCTCCATCACTATCATATTGACATGCAGTCCGTCCTCCTGCTCGTGTAGTTTGTCGAGCAGTGTGCGCTGCACATCCGTCAGCGGCGTTGTGAGATCTACTATCTCGGTCTGCACGGGGGCTGCGGCGGTAGTCCAGTTCATGGCTTCTATCAGGTCGTCCGCGCAGGTGATGAGTTGCGCTTTCTGCTTGCGAATCAGGCTGTTGCAGCCCTGCGACTGCTCGTCTGATGGTCTCCCCGGGCAGGCGAACACCTCGCGGTCGTAGTCCGATGCCATCTGCGCGGTGATGAGTGCCCCGCCTTTGGCTTTCGACTCCACCACGACTACCGCGTCTGCCAACCCCGCTATCACCCTGTCGCGCGCTACGAAATGCCACGGGTCGGGGCGCGTGCCGCTCACGTACTCTGTCAGCAGTCCGCCGTGCTCCAATGTCGCTACCGCCACGTTGCGGTGCAGCGCGGGATAGATACGGTCGAGCCCGTGTCCGAGCACCACCAGCGTTGGAATCCCCGCTTCGATAGCCGCGCGGTGCGCTGCTACATCGATGCCGTAGGCTAATCCGCTAACGATGGTTAGGTTAGGTACCCGTTGCGCCAAGTCAAGCACCAACTGCCGCGTCAGTTCTTTCCCGCGGTCGGTCGCGTTGCGCGTGCCTACCACCGACACCATTTTCCCCTCGTTCACCCGCAGATTGCCTTTCCCGAAGAGCAACAACGGTCGGTCGGGGCACTGCCGCAGGCGAAACGGATAGCCCTCGTCTTGGCACCAGTAGGTGCTGATACGGTGCTTCTCCACAAACGCCAACTCTCTCTCCGCCCGCTGCAAAGCTTCGCCCATCCCTTTCTCCGTCAGGTGGTGCCACGCCTCCTCCGCAGAACCGTATTTGTCCAGCCATTGTAGCGCCACACGATTCCGTTTCTCAAACAGCAAACTCAAAGCAATCTGATACAGCAACATAAGAAACTATCTACCAAAGGAAAAACGCACCCGCAAGGCACGATATATCGCTACCAAAACCAATCCGACGCTCGCCCCGATGATATCTGCCACAAAGTCTATCCAGTCGCCTGTCCGTGTGCGGGTACATGTGGCTTGCAGCACCTCCATCAGTCCGCCGTAGCCCACCGTCAGCACCCACGCCCCCGCATATCGCTTCCATAGCCCTTTGTGCTTTGCGCCTCCAAGAGCCGCTACGGGCAACAGCAACGCCACCGCCTGCACTACGTACATCAGCGTGTGCCATGTCTTGTCGCTCCAGCGCAACACCAGCGGCGGCAGGGTAGGGTGCTCCCAAAGCGAGAGCAACGCGATAGCCACTGCGACCACTGCCGCCGGCACATACCATACATATCTCTGCCAACTAATCACTATTCACTGCTATTATTAGCAGGCGGGGACGCCTGCGCACCCGGACGGCTTCGCCCTCTTAATTCTTAATTCTTAATTGTAGCACTACCTCACAGTTTCTCCCCGAAGCAGAGGTCTCCCGCGTCGCCCAAGCCGGGCACGATATACTTGTGCTCGTTGAGCGTGGGGTCGATGGCGGCGCACCAGAGCGTGATGTTCGGCTGGTCGCCCAGCGTATCTTGCAGATACTGAACGGCTTGCGTCGTTCCGATGGTGCAGCAGAGATGTGTCGCTGCTGGGGTGCCGTGGCTCAGCAGCGCGCGATATGCCACCTCCATCGACATGCCTGTTGCCAGCATCGGGTCCACCAGCATCAGCGTCTTCCCCTCCAACTGCGGAGCCGCCAGATACTCGGCTACAATCTCTATCTCTTCCTCGCCGTAGCGGTTGCGTCCCCAGCGGCGGTACGCGCTCAGAAAGGCGTTCTCCGCGCGGTCGAACATGTTGAGGAATCCTTGATGCAGGGGCAAGCCTGCACGGAGCACCGTCGCCAGCACCACCTTATCGGTCGGCACCTGCACTTCCGCCACGCCCAGCGGCGTCTGCACTTGCTCCGGCGCGTAGGTCAGTTCGCGGCTTACCTCCACCGCCATCACCTCACCGATACGCTCGATGTTGCGGCGAAAACGAAGACTATCGTGCTGAATATCCACACTGCGTATCTCTTTCAGATACTGATTCAAGAGCGAGTTCCGCTCCGACAAGTTGATTACTCTCATGGTGAAAAGAATTTAATTTGGCGGCAAAGATACGCAAAAAAAATGAATTGAGCAAAAACAAGCCCCAAAAATTGCCCATATTCGCCCGAAAACACCCTTTTGGCTTGCATATCTCAATTATTCTTCGTACCTTTGCCGCCCTGAAGAAGAAGATATTTGAGCAATTTTGGGATTTTTTTTGTTCGATTATATTCAAACTTACCTTCATTAATCACTCGTTAATCACTAACTAATCACTAACTAATCGCTAACTAATCGCTAACTAATCACTAACTAATCGCTAACTAATCACTAACTCAGGTTCTTACTTAGTTCGTGTGAAACAAGGATGTTTTTATTTCAGCAGTCAAAGACTAACTTAGTTTTCCCGACAAGTTCCCGACAAGTCGGGATAAACAGGGACAAGTTTGGTAATGAATTAATGGTCGGTTTTTTAACATATAATTAACGTGTAATTATTCATTAATTCATTGACAGAAAACAACCAAATTAATTTCTTCTGCCAGTTACTAACAAGGACTTTATTTCAACAAATATTCCCAAAAATTAGTCAAATATTTTTCTTAAACATATAATTAACATGTAATTGACCTATGTATTTTGTCCTAACCACCTCATCGATATGGCAACTCTGTCATGAATCGTTCGCCGACCAACCGTGGGCGGCGAGTCCGCGCTTGGAGATTCCCGACGGCGAGCAGCACAAGACCCTCGCCACCGTGGAGCGTATCTGGCAGTTCCTGCTTGACCATCGTGCCACGCGCGATGATGTCCTCGTCTGCGTGGGCGGCGGCGTCATCTGCGACCTCGGCGGCTTTGCTGCGTCCACCTACAAACGCGGCATGCCCCATATCAACGTCCCCACCACGCTCCTCGCCATGGTCGATGCTGCCTCAGGCGGCAAGACGGGCTTCGACTACGCCGGTATCAAGAACGCCATCGGCACCTACGCGCAGCCCCTCGACACCCTTGTCATTCCTTCGCTCATCGTCTCTCTCCCCCCGCGCGAACTGCTCAGCGGCTACGGCGAGATGCTCAAGCATGCCCTGCTCGACACCCCCGACCACTGGCACCAACTGCACCGACTCGACCTCGAGACGGAGGAGGGCGTGCAAGCCCTCATGCCGCTCATCGCCCGCTCGCGGGCAGTGAAAGAGCGTATCGTAGCCGCCGACCCCTGCGAGCAGGGACTACGCCGTGCGCTCAACCTCGGGCATACCGTCGGACACGCCCTCGAGGCGCAGATGCTCGCCGGCGGACACCCCGCCCCCCATGGCTACTGCGTCGTCTGGGGCATGGTCGCCGCTCTCTATCTCAGCATCCTGCATACTGGGGACGCGGGCGTCTCGCCCGCGGTTATTGAGTCCCCCTCTCTCCGCACCGTCCTCCGTCAACTGGAGCAGACCATGCTACGCTACTACGGGCGCCCTGTCTGCAACTGCCAAGACCAGTCTCAACTCCTCGCGCTCATGCAGCAGGACAAGAAGAACACCGCCGCGGGCATCCGTTTCACTCTCTTGCGGCAGATAGGCGACCCCCTCACCGATGCCACCCCTGCGCCACAGGACATCGCCGCCGCCATCGAATACCTCTTCTCTATCTGACGGAGTAGTGGCTATAGTCTCTACAGCCTCTATAGTTTCTATCCCCTCCTTCTCCCCTCGTGAGCATCATGCCGCGAGGGGAGAATTTGTTACGCAGTTCCCTTGTCCGGCGTGCGCAGGTGTACCTGCCTGCAGAAAAGGAGGTGCGGTCAGCAGGCGGGGACGCCGGACACTCCCTTACGAAAATTAATGAATAATTACACGTTAATTATATGTTCAACAACCAAATAATAATTACACGTTAAATTGTTTACCCCACTTTTTCCGTCAAAATTTCCCCATGCTGTTAATACTGCTGTCAATCTTTCCAAAATATAAGACGATTTTTGTACAAATGTTAAGCAAAAAGGTAGTAATTTTGCATCCGATAAATTATGCAACCTTAAAATCACCTGCAGCAGTTGGCAAGCCGGCTTGCTGCGCAAACATATCCACTGTTATGAAAAACATTTTCTCTCGTTTTCTCATTCTCTTTGCTGTAACCTTTGTTTTCATCTTCGCCGCTACCCAATCCGCTTGGGGAGCATTGTCTGAGGTACATAAACCGGGTACCTACACCACTACTTATGGTCAAACATTGGTGTCTTATGATGGAAAACAATATGAGATTTATGGCTTTTCTTCGACCTCTTCAAGTGCGAACTATCTATGGGCAGGAACTGCTACAACTGATACCAAGGCTGCAAATTGTGTCTTGCAATTTGCAACAACTACAACAGCTGAGAATAGCGCTACAGGATATAATTGGGTCAGCAATGCCGTTAATGGTAGAGGTTCTGAGATTTCGAATGTAACACAGGCGGAGTTTGCATTGACGGGGCGTTTTATGAACTATCGAATCAATAGTTCACTAAAAATAGTTATAAGTGGGTATGACCAATTTTCTATTTATGGAAAAGATAATAGTAACTCAAAATACTTTGTTGTCAAAATAGACGGAGTGGAGACTAGTACAACAGGTGAAAAATCTTCTACACTCTCCATTAGAAGATACGACATTACAACGGGGCAGCATACGATAGAAGTAACAGCAGTAGGAAGCAGCAACAACGAACTATATGGTTTTTCGTTACGAATACCAAGTACCTCCACTCCCTCCACCGGCTATTGTATCAGCGTCCATAACTGCACGGATGAGAGCAACAATAAGATTCACTATTTCATACAAACAGCACCCGAGTCGGCGGAGTATATTATCTCCGACTTCACTGTGCCTGCATTTAACGAACCTTCCACAGCAAACAACTATTGGGTAGGTGAGAACGGTACGTGGAGCGATGCCTTTTCCGCCAATGCTAAATTTGCAGATATGCCGCTTACTACCAATTCAGGTTTGCTCAAATTAGGCGATGCCGCAGGGGCAGTGGGTACGCTGCATATCTGGGACAACAGCAAAGCATCCGAAAGCAACCTATGGATAAAGTTCTCCCCTGCGGGGTATGGCTTATGCTGGGGGACGGGAACTTGGAACAAAGGAGACTGCCTGCCTTTCAGTTCTGCTGACGGCGTTACCTACACCACGGATATGGTTACGCTGACCGCTGACCAACTATCTACTTGGGAGTACTATGTAGGCTATAAGACGGCAGATAATTACACCTTCAGTAGCACCAATAGCGAGACAAAAGGGGTGAACACCATGGGCGTGTATAATGCTACCACCACTACATGGTGGACGGGCAACATTGGTAATTTCTTCTCTGCGGGGCAAAAAGGTAAGTTCCGCATGTGGGCAGACAATACCGCTAAGAACTGGAATTGCCACTTTATACCTTACTACACTATCGTGTATAACGCCAACTATCCCGCCGGCGCAAGCGGACAACCAGCAGATACCTATGGCGACTATGTCAGCCTCGAGGAGAACAAGACACTCACTCTTCCCGCTGCCCCTGCTGCCCCCGCAGGCTATCAGTTCAAAGGTTGGACAGCAGCACAAGACGGTTCAGGCACTCTGCTTACTGTCGGAGGGACATACGACCTCAACCAACCCTCCGCCAACACCACCCTCTACGCACAATGGGAGAAACAAGAAGGCGTTAGCATCGTCATCTTCGATGGTGCTAAGGATACAAAAGGAACTAAT
Source organism: Paludibacteraceae bacterium (assembly GCA_016297215.1). Classification (GTDB taxonomy): domain Bacteria; phylum Bacteroidota; class Bacteroidia; order Bacteroidales; family Paludibacteraceae; genus Colicola. The sequence continues at coordinate 24,239 of JAEDGZ010000001.1, read as the reverse complement.
GAAGATGGTACTAACTATAAGAAAAGTACGGATTATTCCGATGCCACCACAGGATTCCAATGGAAACTCAGCGGGCAAAAGACTGACCTCATTGATGTGAGTACTTATGCCTCCTCTACTTATTCAAAAGCCATACAACAAGGCGGTAGCGGCGCTTCTAATAACATTATGTTCGTAGTGCCTGACGGCTATACGCTGACCCTCAATATCGCCTATGCCTCCAGCAGTAAGAGTAAGAATTTCGGACTCAACAAAGGAACGGCAGTCCAAGCCGACGGAAGCAACTGCTCCGAATGGAATGCAACAATTGCAGCAGCAAGCACTATCTACGATAAGGAGATCGCAGACCTTAATGCAGGAACCTATTACCTGCAAGGCGCAGGTGATGCGTGCTACTTCGCCTATATCAAAGCCACTATCAAAAAGTCCTGCAACTCGGCAGGGTTATCCTTCCCGCAGGCGGAATATATGGTGGCGTTAGGGGCTTCTTTCGATGCCCCTGCGCTCATCAACCCCAATAGCCTATCACCTATCACCTACGCCAGCAGCGATGAGGCGGTAGCTACCATCGGTGGCGATGGCAATGTAAATGTCCTCAAAGTCGGCACCACCACCATTTCTGCTACCTATGATGCGGCGGGCGATGAAGACTATTGTACGCAGACTGTGTTTTACACCCTTACCGTCCGTTGTGCTGTAGCCCCCAAGATAACCGTCGAGGGAGGCGTGAACGCCGAGTGCTACGAGACGGTTGTCCTCCGTGCAGTACGCTCCGATGACGGCAACACCTACTCTAAAGGCTCCTTCCAGTGGTATAAAGACGGTGGCCCCCTCTCGGGCAAGACCGGCGTAACGCTCACCACCACCGATGCCGGCACCTACACCGTGGCATACATAGCCGACGGAGGCTGCGAGGAGATGTCCGTCAACTCCGCCAAGGTTACCTCTACCGTGGTCAAACCCGTCGTGGAGAAGAAAGCACCGCATCGCAACTACCAAATAGCGAACCGCACCCTGCGTCCGTACACCTCTGCGACCCATTATCCCCTCTTTGATGTTACGCCAAAGGCAACGGCAGCGTACACGGGCGACAAATGGGAAGCAACATACACCATCCACGCCGCCGACGGCACTATCACACGAAGTGCTGCCGCTATCGACTGGGTGCGCGAGGATGCTAAATCAGGTTCTACCATCTCCCTCGGGGCAGACTATAAAGCATTAGGCACGTGGCTCAGCACTAACCACAAGACTGCCGCTGTAGGCGACACCATCATGCTCACCATGCGTGCCGTCAATGCCTGCAACCAGCCGGACGATGCTACCGCCGACTCTATCGCTATCATCCTGACCGACAAATACTCGCTGGCGTATATCGTTACCGGCAACACTACTACCCGCAAGTTCTACGACATCACGGCTTCGGACATCACCGACCCGCTCTACACGCATCTATGTACTAAGTACAATGTTACGCCCGTCAGCGCGTATGCCACCTACGATTATACCAACTACGAGCCCTACGACCTCTTGCTCTTGACCGACTACCCCAAGGCAACAGGGTCGAATAGCCAGCCCGATTACGTCAATGCCCTTGCCGACCTTGTGGACAAGAAACCGATTCTGTCGCTCAAGGCGCACATGTCCGCGCTCAGTAACTGGAGCGCCAAGGGCTTTACCTCCAACCCCATCGTGCCGGGAGACGGCACGGAGGCACAGGCGCAAAAGACGCTCACCGTGCTCTGTTTCTCACACGATATGTTCGAAGGTGCAAAATGGGATAACAAGGAAGATCGTACACTGACCATCTTGGGTAATGTGTATAAAGATGGTAGCACCTACAAGGGTATTCAAGGATTCCTTGCTATCAATAGCAGCAACTTTGTGAATATCGCGAAGGTGTACGATGAGAAAGGTGCTCGCAACCTCGTAGCCTGCTGCGAACGGCAAGATGTTACCGAAGCACGATTTATCATGCTCTCTATCAACCAAGGTGCTACCAAGTACATCAATGACAAAGGACAAGACGCGATAGACAAACTGCTGAGATACCTGCTGTGGACGGATGCTGCCAATGTATCCGACTGCTCCTTGACTTTTGATAACGGCGAGGGAGATTGCAAAGACTGCTCGGACGGGAAACGTGAATTTACAGTAAATGGTACCACCTATACCAGCGGAGACCACCTGTGGAGCAACCCTGCCAACTGGAATGCCAAAGCCATACCGACCCAACTGCAGAACGTGCGTATCGAGGCGAACTGCATCATCAGCGACAGCACCTACGGCGCAGGAAATGTTCGCATCAAAAAGGGTAACACCCTGACCATTGCCCCCGACGGCGGTCTCGCATCGGTAGGACAGTTCGCATGGTACAGCGAAAACAACTGGAACAAACCGCAACCCATCACTTCTACCAACTATATCACCGTGCAGGCCGATGCTGACAAGACGGGTATGCTCATGCACAGCCATACCGACCAAGTGGCTGCTACCGTAGAGATGTACTCGCCCGCATACTACGAAGGTGGCGTTGTAACCGACGGGCATGAGCGTAATTGGACGTATGTTGGGATACCGGTGCAGGAAGGCACCATCCCTCAGATATTCAACGGCGCATATACCTATCTCTGGTCAGAGCAAAGCGGCTGGACGCGCTACAATGACGGCAAGACCTTCCATGCTTTCGACGGTATTGCCCTCTCGCAACCTTCGCCGCAAGTGTTCACCTTCGCAGGTAACCTCGCGCTCGCCAAGAAGTACACGTTTACTCTCACCAACGGCGGCGCTATGGTTGGCAAGAACCTCATCGGCAACTCGTGGACAGCACCTATCCAAATCACCAAGTTGGAGACCACCGACTTTGGCACAGGACTGGAACCCACCGTCTATATCTATAGCACCGGTCGCGACCCCGAAAGCGGTCCTGCCACCACCACGTCGGATGGGGCTCTTGACGCCGGCTACTGGACTGCTATACCTGTTGCGACCGCCAAGACATCAGGATGGAAAGGTCCGAAGATTATCCCCGCGATGCAGGCCTTCGAGGTGAACTTCGCTGCGGATGCCACTGTCTCCTCCGCTACCCTCACGCTGGATTATAACACCATCGTGCGTGCCTCGGGCGTGGACTCCACCACCCTCAATCAGAAACTCTATGCCCCCGGGCGCAACTCCACCGCCGAGATACTCCAGCCCGATCCCTCTGCTCCCGCGCCCTACGAACCCACCATGCTTCGTATTCGCGTAGCGGACACCGCCGCTTGCTACAACCTCTATCTGCTGCAAGGTGAGCGCTTCTCCGAAGGGTTCGACAACGGATGGGATGGATTCTATTCCGGCACAGACGGACGCGCTCCCGGACTCTGCGCACTCACCACGGCAGGCGAGATGCAGGTGTCTGCACAACCCGAGATAGACAACACCACCCTCGTCTTCACACAGGGCAAGAGCGATACCTACACCTTCTCCTTCTGCCTCACCGAGTCAGAGGATGAGCCGCTCGCAGAGCCGCTCTATCTCAACGATATGCAACTGCGCAAGTCCTGCCTGATAGACGACAGCCGCACCTACACCTTCCAAAGCAGCGAGAACGATATGGACAACCGCTTTGTCATCTCCCATATCGCCTTCGAGGAGCAAGATACCCCTACCGGCATTGCTAACCTCGCCACCGTTGACCAACAACTCCTGCTCAACAACCCCGCGCGCGAGATGCTCACCATCCGTGTCTATGACCCCGCAGGCAAACTATGCAGCGAGCAGCAGACCGATGCGCCGCTCCTGCAACTCAGCCTGCCGACCACGCAAGGCGTGTATATGCTCTACATCACCGGCGAACAAACACAAATACTCCGAAAAGCAGTACAATAGAAACTATAGATGCTATAGAAACTATAGATGGTATAGCCACTATAGCCACTATAGAAACTAAATAGAAGAAACCGAAGCAAATATCTACCACCATGAGAATACAACCCTCGTCATTGTTCCCTATCTGTCGCTCTTGGAAGCAGCAACGATATGGCATACTCCTTCTGCTCTGCCTGCTGTGCGCGCCGGCAGCCGCTGATACCTATATGCCTGCGCTGCCCGCGTCATCGTTTCGCAGTACTACCACTATAGGGGAGAAACTCGCCGGCAGCACTTCCGCAGGCAGCAGCACATTTCGTATCTTAACTACCTCCGAGACCGAGCAGTCATCTCTGATATCTGCTTTTCAATCGACCTCTGTAATGCTTTCGTCGGCATCTGCATCAGGCGGCGGCTCATCGGCAGTCGGTGCCTCGCGGTCTTCCGGCTCTTCGTTGGGCGTCTCTATTCCTTCCCTCCCCGCCAGCGGTATAGTGCCGAGCCCCGCGCAGATGGCGAACATTCTTGCCAGCAGCACATACGGTAATATCCCCAACCCGCCTGACGATATAGACCCCACTAACCCCGAGAACGGTGCCCCCGTAGGCGATGCCCTTCTCCCCCTGCTCCTCCTCGCACTCTTATACACCATACGACTACGAAAAAAGCCCCAATCGAAGGGGCTTTTTTCGTGGAATCGATAGAAATACTAGATATTCTAGAAACCCTAGATATTATAGAAATACTAGGGATTTTAGCATCTTCTTTTAGCAGCGGGAGAGGACGGCGCGCAGCCAGCGGTAGCAACGGTCGGTGGACGAGAGGGAGAGACGCTCCTGCGGCGAGTGGACACCGTACATCTGCGGACCTATGCTGACCATGTCGAGGAAGGGGTATTTCTCCAAGAACAGTCCGCACTCCAGCCCCGCGTGGATAGCCAGCACCTGCGGCTCCTTGCCGAAGAGGTCGGTGTACGCCTGTTTGGTGATTTCCAGCAGCGGCGAATGGATGTTCGGCGCCCAGCCCGGGTAGCCGTCGCCGTGGGTTACCTCGTCGCAAGCCATTGCCAGCGCGTACTCCACCTCGCGTTTTATCCAGTGCTTCGACGCCTCCACGGACGAGCGCTGGCTGGTGTTGACCTCGATGTAGCAGCGTTCGTCAGCCGCATGCGTTTTTCCCGCGGGCGAGACGCCCGCGTCCCCTGTCGTTTTCATCTTCACGCTGGCGAGGTTGGTGCTGGTCTCCACCAGTCCGGGCATGTCTTTGCTCATAGCAATCATGCCGTGCGGGCAAGCGGCGAGCGCCATGATGAGGCGGTGCGCCTGCGCCTCGGGGATGACGGCGGCGGGCATGGCGCAGGACTCCAACTCGAGGCGCATGTCTTTCTCCACCTCTTGGTACGCTTGCTCTGCCTCGGCGGTGTAGATATTCCACTCAATGCGCAGTTGCTCTTTGTACGCCATGGGCACGCAGATGGTCGCCTCCGCTTCGCGGGCGATGGCGTTGCGCAGGTTGCCGCCTTGGATGGTAGCCAGTTGCAGCGGTGTGCGGGTGAGCAGGCGTTGCAGGAAGCCGACCAGCACTTTGTTGGCATTGGCGCGCCCTTTGTTGATGTCATCGCCGGAGTGCCCGCCCATGAGCCCGCTGACGGTCAGGTGCGCTGGGAACCACTGTGCCGAGTCGATGAGGGCTTGGGGCGTGTAGTGCATCTTCGCCAGGGTGTCGATACCGCCGGCGCAACCGATGAAGATTTGCCCGTCGTCCTCGGAGTCGAGGTTGATGAGGCGGGTGCCACGCAGGTAGCCGTCTTGCAGTTTCATCGCGCCGGTGAGCCCCGTCTCCTCATCCACGGTGAAGAGGCACTCGATGGCGGGGTGCTGCAGGTCGGGGTCGGTGATGGCAGCGAGCGCCATGGCGATACCGATACCGTTGTCCGCGCCGAGGGTGGTGCCGCGGGCTTTCAGCCAGTCGCCGTCCACATAGGTCTCGATGGGGTCGGTCAGGAAGTCGTGGACAGTGTCGCTGTTCTTCTCGCACACCATGTCCATGTGGGCTTGCAGGATGACCGCGGGGTGGTCTTCGTAGCCTGCCGTGGCGGGCACGCGCAGGATGACGTTCATCGCCTCGTCGGCGACGCACTCGATATGGTGCTCGCGCGCGAAGGCTTGCAGCCATTGTGAGATACGCTCCTCGTGCTTTGACGGACGAGGAATCTGACAAATCTGAGAGAAAATTTCAAGTACTTGCATGATAACTAATTAGGAATTAGGAATGAGGAATTATGAATTATGAGTGCCCATGCTCTGATTTAATTATGAATTATGAATTATGAATTATGAGTGCGTATGCTCTGAATAGTGGGCATACAATGCCCTCTTAATTCATAATTCTTAATTTATTTATCGGGCAGGCTTGTTGGCAGACGAGGCAGCGGTGGGTGGTGTAGGCAATGCAGCGGGTGGCGTCCCAGACGGGGTTGCGCAGGGCACCCGTGGGGCAGGCTTCCTCGCAGAGGTGGCAGTCGGCGCAGGGAGTGTCGGCAAAGCGATCTATAGTTTCAATAGGCTCTATAGTATCTATAGCATCTATCGGTTTGTCTATCACTATCTCCCCAAGATGCACCATGCTGCCGAGGGTGTGGTGGAAGAACTGGTGGTTGCGACCGATGAAGCCGAGCCCTGCCTTCACCGCCCAACGGCGCTCCAAGAAGGGTGCCGAGTCGCAGAAGAGATGCTGAGGGAGAGGGGAGAGTGCCTGCGCGGGAGATGACGGAGCGGCGGTTGGGGAGAGCGGTGCAGCGGGTATAGCAGGGAGGTCGTGCAGGCGGGCATCCAGTTGATAGAGCATGGACTTGATGGTGCGGTGGTAGTCGCGACGGCACTTGTCGTAGCGGAGCACACAGACCACTACCGCCGTAGCACCGGGCACCAGTTCGCGCGGGTCGTAGCGTTTCTCGCGGTTGCGCTCGAGGTACGACATGTTGCCGTGCAAGCCCTGCGCCACCCATTGCTCCATGAACGCCGCGTCGTCGTCCAGCCGCTCGGCAAGCGCCACGCCGCAGTCGTCAAAACCGACCGCTAACGCCTGCTGCCGTATCCACTGCGCGCTAATCACTTCGCTTTAACTACCCTACCAATACGTCGTGTAGCACCTTGACGAGGTTGCCGAACATGAGTTGGCAGGCGATGGCTAACACAATGATTCCGAAGAACTTACGGAGCACATAGATGGCATTCTTTCCCACGTACTTCATCAGCCAGCGCGTGCCCGCCAGCACGCCGAAGAGCACGACCATGCAGAGCAATACCGCCACCATCAGGTTCACCGTGTCGTACTGCGCCGTCATGGAGATGAGCGCGGTGAAAGCACCCGGACCTGCGTACATAGGGAATGCCATCGGGATGATATTGCCCGAGCCCTCTACGTCGGTCTTGAAGATGACGATGTCGAGAATCATCTCCAGCGCCATGAGGAAGATGATGAAACCGCCCGCGATGGCGAAATACTCAATCTTGATGCCGAAGAGTTTCAAGCACCACTCGCCCAAGATAAGGAATCCCAGCAGGATAATCATCGAGACAAGGCACACTATCCATGGGTTGATTTTTGTGCCGTTCTTCTCCAAGTTGATGGTAATGGGCATGTTGCCCAAAGGGTCGATGATGGCAATGAGGAACACAAACGCCGGCAGTACCTGCCAAATGTCGAAACTGCTAAAAAATTCTGCTAACATAGTCCTATTGGAATTATGAATTATGAATTATGAGTGCCCATGCGCTGACCACTTGTCACTAATCACTGAGCACCGAGCAATAATTTCGCTGCAAAGATACGCTTTTTTGGGTAAATATGCAAATTTCTCATAAATAATTTGTGTAATTGACATTTTTTTCGTACCTTTGCACGCTGATTTTTGAGTCAAGCCATCGTAATTCGTAAATCGTAAATTGTAAATAAAAAGATGATTAACTCTCAAGACGTAAAGAACGGCGTATGTATCCGCATGGATGGGCGCTTGTATTTTGTGATTGAGTTCTTGCACGTGAAGCCGGGCAAGGGCAATACCATCATGCGTGTGAAATTCAAAGATGTAGTGGACGGTCGCGTGCTGGAGCGTCGCTTCAACATCGGTGAGAAACTGGAAGATGTGCGCGTAGAGCGTCGTCCGTACCAATACCTGTACAAGGAGGGTGAGGACTATATCTTCATGAATCAGGAGACCTATGAGCAAGTGCCTATCGCACACGATTTGATTACGGGTGTGGACTTCTTGAAAGAAGGCTTTGTGGTAGATGTAGTGTCTGACGCCTCGACCGATACCATCCTCTTCGCGGAGTTGCCCGCTAAGGTGGAGTTGGCTATCTCCTACACCGAGCCGGGTCTGCGCGGCGATACCGCCACGAACACTTTGAAGCCCGCTACCTTGGAGACCGGCGCTGAGATTCGCGTGCCCCTCTTCATCAACGAGGGCGAGATTGTGCGCGTAGATACCCGCGACGGTTCCTACTGCGAGCGAGTACGTTAAGGACCGCTACGCTGTCAGACCGCGCTTCGCGCTGAAGGACCGCTCACTGCGTTCGCTGAAAGATAAAGGATAAAAGACTGATTAGTTTCGACTATACGAGGCTAATCAGTCTTTTATCTTTTATCCTTTATCCTGCATCCTTTACCAAACCATTTCTATTTGCTCGGCGCGGAGGTTGTCGAGCGGGGCGGAGCGGAACTTCACCTTGCGGAAGTCGATGTGCTCGAGGTCAAGGCAGCGAATGCGGCTGTTGTACATGGTGCGGTAGTAGATACGCTTGCCTTGCAGGTCGGTGGCGATGGTCCACTGCGTAGCACTCGGGATGTCGGGCACCGTCTCACCCTCGGTAAACTGGATGCCGACGGGGATGTCGAAGTTGTTGAGGATATGGAATGCCTGCATCACGGTCTCGGTAGCCGTGTGGAGCGTGGGTGCAGTGGCTTGGAAGAAGGCGGCGCGGACGAAACGCGAGGGCGGGGTCATATCGCCCGGAAGCCCGTGCAGACCGCCTCCGCCGCCGAAGGCTTGGAGCGACAACTCACCTACTTGCGCCCGCGGGATGGCACCTGCTCGCAGGTTGATATAGTTGTTCAGGTTCGTCAGGTGCCAATCGAAACTCGGGGAGTTGGTCAGCACGCCGAGGGTGTTCTCGTAGAAACGCACCTGCGCGCCGATGACCTCCACCACCACTTGCCTGCCCGTGCGGTCGGCAATGCGCCAGTGCACGGTGGAGCCGCGGGGGTCGGTGGCTACGATACGGATGCGTTGCAGGGTCGAGACCGCCTCGTCCACGCTTGCGCAGCGGCTCAGCAGCCACGGCACTAACTGCATGTCGCTGATGCTCTCGTTCACGAGCGTGCTGTCGAAAGGTTCATACTCGCCGTAGTTGGGGAAGTAGAACAAGCCTGCGGCGAAGCCCGCCTCGTTCATGCCATCCACCACAAACTCATCGCGCTCCACCGCCAAGCCCACATAGCCGTACTTTGCTGTGAAGCGCATGCCGTCTTTCTGTCCGCTCGGGGTGTAGGACTGCTGGCGATAGCCGCGCGGCACCAGCACATAGCGGCTGTTGAGGTCGCTACCCGCCCATTCGATGGTGCGAGCGATGACGGGCGAGCCGTCCGCCGCGCGCAGAGAGATACCCGTGCAAGCCTCCGCAGGCTGCACTAACCAAACCATACCAATGGTTAATGTACAAAGAAGGAAGAACTTTTTCATAGTTGTAAGAAGGTTAAGGTGAAACAAAAAAGAAAACAAGTAGCGAAAAAAGACTATTCGCTACTTGTTTTGCTACAAATAATGTGCCAAGAGTGATTATGAATTATGAATTATGAATTATGAGTGCCCCTGCTATGAAAATTCAGTTCCAATGCCCTCATAATTCATAATTCTTAATTCATAATTAGACTAACTCTTTTCGTAGGGCATCTACAATCTCGGTGTATTCGTCATCGGAGAGATAGACTTTGCCGGGGTTCATTTGGAAGGTGCCACCATAGTCTGGACCGTCCACGTACTTGGGCGCGAGGTGGAAATGGAGGTGCGACAACTTGTCGGAATACGCACCGTAGTTGATTTTCTCGGGATGGAAGAGTTTTTGCATGGCTCGGGTAACCTGCGCCACATCTGCCATGAAGGCATTGCGCTCTTCGTCGCTCAGTTCGTTGAGGTCGTTCACGTGCTTGTCGTACGCCACAAGGCAACGACCGTGGTAGGTTTGCTCCTTGAAGAGGAACGCACGAGAGACGCGCAGGTGCGCAATCTCAATCATCAGGTCTTTCAGCGTCTGATTGTTTTGGCAATACAGACAATCTTTCGGGTCGGAATACATTACTAATTAGGAATTAGGAATTGGGAATTATGGGTATTGTTGATGAAACCAAAATAGGCACTTTTTATTTCAACAAAAATTTCCAAAAATGGTTCAAAAAATTCTTTCTAAATAGTGCTTGTTAGAATTATTACCAAAAACGAGGTTAGTTTTTGAGGCTGATTTAGTATTTCTCTACGCCGGCGATGACGGCATTTCGGACGGCGGCTATGGTATCGTCGGGTTCGGGGTACTGCTTGAGGTCGATGGGTTCACCGACATGCAGGTGGATGGGGTGCCATGTAACGAACTTCGCTTTGCGATCCATGGCTTCGTAGCAGCCGGAGAGGGAGATGGGGATGACAGGCAGCCCGAGGTCAATGGCTATCTGGAAAGCACCGCGCTTGAAGCGTCCTACTTGTCCGTCTTTCGAGCGTGTGCCCTCGGGGAAGATAACGGTGCAGACGCCGTTGACTAACTGCTTCTCTATCGCTTGTAGGCTGCGGAAGGAGGAGCGGGCGTTGGTGCGCTCTACAAAGATATGCCCTGCGCATTTGCATGCCGTACCTACAAACGGTATCTTGCGTATCTCCGCCTTCATCAGCCATTTATAGACCACGGGCAGGTAGCCGTAGATTGCCCACACGTCTAACATCGACTGGTGGTTGCTGACAAAGACATACGACTGTCCTTTTTGGATATGCTCCAATCCCGTAACCTTCACCGGCAGGAAAAGCAGCCAGAAGAACGAGCGCGACCAAAACATTTGCTCCAGATGGACAAACCGCGCGTTCTTCCACGGTGAGAAGACGATGGTGAACAAGGCGGTGAAGATAGTGAGCAAGACCAATAGGGGCAATGCTATCAGGTACTGATATACAATGTAAAAGAATTTCATAGGTATTTTGTTTGTTGGTGCAAAGGTATATAAAATTTCCGACATACACAAAAAAAACTGCCTTTTTCTATGGAAAAGGCGTGTTTCTCAGGGGTATGCGTGTGTTTTTCGAATATAAACAAAAAAACTACCTGAAGTTGTTTCAGATAGTTTCTTGCTATGTGATCCGTGCAGGATTCAAACCTGCAACCCCCACATCCGTAGTGTGGTACTCTATTCAGTTGAGCTAACGGACCCCTGCTTTTAGTTGATTTCCGTTTTAGCGGAAAAAGCCCTATCGGTTGAGTTAGGCGGTGCGGACGAGACTCGAACTCGCGACCTACGGCGTGACAGGCCGGTATTCTAACCAACTGAACTACCGCACCATTTGCTATTGTGCATTGTTCAACCGATAGGCTTCTCCTGAAAAGCGAGTGCAAAGGTACTGCTTTTTTTTGATATGACCAAATTTTTTGAGAAAAAAAATGCAAAAAAAGTGCAGATACGCATTTTTTGGGGCAAATACTCCTTTTTAAGACCTTCCTCAAGAGATGTCAAAACAACGATGATTCTTTTATTTCAACAAAAATTTCCAAAGATTATTCAAATATTTTTTGTAACATATAATTTTCGTTAATTATTCATTAATTCATTATCAAAACCCAAATTACTACAAAAACGAACAAGAACTTTTTTATTTCAACAAATATGGGCAAAAATTATTCAAATATTTTATTCTCCGTTAATTCCCGTTAATTGACCATTAATTCATTATCAAAAACCAAATTAGTCTTTGGATGCTGATAGTATTTGCTTGTGTCAACTCCGTGTTGAATAGCCTTTTGAATGCGAATTGGTGTTGTTAAAGAGTGTTTTTAGGGTGAGTTAACTAAGGACAATCACTAACTAATCGCTAACTAATCACTAACTAATCGCTAACTAATCACTAACTTTGGATTGTATAGAGTTGGTTACCCCTCCCTGCAAGCAGGGCGGGAGAGTTGGGTGAGGTAGCCTCTCATAGGTAGGTTCCACCCTACGCTGTTTTATATCGCCCCTTCGGGGCTTGCATTTAATACATAGATTGGATCAACACGTATAACATTAGCCAAAAAATAACCAATTATCACGAATAATTCCACCTTAGAGTGCTTGCATATAATTCATTTTCTTTGTATCTTTGCATCGTTGTTCGTGTGAATGTTTTTGCGCGTGCTTGAACAGATTTAGCTAACTCTTTGTTGCTTGATATTATGAAACACTACTTGTCATTCTTCTTGTTAAGTATCAGTTTGTTTGCTTCGGCAGCGAGTGTGCAGGAGAGTCCTGTGCTTGCTTTTCCCGAGGCATTGGGATATGGTGCGTATGCTATGGGCGGTCGTGGCGGCGTGGTTTATTACGTTAGTCGTTTAGACGATGCGCTCAACAGCGATGGCACACCCGCGGAGGGCACGCTGCGCTGGGCATTGACGACGGGCGACGACACGCCGCGCACGGTGCTATTTCAAGTATGCGGGACTATCTACCTGCGGTCAGTGTTGAAACTGCAACATCCCAATGTAACGATTGCGGGTCAGACGGCTCCGGGCGGGGGTATCTGTATTGCGGGGGCAAACATCTATGTCTGCAAACCGAATGTGATCATTCGTCATATTCGCTTCCGCGCGGGGGATATTCCGACGAAGAACTACCCCGCGTTGGATGTGGAGAACACGCGCAATGTGATGATTGACCACTGCTCTTTTACATGGTCGATGGAGGAGTGTCTGACGCTGTATGATACGGACTCAACGACGGTGCAGTGGTGCATCATCGGCGAGGGGCTATATAACTCGAAGCACCAGAAAGGTGCTCGCGCCTACGCCACGCAGTGGGGTGGCGAGCATGGGACGATGTGCTACTGCCTGATCAGCAACTGCCTGAACCGTACCCCGCGGTTCAATGGTGTGCGCGACGAGGCAGACTTAGCCAACGGGAAGCGCAATCACGATGCACAGGTGGTCAATCATTTTTACAATAACGTGGTTTTCAACTGGGGGAAGAAGAACTCGGTCTATGGTGGTGAGAACGACACGACGAAGAACCACGATGCGGCGGGTGTGCCGGCGGGTTACAACCGAGTGTATATGCAAAAAAACTACTTCCGTGCGGGACCTGCCACGCAGGCGGCGAACCTGTCGGAGCGTTATTTTTTGCAGGGTAGTAAGAAGGGAGACTATGGGCAATGGTATATAGAAGGTAATATGTTTGAGCCGAATAACAAGTTTAACCCCCAGAAGCCGGCATGGCATGCCGATACGCTGGCAAAGGTGAATGCGGATAACCTATATGGCTACACACGGGGGTATGCGTATCGGGCTTTTAACTTAGACGGTGCGGCAGCCAATCAAGATAATTTTGACCGCTACATACTCAGCGCGCTGCCCGAGGAGCTTGCCGCAATAGCCACGCTCAGTGCCTCGGAAGCTTTTGAGAGGGTTACGTCGTCTGCGGGTGCACTGCTTCCTCGTATGGACGAGCAAGATATGCGGATGCTTAGGGAGGCAGGCGGCAGAATAGATCCGCAGTTTGCGGGGGCGACTGCACCGCAAAACCTTGGTGTTATAGACTCGCAGGAGGACATCACTTTTGCACAGGAAGACTATTTCTACGTGAATGACTCCACGGTGATGGGCGGCTACCCCTTCCTTGATGCCGTAGAGGGGGATTCGCTGGCATTGGATACGGATGGCGATGGATTACCCGACCTGTATGAGATGGAAATAGGGCTGGATGCGTTGGACGGAGCGGATGGTGCTATGATTACTTCTAACGGGTATAGCCAACTGGAAGTGTACCTCAACGGAGTGGCAAGCGGTGCGATAGACAAGCGTCGCTATGAGACGGAGCCTTACACCTCGCAAGAGCCGGAGGCACCTGCGGAGCCGGAGGGTATTCGGGAGGCAAATGGCAACTCCATGGGACAAGGGCGCTACGACCTGCAAGGCAGACCATTACAAGCGATACCGTCTCAACAAGTGTATATTGAGAACGGGAAAAGCAAGATGGTGAGGGAGTAGAGGAGGATAGGAATAGTAGGGGTAGTAGAAATTCTAGAGGTTCTAGAAATTCTAGGGATTCTAGAGGTTCTAGGGATTCTAGGGTTTACCACATCAGGCACATGCAGGGATAGCGTTTGCGGAGCGGTAGGGTATATCGTACTCCTATCTGCAAGCCTACGTAAAGCGGGTGCATAGCGCCTTGGGTGAGCGAAGTGGTGGTTAGCGAGACATAGTCGGGGATGAAGTAGTGCGGGTCTTGTCCTCCATTGAGGGCGGTACTATTCTCGTGGAATCCGATTGCGTTTTCTCCGCCTGCCGGTGTTTTGTTAGACGACCAAACGGCATACGCTGCTTCGACAGCGATGGTGAATTCTGTGTTTTTTGCCACGGGTATGCCCATGCCAACTGCTCCGATGAGCGAGACTTGTTGTACGTCAGTCGGCAGTTCGCCGGTCGGATGGAAGCGATTGGTGGTGTAGAACCCGTATTTCTCAAGATCATGTAGGGTTAGATTGCCGAAGGGATAGTAGCCGGTGTGCGTCAGTTTTCCGTAGCCATCGAAGGAGGATTGGAAGCACATTGCATACTCTGCTCCAAGTCGAATCAGGACACGTGCCCTGCCGGCGGGTATAGCGGCTTGCAGCGTTAGGTTAGGCGCAAGAAAGAGTTGCTGCTGGATTTCACGCCAGTTGTGGAGTTGGAGATGATGGTTGTATCGTTCGCCGTCGGTGTCGGTAACATCTTCCCACAGCAATTTTCCATTAAGCGACATACCGCCTCCATAGCGAGTGAAACTGAAGCCGACGCCTAAGCCGATATAATTATTGAAGAAATAGTTTACTCCAATGTTTGCTCTCATGCCCCACGAGCCGGTAGCGTGTGTTTTAAGAAGGTCGGTGGATTGGGTTTTGTAGCCGAGTGTGGAATAGCCCGCTCCGATACCGAAATCAAACGCGACCCCTTTTTGTTTTGGAGCGGCTGACACATATAGATTTTGCCCTATCAGTAGCAGGATGATAAGCAGGATGCGGGGACATTTTATTTTAGATGCACGAAGTATCGTTGTCATTATTTCCAGTATTTTTCAGCGGTTGTAGAATTATCATCGAAGACCGAGACGATGATTTGCAGGTGCGCACCTATGTTGTAGGTGCGTTGTGCGACGAGTTGCTTGGGTGCATCGCCCGGGTTGTGGTCCGCGGAGCGGTCTAAATCCTCAAAAGCAGCGGGGCAAGTTTCTGCTCTACCGCCGTTTCGTGTCTGCATGACGCAGTGGTATAGTCCGCTTAGCCCATTGGGGTTGTGGTAGAATTGCTCGTTAGCGCCATTGATGGGTTGCCCGTTTTGGTACCATTGGTAGGCGGTGTATAGGTTGTCGGTGTTCGGGACAAAGATTACATCTGTCCATTTGCCGTACATCTCAATGCCTTGTTTCACGGTCAGTCGGTAGGTATATCGCGAGATAAGGCAATCGCGGCTGTCGTAGTTTTCGATGACAGAGTCGGCTGCAGCGGTGAAGAGGAGGTTGTGCCAAGTGTAAGGGAGTTCGTTGCTGCAAATGGTCAATTGGTCGGATTCTACAACGGGCGTAGGGCAGCACTTTACTACATACAATGTCAGTACATGCCAAATGCTGTCGCAACCGCGTTCACTTTTCTCCATATAGGAATAGGTATCGGCTTGGGTGAATTTGTGTCCCAGCCAAGTGTATGGCATCAGGGTGTCGCAGACGGTCTTCTCTTGATGGTCGGTTTCTACATCCGGGCATGGGGGATCCATCGGCTTGATGGTCAGGGAGTAGATATATCGGTCGGTGAGACAGCCTGTTGTTTCATCATAGACATCTACGGTATCCTCTGTTGCCTCTGTGAACTCAATGCCATGCCATACTATGGGCAGGTCTATCTCATATACGGCAGTATCTTGTTGGGCATGTACAACGGGATCATCGCAAGGCGGGTCGTTGCAGACTTCTAAGTGGAAGATATAGGTTTTAATGATTTTCTGTTCGATATAGGATGTGTTTTGGAACATGATATCGTCCAAGCAGAAGTCGTTGCCTCCAGAATCTTTATTCTTGTCATAGACACTAATGGTAACATCGTTGGATGAGAAAGGTGCCTTCCATCTTTCTTCGCGCAACTCCCATGCATTGAGCGGGGATGTTTGCCCTAATTTGTGTTCGTTTCCAAGATTGAAAGTTTGCTTTGTCCCATTTGCATCCTTACATATAATTACAAACTGCAAAATAGCGGGTGAGTAGCTATATTCTGGTGTATTGGGATGCGCTGCCCAATAAGAGAACAGATAGGTAGAGTCTTTTTCTATGATCAGATTTTTATTATCCGCAGTAGATGCCCGCCAAGCATCACCGCTTGTTCCTGCATCGAATAGTGCAAAGTAATTACCACCATGTGGTGTTACTTGAGCAAAATCTTTCCAAAAATAAGTGGCATCGTGTGTGATGGCATATAGGTTGTTTGCCCCCCCGTGGTCGTTGTAATATTGATGCGGATCCCATCCAGCGTATTTATAATCTGATGTAAAGTTAGACGGGGGATTCGTTTCAAAGTCGCCGTTTGCCATGAGGTTGTTTTCTGCTTTTACTTCGGTGCTGATGAGTTGGCAGGTATATGTTGCATCTTTGGTTTCTGTTACCATAATCCGCCAACTATCTTCATCCAAGGTGTCTTTCACATTGTTTTGCTCTTTTATCCAGATGTAGGTTTGATTCTCAGTGAGTTGTATTCTTTCGGTTTGGAGGATGTTACCACCATCGTTGATGCACAGCGTTTGCTCAACGGTATCGTTTTCTACGGTCTGCGCATAGTTGTTGAGTGCGCAGAGCAAGCCTATCAAAGAAAAAGCGATATGAAGACGGATGTGAGGCATAATTAGTAGCGTAAGTGTTTTTCAGTTTCTATGGTGCCATCATCGTATGTATAGACGATAACGATGAATTTAGGGAATACTTGGTATGTCCGTTTAGCCACCAAGTTTTTGCTTTTGCCTGCGGGATAGATAGGTGCGGAAGGTGTGGCATTGGCGATGGTGGTGTGGCAAGTCTCTATGCTTCCGTTGAGCAGGACATAGAACTCGCCTGTTTGCGTAGCGGGATCAGGTACGCGGTAGTACTGCTCTGTGGCACCCTCGATAGCCGTCTGCTCGTAGTACCATTGGAAGGAAGTGTAGATAGAGTCGCTGTTATCCACGAAAAGGAAGTCGTTCCATTTGCGATAGATTTGTATCTCACAGGGGATGGTGCAATCTTTGGTTTGGAGCGAATAAACAGTAATAATACTATCACAATTCTTTGCATTGCGTAAGGTATCACGGAACGTATCAGCAGTGGTGTTAAACTTGTGTCCGTACCATGTGTAAGGCATTTCTTCCAAGCAAACCGTAGTGTCGAGCATTGTCGTTATTACATCGGGGCAAGGAATGGTGCAGTCTTTGGTCTTGAGTGTATAGTGGGTGATGAGGCTATCGCAACCGGTAACCCGTGAGATGATTGTTTTCGTCCAAGTACCCGCGGTGTTGAAGGTATGTCCATGCCATGTAAAGGGCAACTCGTCCGCGCAAACGGTAGTATCTTGGGTAGTGGGGGTGATGTCGGGGCAGTCATCACAGTCTCTTACAATCACATCAAAAATATCCGTGAAGGCTTTTTTGGAGGACGCATAGGAAACACTTTGGAACATGATGTCGTCCAAGCAGAAGTCATTGCCCACTTTGGCGTTATTATTGAGGTTAAGAACTCCAATCATTACATTAAGCGATGTCTTTTCTGCTTTCCATGTGATATGTCGTTCGTGCCATTCGTAGTCTGCAGTTGAGACTGTATCGGGATCGCTTAAGGGTTCGACTGTTTTCCCTCCGTCGTAAGAAATGACGAATTGCAGGATAGCGGGGCTGCCGCTTTCTTTTGGCACGTTTGGGTGCGCTACACTATATGAGAAATAGTAGATAGAATCTTTAAGAATGATCAAGTTATCGTTTGATTTAGTGATATCGGGATGTTCCGTGAACGCCTGCCATGCATATCCGTTTTTTCCCGCATCGAAGAGTCCGAAGTAGTTACCACTGTGTGGGTCAATAGATTCAAAGAGACTCCAGAAGTCGGCGGTGTTCCCGACGAGAGCAAAGATGTTGCTCCTCTTAGATTCAGGAACTGTGTTGTAGTAGTCGGCATAGGTGCCGGCTTCGTAGATGCCGGCATATTGGTAGTCAGAGACGAATCCATTGATAGTTTCAAAGTCGCCTCCTACCATTAGGTTCTGCTCTGCAGTAACAATGGTTTTGTATGCTTCTACGGAGTAAGAATAGGTGCCTACATTCTCCGTGGGGATAGTAACGGAGCGGGTAGTGAGACTATCTACGCTCGGGTCATTGGAGTGCCATAGATACATCTCTGCATCGATGGAGGCGGTCAAGGTCGTTTGCTCTCCTTTGCACACCGTAATGGTTTGGGTGTTTTCACAATTGCCTTTCGCCGGTACTGTCAGTTTGAAGGTACGACTCTCTATTGGTTCCGTGCAAGTAACATCGCTGCATAGGGAGATTGTAACTTCCACGGTTTGTCCCTCCGTGGCGGTGATACCTTCTATCACATACTGATACGGTGAGCTCGGTCGCCCCGTCTTCTTCGGTTTGCTCATCGCAGGGCTGCTTATTAACAGCCCACAAGGAGCACCATCGAAAGGAATATAAAGGTCTATGTTATAGTCTTCTGTGGCGCAGTTGTAGATGAAGTTGGCTTGCACATCTCCCAAAGTGTTTTTCCCTGTGGACAATGGAGCCGCAGCCCAGTGTCCGGATTTGCCGTTCTCGGAGTCGATGATATAGTATGGTGTGCTTTCGCTCCAACGCGAGGAAGGTTGAGCCTCGTTGTCACCCAGCCCTAACCAGTCGGTGTTAAAAGCATCCGAGCGGTCATCTCTATACATGAAACGCACTTCACTTGGGATGCTGCCAGTGGTAACATACTGATATACGCCAGCGCGCTCGGGATCGGGGGACATGCGATAGTTTTTATTCCCGTTGTGGTTAACGAATAGGTAATAGGATTTGTGGCAGCACCAATGCTGGCTGACATCCAAATAGATGGTTTTTCCGGCGGGTATGTCTGCCCACGCGAGTGTGGCAGCGAAAAGGAGCAAAAGACTGAAATATAGTTTTTTCATGTTATTAGCGATTTTTTGGTTAATTGTTTGTGATTTTTTTAGCCGGCGGGGACGCCTGCGCACGGCGGTGTTTTATTCTTCTATGGGTATGATTTCTACGCGGCGGTCGAGGGCGATGGTGTGTGTTTGTCCTTCGGTTACGGTATATTCGATGTCGGAGGAGTGTGCTTCTACGCTCAGTTGCGCTGCGGGTATCCCTTCGGCGATGATCAGGTCAGCGACCGCTTGTGCGCGTTTTTCGGATAGTATGCGATTGCGTCTTGCGTTACCCTCTTTGCTGGCGTGTCCGGAGACGATGATTCTCTGGTTAGGATTCTCACGGAGGATGGCAGCGATGTCTTGTATGATGGTAGCCGGTTCGAGTTTGGGTTTAGTGGAGTTAACATCAAACCAGATAACGGATTTGTGCATGAGGCGTATAATCTCTTTGGCGGCTTCCTGCTTGGGTTTGATGATGGTGTCGTGGCGCGTTGCGAGCGTGATGGTAGTGTCGCAGACTTGAATCTTTATGAAGGTAGGCTGAGGGGCAGGCGTTTTTTCTTTGTGGTGCCATTGTACTCCGACTTTGAGTCCGAGTCCCCACGGGAGGACGTGATTGACCGTGTTGGTGGCAATGAGTCCTTCATAGGTCTCCATGAAGTTGTGTTTGCGGTAGTCTGCCTCGGCGTTAGGTTGCTGCCATCCGAGGTCTTTTTGCGAATAGTTATTGAGGTCGATGCAGTTGATTTGGAAATAGAGTCCGCAAAGCAAGTCAATCTGTTGCGTGATAGGTACTGCTAACCCGACGTTTGCATCGAAAGCGAGAGCGAAGGATTTGAGGTTGAGGGGTTGGCGGTCTTTGCTCCAGTCGTTGCCGATTTGCTCGGTGTAGAAGTCTCGGTCTTGCTGGTCGCGGATGGTCATGCCCCATTGTGGGTATTCGCCAACGTGTTCGATGGCACCGCTCTTTAACGCCCATTTATTGTACACGGGCACACCCACGCGGAGACCTATGCCTGCTTGCAGGCGGAGGTTATCTTCGTTGAGGGGGTACATACATTGTATGCCGACGGGCACCTCCACGATATGGGTGATTTGGTGTTCTTTCCATTTGTTGGCTTCTGTGAGGTGGTTGTACAATTCACCGTCGGAGTCTCCTTGTTCGTTCCACCGTGCAGTGGTGTTGAGCACTCCATAACTGCCGTATGCAGAGAATGCCAGTCCAGCCGTTACGCCCCAGTTGTTATGGAAATAGTAGGCATATTGTACTTGCAACAGTCCTTGCAAGTCGCCTGTGTTTTTGCCGATTTTACCTTCGGGCAGCAGTCCATTGCTTTGGTTGCCCGTGAGGGTATATCCCATGGAGCCATAGCCGAGTCCGAGCATGGCTTGCACATAGTGTCCTTTGGGTGTATAGGGGATTTCGGGCAGGGGATCGGGGTCGATGCGTTGGGTTTGCATCTTGCAGGTAACGGAGAATGTGGTATCTTCGTAGGTTCGTATGATGCGTTCTTCATCCTCCTCAACATGTGATGGCGCGGTTGCCGCTACTTGATATACCGTGGGCGGAACGGGGACGTTGGTGATATTGATTACACTCTTCTTAGCTTTGACGATGTACTGTTTGCCAAGGATCTTTTTGAGTGCAGTAGTAGCGCTGACGTCTTTGAGTTTGACATTAACAGGCTGCAGCAGGTCGAGTTCCGCCTCTGCGTAATTGATCGTGTAGTTCGCGCGTTTCCCGATGTCCTCGATGACATCTTTGAGGGAAGCGTTGGAGTAAGTCTTGGTGATTTTTTTGTGAGTAGGCTTTTTCGATTTGTTATTGGCAGCCGAAAGGGAGGCGACGGACAATAGCAAACACAGCAATAAAGAGGTGAATTTTTGCATGGTATAAGATTGATTGTTGTTGTCTTTAGGAAGTAGGGATTGTGCACTGAATGATACACAATTGGGTGTTTTTCAAAAAATCGGCGCAAAGTTAGTAAAAAAAAATAATATAACCAAATTTTTTCTACAAAAAGGCTTGTATTTTGTAGTTTTTAGCAGCTATTGATGGATTTTTGCGGCGATGATGATATATCGCTGCCTCTGAAAGTTACTGTTGTTCTTTTCTCGCTAATTCTGCTTTACTATGGCAATCGCTTCTATTATTGGTTACTGATGAAAAAGCGAAGAAAGAAGCAGATGCTTCTTTCTTCGTGTGGTCTCAGTAGGGCTTGAACCTACGACCCCCTGATTATGAGTCAGGTGCTACTAACCAACTGAGCTATGAGACCAAGGTTAATTATGAATTATGAATTATGAATTATGAATTATGAGCTGTGTTGTGAATTATGAATTATGAGTTTTTAGTAGAGGGCGGCTACATCATCGGCAGTATTGGCTCGGAGTTGCTCCTTGGTCAGTGCGGGAATGATGAGGACGGTGCCTTCTTTGAGTTTATCGGGGTTGGTAATCACATCTCGATTGGCTTCATAGATATACGTCCAGAGTTCGAAACGCATATTATAGTACTTGCGTGCGAGACGCGAGAGGGTAGTGCCTTTCTTTACGACAACAGTGTCGAGAATAGCGGGTGCGTCTTCCTGAATGCTGTTGAGGAGTTGTGATTGCTGCTCCTCGTCAAGTGTTTCGGCAGTTGCTTGCAGAGCGCCATTTCCTGTATTGACTTGCTCTGCTGCGGCTTGTGCTTTAGCCTCTTGTTGCGCACGAAGTTCTTGTTTTTTCTGCAGGAACTCTTGTTCGGTGAGCAACAATATCTCTGCGCGTCTATTGGGGGTATATGCAGCCTTGCTTTGCCTTCCAATGATTTTGCCGGCACCTTGAACGAGGAGGCGGTCGGGGTTGATGCCGTGTTCAGCGATTAACTCTTGTTGTACTCTCTCGGCGCGTTTTTGGCTGAGGAGGTTGTTGGTGAGGTCGGAGCCGGTGTTGTCGCAATAGCCGGTGATGAGTGCGTAGGTCTCGGGCTCGTACTGCATACGGGTAGCGAGTTGCTGTATAGCGATGAGTCCCTGGTCGGAAAGTGCGGCTTTCCCTGTTGCGAAATAGACGAAGAAATAGTTGCCGGAAGCCAAGATTTCCGAGTTGTAGAAGTTGTTGTTTTGCACTAATGTATCTCTACGTATGAGGAGGATAGTGTCTTTTCCTCCTACGCTATTGAGGAGTCCGTTGTTAAGAATCTCTTGTGCGACTTCTTCTGCGGTAGGGAGCGGTTCTCGCAGGGAAGGCAGTCCTTCTGCTTTGCGTGCGAGTTCGGTTTGTTCTTCGCCGGAAGAGACATTACGTTCGTGTGAGCGTTTCTGCGCGTTGATTTTGTATCGCAGCGAGAGTGTAACATCGACGAGTCCGTCGTTGTTGACGCTGGCACCTCCATATCTTCCGTCGATATCATCGCGCGTGAAGAAATTGTACATAGCTCTGATGCCGAGTCCAACGGAGCGTCCGATGTTGAACTCGAGGTTACCGCCTATATTGAGGTATGGGCAGAACTTATATTCCGTCATGGAGTTAGGTTCGACGTTAGCGGTGTTTCCGCGGGTGCCCTGAGGGTATTGGATGTCGCTTTTGTACCATGCGCCTCCACCTCCGGCGATGAGTTGCATTGTAACGAGTCGTTGTTCGGCACGCGGAGCGAAGCAACTGAAGAGGTCAACGGGCAGATAGAGACCGGCTTTGTGCATCATACCGTTGAGTAGGATGTCGGCGTTGCCGGGTCTGCCGGTAACTCGGTACATATCGAACATATAGTTAACACCAATGCCGATGAAGGGTGTGAAAGTATATTCAACCCCGATCCCGACAGCCGGTGCATAGACGGCGTGTTTCATTTCGGAGTTGAAATCACCGTCGTAGGAGTTGAAGCCGGCGTCAAGGCTGATAGACCAATTGGAGAAGAAAGGTGAGACGTTTTTGTTTTCATCTTCTTTCCACGGGTGCTTGCCTTTTTGTGAGTTATCTTCCGCTTCTACGCTATTGCTAACATCTTCGGTTGCCGGGATGGTATCGTTCTCGGCAGCACGACTCTGCAGCGCGAGAGGCGCTGCGATGAGAAGTAGTATTATGAAGCGTTTTGTTTGCATAACTTGGTTTGATTTAAGGGCGATTTTCCAAAAAGCCGTGCAAAGGTACGACTTTTTTTTTACACTTCCAAATTTTTTTTGAAAAAAATATCAATTATTTACTTTTTATGGGGGAAAGACGGTGTGCGGGGTGGTTAAGAGGGGGTGGTTGCTCCATAAATGGTCAGTTTTAGCGGGCGGGGAGGGAGGGTATCTATTTTGGGGCGAGATAGCGCCGCAGGCGATATATCGCGGCGGCGAATGAGCGGGGCAGGCGGGGATGCCTGCGCCCGCCGGACAAGACCCTCTAAATCTCCCTTAAAGGGAAACTTATGAAAGCAGGCGAGGACGCCTGCGCCCGCCGGACGTTACCCCGCCCCCTAACCTCGATGTCCATCAGACATCGCTTCACCCCGCAAGCGGGGCGGGGGAGCACAGGGGAAGGAGGTGGGCAGTTTGATTTGATATGGACGAAATAGGTAGCATTTTGATATTTTGGAGAAATAAAAAAGAGTGTGGTGGAGAGGTGTTTCTTGCGCGGTTAGACCCTTATTAGACCCTTACTTAACCCTTACTAAAATCTTATTATAAAACGGCGGAGAGGCGGTGGGTCTCTTATTGACATAATGTTAGATAATATAGGTATAATGTTAGCATAATGGTATATGTTATGTAAGAAGGCGGGGAGATGGTAGTGAGGGGGCGTTTGTGAGTTAGTTAGGAGGTGATGATGAGGAAATTTTATCTTTTTTTGCAGAAGGGCTTGCGCGGGTGGAATATTTTTTGTATCTTTGCGGCGGATTTGAGATAGGAGTTTTTAACCTTTATATATATTATGGATATACTTGCAAAAATGCTGGAGCGCGCACAGCAAAACCAAAAGCGCATTGTGCTGCCGGAGGGGGACG
>JAEDGZ010000036.1 GCA_016297215.1 Paludibacteraceae bacterium | reverse complement strand
GGTACTACTTGGTGTCCCTTCGACGCCATAAAGTCCAAAAAGGATTGACGTATTTGTTTGCTTGTCATATAAGATAAAGGATTAAGGATAAAGGATGAAAGACGAAATAGTTTTGTATAGACGAAAGTAACTCAGTCTTTCAGCGAACGCAGTGAGCGGTCTTTCATCTTTCAGCGTAGCGGTCTTTCCGTCCGTATATCAAACTGTTGTTTTGAAATCCATGAACTCTCGTCTTGGGCGGCGGTCTTCTCTGTCCTCACGCGGGGTGAAGGGCAGCGGGTCTTTGCTCAGTTCGGCATTCTGTTTCCGCGTGTGCAAGATATCAATCGCCGTGTAGAGCGCGTGTGCAAAACTGAGGTGGTTGGCTTGGTTCTTGCCCGCGAGGTCGTAGGCAGTGCCGTGGTCGGGCGAGGTGCGCACGATAGGCAGACCCGCCGTGAAGTTCACCCCGCTCATGTCCAGCGTCTTGAAGGGGATAAGCCCTTGGTCGTGGTACATCGCCAGCACGGCATCGAAATGGGTGAAGTGCCCGCTGCCGAAGAAGCCGTCTGCCGAGTACGGACCGAATGCCCATATCCCCTGCTCGCAGGCTTTCTCTATCGTCGGGCGGATAATAGTCTGCTCTTGTTCGCCTATCAACCCCTTATCTCCCGCATGGGGATTAAGCGCGAGCACAGCGATACGCGGCTTGCGTACGGAGAAATCGCGTTGCAGGGTCTCGTTGAGCAAGGTCAGTTTCTGCAAGATATGCTCCTCGGTTATCTGCGCGGGGATGTCGGCGATAGCCACATGGTTGCACACCAGCGCTACGCGCATCGTCTCGCTGACCATCATCATTAGGCTCTCTTGGCTCCCACCAAACACCGCCGTCAGATACTCCGTGTGTCCCGAGAAATGAAAACTATCCGATTGGATATTCTCTTTGTTGATGGGCGCGGTAACGAGGGCGTGCACCTTGCCTGCTTTCAGGTCGGCGCAGGCACGTTCGAGGGCGGCAAAAGAGGCTTGCCCTGCCTCCGGCGTGCTCACACCCAACTGTACGGGCGTGCTGTCGGGATAGCAGGTGATGAGGTTCAGTCGTCCGTCTCGCGCCTGCCCCGCGTCTTGGATAAGGTTGAACTGTATGTTCGTGTACTCCTCGCCCAGCGTCTGCGCATGCTGTTTGGCTACTTTGGCATTGCCGTACACGATAGGACGGCATATCTCCGTGATATGCGGGTCGCGCAAGGTCTTGAGTATCACCTCATATCCCACGCCGTTGATATCTCCCGCTGTGATTGCTATGGTTGGTTTCATATATTCTTTTTTGGATAAAGGATGAAGGATAAAGGATCAAGGACTTATTACCTTCGTATTTGAGTTTTCAGAGTCGGAACTATTTAGTCTTTGCTCTTTTATCTTTTAGCGAGTGAAACGAGCGGTCTTTTATCCTACGAAATCTACTTTCTCGTACTGCAACTTGCTCAGGTCGTAGGGCTTGCGCTCTTCGTCTTTGTACCCGAGAGAGATGATACATAGGATGGTCTTACCCTCCAACGCAAGTCCTTGTTCTTGGTTCTTGGTTCTCGGTTCCGACAGCGCTTTCTTCACCAACTCTTCCGCGCCTTCGCGCTGATACACCTGACACCAGCAGGCACCCAATCCGAGGTCGGCTGCCGCGAGCAGGATATGCGCGGCGGCGATGGCGCCGTCCGCCTGCCATGTGTCGCACAGCGAGGTGTCCAGCGACACCACGATAGCCGCCGTAGCGGTCTGAAACATACCGCTGCCGTACGTCCGGCAACCCGCAAACTGTCGAATAACCGCCTCTTCGGTTACCACCGTGAAGTGCCACGGGTTCAGCCGTTTCCCCGCAGGTGCCATCAGCGCACACTGTACGATATAGTCCAATTTCTCACGCTCCACCGGCTGCGCCGTGTATTTGCGGTACGACCGCCTATTTCTGCATAATTCTAAGAACGATTCCATAATTCTGATTATAAATGCTAAATATAAAAGAGTAGTCTCCTCTCTTATTCCCTGATGGGCTCTACTGCTGTCAGCAACCGCTCGCGTAATGCTTCATCGGAAATGGTTTCCAGCACATCCTTCATAAAGGCAGCAATCAGTAGTCGGCGTGCGGTGGCTTCGTCCAAGCAACGCTGCTGCATGTAGAACAATGCCGACTCATCTAATTGCCCTGTGGTTGCCCCGTGAGTCGCTTTCACGTCATCGGCGTATATCTCCAACTGCGGTCGTGTCCGCATAAGGGCTTTGTCGCTCAAGAGCAGGTTGCGGTTGGTCTGGTGCGCTTCGGTCTTCTGCGCATCGGGTGCAATCCGTAGTTGCCCGTAGAAATCTCCCTGCGAGGCATCGTCCAACACAAACTTAATCAATTGCTTGCTGCTGCCGCCGCCAACGAGATGTTGCACATTCGTCGTCAAATGCACCTGCTCTTCTCCATGTAGAAACGCCAAGCCGTAAATCTCCGTTCGGCAGCCTTCGCCCCGTTGCTCCACCGTTATCTGTGCCTCGGACGCTCCTG
Organism: Paludibacteraceae bacterium; assembly: GCA_016297215.1. GTDB lineage: Bacteria > Bacteroidota > Bacteroidia > Bacteroidales > Paludibacteraceae > Colicola. The sequence goes on along the minus strand of JAEDGZ010000036.1, from coordinate 10,653 downwards.
CTACAGCCTCCGTTGGCGAGAGGTATAGGGCATGCACCTTGAGCGACGAACCCGCCTCCTGCACCACATGCAGGTCAAGCCTCGGCTCGTTCACAAAGACCAATTCCCGATGTTCGCCCGCGGCAAGAGTAAGTATGTTAGTGCTCAAACTGCTCATAGCCTTTCTCTTCCAGTTGTAGTGCTAGTTCCTTGGTGCCGGTCTTCACTATCTTGCCGTCTGCCAACACGTGCACGAAGTCGGGCACGATATAATCCAGCAATCGCTGGTAGTGGGTGATAACAATCGATGCGTTGTGCGGGGTCTTCAGTTTGTTCACGCCCTCTGCCACAATCCGCAGCGCGTCTATATCCAGTCCCGAGTCGGTCTCGTCGAGGATAGAGAGACACGGCTCCAGCATCGCCATTTGGAAAATCTCGTTTTTCTTCTTCTCGCCGCCGGAGAAACCCTCGTTCACCGCACGGTTGTTGAGTTTGTCCGCCATCTCCACCAGTTTCTTCTTCTCGCGCATGAGTGCCAGAAACTCCTTGGCGGACAGTGCCGCTTTACCCTCGTACTTGCGTTTCTCGTTCACTGCCGTGCGCATGAAGTTCACCATGCTCACGCCGGGAATCTCCACGGGGTACTGAAAACTGAGGAACACCCCTTCGCGTGCACGCTGCTCGGGCGGCATCTCCAGCAGGTTCTTCCCTCGCAGCCACACCTCGCCGCCGGTAACCTCGTAGGCGGGATTACCCGTCAGCACCGCGCTCAGCGTGGACTTGCCCGCACCGTTCGGTCCCATAATCGCATGCACCTCTCCCTCGTTGATACTGAGGTTCACGCCTTTTAATATCTCCTTGCCCGCAATACTCGCGTGCAAATCTTTGATTTCTAACAATAGCATACTACCTATTCTAATTATCAAACTCCTTCTCCCTCCCCCGCGGGGTCCCCGAAAAATCTTTGATTTTTGGGGTGTTCTTGTAGGGGGATATGGAGGGTGTCCTATGGGTCTTATTATTTCACCATCGCCATCACCACCTCGCCTACGGCTTGCAGCGTTTCATGGCTGATGTTGCGCATGTCGTCCTCGCGCGTATGCCACCATGCGGGGAAGCCCGTTGCAGAGCGGGTGTCGTAGTGGATGATATCGATACACGGCACGCCACCCAGCGTATTCACATAGTAGTGGTCGTCTATCAGCGGGTATGCCGTCTGGTTGATGAAGTACTTGCCATAGCCGAGCCTGTCGGCGGTGCGCCAAACCTCCTCCACGTAGTTGTTGGCAAACTGCTGCGAGTACAACTCCCGCGGGAAGACGGCATCGGGTGCCCCCACCATATCCAGCAATATGCCGAAGCGATACACAGGCGCGCTGGCGTTCTCTTGCCGCCGCATGCCCCACAACTGGCTGCCGAGGCACCATGTGTCCTCGCGCTCCACGCCCGTGAAGAACTGTGGCGTACCCATGTCCTCACAGTCGAAGAACACGATATCTACCGGCGTGGTCAAGGCGGAGTCTGCCATCAGGAGGCTTATCTGCCGCGCTACCTCTAAAAGTACGCCCACGCCGCTCGCACCATCGTTGGCACCGGGCACGTTCATATATCTGTCTTCATAGTCCTCTTCTTCATCCGCCCACGGACGTGTATCGTAGTGCGCACAGAGTAGCAGACGCGGATGGTGCTTGTTCTGCTCGGTGTAGAAATGTCCGATGATGTTATAGACGGTCTGTTGCCGCCCGCTGTAGTCGGGCATCGTCCCTTTTTGCAACTCCACATCGGCGTCGCACGAGCGCAGGAACTGCATGAGATACACTGCACAGTCGGTATGCGCCTTACCGTTGGGTACGCGCGGACCGAAAGACATTTGTTGAGCAATGTATTGATATGCCGAATCGGCAGAGAACGGCGGGCGCTGCTCGCCGATGGCAGAAGACTTCTTGCCGCAGGCGGTGGCAAGCATCACCACCGCGAGGGCAAAGACGGATATACGAATAGGTTGTTTCATTTAGTGTATATTCAGTTCACTAATACTTGTATGCGTTTGTATGGCTTTGATAACCAGTGCAATGGGCTCTGCAAGGCTCTCTATGTGCACTTTGGCGCAGCGGCTGTTGTCAAACGGCAGCGAGTCGGTGAAGACGATTTCTTCCAATTCGCTGTCGGTAATCCGCTCGCACGCAGGACCCGACATCACGCCGTGACTCACCACGGCACGCACGCTCTTCGCTCCGGCTTTCTTCATCACCTCAGCGGCTTTGCAGAGGGTACCAGCGGTGTCTGCCATATCGTCCACTATCACCACGTCCTTGCCGTACACATCGCCCAACACGCGCATCTCGCTCACTTGGTTGGCTACCTCGCGGTGTTTGTAGCATATCACCATCGGCACTTCCTTATCGGTCAGCCCGTGCAGTTTCTTGGCGAAGGTCGCAGCACGTTTCGACCCGCCTACATCGGGCGAAGCCACAATCAGTTTCTTCAGGTTGAGGCTTGCCACATACGGTGCCAGCACGTTCGAACCATAGATATGGTCAACAGGAATATCGAAGAAACCCTGTATCTGGTCGGCATGCAGGTCAACGGTGATGACGCGGTCGGCGCCGGCGGACTGAATCATGTTCGACACCAGTTTCGCACCAATCGACACGCGGGGTTTGTCTTTGCGGTCTTGGCGTGCCCAGCCGAAATAGGGAATCACGGCAATCACTTTGTACGCGCTCGCACGCTTTGCTGCGTCAATCATCAGCAGCAGTTCCATCAGGTTGTCTGTCGTGGGGCAGGTCGGTTGCACTAAATAGACCGAGTGCCCGCGCACCGACTCGTTGTAAGAGACTGCGAACTCGCCGTCGGAGAAGCGGTCGATGTTCACACTACCTAACTGGCATCCCAGTTGTTCACAGATACGATTTGCCAAATCTACTCCCTTGGAGCCGGCAAACACTTTGTAGGGGCTAATTTCTGTCGCCATAATGTATTTTGGGTTTATTTGTTTATCAGTTTTGCCTGTCTTCCAGAAGCCTTGCGTTTACTCCCGAGCCTCTCCTCTGCCTCCTAAGCCTTTAGCCACTCTTGAGTCTCCCGAGCCTCAACGCCCCGCCTCTCGAATCATCTTCACTCTTCAACGGTCTAAACCAATCTACTATCTACGATATATCGTCTTCTTATCTCAGTTTTTGTTCTTGCGTTTTCTGTTTCTCCCCTCGTTGGGGGTGTTCGGCAGTTCGTTGAACGCGGGGAAGTCGCAGTTCAGCCTGCCGTCCGACAGGCGGATGATATCTTCCCGCACACGCGCCATGCCAGACTCTTGGTCGCGGTTCCATAGAAAGTTTTTCTGCCGCATACACTGTGCGATATAGAGGGTCAGTGCCTCGCGTTCTGCCTGATTCTCAATGGAGCAGGCATATACTATCATGTCTTGCAGTATGCGTCCGTAGTTGCGCATACGTATGGGGGTAATGTTTCGATTCAGTATCTCGTGCATAATGTATCTTCAATTTGAAAATTTGTAAAATCGCTTACTTCTTCTGCTTAATCAGGTAAATCAGGGTGGGGTAGTGGTCTCCGTAGCCGTTCTGCCATACCCCCGACTTGTGGGTGCGCAGCGGCGTCCCTTTGTCTTTCCCGTCCTGCACCGTCAGGAACGGCTTGTTAAATATCTCCGACTTCCAGTAGCACCATTTCCCCTCCTCCAACTTCGCGTTCATCAGCGGCTCGGAGATGATGATTTGGTCGAACAGGTTCCAACTCCCGTTGTACGCAAGGCTACCTATCCCGCGGTCCAGTTTCTGCCACATTGTGTTGAAATACCCCTGCTCGGCTACTTCCTCGCGCGTCTTCCGCGCTTGCAGCACCTCCGCACAACTGTGGTTGAACGGGTCATCGTTCAGGTCGCCCATGATGATTATCTTCGCACGCGGCTCGCGGCGGTAGATGCTGTCGCATATCGTGAGCGTGAGCATGGCGGCGGTGTCGCGAGACGGACGCGAACTCAACTCCCCACCGTAGCGGCTCGGCCAGTGGCACACGAGGATATGCACCTTCTCCGGCGAACCCTCGCCCGTCAGATAACCCGTTACCAGCAACTGCAGACGGCTCCTCACCACACCCCCGTCGGCATAGTGCGCCTTCAACTCATGCCCCGTAACGCGCGTCGGACGAAAGGCGGTGCTGTCGTACAGGAAACCCACGTCCACACCGCGCCTGTCCGGTCCTTCCAGCAGGATAGGCTTGTAGCGCCGCTCGTACTGACCGTTCACCACCCCGCACAGGTCTTCCAGACAGCCTATGTTCTCCACCTCTGACACGCCAATGCAGGTCGCGCCACGCGGGTCTTCGTCCGTTCCTATCTGCGAGATAGCGTATGCCATCTTCTGCAATTTGTTCTCGTACTTGTACGATGTCCATTTCATACCCCCGTCGGGCAGGTATTCATAGTCGTTCTTTCCCTCGTCGTGAATCGTATCAAACAGGTTCTCAAGGTTGTAGAACGCGATAGCGCGTACATACTGCTGCGCTTGCACAGGCATAGCGAGGCAGAAACTTACCAGCAACACGGTAAAATATGTGTTCTTGCGCATCATAAGAGTTTGTGTTTTTATTTAGAGTTAAGTGTTTCTGAACGTATGCTCTTTTATTTGTATCAGTCAAATAAAAATCGCCGCAAAGTTACTGCTTTTTTTTTAAATGTGCAAATAATAACGCAAAGAAATGCAAACTAACGCACTCGAAACTACACAAGCCTATTCTAAACTATCCAAAACTACACAATCTCCAAACCACCAATGAAACCTCTTATGCAAAACAGCGCAAGCGCCTGCCGTCTCCCGACGGTAAGCGCTCGCTGAACAAACAATCAAACAATTATATCAATATCAGGATAGACGCATCTAAGTCGTCTTTTATCCTTCATCCAATCATGAGGCTATTCCCTTTATGGTTAAACCTCTTATCGCACCACAAAACGCATCGTTTCGCCTTCGGCTACTACCACGTATATACCTTGCGGCAGATAGGCTGTGCTGACCTCCGTGCGGCTGCTGGAGCCGAGAGCAGAGCCGCTCACGGTGTATAGGCGGAATAACTTACCTTCGGGGTTGAGTATTGCTGAACCGTTAAACGAGATAGTGGTAGCAGTAGCGTCCTTGATAGCCGTCGTCGGGCCATCCTCTTTCTCTGGGTACAAGTTGATATAGAAGAGGTTAAAAGTACCTTTCTTTGTCAGTTCATGGCTGCCGGCGGCGATATCGTACATAATCACACTATTCGCAGCAGTTACTTCCACACCATCCACTTTGATATTTGCGCTCGTTTCCGTAGATGCAAAGCCGAGGTAGAGCGTCATATCTTTTGTCGTAGTGAACTTCACAGAGGTCGTCGATTCCAGCTTTAGGCAGTCTGTATAAGTAGTGCCGTTAGGCGCAGTAAAACTACCTTTGCTGTTGCTATAATTACCATTTGTTATGGTATAGAAACTGCTGCTCGGTTTCTTTCCCGTGAAGTGGCATTCATACTCGCCTGAAGAACTACCTGGGTTGCTCGGATCAGTGGGATCTGTAGGATCTGTAGGATCCGTCGGATCTGTCGGGTCGGTGGGCTCATCGCCGCCGCCTGTACCGCTACCCGATTCTTCTCCGCCTACAATGCCTACCAGCGTCGTGGTGTAGTTATCAATCTTAGTGCGCAACTCCTCGATAACCTCATAGTTGGCATCCTCCGTTGCATTATTGAACGTATATTGGAAGTCGCCATGCTCGCAGCGTCCTGCACCCTTGTCGCCCGTTACGATAGCAGGCACTTGGTTAGGGTCATCAGGCGTGATAGAAGGCATCAGCGAGGAGTTGGTGTCGAAGTTGCTGTAAGTGTTCCCGCCAAGCAGCGATTTCACGCTCGAGGGCACTTGCTCGCTACGGCTGCTCACTACATAGGCATCAAAATGGGTGCTGTTCGTGCTGCTGTATGGGATAAACTTATACGAACCTGTCATCACATTGTTGTACGCCTTGATGCTGCCGCCTTCCTCACCCGAGAATGTACCTTTGGTCTGGTCGCTGCTGCCCACACCACAATTCACATCCGAGCCTTGTTTGGAGGTCAGCATCGGGTACTTGCAGTTGCGGAAATAATTGCACTCCACGAACACATCCGAACCTGTAGTGGAGCCTACGCCGTATTTGGCTACACCGTCAAAATAGTTGTTGTAGATATGCACGCTCATCGTGCGGATGCGCGGGTGGCGCGAGTCGGAGTGGTCGAACCAGTTGTGGTGGTAGGTGATATAGTTCGGACCGCTTTCGCTCGTCATACCGCACATCGTGGACTTGCCCGTGTCCCAGAAATGGCAGTATGAGATAGTAACATGTTTCGAATCTGACTTCACGTCTATCGCCCCATCGCCTTTCTTTTGGTCGCCGCCTTTGTTCGGACCATAGAAAACGTCAATATGGTGAATCCAGATATGGTCGTTGTCGGTGTCCAGCGAGATACCGTCATCCATCCCCGTCATCACGCCGAAGTTGCGCAGCTCTACCGATGCGGAGTTGCGTACCAAGAACCCGAAGCCCTTGATGGTGGCATCGTTACCTACGCCCTCAATGGTGATGTTCAACTCCGAGTCGGCGGCTTTGCCTTTAATCTGCAAACCTTCGGCAGAACTGCTCAGTGCGTCCATGTCGCTTGCTTGAATCGTGCCAATAATACGGAAAGCAATAGGTGTCTTGTCTTGTCCTTTCTGGTAGCCATCAATGATGGCTTGCATACCCGTGCATGTACCTTTCCCCGCTACATCCGTAGAGATGGTCTTGGCGGTGTTCTTCGTTACGTAGAACACCTTTGCACCGGCTTTCAGCGTACCATCGTTGTTGTATGCGCCCACACCTTTTGAATAGTTGAAATGTGCGAACCCATTGCGGTCGTGGGCTGCCACAGTCAGCGTGCCGGTTTCTGTGGCTTCTGCTGTAACCTCATTACCGCTGTTGTCCACGGGCACAATCTTCAATTGGTAGTTGCCCGCTTTCAGCCCCAGCGCATCCACGCGCATATACGAACCGTAGTTACGCAGCAACATGGCGTCCAACTGCATATAAGTGCCACCTGCAGGGCGGACATACGCATGATAATTGGTGTACGACCCGGGTGCCCATTCTGCGTAAGCAGTCTCCAGCCAGCCGGCTGATTTAGTAATCTGAACGGTAGCCTGTGTGCTCACCGTAATAGCAGCGAACGCTGCAAAAAGAAGAAAACGTAGTTTCATGATATTGTATCTATTCAAAAAACGATGCAAAAATACATCTCTTTTTTCAAGCGTGCAAATAAAGAACTTATTTTCTACAAAAAACGCCGTTTTGTTGTCAAAACGTCATTTCTGCCAAAATGATAAAAAACTGTTTGCAGAACGTGTAATTTTTTTCTCTAACATAACGCGAACTCGAAATAAGAAACATGTACATCAAGACAACGACTCTTTTATTTCTACAAAAATTTCCAAAAACATTCTTTTAGCAGGCGGGGATGCCTGCGCACGCCGGTGTTCCATTTCGTTTGCGTTAATTGGTTCTGAATGGCTTGTTAGTTATGCGGGAAGTGCGTGGAAAATGGGAACTTGGAATGTTTATAAGATTTACAAAACGGAAAACTCTTGACAATCTTAAAAAATGTAATTTGTTTATATTCAGTATAATAGATTTTTGTTTCGGATAACTTTTCGTTATTGTTAATAAATTATTTTTTCTGAAAGTTTGCACATATCAGAAATATGTAGTACCTTTGCACCCGATTTCGGTCATAATCTGGTCAGCATAGGAATCATAGCTATTATAGAAATTTTAGTTGTTATAGGAATCCTAGTTGTTTTAGAAATCTGATATTTTTACAATCTTATACCACAATGGAACAAAAGATTTACACCCAGAAAGAAGCAGAGGAAGCATCGAAAGTGTATTTCCATGGCGACGAGTTGGCGGCTCGCGTATGGAGTACGAAGTACGCACTGAAAGACAGTTTCGGCAACCTCTTTGAGCAGACGCCCGACGATATGCACCATCGTCTGGCACGCGAGATTGCTCGCATTGAAAGTAAGTACCCTAACCCGCTGAGCGAGGCGCAGTTGTTTGAGTTGATGCGCGACTTCCGCTATATCGTGCCGCAGGGCAGCCCGATGACGGGTATCGGCAACGATTTCCAAGTGGCGTCGCTGAGCAACTGTTTTGTGATTGGTCAGGACGGTGCTGCCGACAGTTACGGTGCCATCATCCAGATTGACGAGGAGCAGGTGCAGTTGATGAAGCGTCGCGGCGGCGTGGGACACGACCTGAGCCATATCCGTCCGCACGGCAGCCCCGTGAAAAACTCCGCGCTGACCTCCACCGGCTTGGTGCCGTTCATGGAGCGCTATAGCAATAGTACGCGCGAGGTGGCGCAAGACGGTCGCCGCGGTGCGCTGATGTTGTCGGTGAGCATCAAGCATCCCGACAGCGAGTCGTTCATCGACGCGAAGATGGAGCAGGGCAAGGTAACGGGCGCGAACGTGAGCGTGAAGATTGACGATGAGTTCATGCGCGATGCCATCGAAGGAAAACCTTATCAGCAGCAGTACCCTATTGACAGCATTGACCCGCTCTACAAGAAAGAGATAGACGCAAAGGCACTGTGGAAGAAGATTATCCACAACGCATGGAAGAGCGCAGAGCCCGGTGTGCTGTTCTGGGATACAATCCTTCGCGAGAGCGTGCCCGACTGCTATGCCGACCTCGGCTACCGCACCGTCAGCACCAACCCATGCGGCGAGATACCTCTCTGCCCCTACGACAGTTGCCGACTGCTGGCGATCAACCTCTATTCGTATGTGCGCAACCCGTTCACGCCGGAGGCTTCGTTCGACTTCGACCTCTTCCGCCAACACGTGGCTATCGCACAGCGCATGATGGACGACATCATCGACCTCGAGATGGAGAAGATAGACAAGATCCTTGAGAAGATTGCCTCCGACCCCGAGAGCGACGATATCAAGCGTACCGAGCGCGAACTATGGGAGAAAATCAAAGCCAAAACCTCCCAGGGTCGCCGCACGGGTGTAGGCACCACCGCCGAGGGCGATATGATTGCTGCTATGGGCTTGCGTTACGGCACCGAGGAAGCAACGGCATTCTCCGTAGAGGTGCACAAGACGCTGGCGCTTGCCGCTTACCGCAGCAGCGTGAACATGGCGAAAGAGCGCGGCGCGTTCACCGTCTATGACTGGCAGCGCGAGCAGAACAATCCGTATATCAACCGCCTGCGCGAGGCAGACCCCGAGTTGTACGAGATGATGAAGCAGCACGGTCGCCGCAACATCGCCTGCCTGACCATCGCTCCGACGGGTACGGTCAGCCTGATGACCCAAACCACTTCGGGTATCGAGCCCGTCTTCCAACCCGTGTATAAGCGTCGCCGTAAGGTGAACCCCAACGATAAGAATGTGCATGTGGACATCGTGGACGAGGTGGGCGACAGCTTCGAGGAGTACATCGTGTTCCACCATAAGTTCATCACGTGGATGAACGCCAACGGACACCCCTACGACCCCGCCCATCGCTACACCACCGAAGAGGTGGACGCGCTGGTGAAAGAGTCGCCTTACTATCAGGCTACCGCCAACGACGTGGATTGGCTACAGAAAGTGAAGATGCAAGGTGCTATCCAAAAATGGGTTGACCACTCCATCTCCGTAACCATCAACCTGCCGAACGACGTGTCGGAGGAACTGGTAGGGCAACTCTACGAAGAGGCATGGCGCTGCGGGTGCAAAGGATGCACCGTGTATCGCGATGGCAGCCGCATGGGGGTGCTGGAAGGCGTGAAGAAGAAAGAGGAGAAGAAAGAAGACAAGAAAGAAGAGAAGAACTGCGTCTGCTTCGAGAATAAAGTGCGTGTGCGCCCTGTGGAATTGGAGTGCGACGTGGTGCGCTTCCAGAACAACAAGGACAAATGGATTGCATTTGTCGGTCTGAAAGACGGCATGCCCTACGAGATCTTCACCGGTCTGGCAGACGACGAGGAGGGTATCCTCCTGCCGAAGTCGGTAACGAAAGGTAAGATTATCCGCGTGCTGCAAGAGGACGGCACCAAGCGCTATGACTTCCAGTTCGTCAACTCCCGCGGCTTCAAGACCACGATGGAGGGCTTGAGTTACAAGTTCGACAAAGAGTTCTGGAACTATGCGAAACTCATCTCCGGTGTGTTGCGCTATGGCATGCCTATCGACCAAGTGATAAAGATGATTAGCGGCTTGCAGATGGACAGCGAGAGCATCAACTCGTGGAAAGTGGGTGTGGAGCGCGCACTGAAGAAGTACATACAGGACGGCACGGTGGTGCAAGGTCAAGTATGCCCCAACTGCGGTCAGCCGCTCATCTACGAGGAAGGCTGTATGCACTGCCGCGAGTGCGGATACTCCAAGTGCGGTGGTTAATCGTTTTACCCTATGTGGGTTGCTTTATGGAGGTGCGGTCAGGTGACCGCACCTTTTTTTACCAAAGTTTATTCTAACGCGAACTCGACATACGAAACACATATACTTCGAAACGCTGATAATGCTTTTCTTTCAACAAAAATTTCCAAAAACGACCCTCTAAATCTCCCTTGAAGGGAGACTTTTTCTATAACATATAATTATCGTATAATTAATCATTAATT
>JAEDGZ010000045.1 GCA_016297215.1 Paludibacteraceae bacterium | reverse complement strand
TTATTGTGTACTTAATTAACGGGAACTTTTTGTTACAATATACAATATATATTATTATATACCGTTTCCTGTTCTTGTACTACACATAATTGCTTCAATCTTTCAAAGACCACAAGGCTCTTTTGCCTGTTGATTTTGTAGGCTCATCATTCGTTGAGCGCGAAATCGGGTGCAAAATTACTGCTTTTATTTGACATGACCAAATTTTTGAGCAACTTTTTTGCATTTTCTTTGTAACTTACTGATTTTCAGCGTTACTTAGAAATCAGGTTTTCAGAGAGCATTTTTGACTTTGGCGCAAAAAAATTAGAACATCGTGTGATGGTTCTACTTAGATTGGCTCGGTCAGTTGCTTTGAGAGTTTTTACTTTTAGCAAGCGGGGACGCCTGCGTACCCGAGTAGGGTATTTCTCGAAAGCGGATGCAAAATTACTGCTTTTTTCCGACATGACCAAATTTTTATGCACTTTTTTAGTATTTTCTTCGTAAGTAATTGAAAATCAGCATATGTTTATTTTGAGCTTTGGTGATAGCAAGTTATTCGCAAGGCAATGTTTGGGGAACGATACGAAGGTGGTTTGATTATAGACCTCAATGGCGTATCAGACTTTTACTATATACTCTATTATTGTTACGCGCATATGTGCGCGTATGCGTATATGACACGAAAATTAAGAAAAGTATTCCAAAATATGCCAAAATGCTCAAAAATAGCAAAAAAATTTGCTTAATTCAGAAAAATAGTGTATTTTTGCACTTCGAATTAGAAAATGCTTATGGCTATAGATGTCCGTGAAGTAAATACGAAGCGTGAACTTCGTCAGTTCATTGAGTTTGCCAATGACCTTTATAGGGATTGTCCGCACTATTGTCCGCCGCTCTTCTTCGACGAGATGAACACGTTTGACGACGAGAAGAACCCCGCGCTGCAAGTATGTGAGAAACAGTTGTTTATGGCGTTCCGAGACGGCAAACCCGTAGGGCGTATCGCTGCTATCATCAATCGAAAAGCCAACGAGAAATGGCAGCATGAGCACGTGCGTTTCGGCTGGATGGACTTCATAGACGACCTTGAGGTGAGTCGTGCGCTATTAGACAGAGTGGCGGAATGGGGTCGCGAGCGTGGGATGAAACAGATGAACGGTCCGGTAGGCTTTACAGATTTTGACCACGAGGGGCTGTTGGTAGAGGGGTATGAGTATCTGGCTCCGATGGCATCGCTTTACAATTTTCCTTATTATGTGCGTCATATGGATGCATATGGGCTGGTGAAAGAGGCGGACTGGATAGAGTTTCAGGTATTTCCCCCGAAGGAGGTGCCTGAGCGTCTGCAGCGGATAGCCGATATCGTGAAGGCTCGCACACATGTGCGTGTAGATAAGGTGCAGAATACCAAGGAGTTGACGCGGAAATACGGCATTGAGTACATGGACGTGATAGACGCGGCGTACCAGAAACTCTATAACTTCCAGCCCATGACGAAGAAGCAGAAAGAGTACTACCGCGACATGTATTTCCCTGCCATCAACTTCGATTTTGTAACGCTGGTGGTGAACGAGAAAGACGAGATAGTGGGTGTAGGCGTGGGCATGCCCGACATCTCCAAAGCGCTGCGCAAGTGCGGCGGACACCTCTTTCCGACGGGGTGGTATCATGTGCTCAAAGCGCTGAAAACGAAGCATATAGACGTGTTCGACCTGCTGCTGATAGCCGTTCGCCCCGACTATCAAGACAAGGGTATCAACGCTCTCTTCTTCGTGGACCAGATACCGTATATGAACAAGTACGGCGTGAAATACGCGGAGACGACCTCCATCTTGGAGACCAACTGGAAGAACCAAGCCAACTGGACTCAGTTTGAGCATAAGCAGCATAAACGCCGCAGGGCATATATCAAGGATATTTAGCCCCTCTAAAAGGCCCTCTAAATCTCCCTTAAAGGGAGACTTGTGGAGCAGGCGGGGACGCCTGCGCACCCGGGCAAAGGGCATCTAAATCTTTGAAACATCTGATTGGCACGCTTTTTGTAGGAATAACGCTTGGTGTCAGACACTAAACATTAAACTCTCAACAATCATGGAATCAGCCATTAACCCAAATACTCTTTATTGGATACTATTCATCGGAATAGCGTTGTTGTCGTGGATAGTGTCTGCATCGCTGGAGAGTAAATTTAAGCGCTACTCGAAGGTGCCTATCGCCTTGACGGGCAGGCAGGTGGCGGAGAAGATGCTACGTGACCACGGGCTGACAGATGTTCAAGTTACGTGCGTGTCAGGTCGTTTGACGGATCATTATAATCCCACGGATAAGACTGTTAACTTGTCGGAGTCGGTGTACAATAGTGCCTCGGTGGCGGCGGCAGCGGTAGCCGCCCACGAGTGCGGGCATGCAGTGCAACACGCGACGGCATACGCTCCGTTGCAGATGCGTTCGGCGTTAGTGCCGGCAGTGGATTTTGCGAGCAGATGGGTGATGTGGGTGTTGCTGGCAGGGATGTTACTTATTAATGTGTTTCCCGGGTTGATGATTGTGGGTGTTTGTCTATTTGCATTGACGACATTGTTTTCGTTCATCACATTGCCGGTTGAGATTAATGCGAGCCAACGAGCGGTGGATTGGTTGCAGGAGGCAGGTATTACTGACAGGGAGACTACTCCGCTGGCAACCAGCGCATTACGGTCGGCAGCATACACGTATGTGGTAGCGGCGTTGTCGTCGCTGGCGACGTTGGTTTACTATATTATGATTGCCTTTGGGAAGAGGAATTAAGTTTTTTAGGGCTCCGTAGCTTAGTTGAATAGAGCGTCAGATTCCGGTTCTGAAGGTCCTGGGTTTGAGTCCCAGCGGGGTCACAA
>JAEDGZ010000014.1 GCA_016297215.1 Paludibacteraceae bacterium | reverse complement strand
TCAGTGGTTGCTCCTCCCTCACTTCCGTCACCATTCCCAACTCCGTAACAAGCATTGGAAATTGGGTGTTTGGTGAGTGTATAAGTCTCACCTCCATGATAGTAGAAAGTGGCAATACAATATACGATTCTCGTGAAAACTGCAATGCAATCATTGAAACGGCAACTAATACACTTATTGTAGGTTGTCAAACAACCACCATCCCCAACTCCGTAACAAGCATTGGACACGCTGCGTTCGGTTATTGCTCCTCCCTCACCTCCATCACCATCCCCAACTCTGTAACCAGCATTGGAGACGAGGCGTTCTATGAATGTTCCTCCCTCACCTCCATCATCATAGGCAATAGTGTGGAGGATATTGATACATATGCTTTCGGTCGCTGCTACGCTCTTGCTGATATCTATTGCTATGCAACCACGCCGCCCGAATGCTATATAGATGAATATAATCAAGAATATTATGATTCCTTCTATGGTGTAAACAAACACTGCCGTATCCATGTACCAGCAGGCACATTAGAGGCCTACCAGTGGGCACCAGTATGGCGTGATTTCTACCATTTCTACGAAATCTCCGAACTGCCCGAGGGTACGCCCACTGACCAAGTCGGCGTAACGGTAACAGGCAACTACGCCACCTTCTCTTGGCCCGTCAACCCCACCGCAAGCAGTTACACGCTGACTATCACCAAAGACGGCGAGGTCTTCTGCACGCTGATATTCAACAACATGGGGCAGTTGGTAGGCATGGCATTCGCACCCGCCCGCGATGGCAAACCCTCGGCTAACCAATCCGATGCGCAATCGACGGCTTACGGCTTCTCGTTTGTGGTAACGAACTTGGACGCGAACAGCCACTACACCTATACCTTCACCGTCAACGGCGCAGACAGCGAGGTGATAGAGACCTACAGCGGCGCCTTCGACACCACCGAGGAAACGGCTCTCCCCTCCACCCTGCAGGATAACCAACCCTCCCGCAAAGTCCTCCGCAACGGACAAGTCCTCATCCTCCGCAATGGCGTAACCTACGACATGATGGGACAAACGCTGTAAATCATCTTTTGAGTCTCAAGTGAGATTCAAAGTAAATCCATATAGAAAACGGAAAAAGACGTTATCCGTTCCATACAAGAAGATACCCTCGTAGTTCAACGCTGCGAGGGTATCTTTACATGAAGTTGAAATAAGCGAATTATCTCATCAGTCGAAGGCTAATTTAGTTTTTGGTAATGAATTAATGATTAATTATATGATAATTATATGTTAAAGAAAACATATTTGAATAATTTTTGGAAATTTTTGTTGAAATCAAAGAACCGTCATTGTTTCATGTATATGTTTCAAGTTTCAAGCAGGCGGGGACGCCTGCGCACCCGGACACGTTACTATCTCATCAGTCGAAGACTAATTTAGTTTTTGGTGATGAATTAATGGTTAATTACACGATAATTATATGTTAAAGAAAACATATTTGAATAATTTTTGGAAATTTTTGTTGAAATAAAAGAACCATTACCGTTTCGATATATATGTTTCAAGTTTCAAGCAGGCGGGGAGGCCTGCGCACCCGAACAGGTTACTATCTCATCAGTCGAAGACTAATTTAGTTTTTGGTAATGAATTAATGATTAATTACACGACAATTATATGTTAAAGAAATAAATATTTGAATAATTTTTGGAAATTTTTGTTGAAATAAAAGAATTGTCGTTGTTTAGATGTATATGTTTCTTATTTCGAGTTCACGTTAATTATACGTTAAAGAGAAAAAAATCGTGTCATTCGCCGGTGAAATAGCGGACGGCGTTGCGGAAGAGGGGTTGCAGTTTGTTGCCCGCGATGTTGCGGAAGACGTTCTCTTCGTAGCGCTCGCTGTGCCCCATTTTGCCCAATATCTGTCCGTTGGCGGAGATGATTCCCTCGATGGCATAGTAGGAGCCGTTGGGGTTGTATGGCGACTGCATGGTGGGCTCGCCCGTGGCGGGGTCGGCATAGCGGAACGCCACCTGACCGTTGGCGAAGAGTTCCTGCGCCATCTGCTCGGAGACAACGAACTTACCCTCGCCGTGGCTGACGGCGATGCTGTGCAACTCACCTTTGGTCAAGCCGTTGAGCCACGGACTGCGGCTGCCGTCGGTAGCCACCACGGTGGTTACCATCTGCGAGATATGGCGGTTGATGTCGTTGCGGAAGAGCGTCGGCGAGTCGGGCGTAACCATACCGAGTTTGCCGTAAGGCAGCAAGCCGCTCTTGATAAGGGCTTGGAAGCCGTTGCAGATACCGAGGATGAGTCCGCCGCGGTCAATCAGTGCGGTGATGGCGGCTGCCACCTTCTTGTTGTTGATGACATTGGCGATGAACTTACCGCTGCCGTCGGGCTCGTCGCCGGCAGAGAAGCCGCCCGCGAACATCAGGATATGGCAGCGGTTGATATGCTCCGCCATCTCGTCGATGGAGTCGAGCACATCCTGCGGCGTGAGGTTGCGGAAGATAGTAGTCTCCACCTTTGCCCCCGCGGCACGCCATGCCTTGGCGCTGTCGTAGTCGCAGTTCGTTCCCGGGAAGATGGGGAGGTAAACAGTAACTTCGTGTTGGGAACTCCGTGTTGGGAACTCCGTGTTGGGAACTCCGCTTCGCTCCGAGTTAGGAACTACGTGTGGATTCAAGTCGGGGTACTGAGCCGGTGCGGTTGCCGGATAGATACGCTCGAAGGGGGCGGTATTGGCTTTCAGCAATGCCTCGCGGCTGATACGCTCGCCGTTGATAATCAGGGCATCGCCCTCAATCACCTCGCCGATACATAAACTATTTAGTCTTTCATCCTTTATCCTTAATCCTTCATCCTCTCCTACCTCTACCAATATACTCCCGTAGTTATACGCGAAGAGTTCGTCCTCGGGGAGGGTGATGTTCGCTGCTAATCGGTTGCCGAACGACATCTTCGCTATCGCCTCTGCCACACCGCCGAAGCCGATGGCGTATGCCGACACGATACGCCCGCTCTGTATGCCTTCGGTGACTGCCTGCCAGTTGGCTTGCAGTTGGGCGGTGTCGGGCATGTGGTTCGCCAGAGGCGTGTGTTTCACGAGGTAGAGTCGGTGTCCCGCCTGCTTGAACTCCGGCGAGATGACCGTGTCTGCTTTCACTGTGGTGATACCAAACGCGATGAGCGTCGGCGGCACCGATATATGCTCAAACGTGCCCGACATGGAGTCCTTGCCGCCGATGCTCGGCAGCCCCAACGCCACCTGCATCTTCAGCGCACCCAGCAACGCCGAGAGCGGTTTGCCGAAGGTGTGCGGGTCGTGCGTCATGCGCTCGAAATACTCCTGATAGGAGAAGCGCATGCGGCTGTAGTCTCCGCCCGCTGCCACCACCTTGCTGCACGCCTCCACGACGGCATACGCGGCACCGTGGTAGGGGCTCCACTCGGCGATGAACGGGTTGTAGCCGTATGCCATGATGGACGCCGTGTTGGTAACGCCGTCCGTCGGCAGTTTCTGCACGCTCACCTGCGTCTCCGTCTGCTGCGTCTTGCCGCCAAACGGCATCAGCACCGTGCTGCGACCGATAGTGGCATCGAACATCTCGATAAGTCCTTTCTGTGACACCACGTTCGGCTCCGCCATCACATGCTCCATCCGCTCTTGCAGCGTGTCGCCTGCGGGCTGTTGGCAGAACAGGTCGCGCTCCTCCACGGGCAGGATAGTCGCCTTGGCGAAATGCTTGGCACCCGCGCTGTCGATGAACTCGCGTGTGAGGTCGGCGATGAGTTCGCCCTTGTAGAACTGGCGCATACGACCTGTGTCGGTTACGTCCGCCACATGCGTGAACTCCACATTATCCATGTGGCAGTAGTGCTCAAACGCCTCGCGGTCTTTCGCCTCGATGACCACCGCCATACGCTCCTGCGACTCGCTGATAGCCAACTCCGTGGGGTTCAAGCCGCTGTACTTGGTCGGCACGCGGTCGAGGTAGATATCCAGTCCGTCTGCCAACTCGCCGATAGCCACGCTCACGCCACCCGCGCCGAAGTCGTTCGATTTCTTGATGAGGCGCGTTACCTCCGGGCGGCGGAAGAGGCGTTGCAGTTTGCGCTCCTCGGGCGCGTTGCCTTTCTGCACCTCGCTGCCGCAGGACTCGAGCGATGCCTCGGTATGCTCTTTCGACGAGCCCGTGGCACCACCTATGCCGTCGCGTCCCGTGCGCCCGCCGAGAAGCAGGATGATATCGCCCGCGGCGGGACTCTCGCGGCGGACATTCTCCGCCTTCACAGCACCTACTACGGCACCTACCTCCAAGCGTTTCGCTACATAGGAGGGATGGTAAATCTCGCGCACATGGGTCGTGGCGAGACCTATCTGGTTGCCGTAGGACGAATAGCCCGCCGCTGCCTTGCGGCTGATGACCTGCTGCGGCAGTTTGCCCGAGATGGTCTCCGACACGGGCTTGTAGATATCGCCCGCACCCGTAACGCGCATCGCCTGATAGACATAGGCGCGCCCCGACAACGGGTCGCGTATCGCGCCGCCCAAGCAGGTGCTCGCGCCGCCAAAAGGCTCTATCTCCGTCGGGTGGTTGTGCGTCTCGTTCTTGAACTGGAGCAACCATTTCTCCTGCTGACCGTCCACGTCCACGTCAATGAACACCGAGCAGGCGTTGTTCTCCTCGCTCTGCTCCATATCGTCCAGCAGCCCTTTGTGGCGCAGGTAACGCGCACCGATGGTCGCTAACTCCATGAGGCACAGCGGTTTCTGCTCGCGGTGGAGTTCCTTGCGGATGTCGTGGAACAGCCCGAGGGTGCTCTCTATCTCGTCTTTCATAAACGACTCGTCCACCTTGATAGTCTCCAGTATCGTGGTGAAAGTGGTGTGGCGGCAGTGGTCAGACCAGTAGGTGTCGAGGATACGCAGTTCGGTCTCCGTCGGGTCGCGCTGCTCCTTTTGGAAATACGCCACCACCTCGGCGAGGTCGTCGGCATTCATCGCCAAGCCCCATTGCTTGCAGAAAGCCTCCAACTCGGGGCGGTTACCTTGCTCGCCTAACGCCATCTGCGTGAAACCCGCAAGGCTCGCCAGCGGTTTCACATCAGCAGTCTGGTTCTGCAACAACTGCGAGAGGTCTTTCTCGCGGCTCTCCACAGCGTTGATATAGTAATGACGAATGCGGTGCAAGTCGTCCTCCGATAGGTTGTCATCGAAGATGAGCAGGCGGCTGGAGCGAATCTCCACCTCCGCAGCAGGGTCTATCAGGTGCACACAGTCCACCGCCGAAGAAGCACGCTGGTCAAACTGCCCGGGAATATACTCCACGGCAAGAAACTTCTTGCCGTTTAGGTCGCAACTATCTGACACTGTGTCGGTTACCGTCTCTCCAAAGACCGTGTAGCGGCACTGCTCCAGCAACTCCTCGGAGAAGCCGAACAAGTCATACACATTGATATATCGGAGACTTTGCAGGTGCAACTGCAAGTTCTCATTCAACTCGTGGCGCAGACTGTCTGCCTCCACACGAAAAGCCTCACGCTTCTCTACAAAGATACGAAAATTCATGTTTTTTATGATTTTAAGACCGCTTCGCTGCCTGACCGCTGACCGGGTACGCAGGCGTCCCCGCCTGCTGTCTGACCGCTATGCAGAAAGACTTATTTATTTACCAATATCCGCAAAATTCCTTCCTAATCTCTGCAAGGGCGTAGCCCGCAGTAAGGTGTTTTATATTCCTGCTCGCTGACGCTCACGAGATTCATGGGATTTTTGCAGAGGATACCATTTCCGATATTATATCATTCTGACAGCGAATGAAGTAAGCGGTCGTTTGTCTTTCAGCGCGGAGCGCGGTCTAAATAACGGTATTCAGTACTTTCTCTGTCTGTTTCTTGCGGAAGTCTTCCAACTGCGCAAGGAGAGACGCGTCGTTGAGAGCCAATATCTCTATCGCCAGCAGGGCAGCGTTCTTGCTGCCGTTGATAGCCACTGTTGCCACGGGGATACCGCTCGGCATCTGCACAATGCTCAGGAGCGAATCCAACCCGTCCAGCGTTTTGCTGCGCACGGGCACTCCGATAACGGGCAGCGTCGTCAGACCGGCTATCACACCTGCCAAATGGGCGGCGCCGCCGGCACCGGCAATGATAACGCTCAAGCCACGCTCGCGAGCCGTCTCTGCCCATTGCATCAGGGCGTGAGGCGCACGGTGGGCACTGATAACGCGTTTCTCTACTTCTATTCCGAACTCTTGCAAGGTCTCGATAGCAGGAGTCATCACCTCCAAATCGCTACCCGAACCCATGATTACACCAACTTTCATATTTCTTTTAACTTTGTGTTAATAACTTCGTGTTTGTAACTTCGTGTTTGTAACTTCGTGTTAGGAACTCCGCTTTGCTCCGTGTACAGCGCGTCAGCGCTTTTTTACAGCCCGTAGGGCTTTCATACACGAAGTTCTTTACAGCCCGCAGGGCTTCCAACACGCAGTTTCCTATTCCCACTCAATCGTTGCGGGTGGTTTGGAGGAGATATCGTAGCATACGCGGTTGACACCCCGCACCTTGTTGATTATCTCGTTTGAGCACTTCGCCATGAAGTCATAAGGCAAGTGCGCCCAGTCTGCCGTCATGGCGTCGGAGGAAGTTACCGCCCGCAGTGCCACAGGGTTCTCGTAGGTGCGTTCATCGCCCATCACGCCCACGCTGCGTACCTCGCTCAGCAGGATAGCACCGGCTTGCCATATCTGGTCGTAGAGGCTCACCTCTATCTCGCCGTTCTCTATGTTCGCGGGAACGCCTGCTGCCAGCACGGCACGCGCCTCCTCGCCGCTCAGACGCACTTTGTACTCCCGCAACCCACGAATGAAGATGTCGTCTGCCTCTTGCAGTACGCGCACTTTCTCGCGCGTGATATCGCCCAAGATACGCACTGCCAGCCCCGGTCCGGGGAACGGATGGCGGGTAATCAGGTGCTCAGGCATGCCCATCGAACGACCCACGCGGCGCACCTCGTCCTTGAACAGCCACTTCAGCGGCTCGCAGAGTTGCAGGTGCATCTCCTCAGGCAGACCGCCCACGTTGTGGTGGCTCTTGATGACCTTGCCCGTGATATTGAGCGACTCGATACGGTCGGGGTAGATAGTGCCCTGCGCCAACCATTTGGCATCGGTTATCTTCTTCGCCTCGGCGTTGAAGACCTCCACAAAGTCGCGCCCGATAATCTTACGCTTCTTCTCGGGCTCGGTAACGCCCGCCAAGTCGCTGAGGAATCGCTCGCTGGCGTCCACGCCAATCACATGCAGACCGAGGCACTCGTAGTCGCGCATCACGTCCTCAAACTCGTTCTTGCGGAGCATACCGTGGTCCACGAAGATACAGGTCAGTTGGTCGCCAATCGCCTTGTTGAGCAACACCGCCACCACCGACGAATCCACGCCGCCCGAGAGACCGAGGATGACGCGGTCGGTGCCTATCTGTTCGCGCAGTTCCTTCACCGTGCTCTCCACAAACGCATCCGCGCTCCATTCCTGCTTGCTGCCGCATACGTCCACCACGAAGTTCTTCAGCAGCAGCGTGCCTTGCAGCGAGTGGAACACCTCGGGGTGGAACTGCGTGCCGAACACCGGCACCTCGCCCGGGATATAATAAGCGGCGTTCTTCACCGTCTCGGTGGAAGCCACCACATGTGCGCCTTCGGGCAGGCGGGTGATGCTGTCGCCATGCGACATCCACACCTGCGAGTGCGGCTCAAAACCGCGAAAGAGCGGGCAAGTGGTGTCCACATACTGCAAGTTCTGCCGACCATACTCGCGCGTACCCGCGCTCTCCACCTTGCCGCCATAGATATGGCTCATGTACTGCGCGCCGTAGCAGATACCCAAGATAGGCAGCCGCCCGCGAATCTTGCTCAAGTCCACATAGAACGCATCGTCGGCATACACGCTCAGAGGCGAGCCCGAGAGGATAACGCCAATCACATCGGAGTCATCCTCGGGGTACTTGTTGTAGGGCAGTATCTCGCAGAAAGTATCCAACTCACGAACACGCCGCCCGATGAGTTGGGTGGTCTGCGACCCAAAGTCTAATATAATAATCTTTTGCATATTCTTTATTAGGATTAAGGATAAAGGATGAAGGACTTATTACCATCGTATTTGAGTTCTCGGAGTCGTTGCTATTTAGTCTTTCATCCTTTATCCTTCATCTATAAAACTAATTAGTCTTTTATCCTTTATCTTTTAGCGTAGCGGTCCTTTATCCAAACACTACTTCGTACTATAGTTCGGTGCCTCGCTGGTGATAGTGATGTCGTGCGGGTGGCTCTCGCTCATACCGGCGGCGGAAATCTTCACAAACTTCGCATGCTGCAACTCCTCCAAGTTATGTGCACCCACATAACCCATACCCGAGCGCAGACCGCCCATCAGTTGGTAGATGGTCTCGCTCACGCTGCCTTTGTAGGGCACGCGACCGACAATCCCCTCAGGCACCAGTTTCGACACGTTCTTCTCCCCGCCTTGGAAGTAGCGGTCGGCAGAACCTGCCTTCATCGCATCGATAGAACCCATGCCGCGGTAGGTCTTGAACTTACGACCGTTGTAGATGATGGTCTCCCCGGGTGCCTCGTCCGTACCTGCGAACATCGACCCACACATCACGCAGTTGCCGCCTGCCGCCAGTGCTTTCACCACATCGCCCGAATAGCGCAGACCGCCGTCGGCGATGATAGGCACCCCCGAGCCCTTGATAGCCTCCGAGGTCTCGAAGATAGCGGTTAACTGAGGTACGCCCACGCCCGCGATGATACGCGTAGTGCAGATAGAGCCCGGACCGATACCTACCTTCACGCCGTCGGCTCCGTTCTCCACAAGGTACTTGGCAGCCTCGGCAGTAGCGATATTGCCCACCACGACATCCAAGTGCGGATACTTGGCTTTGATGGCACGCAGTGCGTTCACGATATTCTTCGAGTGCCCGTGCGCAGAGTCCAGCACGATAGCGTCCACGCCCTCTTTGTAGAGCGCGTCCACGCGGTGCATATAATCCGCCGTGATACCCACACCCGCAGCGCAGCGCAGACGACCTTTCGCGTCCTTGCAGGCATTGGGGAAGTCCTTCAGTTTGGTGATATCCTTATAGGTAACGAGCCCGATGAGCTTGCCGTCCTTGTCCACCACAGGCAGTTTCTCCACCTTGTGGGTCTGCAGCGCGTGCATGATAGTCTCATTGTCGGTCGAGGAGATGGTTATCAGGTCTTTGCTCGTCATCACCTCGGCAATCGGACGCTGCATGTTCGTCTCGAAACGCAGGTCGCGGTTGGTAACGATACCCACCAGCATGTCCCTGTTGTCTACCACGGGAATACCGCCGATATGGTTGTCCTGCATCATCTGCAGCGCGTCGCCCACGGTCTGCTCTGCCGTGATGGTGATGGGGTCGGAAATCAGTCCGTTCTCCGCACGCTTCACGCGGCGCACCTGTGCCGCCTGCGCTTCAATGGGCATGTTCTTGTGAATCACGCCGATGCCGCCTTCGCGCGCAATGGCAATCGCCATCGTGGACTCCGTAACGGTGTCCATCGCCGCGGACACCACAGGGATGTTCAGGCGGATATTACGGGAGAACTGACAGCGAAGGTCCACCTCACGAGGAAGCACCTCCGAATAAGCGGGCACCAACAACACATCATCAAATGTGAGCCCCTCTTCAATAATTCGATTCGTCATATAATGATTAAAGATTTATTACAATTTGAAAATAAGATTTTGTTTAGATTTTCTTTTGATTTCTGAGCGTAGCGAAACAATCGTTGGTTACTACCTTTTCCTATTTTTAGCACAGATTTTTAGTAGGATTATGGATTGGATTTTCCTATTTTTATCCCTTAAAATCATCTCAAAAATAACTTCTAAAATCTTGACTAATAATTAAGAAACGAATTATTAGTTCCTTTCGCTTCGCTCAGAAATCTATATAAAATCAAAAAGAAAATCTTTATAAATATCTTCCAAAAGGAGAGTAATAGCGAACTTTCGATAATTTTCAAATTATTACTTACAACGCGTGGTCGCAGTAGTAGCACCGTAGTACACCATCGGCATCGCGGTAGGCTTTCTTCTCTACGGGCTCGGTGGTGGAGATACAGCGGTCGTTGTGGCACGCGCAGGCGGTCGCCTCAGCCTCCACATGGGCGGGCTGCACCTGCTCTTTCCATTGCAGCAGGGTGTAAATCAGCGCCATACGCACATACTTCCCGTTCTCCACTTGGCGGAAATAGGCGGCACGCGGGTCTTTGTCCACCTCCACGGTTATCTCGTTCACGCGCGGCAGCGGGTGTAGCACAATCATGCTCGGCTTGCCCAGCGCCATCTTCTCCGTATCAAGGATGAACGAGTCTTTCAGCCGCTCATACTCCGCCTTGTCGGCAAAACGCTCCTGCTGCACACGCGTCATGTAAAGCACGTCCACCAGCGGCATCGCCTCTTCCAGAGTACTGCACTCGCGGTATTTCTCGCCCAACTCGTTCTTCATGTAGTCAGGCAGGCGCAACTCCTTCGGCGAGATAAGCACGAACTGCACGCCCTCGTAGCGGCGCATCGCCTTGATAAGCGAATGCACGGTGCGCCCGTATTTCAGGTCGCCGCACAGACCTACTGTCAGGTGGTCAGAATGCCCCAACTCGCGGCGTATGGTCAGCAGGTCGGTCATGGTCTGCGTGGGGTGCGAGTGCCCGCCGTCGCCCGCATTGATGATAGGAATACGGCTGTATTCGGATGCCACGCGAGGCGCACCTTCCTTGTAGTGGCGCATCGCCACAATGTCGGCAAACGCACTCACCACACGTATCGTGTCTGCCACGGTCTCGCCTTTGCTCACGCTACTGGTGCGGGCGTCGGAGAAGCCCAGCACGTTGCCGCCTAACTCCATCATGGCAGCCGTGAAACTCAGTCGTGTACGGGTGCTCGGCTCGTAGAACAGCGTCGCGAGTTTCTTCCCGCGGCAAGCATCGGCGTACTTGTCTTTATGGTCAATGATATCCAGCGCACGCTCGATAATCGCATCGATTTCGGCAGTGCTCAAATCTGTCGGGTCAAGTAAATGGCGCATATTAACGAATAATTAATGATAATTAACGGAGAATGATTAGTTTCGCCAACTCTCATCGCTCGGGTTCGAGCGGAACTTCAGCAGGCGGGCTTTGTCCTCGGGGGCTATATATTGCTCCTCAACCGCTACGTCCACCAGCGTGTCAAGGTCGCACAGACTCACGTTCTTCAGCGCGGCAGCCGCCAAGCGGTCGAGCCCTTTCTGCATGCCGTAGGTGAAGATACTCACCACGCCCAGCACCTCGGCACCTGCCTCGCGCAGCACCTCTGCCACCTCAATGCAACTGCCTGCGGTGGAAATCAGGTCTTCCACTACCACCACTTTCTGCCCTTTCTCCAGCCTGCCTTCTATCTGATTGCCGCGCCCGTGGTCTTTCGCACCGCTGCGCACATACCCCATCGGAAG
This sequence comes from Paludibacteraceae bacterium, assembly GCA_016297215.1. GTDB lineage: Bacteria > Bacteroidota > Bacteroidia > Bacteroidales > Paludibacteraceae > Colicola. The sequence continues at coordinate 44,180 of JAEDGZ010000014.1, read as the reverse complement.
ACCGAGGATAGTAGCCGTAATCGCCGCGTGGGCGATACCTGCCGTAGAAGTACCCATCAGCACCTCCGCCTCAGGATATTCCCGACGAATAATCTCTGCCAGCCCGTTCTCCACATCCTCCCGCACGCGCACGTCGCTCAGCGTCAGTCGGTTGTCGCAGTAGATAGGACTCTTGATTCCACTCGCCCACGTGAAGGGCTCATTCGGACGAAGAAAGACCGCCTTTATCGACAGCAAGTCTTTTGCAATAAGTTGTTTTGTTACCATATATTCATCACGCCTCTATACCGAGACTGTAGTTAGCGATTAGTTAGTGATTAGTTAGTGATTCTTGGGTGATTCTTGGGTGATTCTTGGGTGATTCTTGGGTGATTACCCTGACTATACCCTGACTATACAAACTCCTCCAAGCACCTCTTGTATGCCGCTACGGGGTCTTCGGCGGCGGTAATCGGGCGCCCTACCACGATGAAGTCCGTCCCTATCTCACGCGCCTGTGCGGGGGTAGTAACACGCACTTGGTCGCCCACCGCACCGTCGGCGAATCGAATCCCCGGCGTAACCGTCAAGAACTCCTTGCCGCAAGCCGCTTTCACCATACCTGCCTCCAGCGGCGAGCACACCACGCCGTCAAGTCCCGCTTTCTTCGCGTTCTCAGCATAGTGCACCACCACATCGCCTATCTTCCCCTCTATCAGCAGGTCCTCGTGCATACGCTCCTCGCTCGTAGAGGTCAGTTGCGTTACTGCCAGCAGGACGGGTCGTGTCCCGTCCGCGCGTGTCAAACCCTCGCGCGCAGCCTCCATCATCGCAATGGTACCCGCAGCGTGCAGGTTGCACATATCCACGTCCAAGCGGCTCAGCACCGCCATCGCTTTCTTCACCGTGTTGGGTATATCGTGCAACTTCAGGTCAAGGAAAATCTTATGTCCCCGCCGTTTCAACTCACGCACAATCTGCGGCCCCTCCGCATAGTACAGTTCCATACCAATCTTCACATACGGACGCAGTTCACCGAACCTGTCCAAGAAGCGATAAGTCTCCTCTGCCGAAGCAAAATCACAAGCAATAATTACGTCTTTCATATAAGGAACAAGGATTAAGGATACAGGATTAAAGACAAATTACCTTCGTCTATGAGTTTCAAGGAGTCTGCAAACCAATAGTCGATACTATTAAGTCTTTTATCCTTCATCTTTTATCTTTTAGCGAAGCGGTCTATTTCGCCGCTCCAATAATATCAGTTAATTTCTCTATTCCCAACTCTTCCATGAGGCGCGGCAGTCGCTCCACAATCTCTTTGCATGCCATCGGGTTGACCAAGTTGGCGGCTCCTATCTCCACAGCCGTAGCGCCTGCCATCATCATCTCCACCACGTCCTCTGCGCTGCTCACGCCGCCGCAACCGATTATCGGCACCTGCACCTCCCGCGCCACTTGATTGACCATCCGTAGCGCCACGGGGAACACCCCGGGACCCGAGTAGCCGCCATAGCGGTTGGCAAGCACAGGTTTCCGTCTGCGGATGTCTATCCGCATGCCTAATATCGTGTTTATCAGGCAGAGCCCGTCCGCACCCGCCTCTTCGCAAGCCCGCGCTATCGCTACAATATCCGTTACGTTGGGCGACAACTTCATATACACAGGCTTGTGCGTAACCGCCTTCACCGCGCGCGTAACCTCTACCGCCGCCTCAGGCTGCGTGCCGAAAGCCATACCCCCGTTGTGCACATTCGGGCAGGAGATATTCACCTCGATGATATCCACCTCCGGCGCTTTGTCCATCTGCTCGCAGGTATAGACGTAATCGTCCACGGAGAACCCGCTCACGTTCGCCAGCACCACACCTTTGTACAACTCCCGCAACCTCGGCAACTCCTTTGCCACCACATGCTCCACGCCCGGGTTCTGCAAGCCCACAGCGTTCAGCATGCCGTAGCCGCCGCACTCTGCAATACGGGGCAGCGCATTGCCGTACCGCGCCTCGCGCGTCGTCCCCTTGAACGAGATACCGCCCAAGCAGTTCAGGTCGTACAGCGCAGCAAACTCCTCGCCAAACCCATACGTCCCCGACGCAGGGATAACAGGATTCCTAAGTTCGATATTCGATAAAGATACTTTTGTCATAATCGACCCTCCCCGACCCTCCCTTGAAGGGAGGGAGTGAGGAGATTAGTTTTTAGTTAATATCAAGTCTCCCTTTCCAGGGTCCCCGAAAAATCTTTGATTTTTGGGGTGGATTTTGGGAGATTTAGAGGGTCTTTATACTTTGTGCTCTAAACACCGGTCCGTCTTTGCAGACGCGCTTGGGTCCTTCTTTGGTCTGTATGGAGCAGCCCATGCACGCGCCGAAGCCGCAGCCCATACGTTCCTCCATGCTCACCTCGCCGCCATCGCCCCAATGCTTCATCACCGCCTTCAACATAGGCAACGGTCCGCAAGCATAGTAGTATGTGGAGCAAGGACTATTTAGTCTTGGCTCTTGGCTCTTGGTTCCTTGCTCCATCACCGCATCGGTTACAAACCCCTTCGTCCCGTGCGAACCATCTGCGGTGGTAACCTCTACCTCGCAACCCAAGGCGCGGAACTCCTCCTCATAGAACACTTCTTCCTTCGTGTTGAAGCCCAAGATGACACACACCTGCTTGCCCTGCTCGCGCAACACCCGCGCCAACATATACAGCGGCGGCACTCCTACGCCTCCGCCTATCAGGAGTGGTCGCTCTCCCGCCTGAGTCAGGTCATACCCGTTGCCCAACCCGACCAACAGGTCCACCTGCTGCCCTGCCTGCCAACGGCTCATCGCGTCCGTGCCGACACCCACCACCTTATAGATGATAGTGAGCACACCATCGGCATAATCGCATACCGATATAGGACGGCGCAGATACTGCCCGGGCACGGCTATCTCCACAAACTGCCCGGGACGAATAGGCAAGTCCTTCGCCCCCACCATCCTCATCCGCCACACATTGCGAGCAAGAAGTTCATTCGATTGTATTGTAAAAATAGAACCTACCATACTTTCCTAATCACTAATTCCTCATTCCTAATTCCTCATTCCTCATTCCTAATTATCCTTCCATACACTTCCCATCCCTCAAACGGCGTGCTCTTGCCCATCGAGAGGAAGTGTGCGGGGTCTATGGTGTAGTGCGCCCCGAGGTCCATCTGCACGGTCGGGCAACCCTCCACGGGCAGTCCGGCAATACGCCGCGGCGCGAGCGACATCAGTTCCACCAGCCGCTCCAGCGACATCACGCCCGCGCGTACCATATATGTGTATAGCAAAGGGAACGCCGTCTCTAACCCTACGATGCCGAACGCGCTCTGGTGCAAGCCGCGGCTCTTCTCCTCCGCGCTGTGTGGCGCATGGTCGGTGGCGATGCAGTCCACCGTTCCGTCCAGCACGCCCTCTATCATCGCCTGCCTATCATCTTCCCCGCGCAAAGGCGGGTTCATCTTCCAGCGTCCGTCTTCTTGCAGGTCTTTGTCCGACAAGAGCAGGTAATGCGGTGCCGTCTCGCAGGTTACGGGCAGCCCGTGGCGCTTCGCATCGCGCACCAGCGACACGCTCTCTTTGGTAGAGATATGGCATATATGAAAGCGACACCCTGTCTGTTCTACCAGACGGATGTCGCGCTCTATCTCCTTCCATTCGCTCTCGGACGAGATACCCTTGTGCCCGTGCTTTGCCGCATACTCCCCCGCGTGGATGTAGCCGCCGTGCAGCAGGCTGTTGACCTCGCAGTGCGCCACAATCATGCGGTTTACTGCACGGCAACGCACCATCGCCTCGCGCATCAGCCCCTCGTCCTGCACACCGCGCCCGTCATCAGAGAAGCCGATGACATACGGTGCCAATGCCTCCATATCCACCAACGAGCCTTTGCCCTGCTGCCCCATCGTGATAGACGCGTAGGGGTGCACACCTATGACGGCGTCGCGCTCGATGATAGCCAACTGCTCTTGCAGGTGTTCCACCGTGTCGGGTACGGGATTGAGGTTGGGCATGGTGAACACGTCGCTGTACCCCGCTGCACGCGCTGCCATACTTCCCGTGCGGATAGTCTCTTTATACGAAAAACCCGGCTCACGAAAATGGACATGGAGGTCCACAAGTGCCGGGATAGTAACTATGTTTGTACCGTCAGACATAGGCAAATTATAAAGGATGAACTCCGGGTGCGCAGGCGTCCTCGCCTGCTAAAAAAGAGGTTCTTTTGAATTTGCCTGCAAAGATACTGCTTTTTTTCGACATATGCAAGAAAACTACTGAAAATAACACGAAAAATTACAAACGCATCGTAAATGAAAGTATTGCATATACCAAGTAGCACTTTATAAAGAAGCAAGAGGCTACCTAACTTGAATTGTTGGGTAGCCTCTTGTTTGTTCTTATGGGGGATGTTTATTCCACTATCTGCCCTTGCAGGGTGTACATCCGTCCTTCGCGCAGGATAAAGATTTGTCCGTTGCGCAGTACCTTCTGTACCTTCACTTGACCAATAGTCTCCGATAACCCCATCTCGGGATTATCCGAGCGGGTAACCGTCAGTTTGAGTACGTTAGTCTTCGTCTTTCCGCAACGTGCAATAATCAGGTTGTCTGCATTCTGCGTCAGCGTGTAAGTCTGCACCTCAGGCTCGCCGGCTACAAGACGACCGTTGATAAAGTCCGCCGTCTGCCAAAGGGGTGTCTCATCCTCTTTGTTGAGGTAGAAACCTACTGCCGACTGTTTTTCTGCCGAGTTGTTGTAGTAACCTGCAATGCTAACCACATCGCCTGCTTTGAATCCACCCGATACCGGCGTGATAAGCACGTAGTTGTAGGTAGTAACCTTGGTAATAGTATCGGTAGATGCCAAACTGTTGGAGAACTCCAAGTTCTTCGCAGGAGTAGTCGTGTTGGTGTTGTATTTTTGTCCATCGCCTTTCTTTTCGGTTGCTGTGCCGAAGAACTCGATGGTACCTACATTGGTCTCATAGTCGAAGACTACATCCGAAGGCTCGGTAGGATCTGTCGGGTCAGTAGGCTCGGTAGGATCAGTCGGGTCGGTTGGCTCGCTGCCGCTTGCCGCCGTGAAGATAATCAAGAAGAGGTTGATGCTATCGCCTTTCTTCAGCGTGTAGGTCTTGCCTGCCTCGGCAGTAAAGGTGTATTTGCCCTCTGCGTTGGTAGATAATTTATTACCATCTAAATAGAATGCCTTTCCACCCTCCGAAGAACCGAATACCAAAGTAATCTCACAAGCCGAAGCAGGAGTAATCGTAATCACAGTGCTCGACTCCATCTTCACGCATATACCATACTCCTTGCCGCCATAGGTAACCGTACCCTTGCTGTTGGAGTAGTTGCCCGTTACGCTAACCATATCTACCGACGGTTTCTGCTCCAAGAAGTGGCAGATGGTCTCGCCGGACATGTCTTTGGTTACATTCACGGTAACGGTCAGCGATTTGGCTTTCACCGTTGCCGAACCGGCATCCATCACCGTAATCACTGCTGTACCGGCTGCCACGGCGGTAATCAGTCCGTTAGCATCTACCGTAGCCACCGAGGTCTTGCTGCTGGTGTAGGTTACTGTACCTGCGGCACCCGTAGTGGTGATTTGTGAGGTAACCGTCCCGCCTACTTTCAGAGCAACGGTAGCCGCAGAGGTCAACGCAAACTGCGACTCTGCACGCATATCTTTCACCGTTACCGTCATCGTAGCCGAGCCCGATTTATACGTCCCGTCGTTCGCTTGCAGCACCTTGATAGTTGCCGTACCCTCGCTCAGCGCGGTAATCAAACCTGTAGCATCCACTTTCGCAATAGCGCTGTTGGAAGACGAGTAGGAGAGTGCTCCCGTGGAAGAGGTGGTGAAGTCCGTTCCCTTTGTCAGTTGGTAGGTTGCATTGGCTGCCAACTCCTTGCTCGTAGTCAGCATTGTCAAATCGTTCTCTTCGCCCTCCTCTGGCACCACTTCGCCTACTTTGAATATCTTGATACCGTGGATATAAAGTGTTCCTGTAGTCGTGTTCGTTACGCGCACATATAGTGCGGGCTCGGGGAGCGCAGTTGCCGTCTTGAAGTTACCCTTCGCTTTGGTCGAGTAGGCATCCACTTTGGTGAAATTCGTGCCATTGTTCGACACCTGTATCTCGCCAGCAGCAGAACCCCCTCGGGTAGCGTTCATCGCAAACACTGTGATGCTGTCGGGGCAGTAGAACGTAGCATAGCCGCCGCTCTTTGTCGCTGCAATAGCACCCACATACGGGTCGCTGAAGGTCGCATCGGAAGAGGAAGTCGCTTGCTTATCTGTACCATACGACGCACTGCCGTCCACCATAATAATCGCGCCGTCAGCGATATACTGTTTGGTCTGCACATCGTTGTCCGCATTAAACCAGTAGTAGTCGCCGTCAACACCTACTATATAAGGAACAAGGCTCTCATCGTCCGAGATGCTGCCGCCGCCCCAAACCGGCTTGGTGGTATTATCGTCAATCGCTTGTGTCTTGCCCTTGCCATCGCCCGCGTCCACTGTCTCGGTCGCACCGCCGTTGGGCAAAGCACTCTCACCGTAGAAACCTACGAGTGTAGACTTATAGTTCAATACCGCTTGTTTCAACTCGGTAATCACATCATAGTTATCATCCTGTGTAGGATAATAGAATGTCCATTTGAAGTCGCCGCCGTCAATACGACCTGCGCCTAATCCCTCGCGACCGGCTTTCTCACCGCGGCAAATCAGTGCCACGTCCTCCACAGGGTCAATCGCCGAAGCGGGCACTGCCTTGCGCGCCGCCTCGTCAGCCGCCGAGTTATACGCCGTACCGCCGGAGAAAGCTTTGGCACTCACCGAACCGTCGCGTGTCTCTACCAGCACGGCATCCCATTCGCCGCTTGCCTCTTTATCCGCAGACCAATAGAGCAACTGGCGCGGGTTGATAATCTTGTTGTTATAGGCTTTGTTCACGCCGCCTGCCTCGCCGGAGAAGGTGCCATCGCCCTCTGCGTCAGTTCCCTGCTTCGATGCCAGCATCGGGTATTTGCAGTTGCGGAAGTAGTTGCTCTCTACGAACGAAGACCCGCCGCAGGTTACACCCACACCGTACTTCGATATACCGTCGTAGTAGTTGTTATAGCAGTGGTAGAACGCCGTACGGATACGCGGGTGGCGGCTGTCCGAGTGGTCAAACCAGTTGTGGTGGTAGGTCATCCAGCAGTCCGTCGTCTCACCTTTCATACCGCCTAACGAGCATTTTCCGCTGTCCCAGAAGTGGTTGTAACTAACTGTTACGTGCGAACTCTTGCCCTTGATATCCACGGTACCATCGCCTTTGGCTTGGTCGGAGTCGCTACCCGTACCGCCGTAGAAGAAGTCCATGTTGTGCACCCATACATGGTGGTTGTCCGTATCCAGCGACATGCAGTCGTCCATACAAATCATGCTGGCGAAGTTGCGAATCTCCACAGAGCAGGCATTACGAATCAGGAATCCGAAACCGTGTATTGTGGCATCGTTGCCCACACCTTCTATCGTCAAGTTCATCGGTGTACTGCCGTTCTTTCCCTTCACTTGCAAGCCCTCCGCAGATGAACCGATCTTGTCCAAATCCGATTTCTTTATCGTACCGATGATACGCACGCAGATAGGACGTGTCTCTGTCCCTTTCTCCAACTTCGCGATAATCTCCTGAATACCGGTCAGTTCGGTATCTGTCTTGTCAACCATCACGTTGCACTTGATGGTCTTCGCATTAGCCGCGGTCAAATACAGCACGCGCGTGCCGTCTTTCAGCGTACCATCGTTCTTGTATGCACCGATACCATCGCTCCAACCATCGTGGGCAAAACCGTTGCGGTCGTGTGCCACGGCGGTGAACACCTCCGACTCGGCTTCCTCGCCATTCGAGGCTACCACCTTCATCTGATACTTGCCGGCTTTCAACCCCAGTGCGTCTGCACGACCATACGAACCGTAGTTGCGCACCAACTCCTTGTCCAACTGTGTATAAGTGCCGCCCTCAGAACGCACAAATACATCATAACTCAAACCGGACGCATTCGTCCACGTTACGTAACCACTCTCAAACCAACCTGCGGTCTTCGTAATGGTTACTGCTGCCATCGATGCCAATGAGCACACCAGCGCCAACAGCAAAAGAGATACTTTTTTCATAGGTATTCTTTCAGTTAATGATTGATAATATAAATTTTTGATAAAGATTTCAATTTGCATACATCAAGCCAATTTCCGATTGCAAAAGTACTGCTAAATTATGACTACAATGTTGAGAAATTGACAAAATATGTACATAAATCCAATGCGCTATTGTACAAATTGACAAATTTTCAATACACACTGTCCGGGTGCGCAGGCGTCCCCGCCTGCTTTCAAGGAGGTGCGGTCTCTACGAACTCCCCCGCCCCGCTTGCGGGGAGGGGGGTAGGGGCGGGGAAAAACATCGGGTACGTAGGCATCCCCGCCTGCTGCCTAACAGAAACTAAGACCGCGCTACGTGCTGTCCGACTGATTTCGTTTAGGATGGTATATCAGTCTTTCAGCGCGTAGCGCGGTCTTTCAGTAAGATAGTCTTTCTGCCGTAAGGCGGTCGGTCAGCGATAGCGGTCTTTCTTATAGTTCCAAATCTCCGTCGTGCTCCTCGTGCCAGGGCAGTCCGTGGACGTTGAGCATGTCCATGAAGGGGTCCGGGTCGAACTCTTCCACGTTGTGCACGCCAGGCTTGAGCCACTTGCCCGTGAACATCATCATCGCACCAATCATCGCGGGCACGCCCGTGGTGTAACTGACGCCCTGCATGCCCGTCTCCTCGTAGGCAGCACGGTGGGAGCAGTTGTTCCAGACGTAGTAGGTGTGCTCCTGCCCGTCGTTGCCGATACCGCGGATACGGCAGCCAATAGAGGTCTCGCCGTCGTAGTTCTCGCCCAACTCCTTGGGGTTCGGCAGCACGGCTTTCAGGAACTGCAAGGGCACTATCTTCACCACCTCATCGCCCGTGCCATCGGCTTTCGGTGCCTTGTACTCTATTTCGTCAATACGCGCCATGCCGATGTTCTGAATCACGTCTAAGTAGTTCAGGTACTGCTGCCCGAAGGTCATCCAGAAACGCGCACGCTTGATGGTCGGGTAGTTGATGACGAGCGACTCTATCTCCTCGTGGTGGAGCAGGTAACTCTCCTTCGGACCGATATTCGGATAGTGGAGCGTCTTGTGAATCTCCATCGGCTCCGTCTCGTGGTAAGCTCCGTTCTCCCAATAGAGTCCTTTCTGGGTAATCTCGCGGATGTTGATTTCAGGGTTGAAGTTGGTGGCAAACGCTTTGTGGTGGTTGCCCGCGTTGCAGTCTACGATGTCGAGATAGTGAATCTCCTTGAAGTAGTGCTTCGCCGCGTAGGCGGTGAAGATGGAGGTTACGCCCGGGTCGAAGCCGCAGCCGAGTAGCGCGCAGAGCCCCGCTTTCTCAAAGCGCTCGCGATAAGCCCACTGCCATGAATACTCAAAGTGCGCCTCATCTTTCGGCTCGTAGTTGGCGGTGTCCATGTAGTGCACACCGGCCTCCAGACAAGCGTCCATGATGGTCAGGTCTTGGTAGGGTAGGGCAAGGTTGATACACAGCGCGGGCTTGTACTCCTTCATCAGCGCGACCAGCGCTGCCACATCGTCGGCATCCACCTGCGCGGTGGAGATGACAGACTGCAAGCCGTTCTTGGTGTAGTGCTTCGCGCGGATAGCCTCCGCCGTCGCATCACATTTCGACTTGGTGCGGCTCGCGATACAAATCTCACCGAACACATCGGGATTCTGAGCCAACTTGTGGGCTGCCACGGTGCCTACACCTCCACAGCCAATCAATAATACTCGGTTCATATTCTTAACTTAGTGTTTTTAACTTCGTGTACTTAACTCCGCTTCGCTCCGTGTAGAAAACTTCGTGTAAGGAACTCCGCTTCGCTCCGTGTACATTCTTTACAGCGCGTAGCGCTTTTTACACGAAAGTTTTCGTTTCTTACAGCCCGATAGGGCTTTCCTACACGAAGTTCTTTACAGCCCCGAAGGGGCTTCTATTCCCTTTCCAGATACGTGTATCCGTACAGTCCGGAGCGGTAGTTGGAGAGGAACTCCTTGCCCTCGGTGAGGGTGATTTTGCCCGCCTTGACCGACTTCGTTACCCAAGTTTCCAGCGTGCGCACCATCTTCTTCACGTCGTACTCCGTCCAGCGCAGCACGTCCTGCACACTCTCGCCGTCGATGGTCTGCTCGATGGAGTAGCCCTCGTCTTTCATTGCGATATGTACGGCGGTTACGTCGCCAAAGAGGTTGTGGATAGTACCCAAAATCTCCTGATACGCCCCCACGAGAAACACACCTATATAATAAGGTTCTCCCTTGCGCAGCGAGTGCACGGGCAGCGACTTCGTCAGCGTCCCCTCCGATACGTATTTCTGCACCTTGCCGTCGGAGTCGCAGGTGATGTCCTGAATGGTGGCATGGCGGTCGGGCATCTCATCGAGCCGCTGGATAGGCATGATGGGGAACACTTGGTCTATCGCCCACGTGTCGGGCATTGATTGGAAGAGGGAGAAGTTGCAGAAGTACTTGTCTGCCAGCAGTTTATTCACTTTCTCCAACTCTTCGGGCACACGCCGCATCTGATTCGCCAGCGAGGCTATCTCGCGCGTTACCGACCAATAGAGTTTCTCTATCTGTGCGCGGGTGCGCAGGTCTATCAGTCCGTGGCTGAACAGTTCCACCACCTCGTCGCGTATCTGCTCCGCGTCGTGCCAACTCTCCAACGCCGAGCGTTGCGTCAGGTTGTCCCATATCTCGTACAGGTCTTTCACCAACTGATGGTCATCCTCGCCAACCTCCCATTCTTCGGGCATCTCGGGCAGGTGCGCCGTCTCCAGCACCTCCATGATGAGCACCGTGTGGTGGGCACTGAGCGAACGCCCCGACTCGGTGATGATGTTCGGATGCGGCAGGTTGTTCTTGTCCGCCGCCTCTATCAGCCCGTACATGATATCGTTGACATACTCTTGGATAGAGTAGTTGACCGACGACTCTGAGTTGCTCGACCGCGTGCCGTCGTAGTCCACGCCAAGCCCGCCACCGGCGTCCACGAACTCCACGGGGAAACCTAATTTGTGCAGTTGCACGTAGTATTGCGCCCCCTCGCGGATAGCCGTCTTCACGTTGCGGATGTTGGTGATTTGGCTGCCGATATGGAAGTGTATCAGTTTCAGACAGTCGTGCATCCGGTGCATGTCCAGCGTCTCGAGGGCTTCCAGCAACTCGCTGCTGGTCAGTCCGAACTTCGATGCATCGCCCCCCGACTCTTCCCACTTGCCCGAGCCCACTGACGCTAACTTTATTCGGATACCGATGTTCGGGCGCACACCCAGCCGCTCCGACACTTTTGCAATGAGTTCCAACTCGTTCAGTTTCTCAGCAACGATATAGATATGCTTGCCCATCTTCTGCGCAAGCAAAGCCAACTCAATATACGCCTCGTCTTTGTAGCCGTTGCAGATGATGATGGAGTCGGGCTCCTGATTGACGGCTATCACGGCATGCAACTCCGGCTTACTGCCTGCCTCCAGCCCGATATTGAACTTCTTGCCGTGGCTCACTATCTCGTGCACTACAGGCTGCATCTGATTGACCTTGATAGGATACACCAAGAAGCATTCACCCTTGTAGCCGTACTCTTTCGCGGCATGCTCGTAGCATTCGTTCATGCGCTCGATACGGTTCTCGATGATGTCGGAGAAACGTAGCAGCACGGGCGGCTGAATGTCGCGCAATGCCAACTCGTCAATCAGTTCGCGGATATCTATCTGATTGTCGTCTTTCTTGGGGGTAACCACCATGTGCCCTTTCTCGTTGATGTCGAAATAGTTCACGCCCCAACCCTGCAGGTTGTACAGTTCTGCACTATCTTTTATATGCCACTTTTTCATGATAAATCAGTCCATCCTATTCAAGTAATCTTCGTAATCAAATGTGCGGAGCACTTCCTCCGTGTCGTCTTCGTGTAGTATGCCCAGCGAGGGATGAGCAATGCCGTTGAACATGTGGGTCTTCACCGTGGTGTAGTGAATCATATCCTCAAAAACTATCTCCTCCCCAATCTGCAACTCATGGTCAAACACCCAATCGCCTATCCAGTCCCCCGACAGACAACTGTTGCCCCCGAGGCGATAGACAGACCATCCCTGTCCCTCCCTTAAAGGGAGGGAATTATTCTCCCCCTTTAAGGGGGAGTTAGAGAGGTTCTTTGCTCCCCTCACCTCCGGCTGATAGGGCATCTCCAGCGTGTCGGGCATGTGGCAGGCAAACGACACATTCAGTATGGCGGTCCGTATGCCGTGGTTCTCCACGATATCCACCACCTTGCTCGTCAGCACACCCGTCTGCCACGCAAACGCGCTACCGGGTTCAAGCAGTATCTTCAGGTGCGGATAGCGACTGCGCAGCCCTTTGAGCAGACCTATCAAGTGCTCCACATCGTAGTCCTTGCGGGTCATCAGATGCCCGCCGCCGAGGTTGAGCCATTTCAACTGCCCAAACCACTTGCCGAACTTTGCCTCTATGTGTTGCAGCGTGCGCTCGAAGGTGTAGGAATCATCCTCGCAATGACAATGGCAATGAAAGCCCTCCAATCCCTCGGGCAACCTCCCGCCATGCGCTTCGCAATAGGCATCCAACTGCTCCGCCAACACGCCAAACCGCGACCCGGGCGCCGTAGGATTGTAGAGCAAGGTCTCTATCTCCGAATACTCAGGGTTGATACGAATGCCGAAAGAGACCAGCGAGGAATGTCCGGGTGCGCAGGCGTCTCCGCCTGCTTTCAAGGAGGTGCAGTCTCCATGCCGCACCATAAATGTCGAATGTGCTCCTTGTTCTTGACTCCTTCCAAACCGCTCCCATTGGCTCAGGCTGTTGAACGTGATATGGCTCGAATACCGAAGGAACTCCGCGAAGTTCTCCTCCGTGTAGGCGGGGCTGTAGGTATGCGCGGGTGCACCGAACTGCTCGTATGCCAGCCGCGCCTCATAGACACTCGAAGCCGTGGTATGCTGAATATACTCGCGGAAGATAGGAAACGTCTTCCAAAGCGCAAACGCCTTGAATGCCAAGATTATCTCCACGCCCGTCTCATCCGCCACGCGCTTGATTAGCGCGAGGTTGCGGCGCAAGAGCCTCTCTTCAACTATGTAGCAAGGATTGGGAAACATGATGATAATTTGTAAATGTGTAAATTTGAAAATCTGAAAATGACCATGCGGCGGTAATAATTTACAAATTTTCAAATTTACAAATTTTCAAATTGAATTTATATGTCATTAACTGGTATGCCAGCCGTGCGGCGAGGTACTGCGACGCGTGGGCTTGGCGGGTCGGACTCGGGCAGAGTTCCACGATATCAAACCCCACCACGTTGTATCGCTCGAACACGGGGCGCAGCAGGTGCAGCACCTGATAGTAGCCCAGTCCCCCGGGCTCCGGCGTACCCGTAGAGGGCAGATAAGCAGGGTCAAACACATCGAGGTCGATGGTCAGATACACGTTCTCCGTCAGCGCGTCATACACCCGCTTCTCCCATGCCCAACTCTCTCTCGCCGAGGTCGGTCTTTCCCCGAAGGTCTCATCTTCCCATATCTCGCGCGCCCATATAATCGTGCTCTTCGCAGCGTTCTCCGCCTCTTCTATGCACTGGCTGCGAATCCCTACCTGCACCGTCTTCGCCACTTTCTGCGCCTCTTTCATGATGCAGGCGTGGTTCAACTCCGAACCTTCGTACTCGGGGCGTAGGTCGCTGTGTGCGTCTAATTGCAGCACCGTCAGCCCTTCGAAACGCTTTGCCGCCGCACGGCAGGCACCGATAGACACCGTGTGGTTGCCGCCTATTATGCAGGGGAACTTCCCCGCGTCCCATAGTGCACCCATGCGCTCCTCCACTGCCTCGCAGAGCAACGCCGGCGTGCGGTCTTCCGTTACGGGCGCAGCGGTGTGGATACCTTGACGATAGACCTCCGTTCGCGTCTCCGTGTCCAGCCACTCCAACTGCACGCTCGCCTCCAAGAAGGCTTCCGGTCCCTTCTCCGCACCGTGCACCCACGAACTTGTCTTGTCATAAGGCACAGGTAACACCACTATCTTCGAGGTCTTTTCGTCTGCCCAATGCCCGCTTAATCCGGCAAAATTTTCCATAGCACTTGATACTTGATACTTTAAGCAGGTGAACACCTGCGTATTAAATTATTTCCGCAGCAGTTGGTCTTCCATCAGGTAAATCTGCTCTACGGGGATACCTTTCTCCACAAGGAAATGCCTATCGGGGCGGAAGAGCGAGAAGAACTCTTTAGAGGTCTTGCATCGGCTGCGTGCCTCACGGTAGTTCTCATACGCCATCATGCGGTCGCCGCGCACAAAGCAACAATGTCCGTAGTTGATATAGTCGATAGGCGCGGCTTGTTCGGAGCAGAGTCGCTGCGTCAACCATCCTTCTGCCAAGTCAAGATTATCCCATAGCATATCCATTTTCCCCACTGTCAGATAGGTGAGCGCCACTTTCTCCTCGCGCTCTTGGTTGTCGCCGACGATGACTGCATACACCCATGTCTCGGGCAGTATCGCTGTGATCCCCGCCATATACTCATTCTCCGTCGCGGGCATCCACGACTCGATAGACTCAATGTCGGGTGCGTCGCCGGTACTTCCAAGCAGGTCTTTCAGTGCACTTGGCAGGTCATCGAAGGTCAGTTGCCCCGAAGCCAGCACATCACGCAGACTTATCTTGGTGGAGCGTATTAGCGCGCAAAGAGTCTCGAAAGCATGATCCCCGTCTCCCAAAGGCTCCATAAACGCATCTTGTATGTTCGGAAAGAAATCAATGCGTACATCGTAATGCGCCAGTAGCAGGATGAGATTAGCCAGCGCTTGGTCTGCCACCAGCCCGTTATCCGAGTTTGCCACGTCGATGAGTGCCAGTACCGCCGTTTCGTTGAAGCACTCGCGCAAGTTCTGCGCTAATGCTGCTGAGGCTGCAATAGCCATCGAAGCAGAGCTCTCATATTGCGCCGCCTGCTGCAACCACTGCAAGTCGCCCGGCTGCAGTTGCACGCACGAACTGAAATAGTGCATCACGCTCTGCGGATTACGCGGATTGAACCCGTACATTTCAGGCGACAGCCCCCGCTGCAAGCGCAGAGCCGCATACACCTCATCCGTCAGACGATATGCCTCGCCCGTCATCTTATCCAGCAGGGCATCGCGGTCGGGGTCTTCGGTGGAGAGGAAATAGTCGAACACATAATGGTAGTTCTGCTCTAATTGGTCTATACGGTTGGTGAATAGTTCATTCCCCAACTCGTATGCCCATTGGCGCACAATCACCATCGCATGGGTAATCATGCGTTCCCCCAACGCTCGTTCAACGGTATTTACTTGCTCCGAAAGCTTCATGAAGAATGAAGGATAAAGGATGAAAGATAAAAGACTAAATAGTTTTATATGATTAAGGATAAAGGACACAAAATTAAGGACTCAGTAGTTTTGACTCTGAAAATTCATAGACGAAGGTAATAAGTCTTTCATCCTGTGTCCTTTATCCTTCATCCACGCAAATATTATATCCTTTTCCCAATCAGGTAGTTATTACGTTCGCCGGAGTTGCGGATGATGAGTTCCCCTAAGAAACCTGCCAAAAACAGCATACACCCGAGTATCATCATCAGGATAGCGATGTGAAAGTACGGGTTGACGCCCACCAGCATAGCGGGAATACCGTTCGCCAACGCGTGCACTTTCATCCCCGCCACTACAATCACCGCCACCAATCCGATGAAAAACATCAGGCTGCCAATAAGCCCGAAGAAGTGCATCGGCTGCTTGCCGAACTTGTTGAGAAACCACAGCGTGAGCAGGTCAAGATACCCGTTCACGAAGCGGCTTAACCCGAATTTCGACACACCGAACTCACGCTTGCGGTGTTGCACCACTTTCTCGCCAATCTTCGTGAAGCCGGCATTTTTAGCGAGGTAGGGGATATAGCGGTGCATCTCCGAGAATACCTCAATGTTCTTCACTACCTCCTGCCGATAGGCTTTCAGACCGCAGTTCATATCGTGCAGAGGAATACCCGTAACGCGTCGCGCTGTGGCGTTGAAGAGTTTGCTCGGCAGGTTCTTCGTCAGTTTGTTATCATAGCGTTTCTGCTTCCAACCGCTCACGAGGTCAAACCCCTCTTCCGTAATCATCCGATACAGTTCGGGTATCTCGTCGGGAGAGTCTTGCAGGTCGGCGTCCATCGTGATGACGACCTCCCCCCGCGCTGCCTGAAACCCGCAGTAGAGGGCGGCTGACTTGCCGTAGTTGCGGCGGAAAGAGATGCCGTGCACCGTATCCGCCGGAGCATCGGCAGCAAGCCCCTCTATCACCTGCCACGACTCGTCCGTACTACCGTCGTTCACAAACAGTATCTCATACGTGTACCCGTGTTCTTCCATCACGCGCACTATCCATTCGTAGAGTTTCGGCAGCGACTCCGCCTCGTTGTATAAGGGAACAATAATCGATATATCCATAGACAATCATCCGGTATAAGTCAGGATTTAGAATCTCGGTCGAATGGCGTTTCAGAGCATATAAACTCCTAATTCCTAAATCCTAATTCTGAATTAAAATTATTTGCGTGCAAAGATACTGCTTTTTTTTGACATATACAAGCAAAATCCCGTTTTTAATACACAATTCCCCCTTGCCCTCGTCTCACTTCTTCTTATACCACACCAAACCACACCGCCAAAACAGTACGATTATTAAGATTTCACGTTTCTGCCATCCACGGGGTTTCATAAGGGTTAAGGCTCATATAAGGGTCTAATGCGCTTCTTGACAGGCTCAAAAATGTACGATTATTAAGATTTCCCCAATTCTGCCACTATCCAAATTCCGCCCTTCTCACCCCTATTCACCTAATTCCTCATTCCTAATTTCCCAATTCTCTCCAGCGCCTCTTGCAGCACTGCCCGCGGGCAGCCTACGTTCATGCGCATGAACCCCTCCCCGCCCTTTCCGAACATCTCCCCGTCGTTCAGCGCGAGGCGCGCGCGGTTGACAAACATATCCACCAGCGCCTCGTGCGACAGCCCTAACGCCCTGCAGTCGAGCCACACGAGGAACGACGCCTCGGGGCGAACGACTTTCACCTGCGGCAGGTGCTCCGCTAAGTATTGCTCGGCAAAGAGGATGTTCTGCTCGATATAGGCTATCATTTGCTGCCGCCACGCCTCGCCCTTCCGATAGGCGGCAATGGTGGCGATGGGCGCAAAGATGTTCGGCTCGCTCAGTTCGTTGGTGTCGAGCCAATGGTAATAGCGTTCGCGGATGTCGGGGTTGGGGATGATGCTGTAGGCACTGATGACCCCTGCCATGTTGAAGGTCTTGGTGGGTGCCATGAAGGTGATACTATTCATCGCCGCCTCCTCCGACACGCTGGCGAAGGGGATATGCTTATGCCCGAAGAGCGCAAGGTCAGCGTGGATCTCGTCGCTGATGACGAGGATATGATGTTCGTAGCAGTAGTGCGCCAACGCCTGCAACCACTCCCGCGACCAGCATATCCCAATCGGATTGTGCGGGTTGGAGAGAAGAAAAACAGCAGGCGAGCCCTCTTTCCCTCCGACCACTTTTCTCCCGTTGCCCTCAATCACTTGTCGGAAGATATGATAGACAGGCTCCATGATTGCCACGCTGTCGCCGGGCTTAGTGAAGAGGTTGAGCGCAGTGCCTATTCCTTTGACCACGCCCGGGATATACGAAATCCACTCGGGCTGTATCTCCCAGCCGTGGTGCGAGCGAACCCAGTCGATGATGGCGGGGCGGTAGTCCTCAGGCTCAATGGTGTAGCCCAAGATGGGGTGCTCCAACCGTTGGCGGATAGCATCGAGGATGAAATCGGGCATAGCGAAGTCCATGTCGGCGACCCACATCGGCAGCAGGTCGTCTTTGCCGTCCTCGTTGCGGTACATCGGGAACCGTTCCCGCAGCGCATCGGTCTTCAGCGCACCGCTACCGCGCCGGTCTATGAGCGTATCAAAAAGGAATTGCATAATATTTTTTCTATAGATTCTATGAATCCTATAATTCCTATTTTTCCTAGAATCTCTAGAACTTCTAGATTTTCTATGGGTATGGGTAGGGGGAAAAAACTACCTTCCCGCCGCTTGCCGAATATCCGCGAGTATATCCTCAGGGTCTTCCAGCCCGATAGACAACCGAATCACAGTATCCCTCACGTCCATCTCGCGTCGGCGTTCGGGCGTGAAGGGCCCGAAGATGGTGCTGGCGGGGTGGATAGCGAGCGAGCGGTTGTCGAACAGGTTCGTCGCACGCTTAATCAATTTCAAACCATTTATAAATCGGAAGCATGCCTCTTGGCTCTCCAACTCGATGGTCATCATCGCCCCCGCCGTCTGCCCGAACTGCGCTGCCGCAAGGTCATGATACGGGTTGTCGGCAAGTCCGATGTAGTTCACCTTCACCCCCTGCGCCTCGTCGTGGAGTCGTTGCGCTATGGTGAGTGCCGAAGCCGCCTGCCGCTGGTAGCGCACGGCGAGCGTCTCTAACCCCAGCGTCTGCATGTAGGCGGCGTGGGGCGTCATGTACGCTCCGAGGCAATAGAGCATGTCCGTCTTCACGCGCTTGCCGAACTCTGCCACCGTCCCGTAGTCTATCACCAGCCCGCCGAGCGACGTCGCCCCGCCGGAGAGGTATTTCGTGGACGACACCACCTCTATGTCCACGCCGAGCGCGTGCGCGGAGAACTGCGTGAAGGGAATCATCGTCGTGTCCGCCACAAGGCAAGTGCCTTTTCGGTGGCACACCTCGGCGAGCATCCGCAGGTCTGCCACCTCCAACTGCGGGTTGGTGATAATCTCCACGAACACACACGCCGTCTGCTCGTCAACCGCCTGCTCCACCTCCGCGGGCTGGGTCAGGTCGCAGATATGTGCTTCCACGCCGAAGCGCGGCAGCATGTCAGCGATGAGTTGGTAGGTGTTGCCGAAGAGGTGCCGCGAGCACACGATGTTCTTCCCCTGACCCGCGAGGGCAAAGAGCGTAGCGGAAATCGCCGCCATGCCCGAGTTGAGGGCAATCACGTTGGCAGCACCCGTCAGGGCTTTCACTTTGTCCTCCAAGCAGGTTACCGTCGGGTTAATCACGCGCGAGTAGTCGGGCGCGATGACGCGTCCGCAGAACACGTCGCTCATCGTTGCCGCGTCGTCGAACTCGAAGGCGACACTATGATACACAGGCATGGAGAGTGCTCCCCAAGCGTCTTGCCGTTGGTACGGCGTCTGAATAGCAAGTGTAGATGGAGACATATCTAATTATTTTTTTGCAATGAATTTATGATGAATGACACAATACTTAATGGAGGACTGAAAACGAAAGTTACCTTCCGCTCTTCCGCCCTCTATTCACGGGGCGGACACGGTAGCCTGCTTCGCGCAGGGCGGCAAGCAGTCCCTTATCGCCGCCGAGGTAGATGGCATTGAGCGCGATGAAAGCATGCCCGTCGCGCAGATAGGGTTGCAGGCGCTTCACCCAAGTGCGGTTGCGCTGCGCATACACCTGATAATCGGAATAGGAGATAGAGGTCTTGTTATCGGGACCTGACACCTGATATGCTATGTCTGCCAGCCGTCCCATGCGGTACATCTCCAGCAGTGTCCGCTCTTGCTGCACCTCCCGCTCGGGGTAGTCTATCACCTTCTGCAGTTCTTCGCACTGCCAATGAAACGGCTCCCTGTCGAAGAGCATGTACATCGTCTCTCCCACATCGTCCAGCCCATATACGGGCAACCCTTTCTCCTGCGCCACCACCTCGAAGAAGGTCTCCATCGACCGCGCCTCGTCATACCCAAGCCACTGCTTGAAGAGCGCGGCGCGGAACATCTCCGTCAGGTAGGCGGGCTTCATACGGCATAGTTGATTCAGCCCCATGCCGAGATTAAGCAGCAACGCTTGGTCTATATGCTCGTACTCCGCCTCGCTGTAGAAGTTGGTGAGCCTGACGGAGTCGGGCAGCACCGCCGCTTGCCGCAACGCCGACAGCGCCTCGTAGTCCTCCATAGCGAACTCCGTAACCACTTTGTCGCACTTGGCAAAGCAGGCAAAGACATTAGGAATGGTGTCTAAGAAGGCGATATCCACCAGCCGATTGGTAGCAAGAACATAACTCTTCGCCTTAGTGCTGTTCCCCGACACCTCGTACAATACTTGGGCAGAGAGAGTTCCACCATGACCCTCCCCGCCCCTCCCTACAAAGGGAGGGAGAACAAAAAGTAAACAAACAACGCACCACCTAGAATATCTAGAAAAACTAGAATTTCTATATCCACTATAAAAACGCTTTCTCATTGGAATCGTGTGATGAGGTTGTAGGCTTGGTAGATACCGAGTTCGCCGGCTTTGCTCAGGTCGGCTAATCCCTGCTCCGGCAGGTCGGTGTAGATATAGGTCAGCCCGCGATTGAAATACGCTTCGGCGAAGTCCGCGTCCACGCCGATGGCTTGCGTGTAATGGCTGATTGCTGCCTTCCACTCCCGTTGCATGCAGAGGATGTTCGCCTTGTTGTAGTAAGCAAAAGCGAAGTCGGGGTATAGGCGCACCACTTGGTCGTAGTCGCGCAGCATGATGTCGAAGTCCATGCTCATCTTCTCCGTCTGCTCCCCCGTCGCGCGGCGGTATTGCAGCAGTTTGTAGCGCCAGTTGGCGCGGCAGAAAGTGATGACCGCCACCTGCTCGCGGTCGTTAGTCAGTTGCAGCGCCTGCGTGCAGTCGTCAATCGCCGACGAGTAGTCTTGCACCAGCGCGAACTCCATCGCGCGGGCGAAGAACAACGCGGGCGACAAGGTCTTGTCTAACTGCTCCGAGAGTAGGCTTATCTGTTGGAAATGCAGGTTCACGAGGTCGGCGGTCAGCGGCTGTTCCTGCACCACGAAATGCAGCGGCGCGGGCAACCATTGCCGGCGGTTCAGTTCCGACACAGCAGCGTGGTAGTAGTTGGTCTGCCGTAGCGGCTGCTCCTGCGTATAGTATGATAGCAAGATGTTCGGCTCGTTCACCACATCGGCGTATTTCTTCTGCACTGCGCCGCGGGTGGAGGACTGATATTTCTGTTCGTCTTCCGTCGGCTCTTGGTTGGTCTGCGCCGTCTGCGCGGAGAACTCCTTGCGTCGGTCGCGCTTCTGCGGCTGCGCTTGCGCTATTTGCACCGAGGTGTTGGGAGCGGAAGACGAACTGCCCTGCGTCGCCCTGCGGCTGCCCTCCTGCTCGCGCTCGTAGGCGGTCTGCCGATAGCGGTACGCCTCTTTGGTCAGGTTCAGCGCCGTGGTGGCTTGCGCTGCGAGGTAATAAGAGGGCAGGAAGTCGGGATAGCGGGCGATGAGCGAGTCAAAGTCCTGACGAGCGGCTTCCCACTGCCGCAACTCCATCTGCACCAGCCCGCGCTGGTAGCGCATCTCGGTCTTCTCCGGTGCCAGTTCTAACGCACGATCGTAGTCGTTCAGCGCGCGGTTGTAGTCGCCCAACTCATGCCGCAGCACCCCGCGGTTGTAGTAGCACTGCGCGTCGCGCGGCGCCAACTCTATCGCCTTGTCGTAGTCCGCCAACGCTCCGCGGTAGTTATGATTATGATAGAAGATAACGCCTCGGTTGATATAGTCGCCCGCCCATTTCGACCCGAGGTTGACCGCTTGCGTCAGTTGCAGCAACGCCTTGTCGTACTCCTCGCGCATGAGGTTCACTGTCCCCAGAGCCGACCAGTTGGCGGGGTTCTGCGAGTCCAACTCCGTGGTGCGTTCAAACGCCGCCAGCGCGCATGCGGTGTCCTTCATCTGCATACATATCGCCCCCTTCTCAAACAACAGCGACGCCGACTCGGGCTCGCGCTTGAGCAACTGCTCCATGTCCGCCATCGCCTCGTCGAAATGCTCCTGCGCCGCCCGCGCGTCCGCCCGAAGCAGCAGGTAGGTCTTGTTCTCGGGCGCGAACACTAAGGCTTGGCTGAAGTCCTGCTCCGCCAGCGCCGCCTCGTCCAAACGACGATAGACGAACCCGCGCGTGTAGTACGCGCCGGGCATGAACGGGTTGCAGGCGATAGCCGACTGACAATCGCGCAACGCCCCCTGATAGTCTTCGAGGTTGATTTTCGCAATCGCGCGGTAGAGATAAGGCTCGGCGAGGTAAGGCTTGAGTTTGATGACCTGATTGAAATACTGAATAGACAGCACATAGTCCTCAAAATAGAGCGCGTTGCGCCCTATCGCCGTGATACGGTCGGTATTTAGTTGCGCCCTCATCGGCAACCAAAAACACAGCACCAAGACCGATATGTACCATCTCTTCCGCATAACACATTCCTAACGATTCGAATCTTCCGATTACTCCGAACACTCCGATTACTCCTTCCCCTCAGAGCATACGCCCTCATAATTCATAATTCATAATTCCCCTTACTCGCACTTCGCCCGCTCAAACCAGTCGGGTATATCAAACTGCTCCTCCTCGCTGTAGCCCAGCGTGCTGTCGCGATAGACGCGCTGCATGTAAAGTGCGTAGATGGGCAGCGCCATCGAAGCACCTTGCCCCTCCGCAAGGTTGTCGAAGTGTATCGCGCGGTCTTCCCCGCCTACCCACACGCCGCTCACCAGCGACGGCGTGAACCCCATGAACCAGCCGTCAGAGTTGTTGTTGGTGGTCCCTGTCTTGCCTCCCATCGGCGCTTTGATACCGTACTTATAGCGCACGCGCACGCCCGTACCTCTGTCCACCACGTCCTGCAACATCTGTATCATCTTATACGAGGTCGTCTCGCTGATTATCTCGTGCGTCAGCGGCGCAAACCGCGCCAGCACGTTGCCGTTGTTGTCCTCTATGCGCGTTACGTACAGCGGCTCCGTGCGGATACCCTTGTTCACGAAGGTCGTGTACGCGTCCACCATCTCCTGCACGCTCACCTCGCACGGACCGAGACAGAGACTGATGACGGGGTCCAGTTGCCCCTGAATACCAAACGACTGCATCATCCTTACCAACTGCTCCGGCGTGAACAGCGACATCAGGTAGGCGGTAATCCAGTTCGACGAGTACCGCAGGCCCCATGCCAGCGTAACCGTGTCGCCTTGGTTCTTCGCATGCGTGTCGCGCGGCGTCCACGGGCGACCGTTCGCATCGTAGAGCGTTATCGAGTCGTTCACCACCTTGTCGCAGGGCGACATACCCTCGTCCATCGCCAGCGTGTAGAGGTAGGGCTTCACCGTCGAGCCCACCTGCCGTCTGCCCGTCGTCGCCATATCGTACTGGAAATGCGCGAAGTCAGGTCCGCCCACATACGCCTTCACATGCCCGTTCAGCGGGTCCATCGACAGGAAGCCGCAACGCAGGTAGGTCTTCAGCCAACGGATAGAGTCCATCGGACTCATCACCGTGTCTATCAGTCCGTTACCCTCGTACGAGAACACCTGCATCTCCACCGGCGTGTTAAATGCCGCGCGTATCTCTTCCTCCGTCGCACCCGCTTTCTTCATACCGCGGTAGCGGTCGGTCTGACGCATCGAGCGCGTCATGATGCCGTCTATCTCCTCCCGCGTAATCGAGATGGAGAAAGGCGCATTCCGCTTGCGTTTGCACTCGCGGAAGAAACTCTTCTGCAGGCTCTGCATATGCTCCTCCACCGCCTCTTCCGCATACCGCTGCATGCGCGAGTCGATAGTCGTGTAGATACGCAAGCCGTCCTGATAAAGGTCATAGTGCGACCCGTCGGGCTTGGTGTTCTTGTTGCAGAAACCGTACAGCGGGTTGTTGTCCCATTGGTATTTGTCTATCTTGTACTGCTGTTTGTTCCACTCCGCGTACTGACTCTCTTTCGGCTCTTTCGCCGTCAGCACGTTGCGCAGATACTCGCGGAAGTACGGCGCCGCGCCCTGCTTGTGGTCCACGCTGCTGTAATGCAACTCTATCGGCAGCGCCTGCAGCGAGTCGCACTCCGTCTCCGTCAGGTAACCGTATTTCTCCATCTGACTCAGCACCGTGTTACGCCGCGCCAATGCGTTCTGCGGACGACGAACGGGGTTGTACAGCGACGGGTTCTTACACATACCCACCAGCATCGCGCTCTCCTCCACTTTTAACTCTGCCGGAGTCGTCGAGAAATACACCTGCGCCGCCGACTTGATACCCACCGCATTGTACAGAAAATCAAACTGATTCAGATACATCAGCAGTATCTCGTCTTTCGAATACAGCCGCTCCAATTTCGTCGCTATCACCCATTCTATCGGCTTTTGCATCGCACGCTCGAAGATGTTGTTCGCCCGCGGCGACCATATCTGCTTTGCCAACTGCTGCGTCAGCGTACTACCGCCGCCCGCGCGACCTAACTTCAGCACCGCACGCATGAACGCCTTGAAGTCCACACCCGTATGGTTGTAGAATCGCGCGTCTTCCGTCGCTATCAGTGCCTCCACCAACTCCGGCGACAGGTCGCTGTACTGCACGCCCACGCGGTTCGCCTGACGATAATACCGACCCAGCGACTGCATATCCGCAGAGAACACCTCGCTCGCATATTTATTCTTCGGGTTCCGCAACTCCTCCAGCGGCGGCAAATAGCCCAACCAGCCCTTCGTTATCATCCAAAAGACCGCTACCACGACCACCACGCCCGCAGCAAACAGTCCCCAAAACCATTTCAAAAATGTCTTCATAGTATATATTCGTTCTATTTATTTTTTTCGGTATGTGTGTGTACGAAACTACGCAATACTTCGCAATACTTCGCAAAACTGCGCAAAGATAACACTTTTTGCGGATATTTGCAAATTTTATGTCATCTCATACTATAAAAAATATCAGTTGAAGAATAGTGCTAGTCCGGCGGAGAAAGAGATTGGTCCGGCGGGGTGGCGGATGCGTCCTTGGTCAATGGCGGCTTGCTCCACCATAGTGGGCATGAGGTGCTGAACATACGCCGCTTCTACGAAGATACCAAAGTTGCTCATCACGAACCACTCCACGCCCGCCGAGAAGCCGAGCGTGGGGATGACGGTCGTTTGGTCGGTGAGGCGGTAAGATGGGGCGGAGGAGTTGTCTGCCATTGGCTCCACATTTTTCACTACGTTGATTTTCGCCCCGGGCCAGATGGCGCAGAAGAAGTCCCACGAGTGGAAGTAAGGATGTTGGTAGAAGCCGCGGATGTCGCGCACGAGGGGCACACGATAGCCCACACCGATGCTCACCTCGTGGTACCAGTTCTCGCCGCTACGCACGTTGGTGTTCTGCACAAGGAGCGAGTCGTAGGTAGCGGAATAGGGGTTGTACGACAGATAGACGAAGGTGCCGTAGTTCTTATGGTGTCGCCAGCCGAGGCGCAGACCCGCGTTGAACGATGCACTCTCGATGCCGTCCGGGCGGAAGCCCACGCCCAACACCGTAGGCAGGTCTAAGGCATCGAAGAAATCACCGAAAGTGTATTTTTCCTTCGCATCGGGCTCTTCGTGTTGAGCACTCAAGGAGGGGTTGTCTCCGGGCAGCCCCATGGAAGAGGTGGAGGTAATCTGTCGGGTGCCCTCCCCGCTATCCACCTGAGCAATTAACCCCGTGCTTGTTGCTAAGCACAGGGTTAAAACGCAAATAGTATTGAAGTAGTTAGTCCTCATAGACGAAACTAATAAGTCTTTTATCCTTTATCTTTCAGTGCAACGGTCTTTCAGCGAAGCGGTCTTTTTACCGCATTCTCTTCTGTTGCGCTTTGGCGTTCTCGCGTGCCATGCGCACCTGCTCGCGTTGCATCTGCTCCAAGCGCTCCATGAAGCCCGATTTCTTCTTGCCTTCGCGTTTCTTGGCGTTCTTCTCCATCTGCGCGAGCACTTTCTTATCGTCGATTGCCCAGCGGAAGATGTAGGTTTGCAGGATGGTCATCAGGAGGCTGACGCAGTAGTAGTAACTCAAGCCGGCAGCGTAGTCGTTGAAGGTGAAGAAGAAGATGAGCGGCATCAGGTACATCATCCATTTCATGAACTTCATGCTCGGGTCGGTGTTCTGCGTCTGCATGGTGATGTAGGTGTATGCCACGTTCACGAGGGTGAACATCAAGCAGAAAATCGACAGGTGGTCGCCAATAAGCGGGATGTTGAAGCCCCATGAGAGCACGGCATCGTAGGTAGAGAGGTCGTCTGCCCACCAGAGCGACTTGCCGCGCAACTCAATAGCCGTGGGGAAGAACCAGAACATCGCCATCACCACGGGGAACTGGAACAGCATCGGCAGACAGCCCGACATCGGGCTCACGCCCGCTTTCTGATAGAGTGCCATCGTCGCCTGCTGACGCTCCTGCATCTTCTCGGGCGGGTACTTCTCGTTGATAGCGTCTATCTGCGGCTTGAGCACGCGCATCTTCGCGCTCGACTTATAGGACGCGAACACAAATGGCAGGATTATCAACTTGATAACCAGCGTCATAAGCACAATTAC
The DNA here is from genome assembly GCA_016297215.1 of Paludibacteraceae bacterium. Taxonomy (GTDB): domain Bacteria; phylum Bacteroidota; class Bacteroidia; order Bacteroidales; family Paludibacteraceae; genus Colicola. The sequence continues at coordinate 17,623 of JAEDGZ010000014.1, read as the reverse complement.
CAACCCGATATGCAAGCCCCAAGAGGTGAACAAATCGAACATCGGAATGACGAGAATCATGTTTATCCACGACACCACTTTCCAGCCCAGCGGCACCAACTCTTTTAGGTGCAGGCGGTCGGCTTTCTCCACGCCTTTGTCGTAGGCTTTCAGCGTGTTGTAGTGGTTCGGACCGAGGTAGATGCGGAAGTCGGTTGTCTTCTGCCCCGTGAGGTCGAACGCCACGGAGGTCGAGGTCTTGTACTCTTTCAGGTATCCGCTGTGCTTGCCCTGCGGCGTGGACTCGAGGACGGTGCTCGTGAAGGCATCGTCGGCAATCATGACGGTGGAGAAGAACTGATCTTTGTAGCCTATCCAGCGCACTTTGGTGCTCTCTTTCTGCGAGTCATGCTTGGCTTCGGAGAGGGTTTCCATGCTGCCGTCGGCGAGCATGTACTGCAACTGCGAGTAGCGCTCTTCGAACTTACGCCCGCGCTCCTGCTGGGGTATCAACTGCTCCCAGTGCATCTCCAGCGAGTTGACGTTCTGCGCCAACACGCCTTGCATGTTGTGGGGAACAATCTGAAAACCAATCATGTACTCGTCTGCCGGCACGGTATAGACGAAGTCAATATACGCCTCTGCATCGTTGGTGTGCAGGCGCATGGCGAGCGTACTGTCGTTCAGCCAATTAGGCTCAAAGAAGAGGTTGGCGGTTTGTAGAATACGGTTGTTGGCGGTGATGAGCGTGTAGGATAACTTGCTCTCGTCGGCGCGGAAGAGGCAGAGGTCGTTCAGCGTGTCGTCGTAGGCTTTATAGTCCTTCAACTCCGCGCGCGCAATGCGTCCGCCTTTGCTGTCCACGTATAGGCGCACCTTGCTGTTCTCTATCACCGTCTGCGTGTTCTGCCCTTTCGCTGCGGGGGCAAACGCGCCGTAGGTGGCTTGCACCTTCGCCTCTAACTCTTGCGCGAGGGTGGCGGAGTCTTTCTCTGATTGTATTTGGGCTACAGAGTCTGCATAGAGTTGTGCATTGATTTGGTCGGAGATGAACTGCATCTCGCGCTCCTGCTGCTGCGCAACGGCAATGCTGTCTTGAATACGTTGGCGCTCTGCCAACTCCTCTTTCGACGGGCGCCCGATAAACGAGAAACCCACAATAATCACGGCTATCAATAAAAAGCCAATCCAAGTGTTTTTATCCATAAAACTTCGTGTAAATAACTGCGTGTTATACAAGGCTGAACGCCACATCCATCATGTGGGTGAAGTTGTTCTGACGCTCTTCTGCCGTGGTAACCTCGCCGGTCAGGATGTTGTCGCTTATCGTGCAGATAACCAACGCTTTATTGCCGCTGCGTGCAGCGTTCATATAGAGCGCGGGTGCCTCCATCTCCACGCACATCACGCCCATGTTAATCCACTTGTCGTTGTGCGGATTCTCGGTGTAGAAAGTGTCCGACGAGAACACGTTGCCCACCTTGTAGTGGTAACCGAAGTGCTCGCATGCCTCGGCGGCGCGGCGGCAGAGGTCGAAGTCCGCGATAGGGGCGAAGGTGCCGGGCAACTCATACTGCGCGGCGTAGTTGGAGTTGGTGCAAGCCCCCATGGCGATGGCAAGGTCGCCGATATGCAGGTCGGGGTGGATACTGCCTGCCGAGCCCACGCGGATAATGGTCTTCACGCCGTAGAAATTGTACAACTCGTAGGAGTAGATACCTATCGACGGGATGCCCATGCCGTGTCCCATCACGCTCACTCGCTTACCTTTGTGTGTGCCCGTGAAGCCGAGCATGCCACGCACGTTATTGAATTGCACGGGATTGTCTAAGAACTTCTCTGCCATCAGTTTAGCGCGCAGAGGGTCACCCGCCATGATGACGGTCTCGGCGATGTCGCCTAATTGTGCCCCGATATGGGGAGTTGGTGTCTGTGCCATAGTGGTTAAGTTTTGGTTAGTGTAAGTTCCCTACTTTTCATAGAATCCCTAGAACTTCTAGATTTTCTAGAATTTCTAGTTTTCTATATATTGAGCCTACGCTCTTAATTGTCAAATAGTCAAATGTTTCAGGTCTTCCGGCGTGTCAATGCCGATGGTTTGTATATGGGTGATGCCCACCTTGATATGATATCCGTTCTCGAGCCAGCGCAGTTGCTCAAGGCTCTCGGCTATCTCCGCGCGGCTCTGTGGCAGTTGCGTGATGCGCTCCAGCACGTCTGCCCGATAAGCGTACATCCCGAGGTGCTTGAAGTGCTTGCCCTGAGCGAGCCACTCGCTCTTGTCCACGCCCCGCAGGTAGGGAATCACGCTCCGCGAGAACAGCAGCGCCTCGTGCGTCTCCTCCGAGAACACCACCTTCGGGCTGTTCGGGTTCTCCAAGTCCGCCCACGTGTCGTCCGCCGTGAAGGGCTTCACCAGCGTGGCTATCTCCGTCTCTATCGCGCCGTCCACCTCCTGAAAGCAGTCCAGCAACGCCCGTATCTGCTCCGGCTGCACAAACGGCTCATCGCCTTGTATATTGACAATCACGGTGTTGCGCTCGTTCTGCTCGCGGAAGGGCGGGGTAGTGATATGGTAGTATGCTTCGAGACAGCGGTCGGTGCCGCACTTATGGTTGGTGCGCGTCATCACCACGTTGCCGCCGAACGATTCCACGTGGTCGTATATCCGCTCGTCGTCGGTCGCCACCACCACCGTGTCTATCGCCTGCCGCGCTTGGTCGTACACGCGGTGAATCATCGTCCTACCGCCTATCTCCACCAGTGGCTTTCCCGGGAAACGGCTCGAACCGTACCGCGCCGGTATGATACCTATTACTTTCATAAGTGTGTTTTCAAATGTGAAAAACCGCCGCAAAGATACAAATTATTTTCGGAATACACAAATAAAACGCAATTTTTATCGCTACTCCTTGCTCATATCCGTAAAAATTGCTACTTTTGTGCAAACTTTAACAATACCCTCCTAAATTCCTAATTTATAATTCCTAATTCACTATGCTTCCATCCATCAGTCCCCGTGCTGACCGAGTGTTTGAGTGGCTTGCTGCCCGCGATATCCCGTTCTCTTGTTATGCTCACCCCGAAGGCAAAACCATCGAAGAAGCCAAGCGATGGTGGCAGGATGACGGCAGTGTGCATTGCAAAAATATCTTCCTGCGCAACCACAAAGGCAATCAACATTATCTCGTCTGCTTCGATTGCAACCACAATCTGGACATCCACGACTTGGAGCACCGCCTCAAAGAGCAACTGCAAGCAGCAGGGCAAGCCGCGCCGGGCAAACTCAGCTTCGCCTCGCCCGAGCGCATGATGCGCTATCTGGGGCTGGAGCCGGGCAGCGTCTCCCCGTTCGGGCTCATCAACGACGCGGAGCAACACGTCATCCTTTTCTTGGATAGCCGTCTCCGCAAGGCAGACTTGCTCTCTTTCCACCCCAATGATTGCAGGGGTACCGTTGTGATTCGCCGTGCGGATTTTGAACGTTATCTTTCTCTGTTAGGCAATCAGTACGAGTATATCAACCTGTACTGAATACTTCAATTTACTATTAGTTGCTATGTGGAGGCTGCCGAACAAATCATGTTCGGCAGTCTCTACTTTCTCCCGCACTATCCAATGTCAAGTTTGAAGTTAGTGATTAGTTAGTGATTAGTTAGTGATTAGTTAGCGATTAGTTAGTGATTAGTTAGTGATTTATTAAACATGGAGCAGAGATAAACGAACACTTCCAGCAGTTAAAAACTAATTTGGTTTTTTGGTAATGAATTAATGGTAAATTAACGGAGAATAGAATATTTGAACAATATTTGGAAATATTGGTTGAAATAAATAAGTTCTTGTTCGTTTTTGCAATGTATCTTTGTTTGTTTTTGTATATAAACCTTATGGTGAATTCGTGTGCATGAAAGTCCGAATAGTTAACGCGCCACGACTAATCCTCTTATGTAAAAGAGGTAATTTGGTATCAAAATACGCCTCACCCTTGCATATTCAAAAAAATATCCGTACCTTTGCCCCCGAAACGGGATACGATGTTCAAACAATTTAAGATAAATAAAAAATTAACGAATAATTACACGGTAATTATATGTTAGAGGCTTTGAACAATTAATGTTACAACTATGCGTTTGCGTTTTTGGTTAGATAATAGCCGCAAGATTGCGTTGCCTCAGTCGGCGCTTCCTTGCCTGACGGCGATAGTGCTCTGCATAGGGCAGGAGGGGTTCGTGTGGTGGCTGGCGTTGCCCGTGCTGTTGGGCGTATGTGCTGCCCACCTTGGCATGAACCTCGCCGACGATTATTTCGATTTCAAGCACGACTCACGCGTGCGTTCGGAGATATGCAGCACCAGTGTCCGTGCCCGTATGGAGAAGTGCCACTACCTGCTGTCCGGAGAAGCCACCTTGCACCAGTTGGGCATAGCAATATGCTGTTTCTTGGGTTTCGCGACCATCATGGGCTTGGTGGCGCTGGTGGCGCAGTGGTTGCTCCACGGCTGGCAGGCGGCGATGGGCATCGTGCTCTACGCCGCGCTGGGGCTGTTTTTCGGTATGGAATACTCCGGCAAACCTTTGGAATTGGGCTTCCATGGCTTGGGAGAACTGGTGATAGGTCTAATCTTCGGTCCGCTCAACATGCTCGGCGTGCAGGCGGCGATGACGGGGCAACTGTTCTCGTGGCAGATGTTGGCTGCCGGTGTGGCGGTCGGGTGCTTGGTAACCAACATCGTCTATGTCCACTCCGTGATGGAGGTTAACGCCGATGCCACGCTCGGCAAGATGACCTTTGCCCGCCTGCTCAACGAGCGACGAGACGGGAGCGTCCGCCCGAGCGGTAACTTCTGGATGTTGTTCTTCATAGCCGTCTTTGCGATAGTGCCTTTCGTGCTCTTGGGGGTCGGAATTGCATTGCAATGGTGGAGCCCGTGGTATCTGCTCACGCTCCTTACCCTCCCTATGTCCGTCTTCCTCATCCATTCTACCCATCGTTTCGTGAACAACCTGCCGCGTCAAGACCAGCCGCGCTGGTGGATGGGACCGATGGGCAACTGGCAAGCGTATGTAGAAGCCGGCATGGACTGGTTCCTTTTCCGCTGGATTCTCGCCCGCAATATCTGCACGTTCTTCTGCCTAATCCTAATGCTGGTGCATATCGTTCTATTAGTATGCCATTTCTAAGTAAACGCTGATTGGGTGCAGGCATCCTCGCCAACCCGCTCTTAAGTCATATATTACGAAAAAAGGCTGTCCAACTTGACTTGTTAGACAGCCTTTTTTTTGTTTCTACAATCTATATTATTTCACCACGAGGTCAAGGAACTTGTTGTGGCGATTCTCGTCCTGCATGAGGAGTTGCAGTTTGAACTGCCCGTCGCGGGCACCCTCGGCGATACAACGCGCCTTGAACTGCTCAAACGACTGCGGCACCATGCGCTTCGTGTCGGGGTCTTTCAGGCGGAACGAGTCGCGCTTTGCCTTATACTCGATGTTCATCTCCTTCAGCACCTCATCCACCACGCGCGTGAACGCCTCTGCCTGCTCCTGCGTCGTGGTCGGCTCTGCGAACTCATACATAAAGTCGTAGTTGGACTTCTCGAGGTTGGCAAAGCCGATGAAGAACTGCGTCTTCAGTCCGGTGCGTTGCTCCGCCTCGCGAACGGCTGCAATGAACTGACGTTCATGGAGTTTCTCGCCTGTGATGGTAACGATACCATTCACCTTCTGAATCATATGCACCGTCGGCGTCTGTTCGAAGAAATCGCCCACCTCCACAAGGTCGTTCATATTGTAGCGATAGAGCCCCGCCATGGTCGTTACGTAGGGGCAGTAGCGTTTGCCTTTCTGCAACTCATGGAGTTGCAGGAAATGGGGATGCTCTTTAGCATCCGGACATTCCGCGGGCGAGACGCCCGCGTCCCCAGTGGAGAGTTTGTCCAAGTCCTCCTCGGCAATGAACTCGTAGTAGTGGAAGTGAGGGAAGAGGACGGTGTTGTTGGTGTCGTCCAGTACCAGCCCGAAGCGGCATTCCGACGAGAAATAACCGAACTCTTGGTGCAGCATGCCTTCGGGGAAGGAGCCGTCGAACTTATCGAGATACACCTTGGTATTGCCGCATTTCCACGTGTTGAGAATCTGCAGGTCGCGCCAGTAGTGCTTCGGCAGCACGGTGCCGTACTTGGCTTTGAGCGCACGCAACTCGTTGGCGCGCTCGGGGTTGGGCTTGAGATAGGGCTGAATGTCGTCGCGTATCCACTGCGGGATGTTGAGCGACGCATTGAGCGTACCGTGCTCAATATCATTGCAATAGTCGTCGTAGAACTCGTTGACATTGTTCTGCATCTCCACGATGGTGGACGGGTTAGCCGTAACGATAAGGGTTACATTGCGCTCGATACCCATACGCATGAGGGTGTAGTAGCGCGCCGTGTAGTCCTCAATCGAGAAGACCGATGCGGGCGAGGCGTAGAGTTTCTTGACGAACTTCGGGCAGTCGCGCTGCGTAACGCCCGACACAGAGCCGAAGAACGTGCCGTCGGGCGCTTCGCCTTCCTTCACCTTGCCCACGATAGACACTATCTTTCCGGCATAGACCTTCGGGCGGTTCTTGATGAAGTTGAAGAGCCACACTTTGGTCATCTTGCCATACACGTTGTTCAGGTACTCCTTGGTGATAGGAATCCACTTGGGTTCGGAGGTCGTGCCCGAGGTGGTAGCGTACATCACGGGCTTGCCCGGGAAGAGGATACTCTCCGCGCCGTGTTTGTGCTTCTCCACGTAGGGGCGCAGGTCCTCGTAGTCGTTGGGCTTCACCGCCTGCTGATAGCGGGCATAGAGTTCGGTGTCGGTCTTGGCTTCGAGGATGTCAGCGAATCCGTGTTCGCGCCCATACTCGGTGTCTTTGGCATAGGTCAGGATGGCACGTAGCGTCTGCTCGCTCGCCTTGCGGGGATTGCGGGAGACGGATTTGAGTTTCAGATACTGGATTCCCCCTGCCATCCCGAGGAGGAAATTAGGAACAAAAGGACAAGATAACTTTTCCATTGGAGCACTTACCTTATAACATTAATTATCAAATAATTAACCATTAATTATCGCACCTCCGTTCTTATCCTTCCCTATCTCACGAGCAAAGCGAGCAGGTGCCCAAAAAGCCCTTGGAAAGAGTCGGAAGGATTAGAGGCAGGAAGCATCCTATAGCAGTTGCTGCATGCGGGCGATGTACTTGCCGAGGATGTCGAACTCGAGGTTGACAATCGTGCCCACTTCGATGTACTTGAAGTTGGTGTACTCGTGGGTGTAGGGGATGATGCAGACGGACACATAGCCTTTGTCGCCCTGCACATCGGGCTCGCAAACGGTCAGGCTCACGCCGTTGATGCACACAGAGCCCTTATCCACGCAGAAATAACCGCGCTGAATCATCTCTTTGCGGGAGTCGTACTCGAAGCGGTAGTACCAACTGCCGTCCGTCTCCTTGACCTCGATACAGCGTGCCGGCTGGTCCACATGCCCCTGCACGATATGCCCGTCCAGCCGCTCATTGAGCAACATCGAGCGCTCCACGTTCACCCAATCGCCCTCTTTTAGCGCACCGAGGTTGGAGCGGTTGAGCGTCTCCTGCATCGCTGTAACGGTGTAGAGGTCGCCCTCTATCTTCACCACCGTGAGGCACACGCCGTTGTGCGCAATCGACTGGTCAATACTGAGCGGCTCCGAATACGGATTACGGAGCGTGAAATGCTTGTTGGTCTGCTCGGTCTCTATCTTCACAACCTGAGCCATGGTTTCTACAATTCCACTAAACATGTTTCTATTTGACAATTTGACAATTTACTATTTTACAATTCTTTTCCGGACGGGGAGGAACCTATTTGGAAAATAGGCTTCGGAGATCGATTTTCCACGCTGCACCTACATATATAAGCAGCAGGATGGTGCCCGCTCCCATTTTTGCCCAAGGGCAGGTAGGCAAAAAGTGTGCCACAAGCGCAAACAGCCCGAGCAGGAGCAAGGTAATCAACGTATATGTACCTATTTTCTTAAAATCATATGGGATAGTGAGGTACTTCCGCCCCACGAGATACGACAGCCACATGATGATGAAGTAGCACACTGCGCTGCTCGCTGCCGACGCCATGTAGCCCACGCGCGGCACGAAGATGACCTGCAAGACAAAGGTTATCACCACCCCGATGAGCGAGAAATAGGCGCCGTACTGCGTCTTGTCGGTCAGTTTGTACCAGAAACTGAGGTTGAAATACACCCCTTGGAAGATGTACGCCCACAGCACCACCGGCACTATCTTCAGTCCCTCCCAGTAGGTCGGCGCGATGATGTACTTGAGCAGGTCGAGGTAAAAGACCATGCCGAGCAGGATGAGGTAAGAGAAAAGGATGTAGTATTTCATCGCATCGGCATACGCCTCCACCGACTTCTTGTCCTTGTGTTTCGCAAACACAAACGGCTCGTAGGCATAGCGGAACGCCTGCGTGAACATCATCATCACCATCGCCACTTTGAAGCAAGCACCGTAGATTCCGAGTTGCGCCTGCGCGTCGGCGGCGGTGTAGAGGAAGGGGAAGAGGATACGGTCGAGCGTCTGGTTCATGATTCCGCACACGCCCAGCACCAGCAACGGCAGCGAGTAGCGGAGCATATCTTTCAGCAACGGGAACGAGAAGAGAGGCACACCAGGTGCGCAGGCGTCCCCGCCTGCTTTCATGGAGGTGCGGTCTCCAGGCCGCACCCTACCCCTCATCGGCTCCAAGATATACGGCAGCAGGCACAGCGTCTGAATGCCCGTCGCTAAGATATTCGCCACAAACACATAGCCCACGCCGTAGTCGGGGTTGTACCACGGTGCCACCCACGCCGCGTCCTGTATCTTCGGACACAGCACCAAGAAGAAGAGGTTGAGCAGGATATTCAGGAACACGAACAGCAGTTTGAGCGCCGCGAACTGCAACGGGCGGCGCTTGTAGCGCAAGTACGCAAAGGGGATGCAGGCGAAAGCGTCCATCGCCACCACGACACTCAGCAACGCGATGAACTCGCTATGGTCGGGGTAGCCCAGCGCGTCTGCGATAGGATGGCGGAAGACGCAGCAGAGCACGGCAAAGAGCAACGAAGTGGTGAAGAGCGATACCATCGCCGTAACATAGACCGTGTTTGGGTGCGCGCCCTCCTTGTTCGCAAAGCGGAAGAAGCCCGTCTCCATGCCGTAGGTGAGGATGACCAGCAGCAACGCCGTCCATGCGTAGAGGTTCGTTACAATCCCATAGTCGGACTGCTGTGCCAAGACATAGGTGTAGAGCGGCACCAGTAGCCAGTTGAGGAACTTGCCGATGATAGACGAAAGCCCGTAGATAGCGGTCTCCTTCGCCAGTATTTTCATAGAACTATTTGCCATCTTTTCCTGCTACGATTAGGACTATTTCGCCTTTGGGAGGTGTCTGCTTGAAATGCGCTGCGAGTGCTGCAAGGGTGCCGCGCTGCGTGTCCTCGTGTAGTTTGCTTATCTCGCGGCTGACGCTCGCACGACGGTCTTCGCCGAGATGCTCCGCCAACTGATCGAGGGTCTTCACCAAACGGAAAGGCGACTCGTAGATAATCATCGTGTGCTCCTGCTCTGCCAGCGTCTGCAAGCGCGTAAGCCGCCCTTTCTTCTGCGGCAAGAAACCCTCGAAATAGAAACGGTCGTTGGGCAACCCGCTGTCCACGAGGGCGGGCACGAACGCCGTAGCACCGGGCAGGCACTGCACCTCCACACCGCGCTCCACGCATGCCCGCGCCAGCATGAATCCCGGGTCGGAGATACAAGGCGTGCCCGCATCGGAGATGAGGGCGATGTCCTGCGTCGCCGCCATGTCGGCAAACGCGCCGCAGGTCTCGTGCTCGTTGAACTTGTGGTGCGAGCGCAAGGGCGTGTGGATGTCGTAGTGCTTCAACAAGACGGAAGACGTGCGTGTGTCTTCCGCCAAGATAAGGCTCACCTCTTTGAGCACGCGCAGCGCGCGCAAGGTGATGTCCTCCAAGTTACCAACCGGCGTGGGAACAATATAGAGCATATTTGTTTGGATTAAGGATAAAGGATGAAGGATGAAAGATACAATAGAATCGTATAGACGAAGGTTATCAGTCTTTTATCCTTCATCTTGTAGCGAACGTAGTGAGCGGTCCTTTATCTTCTTAAGAGAATCGTCTGTGTAGCGCGGTCAGGAAGAGGGCGTAGGTATTCGACTCTTTGTCCCAATCGAAACGCTTGTCGAGGTAGGCAATGGCTTCGTCGAAGGAATGGAGCGCGTTGATATCCGCAAACGTGCGTTGCATCAGTTCCACATTCTGACGGAAGAGTTCGCGTTGGAAGAGGAAACGGTCGCCCAAGGCTATCGCCTGCTTGATGTCTTCCACGGGCTTGCCGTAGAGGTTCGCTTTCGGCGTCTCAATGCTGACAGCAGGTTGCTCCGAAGGAGTCGAGACACTCTCCGGCTCGGGCTCCGACTCTTGCTCAGGCTCTGCCTCAGTTTCCGGCTCAGGCTCCGGCGCTATCTCCTCCTCAATGGAGACAGCAGGTGCCATCGGCTCTTCTTCCGCAGGTTCCTCCTCAACGGGCTCCTCCTCAACAATCTCTGCTGCTGCGGGTACTTGCTCCGTCATTTCTTCTTCGGCTGTCGTCTCCACCTCGGCTGTTTCTTCGTCCGATAGAACTACCCACTCATCATTTTCAGCAGATTGCTCCAAAGCGGCGATACGCTCCTCTTGGGCAGTGATGCAGTCTTGCAGCACGCTAATCTTCGACTCCAGCGAGGCGATACGAGCATCTTGAGAAGCGATAGTCGCCTCTTGCTCTCTCTCTTTGGTCTGCGCCACAGCCCATTGCGTCTGCATCACAGACAGCGCACTCTCCAGAGCAGACAAACGCTGCTCCAGAGAGGCGGTATACCTTGATATACTATCAATCAGTGCTTCCATATCAGCATGCTACTTTTTCTAGCCATTTAACCATTCCGAGCATGATACCCATTGAGATAACACATACGCCCAAGAACACTGCCCAGCAATACGCAATAGGCCATGCGTTGTACATCACAGGACCTACCCAAATCATCAGATTACCCAATGCCGTGGCTCCCAACCATAATCCTTGGCAAAGACCTACCAAGTGGCGCGGTGCTACCTTGCTCACAAAACTCAATCCCAACGGCGATATGAACAACTCAGCCACCGTCAAAAAGAAATAGGTTACCACCAATACCCACGGACCTGCCTTGGCTAAGCCTGCTTCCGCCATCTCCGATGCATTCATGGCACGAAAATCTGTCCCGGAAGGATATCCGCAGATGGCAGAATATATCGTAAGGAACAAATAAGCACAACCGGCAATACCCATACCGATGGCAATCTTACGCGGCGTAGAAATGGCTTTTCCTTTTTTTGCGAGAGAACTGAAAATCACCATGATGATAGGTGTCAGCACGATTACAAAGAACGGGTTTAGCGCTTGCCAAATCTCAGGAGCAATAGACTCCGTTACCACAAAGTCGCGTGCGAAAACAGACAAAGACTGACCATTCTGATGGAAACTAAACCAGAAGAAGATAGCAATACCCAACACTGCAAAAAGGGCATACATTCGTTGCTTTATCTCCTTTGCCATCAACTGCTTCTCTTCCGCCGTGTATTCTACCACTTCCGCTTTGGCTTTCTTAGCCGGTTGCGGGAACATTTTTTTTGTGCAAAGGAAGATAATCAGCGAGAGCAACATCGCAGCCACCGATGCGATAAACGAGTAGTGAATACCTTGGTTGAACACCGTGATATATTCTTGGCAGAAACTGAAATTATCTACAAAGGTATATCCCGTGCTCATCACTTGTTGCATGGTCTCGGTGAACTTGGTAGTTACCACACCGTCTGACAAATATTGGTGGCAAAGCGCGGGCATATCCGCATTGTAAATCAAATGGTGCTTGCTCAACCACCATTGGCGCAATAGCGGTGCCACAAACGGTGCAATCAGTCCGCCGATATTAATGAACACATAGAATATCTGAAAGCCTGAGTCGCGTTTGTCCTTTGCCTGTGCCAATGCTTCAGGACCTTCTTTTGCCGCCTCTGCCTCCAACTCATCATACATCTTTCCAACAATGGCTTGCAGGTTCCCCTTAAACAATCCGTTACCAAAAGCAATCAGGAACAAAGCCAAGCAGGTAAAGACCAAGATGCCCCACCATGCAGAATTGCCATCGGTCTCGCTGAACACGGGAAAGGAGAGAGCAATATAGCCTATTGCCATGATTATCAATCCCCATTGAATGGTCTTATTGTAGTTTTGGGTACGGTCGGCGATAGCGCCACCCACCAAACTCAAAATATAGATTCCACAATAAAACACTGAGTAGATAACACCTGCCGTTGCATCTGATAAGCCAAACTTGGATACCAAAAACAACAATAGTACGGCATTCATAATGTAATAGCCAAAACGCTCGCCCATATTGGCTAAAGCGGCAGGGATAAGTCCCTTTGGATGATTTTTGAACATAAGATAAAGTATTTATTGTTTACGATTTACGAATTACGATTAGCAGTTCTCAAGCAGCAGGTTCCAGTCGTGGGTGTCCTCTGCTCTGCCGAACTGTATGTCTTGTAGGGCGTGGTAGAGTTGGCAGCAGACGGGACCGGGGGTGATGCCGAAGTCGTATATCTTGCTCATGTCGGGGTCGATGATACGCGAGATAGGCGAGATAGCCGCCCCCGTGCCGCAGGAGGCAGCCTCTTGCATGAGGCGCAGTTCCTCCACGGGTATCTGCCGCGCCTCGTGAGGGATATGCAGGTCATCGCAGAGGGTCATCAGGCTGCGGTTGGTGATACTGGGCAATATACTGTCGCTCTTGGGCGTAACATACACGCCATTGCGCACCCCGAAGAAGTTGGCTCCGCCGCACTCGTCGATGTACTTATGCTCCTTCGAGTCGAGGAAGAGCACACCCAATCCCTGCTCGTGGGCAGGCTCGGTGGCGCGGAAAGAGGCGGCGTAGTTGCCTCCCACCTTGTATTGCCCTGTGCCAAAGGGAGCCGCGCGGTCCACACGGCGGTTGATGATGAAAGGCGTAGTGCCGAAGCCGGCAGGAAAATAAGGACCGATGGGAGTTGCTAAGCACATGAACTCAAACTCTTGCGCAGGCGACACGCCCACCTTGGGCGTGGTGCCAATCATGATTGGACGCAGGTAGAGCGTAGCCCCTGTGCCGTAAGGCGGGATATAGTCTTGATTGGCTTCCACGCAGAGGGTTACCGCCTCGATGAATTTCTCCTCCGACAAGGGCGGCATGTACATGGAGCGCGCAGAGTCCTGCAAGCGGCGTGCGTTCTCCACAGGGCGGAAGATACGCACTTTGCCATCCACGCCGCGGAAGGCTTTCAGCCCCTCGAAGGCTTGCTGTGCATACTGCAAGGCAGTAGCCGCCGCATGGATAGAGATGTAGAAATCGGAGGTAACCGTTACCTCGCCCCACTGTCCGTTTCTGAACGAGCAGCGCACCATCTTCGAACACTCGGTGTACGAGAAAGTCAGATGTTTCCAATCAATTGTTTTCATATCTTTTTAGTGAATAGTGAATAATTAATAGTTAATATTGCATCGTGAATTTATTTTGCAAATCGTTTGATTTACAATGAGATATTAACTATTAACTATTAACTATTAACTTTTTTCTATCCTCATTATCGTCTCGGGACCGTATTCCATCAGTTTGTCTAATATACTCATGCCGTTGCCGAAGCAGGATTCGAGGTCTTGCGCCTGCCAATCGGTGGTGTGGTGCAAACTCACTGGGGACGTAGGCGTCTCGCCTGCGGTTTCCACAACAAGTGGCAGTCTGTTCTCCATCAGGGCTTGTATCACTTCGTGTAGTCCCTCGTTGAGGTCAAGGAGAAACTTCGTTTCTTTCTCGTAGAAAGGTCGGAAGTAGTCCATGTAGTAGTCAAAATAGGGTGTGCGTTTGTAGGCACTCACGAGGGCTATCCAATGCTGGTGCTGCCAATTCTTTTGGTAACTGATTTCCACATCCCGCGTGAGTTGCTTGCGTTCGCTGTGCTTCACCGGCACGGTGAGCGTGAGCGGTCCGTCGGGGGTGGTGATGGTGCAACGGTTGCGGTAAGTCTGCTTCGGGAAACTCTCCATCACCTCTATCTGGCAACCAACCTCCTCACCAAGTGCGCTCCCGCAGGCGAGACGCCTACGTCCCCAGTGTTTGCACCACAGCCGATACCATTCCTCGGGGGCAAGATATGCAGTAGGCAAGGTCATCATCTCCGTGCATTCATGCCGAGGCGGTTCCAACGGATATGCCCTTTGAACCAAGGTTTGTCTTTCTCTATGCTGAGCCAAACGAAGAGCGGGCGTCCCACGATATGGTCTTCGGGTACGAAACCCCAGTAGCGGCTGTCGGCGGAGTTGTGGCGGTTGTCGCCCATCATCCAGTAGTAGTCCATGTCGAAGGTGTAAGGCTCGCCTATCGCCATCGGCTTGTGCTCGTATGCATCGGCGATACGCTTGTAGAGCCAATAGTTCTCCGCGGTGATGGTGATGGTCTCGCCGCGGCGGGGGATGTAGATAGGTCCGTAGTTGTCGCGTGTCCATGTGTTATGCCCCAACGGATAGACATCTCCTCCTTGTTGCTCAGGCTCAAGCATCACGGCGAGCACATGGGGGTTCTTCTCCAACTCGGCTTTCATTGCCTGCGTCAGCGGGAAATGGTACACACCCGGCTCCGGCATCTTGCGGTCGTCTTTCGAGATACCTATCTTCTCCAAGTAACTGTTGCTCAGGATATGTCCGTCGGTCTGCACGTAGTAGTTCAACTGCACGCCTTCGCGCTCGGGTTCGGCTACGCCGTTCACATATATCACGTTATCAATGATTTGCAGCGAGTCCCCCGGTGTACCCACACAACGCTTCACGTAGTTCTCTCGTCTGTCCACAGGGCGCGTTACGATGTCACCGAAGATGTCTTTGCGTTGCTCCACGGTGCGCTCACCGTAGTAGTGGCGAAGGCTGTAAATGTCGGGGTTCTGCATCTTTGAGCAGACGGTATCGCCCGCGGGGAAGTTGAAGACCACGATGTCGCCTTTCTCGGGCGTGTCCCAGCCGGCAAGGCGTTTGTAGCCCCACTGCGGGCGTTCGATGTAACTCTTGCCGCCGCCGAGCCAGTTGGGGAAAGTATGCTGCACAAGGGGCATGGAGAGCGGTGTGTTGGGCACCCGCGCACCGTAACTCATCTTGCTCACGCAGAGGAAATCGCCCACGCGCAGGCTCTTCTCCAACGAACTGGAAGGAATCTGGTAGTTCTGGAAGATGTATTGGTTGATGAAATACACCGCGATGAGCGCGAAGAGGATAGCGTCCACCCACGACATGATGGTGTAGATGGTGCTGTTCGCATGGGGATTGGTCTTGCCCTCTGCGGCTTCTTCTTTGCTGACGGGTTTGTACTTATGCCACCAGTTCCAAGGGATGTACTTGGTGGTGAACATATCCATGATAATCGGCAACAGCGCGAGCCAACCGAGGCTTGCCCAGTCGCCGTGTCCCTGACGCGGGTCGCCGCAGGCTACCCAGATGATGAATGCGATATAGACAGCGCTCCACACGCCGCACGCTACCCAACCTTTGGTGGTAACGGATTGTATTCTTTCTTTGAAAGTCATAGTGGTCAGTGATTAGTGGTCAGTGGTTAGTGGTCAGTTAGAACAATACTTCCTCCATGGTGTGCCAGCCGGTTTTGCCTTTTAGCCATTCTGCGGCGAGGACGGCACCGAGGGCAAAGCCTTCGCGGGACTTAGCACTATGGGTGATGGAGATGGTGTCCACGGGTGAGTCCCACGTAACGGTATGTATGCCCGGCACCTCGCCTTCGCGAATGGACTCTATCGGGACTTGCGACTTGACGCCTGAAACGCGGGCGTCTCGCCCGCGGTAAGATACTCGTTGCGAATCATCATTCGTAAATCGTAAATCGTAAATCCTCTCAATGTCCTCCGCCAGTGTCTTGGCGGTGCCGGAGGGGGCATCGAGTTTGTGGATATGATGGGTCTCGGTGATGGACGGCAGATAGTCGGGATAGTCCGCCAGCAAGCCTGCCAGCCGCTTGTTGAGGGTAAAAAAGACATTTACCCCTACGCTGAAGTTCGATGACCACAAGAGCGCGCGATTATCCGTTTGGCAGCACTCGGCGGCATCGCATAACTCATCTCGCAGGCGACTCACGTCCCACCCCGTAGTGCCACACACCACGGGTACACCCGCCTGCCACGCGGCGCGGATATTCGCCTCGGCGGTAGCAGGCGTGGAGAACTCAATCGCCACATCGGCTTGCGAAAAAGCGGGAGAAAGGAAATCAGCGGTATTGTCTCGGTCGATGATGCAGACTATCTCGTGCCCGCGGCGGCGCGCCACCTGCTCGATGATATGTCCCATCTTGCCGTATCCTATGAGTGCAAGGTTCATTGTCAGTGGTTAGTGGTCAGTGGTTAGTGGTCAGTGGTTAGTAGTCAGTGTTTGTGGTCAGTAAAAAACCGCGCAAAGTTACGAAAAGTTTTTGATATATGCAAGAAGTCAACACTTTTTGTCAGGAAACGATGCTTTTTTTGGATATATAGTATGTCCTTTTGTTGCATAATTCAAAATATAGTTGTACTTTTGCACCACTGACTACAATTAGCAGGCGGGGACGCCTGCGCACACCGGACATGCTACGCACTCATAATTCATAATTCATAATTCTCTTATGCACCACCATGTAGTAGCCGCTATTATTATGCACAAGGAGCATATCCTCTGCATGAAACGCGGGCAGACCAAGTATCCCTACACCGCTTTCAAATGGGAGTTCCCCGGCGGCAAGATGGAACCCGGCGAGCGGGCGGAGGATGCGCTTCATCGTGAGATCCGTGAGGAGATGGATATGGACATCACCATCATTCGACACCTCACTACCCGCCACCATACTTACCCCGATTTTGAGGTTACCCTCGAGTTCTACCTCTGTCTTGGCGGGGAGAGGCTGGACGCAATCGGTATGCCGGCTTTCACCCTCCGAGAACATAAAGCCTATTGCTGGCTGCCCATCTCACACCTACACATCCTTGACTGGGTAGCCGCTGACCGACCCGTTATCGAACAAATCCAATCACATGCGGTCCTACTATAAATATAGTCTGACAAAAGCATTCCTAATTAACTATACATGTTGACATAGCAATTCAAAAATAGAGTTATGTCGCCCCTTCGGGGCTTGCATTTGGTAGAGAATTTGGGTTAACTTGTATATCATTACCATTTCCAAATTGATAAGCAGGCGGGGACGCCTGCGCACCGATGATAGCATGGGCGAAAGCCAACCTTGACCCTATCCTCTCCGACCGCCAAAAAGCGAGAAAGTAATTAAGGAATTAGGAATTAAGCATTAAGAGGCATTGGAAGTGAGTTCTCACAGCATGCACCCTCTTAATTCTTATCTTCGCTACGCTCCGAACGATTATTTCTTAATTCATAATTCTTAATTGTTCTCGGTACTCCGTGGGGGTGAGGGAGGTGTGTTTTTTGAAGAAGCGCACGAAGTGCTGCGGGTGGCGGAAAC
>JAEDGZ010000013.1 GCA_016297215.1 Paludibacteraceae bacterium | reverse complement strand
TTCAGGTGCGAGTGTTGAGAGACGTGCAGGTTCGAGTCCTGTTCTGGGCACCAAAGTGATCTTTCATTTTTTTAGTTGAGTGTTGAAAGTTGAGTGTTGAGTGTTATAGCATGAGCACTCATAATTCAAAATTCATAATTCAAAAAGCGCAGGTGGTGAAATTGGTATACACGCTACTTTGAGGGGGTAGTGGTCGCAAGATCGTGTGAGTTCGAGTCTCATCCTGCGCACAAAAGAAAGAGGCTGTCTAACAAGTCAAGTTAGGCAGCCTCTTTTTGTTTATGAGTGGCATATGAGGTGCAAAAATCACAGCAAAACACTTCGTTTTGTTCCAAAACGCCCGCAGGCGAGACGCCTACGTCCCCAGAATAAGACTTGTTGGGCAAGCTCTTTTTATATCCATAACTTGGGGCAACTTGAATATCATTCCATAACTGCATCTTGCCTTGTCTTGCTCATACCTTCTCTGCACTTGGTCAAAATATATTGTCCAAAGCACGCAAATGCTCCTTACCTTAAACGGATACTTGATTATTTCCAAAACACTTGCGTATATCGGAAAAAAGCAGTAATTTTGCAACCCGAATTTATTAAGAAAAGCCATTATGCAAATCAAAGAGGTATTAGATGCCATCCGTCCACACGCCATCCGCGGGGCTGTGCGCGAGAGTCGCGCGATAGATTATCTGCTGACCGACAGCCGACAGTTGTCTGTTGGAGGGGATGTAGAAAGCAAGCAGCAGGCAGAGCGGACACTCTTCTTCGCCATAGAGACCGACAAAGACAGCGGCGCACGCTATATCCCCGAACTGATTCAGAAAGGTGTCAGGACGTTTGTGCTGGATACAAGGCATGAAAGTTGGGTTTTAGCAGGCGAGGACGCCTGCGCACCCGGGCAGGGCGACTTTCTTTTTATCTATGTGCAGGATGTGGTACGGGCGTTGCAGGATTTGGCGGCCTATAAACGCTCCCTCTGCCACTGCCCCGTCATCGGCATCACCGGCTCCAACGGCAAGACGGTGGTTAAAGAATGGCTGTATCAACTGCTGAAAGACGACTATCGCATCACGCGCTCGCCCAAGTCCTACAACTCGCAGATAGGTGTGCCTCTCTCCGTATGGCAGATGGACGAGCGCACCACGCTCGGCATCTTCGAAGCAGGTATCTCCGAACCCGGGGAGATGCAGCGCTTGGAGCGCATCATCCGCCCCACCATCGGCGTGCTGACCTACATAGGTGCAGAGCACGGCGAGAACTTCGCTTCGCTCGAGGAGAAACGCGCGGAGAAGATGCAACTCTTTGCCCATTGCCCTGTGGTGGTGGAAGATCCCACGCATCAGAATGTGCGCACCTGCGCCGCCGTCTTGCGCGCGCTCGGATATGAGGAAGACGAGATAAACCGCCGTATCTTGGCGCAGACCCACGAGACGGTGATGCAGGTGAACCTCCGCGCGATGGTCGATAACGTCCGCTATTTCAAGGGCTTACTCCGTCCTACCACCCAACTCACCTGCATGGTCAAAGCCTTTGCCTACGGCGCGGGCAGCGTAGAGGTGAGTCGCGCCTTGCAGGATAGCGGGTTGGTGGATTACCTCGCCGTGGCGGTGGCAGACGAAGGATGCGAACTGCGGCGCGCAGGCATCACCCTGCCTATCATCATCATGGACCCCGAGGTAGCCGCACTCGACCTCATCCTCGAAAACAACCTGCAGCCGAATATCTACTCCTTCCAATCGCTGGAAAACATCCTCGAAGCCGCATCCGCAAAGGGCTTGGAGAACTATCCTATCCATATCAAGATAGACTCCGGCATGCACCGCCTCGGCTTCTACATGGAGGAGATACCCGCCCTTATTGAGCGTCTCAGAGGACAGCGCGCAGTTCGCGTGCAGTCGGTCTTCTCCCATCTTGCCGGCAGCGATGAGCCGCAGTTCGACGAGTTCACGCACCAACAGATACAGTATTTTGATACCTGCGCCGAGACCCTGAAAGCAGGGCTGCGCTACCCTATCCTTAAGCATATATGCAACTCCGCGGGCATCGAACGGTTTGCTGATTATCAGTTCGATATGTGCCGCCTCGGCATCGGGCTCTACGGCATCTCGTTCGCCGGCGCTGCATTGAAGACCGTCTGCTCGCTCAAGACCACCATCCTCAGCCTTAAGACGGTGAAAGCCGGCGAGGCCATCGGCTACGGACGGCATACACTGCTCCACGAAGACCGGCAGATCGCCGTCATCCCCATCGGCTACGCCGACGGCTTCGACCGCCGCTTCAGCAACTATGGCGGCTCCGTCATCGTCCGCGGCAGGCGATGCCCCGTGGTGGGCAATGTCTGCATGGACCAAGCCATGGTGGACGTTACCGGCGCAGATGCACAGGTCGGCGACGAGGTGGAGATCTTCGGCGAACGACTGACGCTCAACGAGTTAGCATCCCAATTAGACACCATACCCTACGAGGTGCTCACCTCGGTCTCCCGCCGAGTCAAACGAGTGTATTTTTCTTAGATTTATTTTTAGCCAAGCAGGCGAGGACGCCTGCGCACCCGGACATGCTCCTCAGCAATCACCTTACTATCGGCTACGGCGCGAAAGTTATCCAGCGCGACTTGAGTTTCTCCCTTGAAAGCGGGGAGATGGTCTGCATGCTGGGCAGAAACGGCTGCGGCAAGTCCACACTCCTGCGCACGCTGGCAGGCTTGCAACCGGCGTTAAGTGGGGAATTTAGGCTGGGGGAAGCGGGCAATCCATCGAAGACTGTGGCGCTTGTCCTCAGTTCTGATGAGGCGATAGAGCGCACTACGGTGCATGATGTGGTGGCGATGGGTCGATACCCCTATACCTCTCTACTCGGCAAACTCACCCCCGACGATGAACAGGTGATAGAGGATTCGCTTGTGGCAGTGGGATTTGAAAAGCAAGGAGGCAAGAGACAAACTTATCCCGACTTCTCGGGAGAACCAAGAGCCAAGACTTTCTTGGAATCTCCTTTTATGGCGCATTCGGATGGCGAGAAGCAACGTATCTTGATTGCCAAAGCCCTTGCGCAGCAGACACCTATTATATTATTAGACGAGCCTACTGCGCATCTGGACTTGCCCAATCGCATCCGTGTGCTGCAACTCCTGCGCTCTCTTGCCCACAAGGAGGGCAAGACTATCCTTATCTCCACCCATGAATTGGACTTGGCAGTGAGGCTGAGTGATCGGATATTGCTGATGAGTCCGCAGGAAGCATCTCAGCAGGCGGGGACGCCTGCGCACCCGGACGCTCCGCAGCAAGGCATAGAACTGGCTACGCCTCAGGAGTTGATAGAAGAGGGTGCTTTTACCAAGGCTTTTGGGTTAAATCCATTTGCACTGCAATTATGACATATTGATAGCTTTTGTCTTGTTTTTGTATTCTTTTGTTAAATGACATGAACGGCTTTAGGTCTCGTCACAAACCCGACTAAACCCTTACTTAGATAGGGCGGAAGTCAAACTGTTATTTTGTTAGGAAAATATAGATATTTCTAACAAATTATTTTTTATATTGTCAACAAAAATATTAAATAAATCGCTTAAATTTGCACATATCAAATAAAAGCAGTATCTTTGCACCTGAAAACAACTAAAACTCTATTTATTAAATTACAATCATGAGAAAAGTATCTTCTATTTTTGTCGCCTTGTGCACAGCAGCGACTATGTTTGCACAGGCAGAAATGACGCCGGAGAGCATGCTCCCGAAGCGTCAGAGTGTGTTCCGAACTCCTACTACTAATGCGCTCGATCAGCGTGTGATGGAGCGGCTGAACGCAGAAAAGGAGGATGCAACGGTGGCAATGAGCCCCGCCATGGCGCAAGCAGAAGGGGACACGATACACATCAATGCCTATGTACGCCATATTCTCCATCCGCAAGATAATAGATGGGGCATACAATCCGCCGACGGACAATATGAGTTCGATTTGGCATGGATCTCCGAAACGCTCACCGGCACTTTCACCAAAGAAGATATGGTGGTTGCCAAAAGAGGGTATGCCAACTATGTGAAGATATGGGCGGAAGACAACTCCAAATGCAACATCTATGAGTTCGAAGAAATCACGCTCGAAGTGAAGTATATTAACCTCACCGGCGCAATAAAACAACTCAATGTAGATGCCTCCATCAAAGGTTTTGATAGCAAAAATAACGTGGTGAAGTATTTCCATATCCACGCTGACCGCGAAGACCTCGCCCCGAAGGACACCGTTCTGCTGAATGTCCCTCATGCGGATGTGTATGAGATACTGATGGAGGATAGCGCGTTTGTGATGCAAGGCAAGACGGAGGACGGCGTGAAGGTATCCGTATCGTTGCTGACTACCACTTTCCCGGGCGAGGGATTCTATCTGGCGTATTTCAATCGTCCGCAGACTTTCGTGGAGTTCTACGACAACGGCGACACCATTCGCCATATTGCCATCAAAGACGACCAAGGGCTGGCCGCCGATGCAGATAACGCCACAACGGTACAGGAAGGCAAGATTTTTGACCTTGAAGCGCAGTTCCTCGCTGCTGATACCGTGCTCTATCAGGTGAAGATGCACTATGAGTTGCCTGTTCCCAAGGATACCGTGGTGATAGATATCAACAACATGTTGATAGACGAATCGAATGCTGCCGACGGCGGAGGTTACTACATCGACGGCTACAACGATGAGTATGCTGTAGAGTTGCTGACGCTCCAAGTCTCCGGCACGGTGGAATCGCCGAACATGAACGCATCTATCAAAGACCTCGCACACGCCAACGCACAAAGCCTCATCGAGTTGTGGGGAAAAGTGGAATTTACGAAAGTAAAAGACTCAACCTTTGTCGCTGCAGAGGTCATTGCCAACGACCATAAATTGTATCAGATTTCTATGTGCTCGCGGGTGGATGCCATAAGAGATACAATCGTCGTTAACATGCCCGGGCACTGCATCGTCGTAACCGACCAGCAAGAGGGTTGGCAGTTCTATGCAGAAACCGATAGTATTGTGGCAAGCACGGCGTTCTATGCCTCCTCTATTTTCGAGGAGGGAGACTACAACACCCGCAATTTCGATATCATCACCGACGCCGGTGCCACGTTCCTCTATGTCAAGAAAGCCGGTGGCGAGATGATACAAGAGCGCTTGGCTTACATCGAATGCAGTGTAAGACCCAATGCAACGAAAGACACCGTACAATTCACCACGTGGATGACCACCTATATCGGCAAATTGTACGAAGTACGCATGACCTACTATATCCCGCAAGCCATTGATACCGTGGATGTTACTATAAGCAACGTCCAGTTCTCCGACGGACGTGAAACCAATGGTTCTTGGAGTATCTGGGGTATGTCGCAACAAGAAGAGGACAAACAGTACTTCCTGATGATTTCTCCCAAGGGAGACACGCTCGAAGGACGATGGGTTATGGACGGACTCTTCCGCAGATTCGACTTCGACTGCAACTTCCAAGCCTTCAATATCATTACCTACGAAGGGGAGAAAACCATCCAAACGCAAGAGTCGTTGGTGGACGGATGGCTCGAAAGCCATATTGCCAGGGATACCAACTTCATTGAGGCACAATTCCTCGCTACCGATGACATCATCTATCGTTTCCACATCACCTTAGATTTGCGCTACCGACTGAAATATGACTGCGATGATAAGAATCAGGATTTAGAGTGGACATATACCGAGGAAGACAAATGCTATGTATCCGATGTAGCACATGAATCACATAACATGCTCTATTGGGTCGGCAATAGTTACCACAAAGGCGATAAGGAAGCCCTCCTCACGCAAATCGTATTCTTCTCTGACGAGAAAGACCCGCAGATTACCATTCCAGAAGGTGTCTATCCTATCAACTGGTCGTATGAGTCCGGTACGGTATTAGCATCTGTAGGCGTAAGCACCGACGGCGCCAATCCCTCCCTCGCAGGCTTCTTTGAAGATAATATGATTACTTCCGACGGACAAATCAAAAGTTTCAGGACACCCCTCTATTTCTTCTTCACCGGACAAGTGGAAGTGAAGAAACTCGACAATGGTAAGAAACTCAGCGTAGAGGTAAATGCACTCAACTCCTACGATGTGCCCATCCATATCTACTACGAGGGTGTACCCGTTACCAAGTCGGTAACTGCTATAGAGGAGGTGGAGAGCGACATCACCACACCTGCCAAGAAGTTTATCAAAGACGGCGCACTCTTTATCCAACGCGGTAAGAGCGTTTACAACGTGCTTGGCGCACAAATCCGCTAATAAGGATAGAGAATAAAATCATACGATTGAGGCTGTCTAACAAGTCAAGTTAGGCAGCCTCTTTTTGTATGTGAATGGCTTATAAGGGGCTACAATCACCGCTAAAACCTTCGTTTTGTTCCAAAACGCCCGCAGGCGAGACGCCTGCGTCCCCAGTATAAGACTTGTTAGGTAGCCTCTTTTGCATAATAAATGTGTATTCTTTATTCATAAGGTTTCGCTCCTAAACACGCAATAGTTATAAATTTTCTGCATATTTTAGCAGAAACAACCTAAAAAATAGAGAAATATGCTCTTTTTGTCAAAATAATCGGTAAAATCCTTGCACATATCAAAAAAAAGCAGTACCTTTGCCGCAGTTTTACCGAGTAGTCTGTTTTTTCGAAGGTGTCAGTTTGGACGGTCGTTCAAGTAAACCTCCCAAAAAGCAAGAAAACAATAGGGAAACAGGTATGAAAAATGCGTCAGTTTAGACGATCGTCTAAATTGTTCCACTACTTTAGGTGAAGTATATTGTACGGTTCATTGATAGTGAACGGGAAACAATAGAACAAAATTTCAACAACAAACTTTATTATTAACTAAACACATTTTAAGGTATGAAGAGATTATCTACTTTAGTGTTGGCAGCGTTGGTAGCAGGTGCTACCTATGCATTGCCGTTGAAAGTAGCCGAGACCCCGACCTCTTTGCGGGGCGAGAAAGCGGCTGCAAGTTTGGTGGCTGCACCTTCTGCATCGACCATGGTGCAAGGTGCGAAGGCAACTGTGGCTAAGAAGCCCTCTGCCAACAACCAACTGCGTGCTGAGGCATGGCAGAAAGCACATGCTCTGGACCGCAACATCCTGACTGAGACCGCAAAGCGCGCGCTGAAGCCTGCTGCTGATGGCGAAACGGCTGACACTGTTTTTATTGAGCCTCTGGAGTTGGGACTGCCCGAGTACTATGCTGAGACCGGCGACTGGTTCCTCGGATTCAAGGATGTAACGGGCGACTACATCGTGAAACTCGACTGGGTTAACAACGACCCCACAAATCCTTATGGCACATTCACCATCGATGACTTGGACCTTAACTACTCGTACATCGAAGATTATGTGTACGGTGATTATGTGAATTACGAGAAGTGCGACTTCACTTTAGCGCAGAAGACCGTCAGCAAGAACCTGTCTGTATTGACTCTTGACGCTGTTATCAACGGTGATAACGGTCAGGTGTATGTAGTGGCAGCTGCTAACGAAGTGCTGACCCCTGCTGACACCGTTCGCGAAGAGGTAGAGGCTACCACCATCGCGCTGACCTCCGATACCACCCTCCTCATCGCCGGTGCTAACGAGAACGTATCCGTTAACGCTGTGCTCAACTCCAGTTGGTTGGTAGGTACCTATACCTTCCAAGAATTGGATTTGGAGCAAACCGAGGTGAAGGTAGGCGGCAAGACTTTGGATTTGTGGGATGCTGCCATCGTAGTGAAGACAAACGATGACGCTACCCAGTTGCGCGCAGAGATGACCCTGCTCAGCAAGGATACCGTTCTCTATGAACTCACGCTGCACCGTCCTATGATAGCAAAAGACACCATTGAGGCTAAGTTGCCGAACTTGACTATCGACGATACTTGGACAGGTTTTTTCGGTGTCTACTTCATTGACGCAAGCAACGCTAACATCAGCCTGAACCTGACCACCACCGGTATTGAGGCAGACACGGTTTACTCTGTTAGCGAAGGTACTCTGGCTGTAGCGCTCACAGTAGGCGACGCAGTGCTGGATGCTATTTCCGGTACCCTCGTACTGAGCGAGAGCGTTAACGGCGACATCACCGGTGAGTTTGAGTGCTTCGCTACCGACGAGAATGTATATGTACTCCACCTCTGCTGGGAAGTTCCCACTCCGACCTCTACCCGTACGATTACCTTTGCTGATCGTGCTACCGCATACGGCGATCCCGAGGATGGTCTGCTCCAGTTGATTGGTTTGAGCAATGAGGCTCGTTGCGGCGTGGCTGTTCAGAACTGGGAACTCGGTAAGAAGATGGAGTTCGACGCTGAGGATGCACTCATAGACTACTCCTTCGTAGAACTCTACAACAATGGCGACACTACAGCCGTACAAGTGGCTGCAGCAAGCGGTGTGGTTGACCAAGTAAACGACACGATATGCGTTACCGCTTCCCTCGTTGGCTTCGACAGCGTTCAGTACAATGTATCGCTTTGGTATGCTGTTCCTGTGGCTAAAAAGACCATTGACCTCGGCACACTGACCGATGTAACCTTTGTAAATGCCTTGTCTGAGGGGCTGTACCAGTTGATGGCTGCTACCGCAGATAGTTCTATCGTAGTTTCCGTAACCCCGATTACTGATGAGGTTGCCGGCACCTTCGAGAACAACGGTATGTTCGAGACCGACTTCAACAGCACCTATACTTGGGTGAAACTGAAGGCTGACGACGTATATCTGGATGTACTGAAAGGTACCGTAGTCGTTACTCTCGAAGGCGATGATATCACCGCTACCTGCGCTCTCATTTGCGAGAACGATGTGGAGTACAAAGCAGTGCTGAAGGCTAAATACGAGAAGGCTCATATTGACTACGATATGCCCGACACGCCTGTTGACGCTACCTTCACCAGCGAGCACTATGTGTTTGCCGTAGATGACCAATATCTTGAGCAGGGTGCATTGGCCTTCTATGCACAAGGTATCGACAATGCAGACTATCTGGCTCTTTTGTTCCTAATCAACCCTGACAACGCAGATGCTACCACTCTTCTGCCCGCAGGCGTATATGAGATTAGCGACTCTGGCGAAGAGGGTACTGCAACAGCCGGTGATTTCGATGGCAAGTCCGTATATCCTTGCTTCTTCGCACAGTTGACCCCCGACGATAAGTTGAGCACAGATGGTCTCTATTTCCTCGTAAGCGGTAAGATTACCGTAGAGAAAGTAGGTGAGGCAGACCTGCACATCGTAGTGGACGCACTGAACTCGTATGACGTACCTGTGAAGATTGATGTGAACACCACGGCTACTGCTATCAACAACGTAGAGAACGATGCTGTGAAGGCTGTGAAGTTCATCAAGAACGGACAACTCTATATCCAACGCGGCGAGAAACTGTACAACGTGCTCGGCGCAACGGCAGAGTAAGCCGCACGCAGGCGAATGACTTAAAAGAGAGGCTATCCTTTGGGGTAGCCTCTCTTGTTTGACACTTTAACATAACATGAAATCGAAATTAGGTTCTAATACACAAGACTTCGACCATGTTTTATTGTTTCAACAAAAATGTCCAAGAATTATTCAAATATTTTTTTTCTCTTTAACATATAATTTCCGTTAATTATTCATTAATTCATCACCAAAAACCCAGTTAGTCTTTGACTGCTGAAAAAGTTCGCTTATATCGAACTCGCGTTAATATTGAGTTATGTCGCCCTTACAGGGCTTGCATTGCGAGTGGAACGTCTTACGTAGGGACAAGTCCCTACGCTGGATTATGTCGCCCCGTTGGGGCTTATGCCTAATCAAGAACTTGGGTCAACTCGTCTATCATTACCCTAAATTATAAGAATCATTACAGGAGCCTATTGGTGTGCAATGCTATCACAATCAAGGCCGGCGCCTTGCCCGCAGGCGAGACGCCTGCGTCCCCAGTAAAGCACCGCCAATTACATGTTAGGAAGTTGTAACAAACGACACCTATAACACTACGTGTTGAGCGTTGACGGGGGTGCGGAGGAAGAGGGATGCTGAATCGGAGAACTTGTTTGCCTGCTCGGTGGTGAGGTAGGTGCAGGTGGTGCCTCGGGAGAGCGTGGCAGCGAGGTCGGAATGGCGGTGGAGATAGTCTTGGAGCGAGCGGGCTACTATCTCGCCCTGCGCCACCACGTCCACCTTGTGGGCAGCGATGGTAGGGAGGGCAGCTTGAATCTTCGGCATCAAGAGCGGATAGTGGGTGCAGCCGAGCACGAGGGTGTCTATCTGCGGGTCTTGGGCGAAGAGCAGGCGGAGGTATTTCTCCACGAAGTAGTCGGCGCCGTCTTGCAGGTGCTCGCCGTTCTCTATCAGGGGTACCCACATCGGGCACGCCTGCTGCACGATACGGAGGTCCGTGCGCTGTTTCTGCAACTCGATGACATAACTGCCGCTCTGCACTGTCCCGGGCGTGCCGAGCACGCCTATATGCCCGTTGCACGTGCGGATGGCTACCTCCTCCGCCGTGGGGCGGATGACACCGAGAACATTCCGTATTTGACAATTTGACAATTTACTATTTGACGATTCAGCAGGCGAGGACGCCTGCGTACCCGGACATTGCCCCGCCCCCAGCCCCCTCCCCGCAAGCGGGGCGGGGGAGTTTGCCTGCGCACTTGGTAGGTCGTCTGTGGTGCGGCCTGGAGACCGCACCTCCATGACCGCCTGCGCACCCGGACATTCTATGGTGCGGCCTGGAGACCGCACCTCCTTTGAACCAGCGGGGATGACTGCGTCCACAGTGGATTGTTGCCATTGTGGGAGGTCTTGCTGCTGGATGGTGCGTAGGGCTTTGGCACTTGCCGTGTTGCAGGCGAGGATGACCAGCGAGCAGTCGGCACGGAAGAGATATTGCACCGCCTGCCATGTGTATTGGTGAATCACCTCGAAGGAGTGGGTGCCGTAGGGCGCACGCGCATTGTCGCCCAAGTAGAGATAATCATACTCCGGCAACTGCTTGCGAATCTGCTCTAAGATGGTCAGACCGCCATAACCGCTATCGAACACACCGATTTTCATGCCGACAAAAGTACTGCTTTTTTCTGATATATGCAAATGAATACTAAATTTTATTGTAGCAAATGTAGCATTTGTAGCAAATGTAGTGCTTCTTCTGCTACATTTGCTTCATTTGCTACATTCACATTTAGTATTGGTATAGACCTCGGTTAGGTCTCGGTAAAGACCTTATGATGGTGTGCTACAAAATAAGTGGGGTTGAAAAGGGGGTAGTTGGAGGGAAAAACGGGGTACTTTTGGCTCAAAGTACCCCTACTTTTTTATTAAAGAAGATTAAAATTTGGGGAGTTGTGGGGTTTCTCTAATTATTATATATTATATATATAATAATTTAATATATGTGGGTGGGGTTGCTCATTTTTAATGTGGCAAAGGTGTAAAATGTGGCAAGTGTATTTTGCCGTCTATACCTCCGTTATTTTTTTGTCTCCATTAATGCCCGTTAATAAGCCGTTCATTTTTATGTCTCCATTTAAGCCCATTAAAAGTCCATTAAAAGACTATATTTATTTTCTCCGTTAATTGCCGTTAATGAGCCGATAATTTTTATGGCTCCGTTAGATCCCATTAAAAATCATTATCCCGCAGGCGAGACGCCTGCGTCCCCAGTGGGCTGCCCTATGCGAATGTTGTATCTCAGGACAAACCTCTACGCTCTCTACGAAGGGAGGGGGAGAATTTTGCACTGAATTACCAAAAAAGCAATCTGCAACGGATTTTTTTGCAAATAATTTGCATACTTCGTTTTTTTTTCGTATCTTTGCGGCGAATTTATAATCGATAATAACAGATAATAGCAAACCGATATGAAATTTAATGTATCCAGTACACAACTGTTCGGTCAGTTGACCGCAGTGAGCCGTGTTATCGCAAGCAAGAACAGCCTCCAGATATTGGAGGACGTGTTGTTTGACCTGAACGGGAATGTCCTCACCTTAACCGCTTCGGACGGCGAGACGACCGTCCGCACTTCGCTGGACGTGGAGAACGCGGAGGGCGCAGGCAAAGTGGCGATAGGTGCCAAACTGCTGATAGAGACCCTGAAAGAATATAGCGAGCAGCCTCTGACCTTCACTATCGGTGAGGAGAACTTCGCGGTAACGATGGTGAGCCAGAATGGTACGTACTCGTTTGTGGGCGTGAACGGCAACGAGTATCCCGAGAT
Organism: Paludibacteraceae bacterium; assembly: GCA_016297215.1. Taxonomy (GTDB): domain Bacteria; phylum Bacteroidota; class Bacteroidia; order Bacteroidales; family Paludibacteraceae; genus Colicola. Next base: position 44,552 of record JAEDGZ010000013.1, on the reverse strand, counting down.
GCCTGCCGAGGAAGACGGCTCGCATACCATCACGATGCCTGCCAAAGTGCTGCTTGACTCCATCAACAAGACCCTTTTCTGCACCGCGGATGACGAGTTGCGCCCCGTGATGAACGGTATCTTCTTCGATATCGCTACCGACAAGACGACGCTGGTGGCTACCGATGCACACCGCTTGGTGCGCCTTGTGAACACCTCCGTGAGCGCCGCAGAGCCCGTTAGTTTCATCCTGCCTAAGAAACCCGCCGGCTTGCTCAAGAACGTGCTGGCAAAGGTGGAAGGCGACGTAGTCATCACCTTCGGCGCGAAGAATGCGCGCTTTGCATTCGGCACGACCACCTTGGTTTGCCGCCAGATAGAGGGGCGCTTCCCCAACTACAATGCCGTGATTCCGCAGAACAACACCAACATCGCGGTGATTGACAAGCAGACGCTTATCGCTGCCTGCAAGCGCGTGGCAGTGTTCGCGAACACCAGCACCTCGCTCTTGAAACTGTCGCTCAGCGAGAACCGTCTGAACATCTCCGCACAAGACATCGACTTCTCTACCAGCGCGGAGGAGACCATCGCCTGCGCTTACGAGGGTACGCCTATGTCCATCGGCTTTAAGGCACCGTTCCTGATTGATATATTGGGCGTGATAGGCTCGCAGGATGTGAAACTGCAACTGGCAGACTCCGCTCGCGCAGGACTGATTCTGCCGACCGAGAACGAGGAGAACGAAGAACTGCTGATGCTCCTCATGCCGATGCTGCTGAATGACTGATGTCTAATTAAGAATTATGAATTATGAGGGCATTGCCTACCTATTTCAGGGCATGCGCCCTCTTAATTCTTAATTCATAATTCATAATTCAAAAAACCGCCTTGAACCTGCATTTGACCCGCCCGTTGGTGTTCTTTGATTTGGAAGCCACGGGACTGAATATCGCTACGGACCGTATTGTAGAGATAAGTTATTACAAGGTCTTTCCCAACGGCAACACGGAGGGAAAGACCTTGCGCGTAAAACCCACCGTGTTGCGGCATAAGACGGACGAGTTTGGCAAGCCGTATGTAGAAGAGACGGTGATGCATATCCCCGAGGAGAGCACGCAGATACATGGTATCACGGACGCCGATGTGGCAGACTGCCCCACCTTCCGCGAGATAGCGCAGGACCTGGCGGACATGCTGGAAGACAGCGACCTCGCCGGCTACAACAGCAACCATTTCGACATCCCCCTGCTGGCGGAAGAGTTCCTGCGCGTGGGTGTGAAGGTGAACCTGAAGCAGAAACACTGCGTGGACGCCTATCAGATATTCGTGAAGAACGAGCAGCGCAACCTCGCCTCGGCATATCGTTTCTACTGCGGTAAGGAGTTGGAGAACGCTCACTCCGCCAACGCCGATACCATGGCGACCTATGAGGTGCTGAAAGCCCAGTTGGAGCGTTACGACCTGCCCGACACCATCGAGGCGCTGGCGGAATACACCACCGGTCCTGCCAAGTATGCCGACTTCGCGGGGCGCGTGGGCTACGACCAAGAAGGGCAAGAGATATTCCTCTTCGGGAAGTACAAGAACCAGCGCGTGGCGGATGTCTATCGCCGCGACAGGGGGTACTACGGCTGGCTCATGGCAGGCGACTTCCCCGCCTACACCCGACAGGTGTTCACACGGATATATCTGAAAACCAAATGATAGCTAATTATGAATTATGAATTATGAATTATGAGTGCGCATGCTCTGAAACTTAGTTCCAACGCTCTCTTAATTCTAAATTCAAAATTCTTAATTATCAACGCCCTCTTAATTCTAAATTCTTAATTATCCCATTATGTATAGAAACTTGACAAACATAGAGCAGGCGCAACTGATAGCGCAAGGTTGCTCGGCAAAAAACTGGCGCGAGGTGTGGGTGAAAGACGGCTTTGACGCTGCTTTCGTGCGCGATGTGCAGTTCTCCGGCACGGTGAAGATGGGTGTGTTCAATCGCGAGTTTGACCTCCCCGGCGGGCTGAGCGTGCATGCCGGCATTCAGCATGCCATACTCCACAACTGCGAGATAGGCGACAACGTACACCTCTATAATATCCACAACTACATTGCCAACTACCGTATCGGCAACGACACTTGTATCGAGAACGTGAACTCTATCCTCGTGGATGGCAAGACTACCTTCGGCAACGGCGTGCGCGTGCCTGTGATGAACGAGGGCGGCGGCCGAGAGATACCTATCTTCGACCGTCTGAGCGCCAGCCTCGCCTACGTGATGACGCTCTACCGCCACCGCCCTGTGCTCATCGAGACCTTAGAGAAGATGGTGGACGACTACGCGGAGGCCCAAGCCGACACGATGGGCGTGATAGGCAACAACGTCTGCATCCTCAACTGCGGCAGTATCAAGAACGTGCGTATCGGCGACAACGCGCAGTTGGTGGGCGTGTCGCGTCTGAAAAACGGCTCCGTCAACTCCAATGCCGCCGCACCCGTGAAGTTGGGCAGCGGCGTGAAATGCACCGATTTCATCATCTCGTCGGGCGTGGAGATAGGCGACTCGACGCTGGTGGATAAGTGCTTCGTGGGGCAAGGCTGTATCTTCGACAAACACTACTCGGCGGGCGAATCGCTCTTCTTTAGCAACTGCCAAGGTATGCACGGCGAGGCATGTGCTATCTTCGCCGGACCGTACACGGTAACGCACCATAAGTCGACCCTGCTGATAGCGGGTATGTTCTCTTTCCTGAACGCCGGCTCGGGCAGCAACCAGTCGAATCACATGTATAAGTTAGGTCCTATCCACCAAGGTATTGCGGAGCGCGGGGCGAAGACGACCTCGGACAGTTACTTGCTCTGGCCGTCGAAGATAGGCGCATTCTCGCTCGTGATGGGGCGGCATACGCACCATGCGGACACCGCCGACCTGCCCTTCTCCTACCTGATAGAGAACCAGTCGGAGTCGTATCTGGTGCCCGGGGCAAACCTCCGCACGGTGGGCACCATCCGCGATGCGCAGAAATGGCCCAAGCGCGACAACCGCAAAGACCCCGACAAACTGGACTTCATCAACTTCAACCTCCTCTCGCCCTATACGGTGCAGAAGATGTGGCGCGGCAGGGAAGTGCTCAACGAGTTGCAGCAACTGAGCGGCGAGAACACGGAGGTGTATGGCTACAACAACTGCAAGATACGCAACTCCTCGCTCACGCACGGGCGCGAACTATATAGTATTGGTATCGCGAAGTTCTTGGGCAACTCGCTTATCTCGCGTATCGAGAAGGCAGAGATTCATAGCCTTGCCGACCTGCGGGCGGCATTGCAACCCGACAGCGCCGTGGGGACAGGCGACTGGGTGGACTTGGCAGGCTTGATAGCCCCCCGCTCGGAGGTAACGCGCCTGATGGACGACATAGAGCAGGGCGGTATGACGCACGAACAGATACAAGACCGCTTCCGCGAGATGCATGAGCGCTACTACTCCTACGAGTGGACTTGGGCGGTGGATAAGTTGGAGCAAGTATGGGGCTGCTCGGTGGCGGAAGTGAGCGTGGAGCAGGTGCTCAAGACCGTGGAGGAATGGAAAGACGCCGTTGTCAGACTGGATAAGATGGTGTATGACGATGCCCGCAAGGAGTTTAACCTCAATAGCCAGACGGGCTTCGGCGTGGACGGCGACCGCAGGCAGCAGCAAGCCGACTTCGAGTCGGTGCGCGGCTCCTTCGAGAGCAACTCCTTCGTGAAAGCCGTACTCGAGCATATCGACCGCAAGACCGCTTTGGGCGAAAGCGTGAAGGAAAAACTATTGACACTGTGATATATCACTCTATGTCCGACTGTAAACTGACCATATTAGGCTGCGGAAGCGCCAAGCCGACGATGACCAACTCGCCATCGGGGCAGATACTCGACTTGTGCGACAAGTCGTTTATGATAGACTGCGGCGAGGGGGTACAGATTACCATGCAGCGCCTCGGCACACGGACAGCGCGGCTGTACAATATCTTCATCTCGCACCTGCACGGTGACCACTGCTTCGGCTTGATAGGCTTGCTCTCCACCTTGGGCATGCTCCGCCGCACGCAGCCCATGCATATCTATGCCCATGCCGACTTGGAAGGGTTGCTCCGCCCGTGGTTAGACTACTACTGCAGCGACCTGCCCTACGAGGTGGTTTTTCATGCCATCAACCCGCGCAAGCATGAGGTGATATACGAAGACAGGACAGTTACGGTGGAGACGATTCCGCTCAAGCATTCTGTGCCCTGCTGCGGCTTTCTCTTCACCGAGCACCACCGCGACAGCGAGCCCATGAAACGTTATGCCTACTGCTCCGACACGATGTACAGCGAGAAGATAGTGCCGATTATCGAGGGCGTGGAGACGCTTTATCACGAGGCGACTTTCCTGCAAGAGCAGGCAGACCGCTGCAAGGTGGTGATGCACTCTACGGCAGCCGAGGCGGCAACGATAGCGCAGAAGGCGCAGGTCAAGCAACTGATAATCGGGCACTTCTCCGCCCGCGTCCTTGACCAAACGCTCTTCCTCGAAGAGACAAAACCCATCTTCGAGAACACTATCTTAGCGGAAGAGCGAAAAACCTACTCTCTGAATACTCTGAATACTCCGAATCACTAACAGCCTATGGCAAAGCCGAAAGTTACATACGTTTGTTCGAACTGCGGGGCGAAGGCGCCGCAGATGTTAGGGCGTTGTCCTGTGTGCGGCGAGTGGGGTACTTATGAGGAGGAAGTGGAGGACGCTTACACCGCGAGCGGCGCAGGCGGCGGCTTGTTCGGCAACGGTGGCGGCAAGGGTATTCGCGCGCGTGGCAACAGCCTGCCGCAGCGGCTGCAAGAGATAGTCGCTACCGAGGAGATGCGGATAGACATGCACAACGGCGAACTGAACCGTGTGCTGGGCGGGGGATTAGTGCCCGGGTCGCTGGTGCTCTTAGGCGGCGAGCCCGGGATAGGCAAATCGACGCTGGCGCTGCAAGTGCTGCTGCAGATGGGCGAGCGCAAGACCTTTTATGCCAGCGGCGAGGAGAGTGAGCGGCAACTGAAACTGCGGGCAGAGCGCTTGGCAGGCAAGGCGGATAACCTGTATATCATGAGCGAGACCAGCCTCGAACGCATACTGGGTTGCGTGAAGGAGTTGCAGCCCGAGGTGGTGGTGATAGACTCGATACAGACCGTCGGCAGCGAGGCGGTGGAGGCGAGTATCGGCAGCCTGAGCCAAGTGCGGGAGTGCGCCACACGCATCTTACAGTTTGCCAAGGAGCAGAACATCCCCTTCTTCATCATCGGGCATATCAACAAAGAAGGCTCGCTGGCAGGTCCGAAAGTGCTGGAGCATATCGTGGATACGGTGTTGCAGTTCGAGGGCGACCAACATTATGTGTATCGTATGTTGCGCAGCCAGAAGAACCGCTTCGGCAGCACATCGGAGTTGGGTATCTACGAGATGCGGCAAGACGGCTTGCGCGAGGTTACCAACCCGAGCGAGATGTTGCTCTCTACGGCGCGCGAGGGCTTGTCGGGCATTGCCATCGCGGCGGCGGTGGAGGGGGTGAGACCTTTCTTGATAGAGGTGCAGGCGCTGGTGTCGTCGGCGGCTTACGGCACTCCGCAACGCTCCTGCACGGGCTTCGACAGCCGCAGGCTGAACATGCTGCTTGCCGTGTTGGAGAAGCGCGTGGGCTTTAAGTTGCTGCAGAAAGATGTGTTTTTGAATATCGCCGGCGGCTTGCGGGTAAACGATCCCGCGATAGACTTGGCAGTGCTGGCGGCGGTATTGTCGTCGAACATGGATATCGCGCTCGATGCCGACACCTGCCTGACGGGCGAGGTGGGCTTGGCAGGCGAGATTCGCCCTGTGAACCGCATAGAGCAGCGCATACAAGAGGCGGAGAAATTAGGCTTCCGCCGTATCATCATCCCCGAGCAGCAGCAACAGGGCTTGTCCAAACGCTTCCGCATAGAGGTGGTCGCCGTAGGCAAAGTGGCAGACGCCTTCCGCATGCTGATACAGAAATGATAGCAAAGAGAGGGATCTGCTAACAATGTGTTATTAAGAAAAAAAGGTATAGACCCTTATTAGACCCTTTCTTTCCCCTTAGAATAACCTCTGAATATGCAAGTGTCATTTTGTCAAAAAGCGTGTTTATCGTTAATTTTTGGTAAAATGGCACTATTTTTTTATTTTGTAAGCAATATATTTGGAAATTCCGTAGTTTTTTTGTATCTTTGCACGCTCATTTTGGAGAATTGTAGGCATTGGATAAGAAGTTGCGAAATATTGTATTGTGGACTTGCGCCGCTTGGGCAATGAGCGTGAGCGCGCAGACGGAGCGGATGTATCGCTGTGAGTTGGGACTGCAAGGAGGCTGCGGATACTATGCGGGCGATGCGACGGAGTACGTGTTTCAGGATGTGCGCGAGGCGTATGGTTTGCATTTCCGCTACAAGTTCGACCAGCGATGGGCACTGCAAGTGAAGGGCTTGGCGCACCATATCAAGGGGCAATTTACCGCGGGCGAGACGACCGCGTCCCCAGTAAACGTACTCGGACAACCTTGGGAGACGCAGATGGTGAATGTGGATGTTGTGGGAGAGTTCAATTTCTTTCGGTTCGGAGTGCGTCAGTACGATGAGCGGATAAAGCCTATAACGCCTTATATCGGAGTGGGAATAGGCATCGGGATGTGTATGGAGCCGAATTGGGCATGGCGAGGGTATAGCCCTGTGGTGCAAGTGTATGTGCCTTTTGTGGTGGGCGTGAAGTGGAAAATTGCAGATAGATGGCAGTTGCAAGCTGCATGGCAACATAACGTGTATTTTGCTGATAATCTGGAAGGTATAGATGAGTTGAACAATGCACATAACTTAAACGGCAGTAATTTTTCGAACAATGATGTTACCTCGCAACTCACGGTTGGCATAGTTTTTGAGTTTGCAAAAGACAGGAAAATTTGTGCATTGTGCGAGTGAGGGTGATAATTATGAATTATGAATTATGAGTGCCCATGCTCTGACCGCTGACCAATAACCACTAAGCACTTATAGCAGGCGAGGACGCCTGCGTACCCGGACACTAACCACTGACTACTATATGAACTATCAATCGCAAATAGACAAAGCGCGTATGCCGCGGCACGTGGCTATCATCATGGATGGCAACGGCAGGTGGGCAAAGAAGCAGGGCTTGGCACGTATGTACGGGCACAAGCAGGGTGTGGAGACCGTGCACCGTATCACAGAGACGGCGGCGGAGTTGGGGATTCAGTATCTGACCCTCTACACTTTCTCCACGGAGAATTGGAATCGTCCGAAAGAGGAGGTGGACGCGCTGATGACGCTGCTGGTGGATACCATCGCCAAAGAGACGCCGACGCTGATGAAGAACAATGTGCGGCTGCTGACCATAGGCGATACGGAGCGGCTGCCGGAGGGTGCAAAGCGCAAGTTCGAGCAGTGTATGGAGGAGACGAGCGGCAACACGGGGCTGCGACTGGTGATAGCCCTCAGTTACTCCGCGCGATGGGAGATAACGAACGCTATGCAGGCGGCAGTGCGCAAAGCGCAGACGGGTGAACTGAAAGCGGAGGACGTGAACGAAGAACTGGTGTCGTCGCTGATGACCACGGCGGGTATGCCTGACCCCGACCTGCTGATACGCACGAGCGGCGAGTTGAGGATAAGCAACTTCCTCTTGTGGCAGTTGGCTTACTCGGAGTTGTACTTCACCGACTGCCTGTGGCCGGAGTTCACGGAAGAGGAGTTTGGCAAGGCGATAGTGGATTACCAACACCGCGAGCGCCGATTCGGCAAGACGAGCGAGCAAGTATTGATTAAGAATTAAGAATTAAGAATTAAGAATTAAGAGGGGCATTGCTAATAGCAAATGGCGTATAGTCGATATATATTCATGTTGTTGTTTTGCTTGCTGACTGCGGTCGCTTTGCGGGCGCAGGTGGCGGCAGACTCGGTGGCAACGGCGTTGCCCGAGGACGGCGAGGAGCAACCCCTGCAAGCGGAGGAAGGCGTTTCCGTCAGCGATGCGGAGGACGAACCCCTGCCAGAGATAGAATACACCTACCAGCGCAAGACCTACGAGATAGCAGGGATAAGCGTTACGGGTGCGGATAGTTATGAGGATTTTGTACTCATCGGCTTCTCCGGACTGGCAGTAGGCGACAAGATAGAGGTGCCCGGCGACCAGATAACCAAGGCTATCAAACGATTCTGGAAACAAGGACTCTTCTCGGATGTGAAGATAAAAGCCAAGAAGATAGAGGGGCAGAAGATATGGCTGGAGATAGCGTTGAAGCAACGCCCGAGGGTGTCGGAGGTGATATATAACGGACTGAAAAAGAGCGAGAAAGAGGATGTGGAGGTGAAAGTAGGTATCCGCAACGGCAGTCAGATGACGCCCAACCTCTCCGACCATGCAAAGACCGTGATAGAGAAGTATTTTGCGGAGAAAGGTTACCACAACGCGGAGGTTGTTGTCTTGCAGCAGGCAGACCAAGACCACCCCGGGTATGTGAAGGTGGCGATTAACGTGAACAAGAAAGAAAAGACCAAGGTCGGGAAAATCTACATCACGGGCAACGAGGCGCTGACGCATAACCAAATCAACAAGGCGATGAAGAAGACGAATGATAACAATATCATCAACCTCTTTCGCACCAAGAAATTCGTCGCCGAAGAATACGAGAACGACAAGGCGGCGGTGATAGAGAAATACAACGAGATAGGCTACCGCGATGCGTACATAGTGGCAGACAGCGTGGTGCCGAACCCCGAAGACCCGACGCGCGTGGACGTGTATATGACCATCAGCGAGGGCGATAAATACTATATCCGCAGCGTGAACTGGGTGGGAAATACAGTGTATCCCTACGAGTTGCTGGACGCGACGCTGGGCGTGAAGAAAGGCGATGTCTATAACCTAAAGACCATCAACGACCGCCTGCAGAACGATGATGACGCGGTGTCGAAACTCTATACCGACCAAGGCTATCTGTTCTTCAACGTGGAGCCCGTGGAGGTGAATGTGGAGAACGACAGTATCGATTTTGAGATGCGTATGTACGAGGGCAAGCCCGCTACCATCAACGAAATCAATATAGTAGGTAATACGCGCGTGTACGAGCATGTGGTTCGCCGCGAGTTGTACACCAAGCCCGGACAGTTGTATTCGCAGTCGGACATCATGCGCTCCTTGCGCGAGTTGGCCCAGATGGGGCACTTCGACCAAGAGAAGTTAGTGCCTGATATCCAGCCTAATCCCGAGGAGGGAACAGTGGACATCACCTACCAGTTGGAGACCAAGTCGAGCGACCAGATAGAGTTCTCGTTAGGGTGGGGTGCCAGCGGTCTGGTGGGCTCTATCGGATTGAAATTCACCAACTTTGCGATACAGAATCTGTTTAACAAGAAAGCCTACCGCATCGTGCCGCAGGGCGAAGGACAGACCTTCTCCATCAACGCCCGCACCAATGGTGTTTACTACACTTCGGCGAGCCTCTCGTTCTTGGAGCCTTGGTTAGGCGGAAAGCGTCCTAACTCGCTGAGCGTCAATGTGTTCTTCGCTTCGCAGTCGGGCTATTCCAAGCGCTACACAGAAGCGTATAACCAACTGGTGAACTCCTATTCGAGTTATTATTACGCCAACGGCTATTCTGACTACTACCAGCAGCTGGCAGAGACGGAGAGCGACAAGGATATCTACATGCGTACCTTCGGCGTGAGCGTGGGATATGGTAAGCGTCTGCGCTGGCCCGATGATTACTTCACCTTCTACGGCGATATCTCCTACCAACTCTATATGATGAAAGATTGGCCCTACTTGCTGATTTCCAACGGTATGTGCCACAACCTCTCGCTGAACCTGCAACTCTCGCGCTCGAGCATAGACAACCCCATCTACACTCGCCGCGGTTCGCAGTTCACGCTCGGACTGAAGATCACCCCGCCATGGTCGCTGATGAACGGGAAGAACTACGCCAACATGACCACCTCGGAGCGGTATAACATGCTGGAGTACCACAAGTGGAAGTTCTCGGGCAAGGTGTTCACGCCGCTGACCCGCGACAGCAAGTTGGTGCTGATGACCCGCGCGGAGTTCGGTTACTTGGGGCATTACAATAAGTACGCGAAATCGCCGTTTGAGTCGTTCTATATGGGCGGCGACGGTATGTCGGGCTATTCCACATACTCTACCGACTATATCTCCATGCGCGGTTACCAGTCGGGGTCGCTCACGCCCTACGACCCGCAGACGGGACGCAACATGGGTTATGTATATAGCAAGTTCACCATGGAGTTGCGCTATCCTATCTCGCTGGAGCAGAACGCCACCATCTGGGCATTGGCGTTCATTGAGGCAGGAAACTGCTATGCGGATATCAAGGACTATAATCCGTTTGACCTGAAGCGCAGTGCCGGCGTGGGTGTGCGCATCTTCCTGCCGATGTTCGGACTGATGGGTATCGACTGGGGCTATGGATTTGACGAAATCAACGGCTCGAAGCAGTACGGCGGCTCTCAGTTCCACTTCATCTTGGGACAGGAATTGTAAGGAAGACCCCCTCTGACTCCCCCTACAACGGGGGAGAAAAAAGATATGAAACGACTATTTATTATATTGTGCAGTGCAGTGATGGCAGTGGGTTGCTATGCTGCCAAAGAGCAGTCGATAGCGTATATCGATATGCAGTATATCTTGAAGAACCTGCCGCAGTATGAGTCTGCAAATGAGCAACTGACGCTCATTTCCAAGCGTTGGCAGAAAGAGATAGATGCGCTCTCACAGGAAGCGCGGGTGCTGAGCAGCAACTATCAGACGGAGCAGATATTTCTCTCCGACGAGATGCGCAAACGCCGCGAGGAAGAGATTGTGCAGAAAGAGCAGCAGGTGCTGGAACTGAAACGCAAGTACTTCGGCAAAGACGGCGAACTCTTCAAGAAACGCGAGGCATTGATAAAGCCCATTCAAGACGATATTTATGCCGCCATACAGGAGTTGGCAAACGAGAAGAAGATAGATATTGTGCGCGATAGGTCGGCAGACCCCGCGCTGATATACATGTCCGGAAAGTTGGATATCAGCGACCAAGTGCTGGAGAAATTAGGGGCGAAGTAAAAAGACCCACCCCGTCCCTCCCTACAAAGGGAGGGGGATGGTTCTAAACATTGTAAATTATAACTAAAAACATATGAAAAAGATTATTTTAGCATTAGCGCTGGTGTTGCCGATGGCAGTAAGCGCACAGAAGTTTGGTCATGTGAACACACAGGAACTTTTTGCACAGATGCCGGAAGTGAACGTAGTACGTGCGCAGATGGATACCATCCAATCGCAGTATGAGAGCCAGTTGGCGATGATGCAGGAGGAGTTCCAAAAGAAAGTACAAGACTATCAGGCACAAGAGGCTACTCTGGCGGAAGCTATCAAGCAGATTCGTCAGCAAGAGTTGCAAGAGATGCAGCAGCGTATCCAACTCTTCTATCAGACGGCAGAGCAAGATATTCAGAAGAAGCAACAAGAGTTGCTGGCTCCTGTGCATGAGAAGATGTCGAAAGCCATTCAGGCAGTAGGGCAGAAAGAGGGCTACACTTATATCTTCGACTCTGCGGTGATGGTCTATATCTCCGAGACCGCCTTGGACGCTATGCCCTCCGTGAAGAAAGAGTTGGGAATCAAGTAAGATAAAAGACCGCTCACTGCGTTCGCTGAAAGACTGAATTACTTTTGACTATGAGTGTTCAGAGACGAGTGTAATAAGTCCTTTATCTTTTATCCTTCATCCTTTATCCAATCATGGCAGACGGGTATTTGGAGAGCCACTATGCGGAGTATGAGAAAAAGAAAGCCGCATGGCTGAAGCGGAAGAACAAGTTTGTTCCGCGCCCTAACCCTATGAAAGACGAAGCATTATAATAATCAAGAACCAAGAACAAAGAGCCAAGAACCAAGACTGATTACATTTCACTATACAAGACTATTTTGTCTTTGCCCCTTGTTCTTTGTTCCTTAATCCTTTAGAAAAATGGTAGAAAAATTGCAAACTACGTTGCGCGACTCGGCAGTGGCGCGTTGGACAGTGCTGGTGCTGGTAGCATCGATGATGTTTTTTGCTTACATGTTTGTTGACATCCTCTCGCCGTTGGCATCTCTGCTGGAGCAGACTCCCCACCTCGGCTGGGATCAGGGTGTGTTTGGCACGTATGCTGCGGGCGAGTATCTGCTCAATGTGTTCGGATTTCTGATTATTGCCGGTGTCATCCTCGACAAGATGGGTGTGCGTTTCACCGGTATGCTCTCCGCCTCGCTGATGGTGCTCGGTGCCGCTATCAAGTACGTGGGTATCTCCGATTGGTTCGGAGCAAACGAGATAGGGTGGCTCAACTCATGGTGGACCTCTATGCCCGGCTCGGCAAAGATGGCGATGTTTGGCTTTATGATATTCGGCTGCGGCTGCGAGATGGCGGGTACCACTGTCAGCAAGATTCTTGCTAAGTGGTTCAAGGGCAAAGAGATGGCGCTGGCAATGGGCTTGGAGATGTCTATTGCGCGTATCGGCGTCTTCGCTGCAATGTTCTTCTCACCGCTTATCTCCGAGCGTTTTGCCGTGAACGGCATGAACTCGGTGGTGGCTCCGTTCTTGTTCTCGGCGCTGTTGCTCGTCATCGGCTTGCTGAACTTCTTTGTATTCACCATTATGGACACCAAGTTCGACAAACAACTGGTGGCAATCGGCGAGGCAACTGCGGAGAAAGACCCCGAAGATGAGTTCCACTTCTCCGACCTCGGACAGATATTCAAGTCCAAGATGTTTTGGATTATCGCGCTGCTTTGTGTGCTTTACTACAGCGCTATCTTCCCCTTCCAGCGTTTCGCGACCAACTTCCTCGAAGAGACCATTCCCGGCATGACCAATGCTGAGGCGGCAGGTCTGTTCAAGTGGTTCCCCATCTTGGCGATGATTCTCACGCCGTTCCTCGGCTCGTTCATCGATAACAAAGGCAAAGGGGCAACGATGATGATGCTCGGCGCTATCATCATGATTATCTGCCACAGCGTGTTTGCGTTTGTGTTGCCGCTCTACCCGAGCAAGACCCTTGCGCTCATCACCATCCTCGTCTTGGGCGTTAGTTTCTCGCTCGTGCCGGCATCTATGTGGCCCAGCGTACCGAAAATCATTGATGAGAAAGTGCTTGGTTCGGCTTACTGCCTCATCTTCTGGGTGCAGAATATCGGACTCTGCCTTGTGCCGCTGTTGATTGGCAAACTGCGTGTGGCTACGGGTGGTTATCTCGTGCCGATGATAGTGTTCGCTTCGTTTGGCGTGCTCGCATTTATCTTCTCCGTTGCTTTGAAAATAGAAGACAAGAAGAAAGGCTATGGATTGGAACTTCCTAATAAGAAATAAGCACTCGCTTTGTGTGAGTACGGACACACGCAACCTGCCTACGGGTTGCGTGTTCTTTGCGCTTAAGGGCGAGCGCTTCGATGCCAACCAGTTTGCTGCCCAAGCCTTAGAGCAAGGCGCGAGCATGGCTATCGTATCCAACGAAGCGGTCTATCGTGACCTATGTGCGCGTTTCGGGAAAGACCACGCCGTGTTACTGGACGCAGAAACAAGCGGGCGCGGCGGCATAGTCGGTTTGCAGCAGTTGGCACGCGCTTGGCGGCGGGAGTTGGGATTGCCTATCATCGGTATCACCGGCACCAACGGCAAGACGACAACGAAGGAACTGACCGCCGCGGTGTTGCGCACCAAGTACCGTATCCACTACACGCAGGGCAACCTGAACAACAGCATCGGCGTGCCGCTCACGCTTCTGCAACTCACGCGCGACCATGAGTTGGGCATCGTGGAGATGGGTGCGTCGCACCCGGGCGATATACGGGAGTTGGTGGAGGTGGCAGAGCCTGACTATGGGCTTATCACCAACGTTGGCAGGGCGCACCTGCAAGGCTTCGGCTCCTTTGAGGGCGTGCAGCAGACCAAACGCGAACTATACGACTACCTCGTTGCCCACGGCGGCACTATCTTCCAAAACGTTGACAACCCATACCTCGCTGACATGCTCCGTGCTGCCGCAGAGGAAAAGGAGGTTTCGCTCATCCCCTACCACACCGGCACCATGCCCGAGGGTACGCATTTGGTGGGCAACTACAATGCAGAGAACGTATCGGCGGCTCGCTGCGTGGGGGCTTTCTTCGGTATCTCAGACGAGGCGGCATTGGACGCTATTCGTGCTTATGTCCCCACCAACAACCGTTCGCAGTTAGTGCACAGCAGCCGCGGTAATACCATCACCGTGGACGCCTACAACGCCAACCCTACCTCCATGCAGGCGGCTATCAACGCCTTCACAGGCGATACATATATCCTTGGCGCGATGCGCGAGTTGGGCGAGTATAGCCACTTGGAGCATCAGAACATCGTGAACATGCTGGCAGAGCGCAAAGCCCCCACGGTATTGCTTGTGGGCGAAGAGTATGCTGCCACCACCTCACCGTATCCGGTATTTCCTGATGTAGATGCCTTGTGTACCTACCTGCAAGAACATCCGATTAGCGGAGCTACCATTCTTCTGAAAGGTTCCCGCAGCAACCAAATGGAGAAAGCCCTGCCGCTATTATAAGCAACTGACATATAGAAAACATACAAAAATCCCTAAAAATTTGCTCAGGTAAAAAAAATGTAGTACCTTTGCGCCATTATTCAACGGGGCTATTGTTTTTCCCCCGCTCTTAACACTGAAAACAATGCGTACTGATTCAGAACTCAGTGGCGTATCCCTATTGGGGAACAGCCACACCGCGTATCCTACCGACTACGCTCCCGAAGTGCTTGAGACTTTCGTAAACAAACATCCAGACAATGAGTATTTGGTTACCTTCCACTGTCCGGAGTTCACTTCGTTGTGTCCCAAGACGGGGCAACCCGACTTCGCCACAATTTACATCTCGTATATCCCACGGGAGAAGATGGTGGAGTCGAAGTCGCTCAAGCTCTATCTCTTCTCTTTCCGCAACCACGGCGACTTCCACGAAGACTGCGTCAACATCATCATGAAAGACTTGGTGAAGTTGATGGACCCGAAATACCTTGAGGTAACGGGGATTTTCACACCCCGCGGCGGTATCAGTATCTACCCCTTCGCCAACTATGCCGACGCGGAGCATGAGGGTATGAAGCAGCAACGACTACTGAAACAATTTGAGAATTTGAATCACAAATTATGAAAGATTCCATTATCGTTCTCTCGGGGGGGCTGGATAGCACCACCCTACTCTATGAATATCAGTCGCGTATTGCTCTGGCAGTTAGTTTCGACTACGGCAGCAACCACAACCAACGCGAATTAGCCTTTGCCGCACTCCATTGCGAGCGTTTGGGGATTAAGCACCTAATTATTCCGCTGGACTTCATTCACCAATACTTCCACAGTTCTCTTCTCTCGGGTGCGGATGCTGTGCCCGAAGGCAACTACGACGATGAGAACATGCGCTCCACGGTGGTGCCTTTCCGCAACGGTATCATGCTGGCGGTGGCAGCAGGTTTGGCGGAAGACAACGGTTTGCAGCAGATTATGATGGCGAACCATGCGGGCGACCATGCTATCTACCCCGACTGCCGTCCCTCGTTCGTGCTGGCAATGGACAACGCCGTGCAAGCAGGCACCTACAACGGTGTGCGGCTCTTTACTCCTTACACCAACCTTACCAAAGCCGACATCGCCCGCCGCGGCAAAGCACTCGGCATCGACTACAGCGAGACATGGAGTTGCTACAAAGGCGGCGAGCACCACTGCGGCAAGTGCGGTACCTGCACCGAGCGCATAGAAGCCCTCCGCGAAGCAGGGGTGGAGGACAAGACGGTGTATGAGAATTAAGAATTAAGAGGTGTATGCTCTGAAAAACTAGAAAAACTAGAACTTCTAGGACTTCTAAAAAAAATCCCCAACCACTATGTATTACATACAAAAGACGCTGACCATATCGGCAGCACATAATCTCAACCTAAGTTACGAAAGCAAGTGTGAAGCCCTGCACGGGCACAACTGGGTCATCACCGTCTTCTGCAAGGCAGAGACGCTGAACCAAGACGGCATGGTAACCGACTTCACCCATATCAAGCGGATTGTCAAGAACACTTTCGACCACAAGTATATCAACGAGGTGCTGGAGGTCAATCCCTCGGCGGAGAACATCGCGCGCTGGATATGCGACCATGTAGAGAACTGCTACAAAGTGTCCGTCCAAGAGTCCGAAGGCAATGTGGCGATATATGAGAAGGATGAAGGATGAAGGAAACAGGATTAAAGACTAAATAGTTTTGACTCTGAAACTCATAGACGAAGGTAATCAGTCTTTTATCTTTTAGCGTAGCGATCTTTCATCTTTCAGCGAGCATAACGAGCGGTCTATTATGTATCGAATTAACGAGATATTCTATTCTTTGCAAGGCGAGGGATACCACACTGGGACACCGGCGGTCTTTGTGCGCTTCAGCGGCTGCAACCTGCGCTGTTCTTTCTGCGACACCGATTTTGCGGATTACAAGGAGATGAGTGCAGAAGATATAGCGGCAGCGGTGCAGACCCTCTCTGCGTCTGCCTCAGCGGATGGGGGGAGCATGGTGCAGAAAAGTACGCCACAAAGGAGGAGTAAACCGCTCATCGTCCTCACGGGCGGGGAACCGGCATTGCAAGTGGATGCCCCCCTTCTGACGGCATTGCACGCCACGGGCATATATGTCTGCATCGAGACAAACGGCACCCACGCGCTCCCTGACAGTATCGACTGGGTTACCTGTTCCCCGAAGCAGGGCACACGCCTCGCGCTCAACCGCGCAGACGAACTGAAAGTGGTACTCACGGAGGGCACTGACCCTGAGCAATGGCTGCAACATATCCAAGCAGACCATCTCTTCTTACAGCCCTGCTCCTGCCAAAACACCGAACAGGTGACTGATTATATCCTCAGCCATCCCCACTGGCGACTCTCACTACAAACACACAAATACCTCCACATCCGATAGATGCGGAGGTATTTTTTTGTTATGCAAATAAAATAGTTATCTAATTATCGGAACCAGTTCGTCGAGGGAGGCGAAGGTTCGCCAGCCGAGTTGTTCGGCGGGGAGGCAGTTGGCTTCGAGGTCGTCCACGAAATAGAACAGTTGATTACCCTCCTGCTTGCGGATGGCTTGGTCAACGGTTTGGTAGATACGGGGGTCGGGCTTCGCCAAGTGGAGCAGGTGGGAGGCATAGCAGTGGCGGAACATGGAGAGGTCGTAGTGGGCGAAGACATGGTGCCAGTGCAGGTCGTTGTTGTTGCTCAGCATATAGAGATGGTGCCCCGCATCTGCCCACTGCCGAATCAGTTGCAGTCGGTCCTCAGGGATACCGCCGTGCATGCTGTTCCATGCAGCGACCACCTCCTCGCGGGTGGCATCTTCGCGGGAGTGCGCAAGGATAGTGCCGACAAACTCATCGGTGGAGATGTCGCCTTTCTCGTATCTGTCCACAAGGCTGTCGAGCGTGCCCTCCGCATTGGATTGCAGACCAAGAACTTGCGCCATCTGCTCTTTGTCGAGCAGGCGCTCAAAACGTGCTAAACATTCCGGCATATTGTGGCGCATGAGTACGCCGCCGAGGTCAAGGATGATAACCATAATCTTAATTAACAATTAATAATTAACAATTAACATGCCCATGCTCTGAAAACAAGTCGGGACAAGTGCGGCTGTCCGACCACTTTGTTATCCGATACTATATCAGTCTTTCAGCGTAAGCGGGGGAGTTATTTTGCGGCTGGATGCCGAGCGTACCTTCCACCCCCTCCCCCCCTCCCCTCCTTTCAGGAGAGGCGGGGGAGTGAGTTTACTTTTTCACGGGGTCGCAGGTGAGGTCTATGCCTAACTTGCGGAAGATTTTGCGGTCCACCTCCGAGAGCATGACGGTGGAGTGCACCTGACAGCCGCTCAGTTGGGGCAAAGCCTCGAGCGTTCGGCGGCAGTTCTCGTCGTGGAGGCTGAGGACGGAGAGCGCGATAAGCACCTCATCGGTATGCAGGCGCGGGTTCCGACCACGCAGGTAGGCTATCTTGGTGTGCTGGATAGGCGTGAGCATCTCCTGCGGTATGAGTTTCACATCGTGGTCAATGCCCGCGAGGTGCTTGGTGGCATTCAGCAGCAGCGCGGCGCTGGAGCCAAGCAGGTCGCTCGCCTGCGCGGTAATGATAGTGCCATCGTGCAGTTCGATAGCCGACGAAGCCACGCCCAGCGACTGCTCGCGGCGCTCTTTGGCGGCAACGGTAACCTTACGGTAGGCGCTATTGATACCCACCTGCTTGAAGAGCAGCGCAATCTTGTTCACCTCCTGCTCGCTGCCCGTGCCCTGCGCGAAGTCGTTGAGGGCGTTGTAGTAGCGACGGATAATCTCCTGCTTGCTTGCCTCGCAGCAGACGGCATCGTCCGTGATACAGAAGCCCACCATGTTCACGCCCATGTCCGTGGGCGACTTGTAGGGGTTGTGTCCGTAGATACCCGTGAAGAGTGCGTCCAGCACCGGGAAGATTTCGATGTCGCGGTTGTAGTTGATGGCGGTCTTACCATACGCCTCGAGGTGGAAGGGGTCAATCATGTTCACATCGTTGAGGTCAGCGGTAGCCGCCTCGTAGGCGATGTTCACGGGGTGCTTGAGCGGCAGGTTCCAGACGGGGAAAGTCTCGAACTTCGCATAGCCTGCCTCGCGTCCGCGGGCGTGCTCGTTGTAGAGTTGGGAGAGGCAGACCGCCATCTTGCCGCTGCCCGGACCAGGGGCGGTTACCACCACGAGCGGGCGCGTGGTCTGCACATAGTCGTTCTTGCCGTAGCCTTCCTCGGAGTCGATGAGTTCCACGTTGTGGGGGTAGCCCTCGATGGTATAGTGGTAGTAAGTGGTGATACCCTGTCGCTCCAAGCGTTGGCGGTAGGCGTCGGCGGATTTCTGCCCGTTGTAGTGGGTGATGACCACCGATGAGACCATGAAGCCGCGCTGCATGAACTCGTCGCGGAGGCGGAGCACGTCTTCATCGTAGGTGATGCCGAGGTCTTGGCGAACCTTGTTCTTCTCTATGTCGAGCGCAGAGATGACAATCACTATCTCCAGCGTGTCGCGCAACTGGGTGAGCATCGCCAACTTGCTATCGGGCAGGAAGCCCGGCAAGACACGGCTGGCGTGGTAGTCGTCGAACAACTTACCGCCCAACTCAAGATATAGTTTGTTACCGAACTGCGCAATGCGCTCTTTGATATGCTCCGACTGAATGCGGATGTATTTCTCGTTATCGAAACCCATGGGTTTAATTAGGAATGAGGAATTAGGAATGAGGAATTAGGAATAGAGTTTCAGGGCATGGGTGCTCATAAATCCTCATTCCTAATTGTTTAGAAGTGGCTGCTTCCGTCGAAGCAGTGGGTGCAGACCTTGCACTTGGGGAGACCAATGGCTTGTATCAGGTCCTCCAACTTGGTGTATCTCAGCGAGTTGAGATGGAAGCGGTCGGCTATCGCCTGCACTAGACGGTTGTACTCGGGCGAGTCGGTTATCGTATAGGCGCGTATGCGCTCGGGGTCGTTAGCAGCGTCCTGTCCCTCGAACTCCGCAATGAAACGGCGGGTGATGAGTTCCATATCCGATTTGGAGGCGGTGAAGTTCAGGAAGGGGCAACCATAGAAGAGCGGTGGGCTGGCGATACGCATGTGCACCTCTTTTGCGCCCGCCTCTTTCAGGCAGGCGGTGTTGTCTTTGAGTTGGGTACCGCGCACGATGGAGTCGTCGCAGAAAAGCACGCGCTTGTCTTTGAGGATAGATTGGTTGTGGATGAGTTTCATCTTTGCCACAAGGTCGCGCATCTCTTGTCGGGAGGGGGTGAAAGAGCGGGGCCATGTGGGTGTGTATTTGGAGATAGCCCGCTGGTAGGGTACTCCCTTTCCCGCCGCATAACCGACCGCCATGCCGATACCCGAGTCGGGGATTCCACAAGCGCAGTCCACCTCGGTGGGGTCGGTCTTGCCCATGAGGTAGCCGCAAGCATTGCGCACCTGCTCGGCGTTGCGCCCCTCGTAGTCGCTGGTGGGGAAACCGTAGTACACCCACAGAAAGGAGCAAATCTGCATCTCCTCATTCGGTTGGCGTAGCACCTCCATGCCGTCGGCTGAGATACGCACGATTTCGCCCGAGCCGAGGAAATGCTCGGTGCGGAAACCAAGGTTGCAGAAGGCTGTGGTCTCGCTCGCCACGGCGTAAGCACTCGCGCCGTCTGCGCCCTGCCTGCTTCCCACCACGATGGGTGTGCGTCCCATCTTGTCGCGGGCAGCGATGATGCCGTCTTCCGTCAGCAGGAGAATACTGCAAGAGCCTTGAATCAAGCGATAGACATTCTCTATGCCGTCCACGAAGTCCTTGCCTTTGACGATGAGCAACCCTACCAACTCGGTGGGGTTGATACGCCCGCTGCTGAACTCGCTCAGGTGCATATTCTCCTGCAAGAGGTGCTCCACCAGTTCTTCGGCGTTGTTGATTTTGCCGACCGTACTGACGGCAAAACGCCCCAAGTGGGAGTTGAAGAGCAGGGGTTGCGCATCGGTATCGGAGATGATACCTATGCCCGCATTGCCGTGAAAGCCCGTCAACTCGTCCTCGAACTTCGTCCGAAAGGGGGAGTTCTGAATACTGTGGATTACTCGTTTGAACCCGTTCTCAGGGTCGAAGGTCGCCATTCCGGCGCGGCGTGTGCCCAGATGGCTATGATAATCAGTGCCGTAGAATACATCCGTTACGCACGATGCTGTGGACACCTCTCCAAAGAAACCTGCCATGATTGTGGATAAAGGATAAAGGATGAAGGATAAAAGACTTATTACTTTCGACTATAGAAACAAATTTACCCCCTCCCTCTTGTAGGGAGGGAAGGGGTGGGTTTTATCCTAAATAGGTTACTACATTCTTCTCGATGCGGGCAGAGAGGTTCTCGTCTGCGTGGTCGAAGATGAGTTTCTCTCCTACGATATGCTCGTAGAGTTCTACGTAGCGGTTGGTGATGCCTGCCACTACCTCGTCGGTCATCTCGGGCACCTGCTGCCCGTCCTTGCCTTGGAAACCGTTGTCCATCAGCCACTCGCGTACGAACTCCTTGCTCAGTTGTTTCTGGGGCTCACCTGCCTCGAAACGCTCTTGGTAGCCCTCAGCGTAGAAATAGCGGCTGGAGTCGGGCGTATGTACCTCGTCCATGAGCAGGATTTGCCCATTGTGTTTACCGAACTCGTACTTAGTATCCACGAGAATAAGTCCCTGCTTGGCGGCTATCTCCTGCCCGCGTTGGAAGAGGGCAAGGGCGTACTTCTCCAGTTGTGCATATTCGTCAGCGGGCACCAAGCCGCGGGCGATGATTTCCTCGCGTGAGATGTCCTCATCATGGGTGCCAATCTCCGCCTTGGTGGTGGGGGTGATGATGGGTGTGGGGAACTGCTCGTTCTCGCGCATGCCCTCCGGCAGACGCACGCCGCAGATTTCGCGCACGCCGCTCTTGTACGCTCGCCAAGCGGAGCCGCAGAGGTAGCCGCGCACAATCATCTCGATGGGATAGCCCTCGCAGCGGATGCCGACCGTTACCATCGGGTCGGGGGTAGCCTGCTTCCAGTTGGGGACAATGTCGGTGGTCGCATCGAGGAACTTAGCGGCTATCTGGTTGAGAATCTGCCCTTTGAAGGGAATACCCTTGGGCAGGATAACATCAAACGCCGAGATACGGTCGGTAGCGACCATCACGAGACGGTCTTCGCCGATGAAATACACATCACGTACTTTGCCGTGGTACACCCCTGTTTGATTGGGGAAAGAGAAGTTCGTGGCAGTTAATGCTTGCATTGCTAATTATGAATTAAGAATTATGAGTTACGAGGGCATTGCCTATTTTTGGAAAGCAAATCAGCAGGTCGGAAGCAGTTCAAGGTCAGTATATGCTCCCTATTATCCTACGTATATCTTACGTATATCCTACGTAATCATCTGCTGTTCGTCGGCTGATTCACTCGACTTACTTGTACTCGTCCCACGCCTTGATTTCGAGTTGGTCGATGTCGATGGTGCAGAAGGCGTTGATGAAGGCGGCAGCCAGTCGGGCGTTGGTGAGCAAGGGGACATTGAGGTCAATAGCACCGCGGCGGACGTGGTAGCACACATCGTGCGCGGGGTCGGAGACAATGTCTTTGGGCACGCTCACCACCAACTCGATGGTCTTGCTATGGAGCAGGTCGAGTGCCTGCGGATGTCCTTCCTCGCCGGGCTGATAGACCGTGATATTCGGTACGCCCGCCTCGCTGAGAAAATGGCTGGTGCCACGGGTGGCGTAGATAGTGAATCCCTTGCTAACCAACTGTTTGACAGAGTCTAACATCTGCACTTTCTGCTTGGCGTCGCCCACGGAGATAAGCACGTTCTTCTTGGGGATACGCAAGCCGACGGAGAGCATGGAGGTGAGCAAGGCGGTAGCGGCATCCTCGCCCAAGCAGCCGACCTCGCCGGTGGAAGCCATATCGACACCTATCACGGGGTCTGCCTTCTGCAAGCGGTTGAAAGAGAACTGCGACGCCTTCACGCCGACATAGTCGAAGTCGAAGAGCGACTTGTTGGGTTTCTCCACGGGCAAGCCCAGCATGATACGGGTGGCGATATCTATGAAGTTGATTTTGAGCACCTTACTCACGAAGGGGAAGGAGCGCGACGCACGCAGGTTGCACTCGATGACCTTAATCTCGTTGTCGCGGGCGAGGTACTGGATATTGAACGGACCGCTGATTTTTAACTCGCGTGCAATCTGTCCGCTGATTTTCTTGATTCGGCGCACGGTCTCCACGTAGAGTTTCTGCGCGGGGAACTGGATAGTCGCGTCGCCGGAGTGGACACCCGCGAACTCGATATGCTCGGAGATGGCATAGGCGATGATTTCGCCGTCCTTTGCCACGGCGTCCATCTCCACCTCCTTGGTGTTGAGCATGAACTTCGAGATGACTACAGGGTGCTTCTTGCTGACCGTGGCTGCGAGTTTGAGGAAGCGCTCCAACTCATTTTGGTTGGAGCAGACGTTCATCGCCGCGCCGGACAGCACGTAGGAGGGGCGGACGAGGACGGGGAAGCCCACTTTCTCGATGAAACGGTTGACATCGTCCATCGAGGTGAGGGCACTCCACTCGGGCTGGTCCACGCCGATACGGTCGAGCATGGCGGAGAACTTATCGCGGTCTTCCGCGTTGTCGATAGACTGCGCGGTGGTGCCGAGGATAGGCATGTGCTGCGCGTCGAGTTTGAGCGCGAGGTTGTTCGGAATCTGTCCGCCGGTGGAGACAATCACACCGTGGGGGTTCTCCAACTCGAGGATATCCATCACGCGCTCAAAAGTCAACTCGTCGAAATAGAGGCGGTCGCACATGTCGTAGTCAGTGGAGACTGTCTCGGGGTTGTAGTTAATCATCACGGAGCGGTAGCCGTTCTCGCGTATGGTCTTGAGGGCTTGTACGCCGCACCAGTCGAACTCCACGGAGGAGCCGATACGATATGCGCCGGAGCCGAGCACGACCACAGAGCGCTTGTCGTGGAGGTACTCCACGTCGTTGGCAATGCCCGAATAGGTGAGGTAGAGGTAGTTGGTCTGCGCGGGGAACTCGCCGGCAAGGGTGTCTATCTGCTTGACCACGGGCAACACACCTTTGCGCTTGCGGTAGTCGCGCGCCACGAGGACGGCTTGGTCCATATCCATCTGCTCGCCGAGGCGCAGGGCTTTGGCTATCTGGAAATCAGAGAAACCGCACACTTTCGCTTCGCGGAGCAGGTCGGTATCGAGCGCGTCCAGCGCGGGGAGGGCTTGCAAGCGGGCATCTATTTGGCAGATATGTTGCAACTTCTCGAGGAACCAGCGGTCAATCTTCGTCAGTTCGTGCAGACGGTCGATGGTGTAGCCGCAGCGGAGCGCCTGCGAGAGGAAGAAGATACGCTTGTCGGTCGGCGCAGAGAGCGCGTGGTCGAGGTCGTCCACCTGCAAGGCTTTGTTCTCGGTGAAGCCGTGCATGCCCTGCCCAATCATGCGGAGACCTTTTTGGATGGCGTCCTCGAAGGTGCGACCTATCGCCATCACCTCGCCGACGGACTTCATGGAGGAGCCTAACTCACGGTCCACGCCGCGGAACTTACCCAAGTCCCAGCGCGGCAACTTACAAACGACATAGTCGAGCGCAGGCTCGAAGAACGCCGAAGTGGTCTTGGTCACGCTGTTCTTCAACTCGAACAAGCCGTAACCGATCGCCAACTTGGCAGCCACGAACGCCAACGGATAGCCCGTTGCCTTCGATGCCAGCGCCGAGGAGCGCGACAGACGCGCGTTCACCTCGATGACACGGTAGTCCTCCGAGTTGGGGTCGAACGCATACTGCACGTTGCACTCGCCCACGATACCGATATGGCGGATAATCTTGATGGAGAGAGCACGCAGTTTGTGGTATTCGGAGTTGGTAAGCGTCTGCGAAGGAGCGATGACGATGGACTCGCCGGTGTGGATACCGAGGGGGTCGAAGTTCTCCATGTTGCAGACGGTGATACAGTTGTCGTAGCGGTCGCGCACCACCTCGTATTCGATTTCTTTCCAACCTTTGAGACTCTTCTCCACCAGCACTTGCGAGGAGAAAGAAAAGGCTTTCTCTGCGAGTTTGTTCAGTTGTTCCTCGTCGTCGCAGAAACCCGAGCCGAGTCCACCGAGGGCGTACGCCGCACGCAGGATGACGGGGTAGCCCAAGCGTTTGGCAGCTCGCCGCGCCTCCTCAATGGTGAGGCATGCTTCACTCTGGATGGTCTTGACATCTATCTCATTCAGGCGCTCCACGAATAGTTCGCGGTCTTCGGTGTCGATGATAGCCTGCACGGGTGTACCGAGCACCTGCACACCGTATTTCTCCAGCGTGCCGTCTTTGTAGAGCGATACGCCGCAGTTG
The DNA here is from genome assembly GCA_016297215.1 of Paludibacteraceae bacterium. Lineage (GTDB taxonomy): Bacteria > Bacteroidota > Bacteroidia > Bacteroidales > Paludibacteraceae > Colicola. The sequence goes on along the minus strand of JAEDGZ010000013.1, from coordinate 19,522 downwards.
AGCGCGGTCTGTCCGCCGAAGGAGAGCAGGATGCCGTCAGGACGCTCTTTCTCTATCACTTTGGTCACAAAGAACGGCGAGACGGGCAGGAAGTAAATCTTGTCAGCCACTCCCTCGCTGGTCTGCACCGTGGCGATGTTGGGGTTGATAAGCACCGTGTAGATACCTTCCTCGCGCAGGGCTTTCAGTGCCTGCGAACCGGAGTAGTCAAATTCACCTGCCTCACCGATTTTGAGGGCACCGGAACCTAAGATGAGAACTTTCTTCATTGCGTGTGTGTCCATAACTTACTTGTGAAGGAGTTGTACGAATTTATCAAACAAGAACTCCGTATCCACGGGTCCGGAGCAGGCTTCGGGGTGGAACTGGGCGGAGAACCACGGGTTGTGTTTGTGGCGGATACCCTCGTTGGAGCCGTCGTTCATATTGATGAAATAAGGCTCCCAGTCGGCAGAGAGCGTCTTGGTATCTACGGCGTAGCCGTGGTTCTGCGAGGTGATGAAACAGCGCGTAGTGCCCACCTCCTGCACAGGTTGGTTGTGGCTACGGTGTCCGTATTTCAGTTTGTAGATGGTTGCTCCCGCCGCTTTTCCGAGCAGTTGGTTACCCATACAGATACCCATGCAGGGACGCACCACGGGGTTGGCTAAGAACTTGCGTATGTTCGCCACTGCCGCCTCGCAGGTGTCGGGGTCGCCCGGTCCGTTGGCGAGGAAGAGTCCGTCGAACGCCAAGTCGTTGAAGTCGTAGTTCCACGGCACGCGGATGACCTCCACGCCACGGCGGATGAGGCAACGCAGGATGTTTTGCTTCACGCCGCAATCCACCAGCACCACCTTCTTCTCCGCGCCTTCGTTGTAGCGGATAATCTCTTTGCACGACACTTGGTCCACGAAGTTCACCCCCTCGTATTCGGCTTGCGGGATGTTGTCCGGCTCATCGTCGAAGAGTATCTGCCCCATCATCACACCGTGCTCGCGCAGGGTCTTGGTCAGTTCGCGGGTGTCGATACCCGTGATGCCCGGCACCTGCTCGCGCTTGAGCCAGTCGGCAAGGCTCTCCACCGCATTCCAGTGGGAGTAGTTGACGCTGTAGTCGCTCACGATAATGGCGCGAGCGTGTATCTTCTCGCTCTCCATGAAGGTAGCCAACCCGTTGGGTTCCGTGGTGAAAGGCGGCACGCCGTAGTTACCTACGAGCGGGAAAGTGAGCACCATGAGTTGCCCTGCATAAGAGGGGTCGGTCAGGCTCTCGGGGTAGCCCATCATGGCGGTGTTGAACACCACTTCACCCGCTACGGGTGCTTCATATCCGAACGAAGTGCCGTGAAACTCCGTACCATCGGACAGGCGTAAGGTTACTTTTCGCATGGTTGTTATTGTATGTTTGTCATGTTATGTTGGGCATTGCATGTTGGGCATTGCATGTTGGGCATTTCATGTTTATCATTGCATGTTTATCATTGCATGTTGGGCATTGCATGTTAGTTTTTCACGTTAAACGCGTAGCGTCAACAGGAACTGACCAACACGGAGTGATTAACAGGAACTGACCAACGTGAAACGAACCTAATCTCTCACTATCGTAGCCTCGCGGTCGGGACCTACGGACACTATCTTGATAGGCGTTTGCAGTTCTTTCTCGAGGAAAGCGATATAGTCTTTGAACGCCTGCGGGAAGTCTGCTTCGGAGCGGCAACCGGTGAGGTCTTGGTGCCATCCGGGCAGTTCCACATACTGCGGCTCCACATCACCTTCGAGGCTGAAGGGGAACTCCGTGGTCAGTTCGCCGTTGACTTTGTATGCCGTGCATGCCTTGATGGTCTCGAAGGAGTCGAGCACATCCGACTTCATCATGATAAGTTGGGTAACACCGTTGAGCATGATGGTATAGCGCAGCGCCACGAGGTCTATCCAGCCGCAGCGACGTTCGCGCCCCGTTACGGCACCGAACTCATGCCCAATGCGGCGTATCTCCGCCCCCATCTCGTCAAAGAGTTCCGTCGGGAACGGACCGGCTCCCACGCGCGTGCAGTAGGCTTTGAAGATACCGAACACCTCGCCTATCTTGTTCGGCGCAATGCCCAAGCCCGTGCAAGCGCCCGCGCAGACGGTGTTGGAAGAGGTTACAAAAGGATACGAGCCGAAATCCACATCCAGCAGCGAGCCTTGCGCGCCCTCACAGAGGACGGCTTTGCCCTCTTGCAGGCAATGGTTCACAAAGTGCTCCGAGTCAATCACGCGGAAGCGTTTCAGGTACTCCACCCCTTTCATCCACTCCGCCTCCAACGTGTCTAATCCGTCCAAAGAGACAGCTTCGCCGCCTTTCTGTAGTGCTAAGTCGTTGAGACTCTGTATCATCTCTATATGGCGTTGCTTGGCAGCCGCGTATTTCTCCTCGAAGCGGTCGAAGAGGTCGCCCACGCGCAGTCCGTTGCGGCTCACTTTGTCAGTATAGGTCGGACCGATACCTTTGCCCGTGGTGCCAATCTTCGCCTTGCCTTTCGCAGCCTCGTTGGCTTTGTCGAGCAGACGGTGGGTCGGCAGGATGAGGTGCGCCTTACGCGAGATGAAGAGACGCTCCGTCAGATCATGCCCCGACTTCGCCAACTCCTCCGCTTCGGTCATGAACAGCAGCGGGTCGAGCACCACGCCGTTGCCGATGATATTCACCTTATCGCCTTGGAAGATACCCGAAGGGATGGAGCGGAGCACATATTTCTCGCCGTTGAACTCAAGGGTATGCCCTGCGTTCGGTCCGCCTTGGAAACGCGCCACCACGCTGTAGTTCGGGGTCAATACATCTACCACCTTGCCTTTGCCTTCGTCCCCCCATTGCAAACCCAAAATGACATCTACTTTTTTCATATGATTATAAATGTTTACTACTTTGTGTTGGTCAGTTCCTGTTCATCACTTCGTGTTAATCAGTTCCTGTTAACATGCAATGCCCAACATGAAATGACTAACATGAAATTATATCCCTACTTGTTCAAAGATATAGTCCACGTTCTTCATGTAGTAGTCGAGCGTGAAGCATTGGTCTATCTCTTCGGGGGTGAGGTGCTCGGTTACGGCGGGCGTTGCCTTGAGGTTGTCTATCATCTCGCCGCCTTCCATGAGCGTCTTCATCGCCACGGGTTGCACGAGGTCGTAAGCCTGCTCGCGCACAAAGCCTTTCTCTATCAGGGCGTTCATCACGCGCTGTGCGAAGATAGCGCCGTGGGTGAGCCCGATATTATGGAGCATGTTCTCGGGATAAACCACAAGGTTGTCAAGTATGCCCTCGAAGCGCGCCAGCATATAGTCGAGCAGCATGGTAGCATCGGGCAGCACGATACGCTCGGTAGAGGAATGGCTGATGTCGCGCTCATGCCACAGAGCGATGTTCTCGCCCGCCGTGCACATATATCCGCGCATCACGCGGGCGCATCCGCATATGTTCTCCGACGAGATAGGATTGCGCTTGTGAGGCATCGCCGACGAGCCCTTCTGCCCTTTGCGAAACGCCTCTTCCACCTCGCGCACTTCCTGTCGCTGCATGTTGCGCACCTCCAGTGCCATCTGCTCCAGCGTGCCGGCGATGACCGCCAGCGTAGCCAAGTAGAACGCATGGCGGTCGCGTCCGAGCACCTGCGTAGCGATATGCGCCGACTCGATGCCGAGGTGCTCGCAGACATAGGTCTGTATGGCAGGCGGGATATTCGCGTAGTTACCCACCGCGCCCGACAGTTTGCCTGCCTCCACGCCGCGCGCCGCCATCTCAAAGCGCTCCACGTTGCGCTTCATCTCCTCGTACCACAACGCCCATTTCAGTCCGAAAGAAGTTACATCGGCGTGCATGCCGTGGGTACGCCCGATGACGGGGGTGTACTTGAACTCGTTGGCGCGACGCTTCAGCACCTGCAAGAAACGCTGCAGGTCTTCGCGCAGTATCTCGTTGGCTTGCTTGAGCAGGTAGCCGTTGGCGGTATCCACCACATCGGTGGAGGTCAGCCCGTAGTGCACCCACTTGCGCTCCTCGCCCAGCGACTCGCTTACCGTGCGGGTGAATGCCACCACGTCGTGGCGGGTGATCTCCTCTATCTCGTGGATACGCTCCACGTTAAACGTGGCTTTCTCGCGCAGCAACCGCACATCCTCCGCGGGGATAACCCCCAGCATGGACCACGCTTCAGCGGCAAGAATCTCCACCTCAAGATACGCCTTAAACTTGTTCTCTTCTGTCCAAATCCCGCGCATAGCAGGACGCGAATAACGGTCTATCATTGCCTTTGGATGAAGGACACAGGATAAAGGATAAAAGACTGATTAGCATCGTCTTATCTATTATCTTCGCCTTCTTGTCTTATTAGTTAATAAATCAATACCTTCGTATATGTGATTTCAAGGAGGTGTCCCGATGCAATCGGAAGCCGCACCCTCAGAGTCGAGACTATTTAGTCTTTAATCCTTTATCTTTACTCCTTCATCTATATACTTACACGCTTCCTCCACTTTCTCCAGCGCGTGCTCCACGCTGTCGGCGGTGGCTAGCAACACGCCGAAACGCCTGTGTCCGTGCACCTCGGGTTTGCCGAAGAGGCGCAACTGCACACCGGGCACGGAGAGTGCTTTCTCCAAGCCGCCGAACACCACCTTATCCGTATCACCCTCCACCACGATGGCTTTCGATGCCGAAGGTCCGAGGAAACGCACCTCAGGAATGGGCAACCCCAGCACCGCGCGAGCGTGGAGCGCAAACTCCGACAGGTCTTGCGAAATCATCGTTACCATACCCGTATCGTGCGGACGCGGACTCACCTCGGAGAAGATAACCTCATCGCCCTTGACGAACATCTCCACGCCGAAGATGCCGTATCCGCCCAGCGCGTCGGTGATTTTCTTCGCTATCTCCTGCGCTTTCCATTTTGCCACTGGCGACATCGCCTGCGGCTGCCACGACTCGCGATAGTCGCCATCCACCTGATGATGCCCCACCGGCTCAAGAAAGAGAGTATGTGCAGGAGACAAAGAATACTGTCCGGGTGCGCAGGCGTCCTCGCCTGCTAAAGACCCCTCAAAGTCGTTACTATTTAGTCTTTCATCCTTTATCTTTAATCCTTTATCCGATGCTGCGCATCTCACCGTCAGCAGTGTTATCTCGTAATCAAAATCCACAAAGCCTTCTACTATCACCCTGCCAGCACCGGCGCGTCCGCCCATCTGACTCTCCTCCCACGCATGCTCAATGAGGTCTGCCTCGTCTTTCTTTATCGTCGTCTGCCCGTGTCCCGACGAAGACATGATAGGCTTCACCACGCACGGGATACCTATCTCCTCCACGGCTTGCAGGAACTCCTCGTGGGTGTCCGCAAAGCGATAAGGCGCAGTGGGTAAACCCAACTCCTCGGCAGCCAAACGACGGATTGCCTCCCTGTTCATAGTAAGAAAAGCCGCGTTAGCCGTAGGGATAACGCGGTAGCCTTCCTGCTCCAATTCGACGAGCGTGCGGGTAGCAATGGCTTCTACTTCGGGGATGATGAGCGAGGGCTTCTCCTGCTCTACCACCGCCCGTAAGGCTTGGCCGTCTAACATATTAAGCACATGCGCGCGATGCGCCACCTGCATAGCCGGCGCATTGGCGTACTTGTCGCACGCAATCACCTCTACGCCCAAGCGCTGTAACTCGATAGTAATCTCTTTGCCCAACTCGCCGCTACCTAATAATAATGCGCGTGTAGCGACACTCGTCAGAGGGGTTCCTAAAGTCATATAGAAGTTTCTTTTGAAGAAGTTTATGCACTATATAAAAATGCACCCGAAACCATTTTCACGATTTCGAGTGCAAAATTACTGCTTTTTTTTGACATACGCAAATTTTTCCTGCACAATTTCTATTAAGTTCTCAGTTTCTCGCCCGCACATTGGTATTCAGTGAGATAGCACGCGCGTACATCCATCAACAACTCTCAAACTGGCGCAAGAATCGCACATCGTTCTCCGAGAACAGACGCAGGTCTTTCACGCGATACTTCAGATTCGTGATACGCTCCACACCCATACCAAACGCGTAGCCGCTATACACCTTCGAGTCTATCCCGCACGCCTCCAGCACGTTCGGATCTACCATGCCGCAGCCCAGTATCTCCACCCAGCCCGTACCCTTGCAGAACGAGCATCCTTTGCCCCCGCACAGCCCGCAGGAGATATCCATCTCCGCAGAAGGCTCCGTAAAGGGGAAGTAAGACGGACGCAGACGAATCTTCGTGTCCTGCCCGAACATCTCTTTCGCAAAATACAGCAACACCTCGCGCAGGTCAGCAAACGACACGTTCTTATCCACATACAGCCCCTCCACCTGATGGAAGAAGCAGTGCGCGCGCGCCGAGATGGCTTCGTTGCGATACACGCGCCCGGGGCACAGCACGCGAATCGGCGGCTGTTGAGAGGTCATCACGCGCGTCTGTACGCTGCTCGTATGCGACCGCAGCAACACATCCTCAGGCTTCTGCACACCCACCTCTTTCTCAATAAAAAAAGTGTCCTGCATATCCCGCGCAGGATGCTCCGGAGGGAAGTTCAGCAGACCATACACGTGCTTATCGTCCTCCACCTCAGGCCCTTCTGCCACCGTGAAGCCTATCCGCGAGAAGATATCCACTATCTCTTCGCGCACCAGCGAGAGCGGATGGCGAGTGCCCAGCTCTATCGTGTCGGGTGTGCGCGTAAGGTCTTGCTTATCAACCATCTGCGCACCCGCCTCTGCCACTTTCTCACGCATCTCATTGATACGTGCCTCCGCGGACTGACGCAACCTATTCAACGCCTGACCCAGCTCTTTCTTCTCCTCTTTCGGCACCTCGCGAAACTCATTAAACAGTTCCGTGATAGCACCTTTCTTACTGAGGTACTTGATGCGAAGTGCCTCCACTTCCTCGGCATTCGCCGCTTTCATCTCATCGACCTGCTTCAGCAAGTCCGAAATCTTATCTTTCAACATACGCGTTAGAAATATCAATGGTGTATCATACGCTTTTGGCTACCGTTCATACTACACGCATAAACCGCCACCAAAATCGGCTGCAAAGATACGGCTTTTTTTTGAATTACGCAAGCCCCATCGCCAAAAAGTCAGAAAAAGTGCACTCCACCACATATCCTCCGCACTCTTGTGAAATACCGACAAACTAATCACCCTTATTGGAGTTAGTGATTAGTTAGTGATTAGTTAGCGATTAGTTAGCGATTAGTTAGCGATTAGTTAGCGATTAGTTAGCGATTAGTTAGTGATTAGTTAGTGATTAGTTAGTGATTAGTTAGTGATTAGTTAGTGATTTACTATCCGGTGTGCGCAGGCGTCCCCGCCTGCTAATTGTCAAGTTGTCAAATACTGTCCGGGTGCGCAGGCGTCCCCGCCTGCTAATTGTCAAATTGTAAATTGTCATAATGAATTAATGATTAATTACATGAAAATTATATGTTAAGAAAAAAATATCTGAAGAATTTTTGTTGACACAAAAGAATCATCGTTGTTTCTGTGTCCGGGTGCGCAGGCGTCCTCGCCTGCTAAAAATATGTTTCTTATTTCGAGTTCGCGTTAACAGTTAACAACTAATCGCCACAACAAAGAGACAAGGCGTTCTTGACATATAGAGACATATAGAGACACATCTCTACAATTTTTCTCCTTATTTCGTTAATTTTTTGTTAAATTAGCACTTTTTTGCAGTTTAATTTGCACATCTGAAGAAAAAGTACTATCTTTGCGCACGTTTCAAAGCCATTTATACAAACGTATAAATGGCAACTCAAATTAAAGTATTGCATCCTATCGGACGGCAATCCTACTGCTCTTTGAAATAATGATATATGAAACCAACTACAGCAACTATAACAACTATAACAACTATAATAGCTATACCCACTATAGCAACTATACCAACTATAGCACCATAACAACTATAACAGCTATAACAACTATAGCAACTATAGCAACTACACCAACTATAACAACTATAATAGCTATAATAGCTATAACAGCTATAACAACTATAACAACTATAACAACTATAACAGCTATAACAACTATAACAGCTATAACAGCTATACCCACTATACTAACTTCAACTCCCCCGCCTCCCTCTTAGAGGGGGGAGGGGGGTCAGGGGGCGGGAGGAGGACTCGGCATCCAGCCGCAATGAAGATTAAGACTGAAAATAAACGGTCGTTTCTGTGGAGCTGGAAGAATAGATTACTTTGATAGATTTGATACGTAGTTGCGTATTAGATGTATTGCAATTTTGTATTTTCAAACTTGAACAAGAAAGGTCATTTACTGTTGCCTCATTATCCGTATATGAAACAGCAGTTGCACTACCAGTTCCTGCTGTATATTTTGTTGTTGGAGTGGTTGATGTAGTCAATACGAATCCTGTTATTGTAACACCATCTTCCGCTGTTATTGTAATACTACCACCAGAACCACCAGAATGATAATATAAACGCAATTCTGAATTGTTCGAGTTATATGCAGGATTGGTTGAGGAGGAGTTCTTTGCTGATGAAAAGGATAACACATCCGTAATGCGGCCACTAATACTCTGGAAATAGTAAGTACCATTACTATTTGTACCTGTTGCAAAAGTAATAGTTACTTCTGCTCCCCATACCGTAGTAGCGCAAGCCACATACAATACTGTAAATAAAACTTTTAGGTTTTTCATATTGCTTTGATTTTTAGTATTTTCGTATATCATTATCTCTATTCTACATAGAATATAAATCTCAAAATAATTGACATATGAAACGGATTCATTTTGTTAAATTGCTTTTAGTAGCGGTACTTGCAACTAGTAGCGTTAATGCGTTGGGAGAAACGGAAGAGCTAACATCTGAAGAGTTAATAGCGAGTGTTACAAATGAAACTTGTGCGTACACTACTGAAAAAAGTTACGCAGATGGAACAGTTTCATATACTTTCTATGTATATACAGATGCAGCTAAACGTCCTTGGGTTCAATTGAAAAAAGATAAAGGGGTGTATATAAAAATTGGAAGCCCTATAAATACCGTTATTACAAGCATTGATATAGTTATTACTTCTGTTTCCAATTCGTCAGGTGGTATTGCAGACATCTCCAAACATACAGCATTCTCAGGAACAGTCGCTCTACATACGGCAGATACAACAGGTGCTGCTAACATGAAGGGAGTGGCTGCTACAACGAGTATATCAAATAATAAAGCGACACTTTCTCCTATTGGAAACAATAATACCCTATACCTCAAAGTATCTGCTGGAGCACGTATTTGGGGTATTATTGTTACCTACTCTTCTTCCGGCAGCGGAGAAACGACCAATTATACAGTGCAATGGATGGTCGGCGGAGCAAAATATACCGAAGGCAACCCCACTACCGAAGTAGCCAGCGGCAGCAAGGTAACCACCCTACCGACAGCACCTGCTGACAATAGACTTTCATGCGCAGAAAAGTTCATGGGCTGGAGCACAACGAACATAGGAGCGACCCCTCAATCTGATGCTCCCGAAATTCTCTTCACCACAGCAGAAAACTCACCTAACATCACCGCCAACACCACCTTCTACGCCGTCTTTGCTACCAAACAAACGAATTGACGATTTTAGAATAAGCACACTCCGCCGCATGAGAAAACACCTCGCCACATACCTGTTCATCCTCCTCGCAACCCAAACACTGTGGGCAGCCACGGTTACCACACCTGCTAACCTGCCTGCCTATTATAGTACTTTGGATAACAAGAGCGGAAGTGTACTCTTTTCGGCAATCAGCGAACGAGCAGCATACAATGCCACCAAATTAACCTACGATGGTCTTTGGACAGCCTTTGCCACCACCGATGTCTATCCGACAGGGCATGCCAATGCAAGAAAGATATGGGATATGTACTCCAATTATGCCTTTGCTATCCAAAACGGGGGTGCCAACTATAGCAAAGAAGGTGATTGCTACAACCGCGAGCACTCGCTTCCAAAGAGTTGGTTCGGAGGGTCAAGCAACTACGAAAGCACGAACCAAGGCTGCGACCTCGGACACTTAGTACCCACCGACGGATACGTGAATGGCAAGCGCAGCAACTATGCTTTCGGTGAAGTACAAACGCCCACTTATACATCCGGCAATGGTAGTCTGTTAGGCACTTCGGTCGCCACACGCACTACCACAGCCACGACGCTATCGGGCACCAGCGTAACCACGACCTCGCCAAAGGTCTTTGAACCCGTAGATGAATACAAAGGAGATTTTGCACGTATCTATATGTACATGAGAGCCCGATACAATGACCTCAATCTTGCGCAGGCAGACGGCGGAATCGTACATTTCACGACCACCACTACTGCTTCTGCAGACGCCAAATACGGGCTGACAGACTACTCCGTCATCCTCCTTATGCAATGGCACCGCCAAGACCCTGTCTCGCAAAAAGAGATTGACCGAAACAACGGGTTGCAGCAAGTGCAAGGCAATCGTAATCCGTTTGTGGACTACCCCTATTTGGCGGAATATCTGTGGGGAGAACATGCCGGAGAGACGGTGGATATAGATGTATTGGTCGGCTCTTTCGCTGCCGAGTTCACGCCGGGGATAAGCGATGGTTCTCCGTCATCCGGCGGCACGGGCGGCACGAGCGGGGAGCAGTACACCAATTTCGTAACCGAATGCTCCGCCGTAACATGGACGATAACGTTTACGGATAAGATGCACGGCACAGCTGTAGAGAGCAAGACGGTCAGCGACGGCGGCACGTTCACCTTCCCGAGCGTGGATGACAAGACTCGCGTATCGAAAGAAGACCAAACGGGTGATTGCCAAACAGACCACTACCATTTCGTAGGTTGGCTGCCCTCCACCCACACCGCAATGCCCATCACCGATGCAGATGTGAAGACAGCAGGCACCACCAGCCCCGCCGTAACCGCCGATGCCACCTACTACGCCGTCTGGGCAAAAGAAGAATAGATAGAAAGAAGAGGAATTGATGGGCAAGAGAAGAATAGATAACCTGAGTTCGATATAAGAGAACTATTTCAGCAGTCAAACACTAATTTGGTTTTGGTAATGAAAAAATGGCTATTTTGTAAATTGTCAAATAGTAAATTGTCAAATAGTCAAATGGAATGTTTTTGGAAATTTTTGTTGAAATAAAAGGATTATCATCGTTTAGATGTGTTAGAACTTTATTTCAAATTAGCGTTTAAATAGAGGAACCGTAGCAGAGGAGCGCGAAGCGCAAATGTTCTTTGACGTATTGTACTTACAGAATCCGCAGAAAAACAACCTGCTTTTAGTCTTTTTTGCGAAAAGGGTTGCATATATCAGAGAAATGTAGTACCTTTGCAGGCGAATTGATAGCACTATGCTGTCAAACTAACTACTAACTACTAACTACTAACCACCACTATGCAAGCCACGATGACTGTCCGCACGGACGCGAAACTGAAAGCCGAGTTCACCAAACTGTGTGAAGAGTTTGGTATGAGTGCCAACACCGCCTTCAATGTCTTCATGCGCGCCGTAATGGATACCCAAAGTATCCCCTTTACGGTAGGCAGACGGAAAGATGTACGAACGCGTTTTGGCAACGCTCTGCAATCTGCTCACCAAGATGCCATTCGCCGCAATGAGCCCGAACTCACCATAGAGGAGATAGACGCTGAGATAGCCGCCTACCGCGCTGAACGCCAAGCAAAATAAGAAGGGGGAAGAGTATGATTTACGCCGTTGTTGACACGAATGTGTTTGTGTCCGCATTATGGACCAAGAGCGACGATGCTCCTACATTTCTTCTCTTGCAAGCCCTTCAAAAAGGCATATTCACCCCTTTATACAACGAGCAGATACTTGCCGAGTACCAAGAAGTGTTGAGCCGACCTAAGTTCCATTTCCGAACAGAGGTTGTCAAGAGCCTCATAGAGTATATCCGCACTTATGGTATTCTATCCGAACGGGTGTCTTACTTAGAGGCAATGCCCGATGAGACAGACCGCGTGTTCTACGAGGTAACGCTCAGCCACGAGGATGCCTATCTCGTAACAGGCAACCAACGCCATTTCCCGCAAGACCCTATCGTGGTTACGCCGGCGCAGATGTTGGAGATACTGAGGCTTCACGCCTAATACCCGCGCGAGGTCATAGCAAGATGATACCTAATCTGTAAGCAGTAAGTTCCGCTTGCTGCTTTTTTGTATCTGTAAGTACAATATGTACCATAAGAGAGCCAAATAGAAACCCGTCCGGGTGCGCAGGCGTCCCCGCCTGCTATAATAACGTGGAGCCGATATAAGCCTATACTTTCAGCAGTCAGAGACTAATTTGGTTTTTGGTAATGAATTAATGAATAATTACATGAAAATTATATGTTAAAGAGAAAATAATATTTGAATAATTTTTGGAAATTTTTGTTGAAATAAAAGAATCATCGTCGTTTCGATGTATGTATTTCTTATTTCAAGTTCGCATTAAGAGGAAAATTGGGAGGAGCGCGAAGCGCAAATGTTCTTTGACATACAATGAAAAGTAAAACTATATGTAAGGCAACACCTATGCTCGGATGCGCAGCCAAACTCCCCCGCCCTTTGGGGAGGGGCAGGGGGCGGGATACAAAGGAGGTGCGGTCTCCAGGCCGCACCACAAAGGAAACCGTCCGATATACTCAGGCGTCCCCGCCTGCTGAAAAGAATACTGGGGACGCAGGCGTCTCGCCTGCGGGCAGTTTTGCACAAATGGTATGACGACACAATGCCTGTCCGGGTGCGCAGGCGTCCCCGCCTGCTGAAACCAAACCTCCCGTTGTTTCCGCCCGATGTGCTGAGAGTGGTTCTCGCCTTATCGTCAGAACCGATAGTCAGTGTTGTTGCCGCCGCCGTAACACGCAACTCCTCGCCAACAGGATCACAACTCTCACACTCGGTTAAATAGTCCGTATAAGTTACGCCACCGGAAGAGGTAGTATAGGTAACGGTAACACTTGAAATATACGTTGCACCATTAGCATATATATAGAAACTCGTTGGGGAACCAGTAACATTAATTGTAGCAGTCCCATTGGAACCACTTGTACTACCTGAACCATATGTTCCACTTGTTGGTTGAGCAGTATTTGTATTCCCCATAATGTAGAATGTCCTGCCGGAGGCAGTGCTATTACAAGTTGTGATGACGATTTTGGTTACTCCACCTTCAAAGGTAGGAGACCCCAAATAGTAGTTGTTACTATTCTTGTTTATTTGCACAAAACCAGTACTGGTATTGATAATCATCTTACCAGTCCATGTCCCAGAAGTGCTTGCGACAGACCTTTCTGCATAGGAACCTCCAGCAGTCGCTTTTTTGATTTCTGCCTGCGTTAATGTGGCTTCTGCTCCCCACGCGTGCCCTAAGCCTATGAATAGAAGGCTGATAAGTGCAAATAGTTTTACACGTTTCATTGTATCAATGGTTTTAATGTTATTATCGTATTCGTATGGTTTTTAGCCCTTACATGTTGCGGGCGTACCAAATAGTTGCATATTATAAAACATACATAATTATGAAAAGTAAAGTTATGTTGTCAGTGCTAATGCTCACCTGCATGGCACTAAATGTCAATCTCGTATGGGGAGCAGCAGAAACCCTTTCTCAAACATTGACATACGATACGTGGACTTATTCTGGCTCTACTACAAACAAATCAAGTTATCGACTGTTTCATTCAGGCAGTTACATTGAGTCTGCTGAGTTTGATTTGAGTACGCTATCAAAGGTGGTTGTGTATGGTGGCACCTTTGGAGGAGATTCCTATAACAAACTAACCATTGGCGATGGTACCAATACATGGAAATCAGTTACTGTCTCCGGTAGTAGTCAGACCGGTGTGAATACCTATACTGATGGTACTCCACTCAGTGGCAAAGGAAAACTGCGTATTACTTCCAATTCCGGTACTGCTTCAAGTAATGGAGTCCGCATATCTAAGATAGAAATCTATACTTCCAGCAGCGTAACTTATACGGACTATTTAACCGAGTGTGAAAGTTGTGATCCTGTTGGCGAGGAGTTGAGTGTTACGGCGGCGGCAACAACACTGACTATCGGTTCTGACGATAAGGCAAGCACCACTCTCAGCACATCGGGCGGAAACAACGGGACGATAACATTCAGCGTAACTCCCGACAACGGCACAGCAACCATCTCAGGCAATAGCATCACGTTTACCGCGGATGGTACATACACGGTAACCGCATCGCAAGATAAAACAGATGGTAAATGTAGTCAACGTGCGACTGTCGATATTACCGTTAACCCAAGGCAGTACACCCTCACCTTTGTAGATAGAGGAAATACACATGACACTCAACAACACATAGCGGGAGAGAAAGCGACCAAACCTGCCGACCCGACGGGCGTCTGCACCGAGCCGACGGAGTATGTCTTCGACGGCTGGGCAGAGAGAACCGTTAATGCCGAAAACGAATACACTAATGTAGATTTTAATACCTATACCATGCCCGCAAAAGATACCCAACTCTATGCAGTGTATCGGTATGCGGAAGAGGGAACATTAGGAAATGATTTTGAAATGATTTCTTCGCTTGAAGAACTGGAATCAGGAGCAGACTATGTTATTGCTGCATATGCTAATAGTAGTGACTATGCTCTCAAAAACGTGGTTAATTCACAAGGAAAAGCAGAGAGTGTAGAAGTGGTATGCAATAAAAACAACATAATTTCTACTAATGATAACACTATTATTTGGAAGATAGCAGGGAATTCAACAGAAGGGTACACTTTCTACAACGATGCTTGCAAAAAATACATAGATTTAGGTTTATCTGAAACCAAAGTGATTTTGAATTTGACGGAATCACCTACGTACAAATATAAAATCGAAATCACTTCCGATACAGAAGGAATAGGAACAAGCATTACATCTACTTTAGAAAATACTTATAATGTTTTTTCCTATTATAATTCTTTATTTAATGCTTACAATACATGTAATTATAATATCTATCTCTATAAACGAGTCGTTGCATACAAATACACCTCTGATCCGGCGTGCGGACCGCATATCGGTTTGATGGGCGATGTGCGTATTACCTCCGCGAAAGACGTGCGTGTGGATGCCTATACCAAGATCACTGTCAGTGGTACCAACTTAGACAAGAACGAGCATTCGGCGGCTGTGTCTATCAAGGCGACCAGCAACAACGAGAAATTCAAGATCAAACGCTGGGGAACTACGGGCGATGGAAATGATGCATCCAATGGCAAATCTTGGTCGCTGGCAACGAATATCCAAACTGCTACCTATGCCGACTCGCTCTGCATCACCTATACGCCGACGACGTTCAATGCCTTTGATACGGCTACTATCACCCTCACTGCTTATAGATACAAAGGCTCTAACGTATATGCGACCAAAACCATTACGGTATTGGGGCACTCGCTGCCGGAGCGGTTTGTGATTGCGGCAAAAGGCACCAACGGTTGGGTCGCACTGCCGAATACCTTAGGCAGCAATAGTTCTGCCCTCATTCCCAGTGCGGAGGATATCAAAGGCGATGTAGCTCCTACCAACAATCCTACCAAACTAAATACCGCACCGAGCAACGTTATCTACACGGCTGCCGCTCGCGGGGATAGTTACAAGAACAATAGTCAGACTGGTCTGCGCTTTACGGTAGATGGCGGGCAGTTCTTGCAAGCATCGAAAAACGAGACCGAGGTGTGGTTATCTACCACCGGCTCGAAGGATATGCAGTCGTGGACGCTCCGCACAGAAGATTTTACCGACTATGTGGTACGCCTTGACAGCGGTAGTCGGTACAACAGAAGTTTATCATATTATAAAAATGCTACAACCGAGCGTATCGGGCATTACACAACCAATACCGCCATTCGTTTCTTGCCGTTTGATACAGAGTGTACGAGGCTATTGGCGCCTGCAAACCTCAAAGTAACGCAGGTGAAATCCTCCGCTATCACGCTCGCGTGGGATGCCGTAGCGGGCGCGATAGGCTATAAGTACAGCATCAACGGCGGCACTAATTGGACGGAGATGGGCAACGTACTAACCTATACTATCACGGGGCTGACGGCAGAGACGGCATATACTATTTTGGTGAAAGGCGTAGTGCCTGTGGGCGACACCGATTGCTCCTACTATGGGACGGTCTCGGCAACAACCACCAACTGCGACGACGTGCCGCAGAATATATCTTATACCTCGGATGTGAATAGCATCACGCTGTCTTGGACGATGACAGCGAAGACGGCTACCGTGCGGGTATATTCTAACGATGCAGGGACTACGCAGGTGGGGAGCGACCACACCGATGCCACTTCGCCCTATACGATTACGGGACTCACCAAAGCCACCACCTATTATGTGAAGATTCTCGCGGGCGGGTCGTGTCCGTCGGAGTTGGTAGAGGTTAGCACCGAGCGTCCGCAGTTGGATGTCGTAGAGTGGAAACCCGATGGAATAGACGTGGCAATCAACACCAACGAGAAAATCTCCGTCATCCTCGAAAACCAAGTAACCAAAGGCACGGGAACGGGCAACGTGGCAGAAGACTTATTCTTCTCGAAATATTACGAGGCAAAAGGTGATTTGAAGATGTTGGGAATCTTTAACGGTACCGATCATGATATAGACTTGACGAATATACGTATATGGGGTGCCAAAGAAGACGCAAGTGAATGGAAGAAAGAGGGAAGTACAAGTCCTAATAATTATGTTAATTTAGGTAAGATTAAACAAACGATACTTTCTGGCGAAGAAATGATATTATTTACGGTTGGAAACTATTTTGATGGAGAAATTGGAAAGTACACTAAAAGTAGCGAGTATCCTAACGGATATACAGAAACTTCTCATCCTGACAATTGGTATTTAGTGGGAGTTTGGGGAACTGGAGCAAGGGATACTAATGGCAATATGGGTTTGAATTTCTCCGGTGCATATTCGTTGGCATTAGTAGATGTAATTGATGCAGAGAATCCCCAAATGATTGACGTGATAGGTGCTGGAACTGTATCTGCACCTGCTAGTGGTGGTGTAGGTCAAAGTCCTACTTGTACAATGGATGGTAACACAAGCGCTTTCTCCGCAACAAAAGGTGAAGATTTTGAGGGAAATGAAGCTGTCATATCCACCAACTCGTTCCTGTTGGTACGCAAAAATACCGTAGAGTCCGGCGCAAAGGCTGTTGAACATAATACTACATATTTTAAGACACTGGGCAATGATTATTTAGACTCTGAAGGAATAAATGGCGAATGGGTCGGTAAATCTGTTTGCGCAGAAACGAGTTCTACAAAATCAAAGGTTTTAGATTCCATAAGTTGCTCATATTTTGATTATGTATCTACTTTCGACTATTCGGGATATTACACCACCTACGATTCGCTGGTTTCTGTGGAGTTTGATAACTCCAAACGTAATCCGGATGGTACGCTGACCATTAAGATTCCGCGTATGGATACGCTGGCTTGCAAGGGGTTGAAGATTATTGCAGCGGATGAGGGCGGCAATGTGCTGACTACCAAAGACTATAAAGTGCCTATTCTTGTTACCAGAAATGCCACGACGGCGGACAATACATTCTTCCATTTCGGCGGCGATACGTGCAAGACCTGCGACGTGGTGGTACGCGACAGCGCCACACTGACCAAAGCCGAAGAAGGTACCCCCAACGACAAACCCCAAGTGCGGGATGTGAAGATATATGAGGGAGCATCGCTGGTCGTGCCAAGCGGTAGGAACTATACGGTGAATAGTCTCTCGCTGCGACGCAAAGAGGATGCGGTATCGACGGTGGATGTGGCAGGGACATTGACCTTTAGCAACACCTCTGGCAAGCCTGTTTATCTTGATTTGCGTATCAAAGCGGAAAACTGGCACTGGTTCACCCTACCCTACGACTGCGCTATCGCAGATGTAACATGGTCGAACGGGCAACCGGCAGAGTACGGCACGGAGTGGTTCTTGATGTACTACGACGGAGAGACACGCGCCGCTACACAGACGACAGGCAACAACTGGAAAACCTATACAGGACAGACCATTGAGGCAGGCAAAGGTTATATCGTGGGTATAGCCGGAGATGCTAATCATCCGAAATATACTTACGAGTTGCGCTTCCCGATGGCGAAAGAGGTGATCACCGACGATGCAACCAACAAGAATGTAGAAGTGTATGCTTACGGTGCAGGTACGGAAGCCCGCCCGAACCACAAAGGTTGGAACCTCGTAGGTAACCCCTATCTGAACTACTATAAGAAAGAAGGCAATATCAATTCGTTTAAAGGTTTGCGGTTAGGTCTATTGGAATATCATGCCGATACCGGCTGGTGGAGTGTATCTGCCACTGATAACAGCAACCCTTATATCGTTATCCCGCAGGACTTTGGTTGGAGTGCTTACAAGCAGGTATTGGTTTCGTCGCAAGACCTCTTGCCGTTCACGTCTTACTTTATCCAAGTGGGCAAAGACGAGGGCTATACCGATGGGCAGAAGTGCGAGGTACAGTTTACCTCCGGCAACCGCGGCAAGTCGGCGAAAGCGGCGTTGATGACGAGTGCCGCAGAGGAGGCAGAGGAAGAGCCTGTGATAACGGGTATCGTGCTCCGCAATGCGCAGGGCGAGGAAGATGAGACCTCATTGGTGATCGCCGAGCGGTTTGGCAGCAGTTACGAGATGGGTGCCGACTTCTTCAAGTGGTTCGGCGACTACTACAAGTACTACACCCTCCCCGTGCTCTACTCGATAGGGGATGACGGCGGCAAGCGCGCGTTCAACGCAGTGAACGAAGAGGGAGCCAAGCAGAGCATCCCGCTGGGTATGTATGCGGCGCGCGATGGTCAATATACGTTCTCGCTGAACACGCGCAGCGACCTGAGCCGTGTGGATAAGGTATGGCTGTACGATGCGGAGAGCGGTCGCTATACCGACCTGCTGCGCGAGGACTACAGCTTCGCCACCACGCGGACGGAAGGCAGCGGACGGTTCTTCCTGTCGGTGGTGCTGAAAGAGAAAGAGATCACCACGAGTGCAGCCAACGCCCGCTACGGCGACCTGACGCTCTACGCAGACAAGCAGACCCTCGTCGTGCGCGGTCTGCCCGAAGCAGCAGAGGTATGGGTATATGACCCGAGCGGGAAATTGCTCCACCACGAGCAGACACGCCACTACGAACGGCAGTACGAGGTGCCGCAACAGGGTACGTACCTCGTGCGCGTAGAGAGCCAAGACGGCGGGGTTACGCTACGGGGCGTCTGCCGGTAGTAACATGTAATCTTACTTGTTTAACATGTAATTATCGTGTAATTAGACATTCATTCACTACCAAAACCAAATTAGTTTTTGACTGTTGAAAATAGTTTGTCTATATCGAACTCACGTTAATGTTAGCTATATGTTTTAGTCTGTTATAATTCGTAAATTAGGAGGAAGTCGTTATCCTTAATTCCGCAACACTTTGATTTAACTTTATTTATAAGTTCCTGAGCAACAAT
>JAEDGZ010000012.1 GCA_016297215.1 Paludibacteraceae bacterium | reverse complement strand
AGGTTGCGAGCGATGATACCGCGTGCGCGCTCCTCGCCGTTCTCGTCCTTAATCATGACGATGTCGAGCATCTCGTGGCGGTTGTACATCTTCACTTTGCCCTTACCGATTTGGCGGCTGAGTGCGGAGTACGCGCCGAGGAGGAGTTGCTGACCGGTCTGACCTTTGGCGTAGAAAGTACGGCTCACCTGTGCGCCACCGAAAGAGCGGTTATCGAGGAGACCTCCGTACTCGCGAGCGAAAGGTACGCCCTGCGCAACGCACTGGTCGATGATGTTGTTGCTGACCTCTGCGAGACGATAGACGTTCGCCTCACGAGCGCGGTAGTCGCCACCCTTGATGGTGTCGTAGTAGAGGCGATAGACAGAGTCGCCGTCGTTCTGATAGTTCTTGGCTGCGTTGATACCGCCCTGTGCGGCGATGGAGTGCGCGCGGCGGGGCGAGTCTTGGATGCAGAAGTTGAGTACGTTGAAGCCCATCTCTGCGAGGGAAGCCGCAGCGGAAGCGCCGGCGAGACCGGTACCTACGACGATGATGTCGAGGCGGCGCTTGTTAGCGGGGTTGACCAGTTTCTGATGGTCTTTGTAGTTGGTCCATTTCTTCTCGAGCGGACCTGCAGGAATCTTCGCCATCTCGGGCGTGATAATCTGCGTTTCTTTTGCTTTTGTTGCCATATCTTTATTGGACAATTTGACTATTTACAATTTACGATTATCTTATGCGCAAAGTTCGCCGATGCCTACGCCGAGGAAGTAGAGAACAACGACCGCAAAGAGACCCACTACGAGGGTGGCTACTACGGTACCGATGACCTTGATGCGCTTCATCCAGATGAGGTTGTTCCAGCCGAGGGTGTGGAGAGCCGACCAAACGCCATGGTTAAGATGGAACCACAAAGCAACGAGCCAGATGAGGTAGAGGACGCAGTAGATTTGTCCGTAGATGGGTGTGGTGAAGAGTGCTTTCACGAGGGCAGCGCCGTTAGCGGGAGTTACCGTTTCGCCGCCGAGGGTCGTTACCTCGTGCATACCGGCGAGTTCAGCAAACTGCATCTTAAACCAGAAATTGTAGAGGTGAAGCACGATGAAACCGATAACAATCACACCCAGCACGAGCATGTTCTCCGACTCCCAGTCCACGCCTTCGCGCTTCGCGCTGACAGCATAACGGTCATTGCCGCGGGCATGGCGGTTTTGGATGGTGAGCCAAATGGCATAAGCAAAGTGAATGACCACGAGCGCAGCGAGCCCCATAGAAGCCACGAGGGCATACCAGTTGGCACCCAGCATCTCGCAAATCCAGTTGTAGGCGTCTTCCGAGAAGACGAGCGCAAGGTTCATGCTTCCATGGAAGAGCAGGAAGAGAATCAATGCGAGGCCGGTAATACTCATTACGAACTTACGGCCGATGGACGAGTTAGTTAACCACATAATGTTTTTGTTTTAGTTATTTATTTATGTTTTTTCTTTTTATTCACGCTTAATATCATATTGCTATCAAATCCTCAAAAACCATAACAAAATATCACCCCGCACCAACACCCGTTCCCATAGAGTTTTCATAAGGGTTAAGTAAGGTCTATATAAGGGTCTAACGCCCTCTCCGCCCCTCTCTACACAAGTAGCAAAATGATACCCATCCCGCCAAAATCCTTTCAATCCGCCATCCTGCACATCCTCGCGCCCCATCCATCAGCCTAAACCCAAAGCCCGAAACACATACTAATTAGCGCACAAAGGTACAAATTATTTTTCATTTATACAAAAATTCAGGGAGCGTATTGCCCAAAAAGAGGATTTTTTGTTGAAATTTTGCGAAAATACGGGTAAAAACTTGCATATCTGCCAAAAAGGTTGTACCTTTGTGGCTTAATTTGGATAAGTAGGTGAAAAAGGTACGTAACATATTGATTTTAGTGTGTCTCTTGTGCGCAGGAAGCGCATGGGGGCAGTATGTAGGCAGCGGTAGCAGTGTCTTCACATTCTTAGATCTGCCGGTCTCATCGAGGCTGAACGCCCTCGGTGGAAGCAACGTCAGCATACGCGACGGAGATGTGAGCATGGCGATGTGCAACCCCGCGCTGCTCGGAGACATGACCGACAAAGTCCTACAACTCAACTACTCCTACTACATGCCCGGCACCATGTTCGGAAGCGTATTCTATGGGCATAACTTCGGCAGGTCTAAAATCGAAAAAGGCTACGCCGACATGCCCGACAAACCCAATTACTTCGCCGTCGGCATCCATTATCTTGACTACGGACGAATGAAATATGCGGATAATGATGGCAACCTGACAGGGGGCACCTTCACCGCCAAAGACATCCTCATCGATGTCATGTACGCACGCCAGTTAGGGCAGCAGTTCAGCGTCGGCGTTACCCTCAAACCCATCTATTCCATCTACGAATCCTACCACTCCTTCGCCTTGGGAGCCGATGTCGGCGCACATTTCCAAACCAAAGACTCCACTTTCCAGATGGGCTTAGTCCTCGCGAACATCGGGTGGCAACTCAAAGGCTTCTACTCCCACGAGGGAGGCTCTAACCACGAGATGCTGCCACTCAACCTCCAGTTGGGCTTGAACTACCGTTTCACACACGCACCCATCCGACTCTCCATGACCATCCACAACCTACAGCGATGGAACCTCGGCTACGAGTTCACCAACCCGGGCTACAACTCCATGACGGGAGAACTCGAGAGCGGCGAAGTCAAATGGTATGACATGCTCTTCCGACACACCATCTTCGCCATCGACATCGTACCTAAGAGCGAACGATTCTACCTCACCCTCAGTTACAACCACCGCCGCCGAGCAGAGATGAACCTCACCGACCAACGCTCTATGGCTGGATTCGCTGTCGGCGCGGGAGTCCGTATCTATAAGTTCCGACTCGGATTTGCTATGTCCCAAATGACCCGCAATAACTTCTCCTACCAAGTAGGACTCAGTTTGGATATCAACAGCATGCTCAAATGAAAAAGATTATCGTAGCCATTGACGGATTCTCCTCCTGCGGAAAATCTACCATCGCCAAAGCACTAGCTAAATACGCAGGATATACCTATGTCGATACGGGGGCAATGTACCGCGCAGTCGCGTTGTATATGCTGCGGCATGGGATAACGGAGGAAGCGGCTATCGTGGCAACACTGGAGGATGTGCAAGTGGGCTTCGCCTTGCAGCCGGACGGCACACAGCATACTACTCTCAACGGCGAGGATGTAGAAGGGCAGATTAGGACATTGGAGGTAGGCAACAAAGCCTCGCAAGTCTCGCAAATCAAAGAGGTTAGAGCTTTTCTCGTCAGCCAGCAGCAGGCGATGGGAACGGCAAAAGGCATTGTCATGGACGGGCGCGACATAGGCACTGTCGTCTTCCCCGATGCCGAGTTAAAACTCTTCCTCACAGCTCGCCCCGAGGTGCGTGCGCAGCGACGCTATGACGAGTTGGTCGGGAAGGGGGAGCACCCTAATTATGAGGAAGTGCTGCGCGACGTGAATGACCGCGATTATCGCGACACACACCGCGCAGAGAGCCCGCTTCGGCAGGCAGAGGATGCGATTGTAGTGGACAACAGCGATATGACCCGCGAACAACAGATGGAGCATATCTATTCCCTGTTCGGCAAAGCCACCATATAGCACACCATGCAAGTAACCATAGACAGCGGTAGCGGCTTCTGCTTCGGCGTTACTACGGCAATCCGTAAAGCAGAAGAAGAGTTGCAGAAAGGAGTACTCTACTGCCTCGGCGACATTGTTCACAACGGGCAGGAAGTGCAGCGATTAGCCGATATGGGACTCGAAACCATCGACTATGATGACCTCCGCACCCTGCACAACGCACGAGTACTGCTCCGAGCACACGGAGAGCCGCCCAGCACCTATCATATCGCGCAACAGAATGATATTCAGATTATTGACGCGAGTTGCCCTGTGGTACTGCGCTTGCAGAAGAAGATACGCGATACCTATCGCCATATCCGCGAGACGGGAAGCCAAGCGCAGATAGTGATTTTTGGGCAGCGAGGGCATGCGGAAGTGATTGGCTTGGAAGGGCAGACAAACAATACAGCGATAGTCATTGAGCGACTCGAAGAGGCAGAGAAGATTGACTTTCAACGGGATATATACCTCTTCTCGCAAACAACCAAGTCGGTAGAGGGCTTCCATGCGTTGGTGGGCTACATCCAAAACCGCTGCGGCGAAGGCACCCACTTTGAGTGGTACGACACTATCTGCCGAAATGTCGCCAACCGCGTGGAGAAACTCAAAGCCTTTGCACGCGAACAGGATATGGTGATTTTTGTGGGAGGAAAAAAGTCCTCAAACGCCAAAGTGCTGTTCCAACATTGCCTCGAAGCAAACCCTCGCACGGTTTTTGTAAGTAGTGAAGAGGAATTGACGGAGGATATCTTGGCAGCCTGCCGAGAAGTCGAGAAAGTGGGCATCTGCGGAGCAACTTCCACCCCCCTCTGGCTCATGGAGAAATGCAAAGAGAAACTATTAAACCTATAAACAACAATGGAATATCGAATCAAATGTATCGGTGTCTTCACCTCGGGAGGCGATGCACCGGGAATGAATGCAGCACTGCGGGCAGTAACCCGCGCTGCCATTAGCAACGGAATCAAAGTCAAAGCCATCTACCGTGGCTACAAAGGACTTATCGACGATGATATCAAAGAGTTCACCACCCAAGATGTCAGCGGCATCATACAACGCGGCGGAACTATCATCAAAACCGCGCGCTGCATGGAGTTCAAAACGCCCGAAGGACGTAAGCAAGCATACGAAAACATGCAGAAAGAGGGCATCGACGCACTCATCGCCATCGGCGGAGACGGCACTTTCACCGGCGCAAGACTCTTCGCCCAAGAATACAACGTCCCCATCATCGGCATCCCGGGAACAATCGACAATGACCTCTGGGGCACGGACGCTACCATCGGATACGACACCGCGCTTAACACCATCATGCACTGCGTCGATATGTTGCGCGACACCGCCACCAGCCACGAGCGCGTCTTCCTCGTAGAGGTGATGGGACGCGATGCCGGATTCCTCACCCTCAACGCCGCTATCGCTGCCGGCGCAGAGGCAGCGATTATCCCCGAGCGCGCCACTATCTTGGAGCAGATTGAGGAGGCAATAGGTCAAGGCAGACGCAAAAGCAAGAACTCCAGCATCGTACTCGTCCAAGAGCATGCCATCGAGGGCGGCGCACAAGCCGTAGCGAAGATGATGGAGCAGGCGCATCCCGAATACAGCACCCGAGTAACCATCCTCGGACACCTACAGCGAGGAGGCTCACCCACCGCCAACGACCGTATACTCGCTTCACGAATGGGTATCGCTGCCATACAAGCACTACTCGAAGAGCAGCGCAACGTCATGATTGGCATACAAAACGATGAGATTGTCTATGTACCCCTCACCAAAGCCATACACGAGAAGAAAGACATCAAGGCAGACAAGTGGGCGGCTATGCAGATCTTGAGCATCTGACACCTACCGCGCCGAACAATACCGGCAACAGTGTGTTGATAATCCAAAGGCAAGTGGTCGCTAAGATAATCGAGGCTTCCACATCGGGCATATACTGACCAAAGACAAAAACCGCCCACGCGCCGCGGATACCGACATCCGCAATAGGCATGTTCGGGGTTACCGTAACAAAGAGGTAATACAGCGGAATGCTCACTATCGCCACCATAGGCGAAAGCAACACCCCGCAAGCGTACAATATCAACCATAGTTGAACGCTGAAATACAAATAGCGTAATAGCGATTGTAGCAGAATAATGCCGCAATCGCTATATTTTATGCCGTATCGTTTCCCCATAAAAGGAACAAGCGCTAAGACAAGAAGGAGCAAACACAATAGCAAAGAAACAACCCAAAGATAGGTCTTACCATTCCATGTAAAGTAACCTTGAAAATCTGTGAAAGACAGCGCAAAGGCGGGAATGCCAAGCATAAGAATAACCGCCGTCAGCGCCACACTGCCCACCACGGCAAGCGTCATCGCAGGCACATAGTGCGACTTATCTTTCAGCAATAGCACACGCGCAGGATAATCGCCTATGCGATAGGGGGTTACAAACGCACCTGCCATGCCGTAGCATACCTGCCGCAGCGCCTCACCTATACCCATCGCCTCTATCGGTTTGAGCAGCGTCTGCCATTTCCATGCCTCCAAAAGCAAGTTTAAGGGCATCAACGCAAGGCAAACGCCCAAGGCAACATAATGCCGAACCGATGCCGCACGAAAGAAACAAACAAAATCCGAATAGTGCTCAAAAGTACAAAGAGTATATACCAAAAAAGAATATGCAGCGAGCATAATCACCCACTGCAATACTTTCTTCAGAATAGTATTTACTTCACCCGAAGCCATGTCTGATTTCTACCGATGAAACCGCGCTTATCTAAACTACCGCGGAGCACCAAATTTCCGTTCTCAAGGTATATCTTCCCATAGTAGAACTTGCCGTTGTCGGGATCAAGTACCTTACCGCCTTTCAGGCAACCGTCTTCCTCGTGCATCCCGCGAATAATCACCATGCCCACCACGGGCTTGTTGTGGTCTTCACCCTCGCAAGCAATACACAACGCCTCATGACCTTGGGTGTCCACCAAGAGTTCAATGATTTTGCCGTAATACAAACCATCAGAACCCTTATAAATATGGACTATCGATTGGGGCTCACCCGTCTTGTCATCTATGGTCTTCCAATTACCGAGAATTTGATGCACTTGTGCTGTCCCTGACAAACACGAAACGAAAAAAAGAAGAATAAAGAACAGTTTTCTCATACCAAAATAAATTGTTTCAGGGCGCAAAGTTACACATTTTCTTGCACATATCAAAATTTTTGCGTAACTTTGCGCGCTAAATGGCGCAGGAAAGTACATTCTTACGAATTATCCATAAAAATTGAACAAAATGCGATTAGTCTTTGCAAGCAATAACGCCCACAAGTTGGAAGAAGTGCGTGCCATCTTGGGAATAAACACGGAAATCCTCAGCCTCCGTGAGGTCGCCTTCGAAGAAGAGATTGATGAAACCGGAGAAACGCTCGAGGAGAACTCTCTTCTCAAAGCGCAAATGGTGTGGAAATACCTCTTCCAACAAACCAATAAAGGCAACGCATTGGCTATTGACGGCGTCTTTGCGGATGATACGGGCTTGGAGATACAGGCATTGGGCGGCAAGCCCGGCGTACATACCGCCAGATGGGCGGCTGACGAAGGCTTCTCCACGCAAGGAGAAAACCAAACGAGCGGGAATAATCGACGATTAGCGTTGCATTCATTAAAGGGAGAAGAAAACCGTAATGCGCAGTTCCGCACCGTGGTAACGTATATCCGAGCAAACGGCGTCATGCAACAGGTGCAGGGTATTGTCAAAGGCACAATAGCCACCGAAGAAAAGGGCGCAGGAGGATTCGGTTACGACCCCGTTTTCATTCCCGAGGGATTCGATAAGACCTTTGCAGAATTGCCCGCCGAAGTGAAAAACGGTATCAGCCACCGAGCACGAGCAATGAAAGCATTATGTGAATGTCTGTTTAGTGTAAAATGATTTTGAACTATATGAAACAACGGTTTTTATTGGTGATAGGTCTGTTAGTTTGCTTCTTTGGAGCAAATGCTGCGGTTTGGGAATCTATGTTTTCCTACAACAAGGTGAACCAAATTGCCGTGGCGCAAGATAAAGTCTATGCGGTCTCCGATGGGGCACTCTTTTCCGTGGAGAAATACTCTGAACGTTTAGAGAAATACGATGCAGGTAGTGGATTGCATGGTACCACCATCGGCTGTATCAGCTATGCCAAAGACTTGGATATGCTGATAATAGGATATGAAGACGGAAAAATCGACCTACTCAAAGATAACAGTGTTACCTATGTGTCCGGATTATACACCAAGGACATGATGGCTACAAAGAGCATACACAACATCACCATCCGCGATAATTTCGCCTATCTTTCCACCGACTTCGGAATTGTTACCTTCAATCTCAATAAGTACGAATTGGTTGACACCTACTTCATCGGAGACGAAGCCGCTGAGGTGAAGGTAAATGATATTCTATTTAGAGGAGATACTATCTTTGCATTTACAGATGACTGGCTATATAAAGCCAATACCAATGACAATATCGTCGATTATCGTTTCTGGTCGAAAGAACCTTTAGGACGCGTCCAGCAAGACACCAACAAAGGAAAAATCGTAACCGATTCCAACGGAGAAAGATGGGAAGCCGGTGGAACCGATGGAATTATCAGAATTACAATCGCACAAAAGAAACTCACCTACAAACCCGACGGACCGTTAGTCAATACGCCCTATTGCATGAGAACCTTCAACGGACGACTATATGTCGTCCCCGGAGGACGTTGGGGGGTGCAGTATCTGACACCGGGATGCGTGATGGTCTTCGACGGACAGAAATGGCATAATATATCCCAAGCAACCATACGATCCGCTACAGGCAATAATCCCGCAACGGACTTCATGGACGTTGCTGTTGATCCGAACAACCCTGAGCACTTCTTCGTTACGGCATACGGAGGGGGAGTATATGAGTTCCAAAACTATCAGCCGCTGAAACAATACCTGCCTTCGAATAGTTCTTTGGTAACACGTGTCGAAAAGGCACCCACAAGATATACCCGTTGCACCGGTGGGGCATTTGATAGTCAAGGCAACTATTGGTGCCTGAACACCAGTGAGAGCAAAACGGTGCACAGGTACAGTCCGGACAAGAAGTGGAACGGAATCACGCTGACTAAGGATGGAAATGTGGTGCCCATATATACCACGGCGGAAATACTGTTAGATAAGCGAAATGAAAACCATAAGTGGATCGTTTCTTGTCGTGAAGGAACGAAACTACTGCTCCTCGATGATAACGGAACAATCAACGAAGGCGACGATAAAATCGTTTTCCGAGATACGTGGACTACCGCAAACGGTAATGCCATCAGTCCGCTGTATTTGTACACTATCAAACAAGATGCAAACAACAATATCTGGATTGGCTCTTCAAGCGGTCCCATCATCATCCCCGCCGATGTCGATTTCTCCAATTCCGATATGTGCCGTCAAATCGAAATCTTGGACGAAGATGGAAATAACCTCTTCCAATCTTATGAAATCAAATCCATCGAATTTGATAACGAAGGACAAATCTGGTTGGGTACCAACGAAGGAGCCTTTGTCGTTTCTAATGATTGGAAAAAGATTGTAGCACAATACAATTCTGCCAATACCATTATGCCTAACAGTAGCGTGATGTCGTTGGCGTTCGATGCACAAAGCAAGTATATGTATATCGGCACAAGTAACGGTATTGTTAGATTCAACGCTACTGCATCGAGCGGCGGCTCCGGAACGGACAATGTGGATAAAGAAGACTTGGATTATGGTAGCGTTCAACGATGGCGTCCGCATTTCTCTTACACAACAATGAAGAAGGTCATACAAAGCACCAACGAGGTGTATGCCCTTGCCGATGGAGTGGTCTTCTCACTCAATAAAACGGATGAAAGCCTGACGGAATGGAACAAAAGCACAGGGCTCTCCAGTAGTACCGTAACGCAGTTAGGATACGACAAAAAGACAAACAAGGTCATATTATGCTATTCCGATGGAAAAATCGACCTGATTGATTCCAACGAAGAGATTACACCTATGCTCGACCTCTTCCAAAAAGCGTCTTCCATTCCTGTTTCCGTCAATAGTCTCTATGTTCATAATGGAAAAGCGTACCTGAGTATGGCATTTGGTATTGTGGTTTTAGACCTTGCCAAAGCAGAGGTCGAAGATACCTATTACATCGGAGAGAATGCCTCCAATGTGAACATTAAGGCTGTTACTATTCTTAACGACACTATCTACGCCATCTCCAAAACAGACCTTTATACAGCATCTTTACAATCCAACTTGGTAGATTACAACTATTGGCATATCACACCTCTGCCCGAAGCCCAATCCACATCCACACTCTTTGCAGCATACGGACATCTCTATATTGTACAAGAGCAAGAACTCAAAATTCGCAAAGCAAGTAACTGGAGCATCATAGCAGATACCTTGCATTGGACCAACTGCCAAGATGGACATATCATTGCATACCAATATGGAGTCGGACTAATAGAGATCAAACAAGAAGAAATCATTCCGCTCATTGATTATCATCCCACAGATGCTATATTCGACCCGACTAATCAATGCTACTGGCTCGCTGTCAACTCCGCAGGTATCTGCAAACTTACAGGCGAAGGTAAACAATTTTTCTCGCCGGCAGGACCCATTAGCAACTATGGATACCGACTCAAATACATCGGCAATGAACTTTTCATTGCTGGTGGAGGAAGATGGGGAGTACAGCAAACCAGAGTCGGCAACTTTAGTATTTATAACGGAAGAACGTGGCGAAGAATGTATGCCTCTACAGCATATAATGCACTCGGAGTACTACCGAGAGATGTAGTCTCTTTCGCCGGTAAAGCCGATGAACCCGGACATTTCTTTGCCGCTTGTTACGGACAAGGCGTATATGAATACAAAGATTATAAACCGACAAATCGATACACCCCTGACAACAGTACACTACTATCCGCCGTTCCTACCAGTCCAAACAATTTTACACGAACAGAGGGAACTATGATAGATGAGCAGGGCAACTTATGGGTCCTCAATACGGAAAACGCCACTTCTCCCATCAATATCATGACTCCGGCTGGCAATTGGGTAGGGCTTAGCCTTGTGGTCAACGGAAATAAGACGATGCTCAAAACACCATGGGAGATTGTCGTTGATCAGCGGGATAGCAGGTATAAATGGATTATTGACCAGCGAGAAGATCAGGGAGTATTCCTTTTCTACGACAACGGAACGCCGACCAATAATGCAGATGACCGTTGCGTAAAAAGAAAAGAATTCTACGACCAAGACGGACTGCAAATAGCACCGGCGTATTTCTATTGCCTCGTTCAAGACAAAAACAGCGATATCTGGATCGGCACACCTACAGGACTATTCATCATTCCTTCTACTGTCGATTTCTTCACCAGTAATGAATGCTACCGAGTTAAAATTCCCCGCAACGACGGAACTAACCTTGCTGACTATCTCTTGGGTTCCGATCAGGTCAATTGCATTGCTGTGGATGGCGGAAATAGAAAATGGATTGGTACGGCGAACTCAGGACTCTATCTAATGTCTGAAGACGGACTAACCACAGAAGCCCACTTTACTACAGAGAACTCGCTACTACCATCCAACAATATCCAATCCATTGCTATTCATCCCATTACAGGAGAAGTCTTTGCCGGTACGGGAGAAGGTATCGCATCCTATTGCAGTGATGCATCCGAAGGGCGAGACGATTATTCGCAAGCATACGCATTCCCGAATCCTGTACGACCCGATTATGCTGGCTCTATCGCCATAACCGGCTTAATGGAAAATAGCGTAGTGAATATCGTGGATGAAGGCGGAAACCTCATCTGCAAAACGCGCAGTAACGGCGGTACAGCAGTTTGGGACGGAAAGAATCAACAGGGACAAAAAGCAAGTAGTGGTATCTATACCGCTCTTTGCAATGCACCGGATGGCAGTCATACCACGGTGAAAATTATGATAATGAAATAGCAAACAAAGAAAACAAGTCCCCTTGGGAAAGAAAGGAGACCTGTTTGAGATATCTAATTGCTAAATGGTTATGAATGTGTAGTCGGAATCAGTTGACTTTTGGCTTCTTGGTTGAATTGGTTGCGTTCCGCGTCAAAGAACCATCCCCATTTGTTGAAATAGCGGCACATATTCACGATATGCACCCAAAGCATCCTCCACGAGTGGTAGGATGCTTTTTTATGGTTATGTACAATGGTTACAGCGGGATAGTAGAGCGTCAGATAATCGCGGTGGATAGTGCGCGTCAGGTCTATATCTTCGGGGTACATGAAATAGAGCTCATCAAACAAGCGTGCTTTCTGCACTGCCTCCGTACGTAGCAACATAAAACAACCGCTCAAGTACGGTACATTCATCGGACGAGAATAATCCGCATCGTGCAACTCGTATCGCGCATTGCGCTTGCGCGTCCACGATGCCGGTAGGAAACGTCTGCCAAAGACATCCAATGGAGTAGGGAGCAACTTGCATAGGTGTTGCAACTCACCTTGCGGATTTACCACACGAGGCATCAACTGACCCACCGCAGGTTGAGACAGCATGAACGCGCACAGCGCATCAATATCCTCTGCCTTCACAATAATATCCGAGTTCATCACCAAGTGTAGCGGTATCTCATCATAAATACTCTCGCGAATAGCAATGTTATGCGCCCGTCCGTATCCTACATTTTTGCCCGTGTGAATATAGCGTATTTTTTCGGGAAGGTCTGTCGCAAATGGCTCGGGACTATTGTCAACAATGTAGAGCCTATGCAGAGCTCGCACACTTAGCAATGCTTCGGCAAGCGGTAGCACCTCGCCCTGCCAATCGGGGCAATATGTTACAATAGAGATATTAAGCATCTTATTTGACCGTTTTATAGTTCCGATTCTGTATCCATTCTTGCAGATATTCCTGTTCCGGTTGCCCGGGGGTGGCAATCAGTTCAGCTTTGTCCAAAAGATGCAATGCTGCCAAATCCATAATCGTGGAATACCCCGAACGGGCAATGATTCGCTGCGCTTGTTGCAATACTGCCATCAGTTGTGCATCGTCCATATAGGGCACAATGGTAATGTTTGCCTTGGTTGCTTGCAGCATAGGCTTGCTCAGCTTCCCTTCCACTATAAGTACCCGCTCCTCTTTGCCGACATATCGGTTCACTATCTCCTCCTCCAGCATACTCCGCTGAGGCTCCAACCCGCTCAATACTGCCACTACCTCAAAAGTGCCGATTTTGCTCGGTGTCATCGGATTTTCTTTTCCCTCAAACCGTGATAAAGGTCCGATATATCGGACCGATCCGTAGCCCTGCTCCTTTGGATGCCCTAACTCCCCCGACAGGCTCCTTTCTACATCCTCATAGTCGGGCACCCACACTTCCGCATAGTGCCGACCGACCCATCCGTGCAGCCGTGCCGCAAGCGGCTCTAACCACCGATAGATACGAGGCAAACGGATATGTAGCTGGTGCGTAACATACACGCACCGTGTCTTCCGCGAGGACAGCCCGAACCGATTGTCCGAGACTACCAAATCAAAGGGCTCTCTATCCAATAGTTCCCCTAACAAACGATGGTCTGCCCAAGCCGCACGCACAATCTTGGGCAATGCTCGCAACATTGCCCCCACTTGGCTTCCGCCTGCTGAATAAGATAAAGATAAATCAACGAGACGCACCACCGGCAGAGTAGGGAAGTGCTTTTGCAGCAGTACCAGCGACTCGCCGTCTCCGCCCAGCACCACCTCATCGCCTTGTGCTATAAAGCGATTCACCAGCGGCACACATCGTGCGGCATGCCCCAGTCCCCAGTTCAATGGTGCTACCAATACTTTCATGCACTAACCACAACGTCTATTCCTTTTTCCCTCAATGGCGCGGCGATGCGCTCCATCTCCTCCTTGCTCACTTTCTCCAGTGTCTTCACGGGCGTGGCGCGGTCTATCACGTATATCATCACCTGCTTGGGTTGCAACCGCTCCACTGCGGCATACCATGCAGTCAGTTCTTCTGTCGTGGTGTTATCTATCCGCTGCCCCCGATGCTCACCGCGCAGGAAACAGGTCTGCAGCGTGAAATCACCGTTGAATACGGACAGATATGCCTCTATCTGCGCTACGGTCAGGTTGCTATTCACTGGCTGGTCAATCAGCCGCATAGTGGTGTCAATGGCAGAGTCTAATTTCAATATCCTATTGTCGCACATGCGCAATGCCTCCACCACATCCTTGCGTCCCAACTGTGTGCTATTGCTCAGTACCGACACTTTCGCTTGCGGGCAATACGCGTCGCGCAAGTGGCATGTATCTTCGATGATACCGAGAAAATCGGGATGCAGCGTGGGCTCGCCGTTGCCGCTGAAGGTAATCACGTCAAGCAGAACATCCTCTGCAGCCAAAGTCTGTAATTTCTTTTCCAATGCGGTCTTCACTTCCTCCCTCGTGGGCAATACAGGATGCAACACAGGCTGATTAAACCCGCACTCGCAATAGACACAGTCAAACGTACACAGTTTGTCAGTCAATGGCATCAACTCCATTCCCAACGATGTCCCCAAACGCCTTGAATGGATAGGACCATACGCAATCTCACCAAATAACATAATGTAATGTACAAATTCGTCTTTGTTCCTTGTTCCTGGTTCCTTGCTCCCCACTCAGTTCATCACCCTATTCCCCAACAATCTGCAATACTCATTGCGCACGCTGAGCAACTGCGGTTGCATTGCCAGCAGCGGTTTCATCTTATCCCAATCGTTCTCGTGCTGCGCCTCCTTCAATTGCCGTTCCAATTCATCAATGTGCTCGTTCACAACCGTCAGTTTCAACTCCAGCAGCAAGTTGGTGATGGTAGTGGGCAACTGCTGTATCTCCGTGTTGTCCTCTATCCTCTTCACCACGTTCTCCGATACCGTCTGCTTCATAAACATCTGACTCAACTGATACCGATCCACTATCAAATCTACGGCTAATGAACTTATTTGTGGATCAGGGTGAAACTTAAAGAACGTTTCTGCTACAAATCCTTCTTCGTGGCTATGTGCCTGAAATTCTTCCACTACTTTGGCGAACAAGGCATTGGGCGCGGCTATCTGGTCGGCAGCCAACTGCCCCAATATATAGTCTCCGGCGCTGATAAACGTCCCGTCTTCCAACTGATACAACGGATGTTCCCCGTAGCGAACTATTATCTGCAATAGATTACGATAGTTTTCTTCTAACCGATTGACCGGGCGGAGCATGGCTTGAAAATGACGATTTTCCTCGGTTTCATCGGAATTTATGCTCTCCGTGGTTTGCTCGTCCGTTTGGGTAATGGAGGCAATCCGTTCTTTTTCCTCTTGTTGCTTGCGTATTTCCGATGCTTTTGCTTTACGCATGCGGGTTACTTCCCTTGTGAGCAGTTGCTCATTAATTTGCAACTTGTCCGCCGTATCTTTGATATAGACCTGACGAGTAATCATATCAGGTATTTGTGTGATAGATTGGGTTATATCTTTGAGGAGACTCGCCCGTTTCTGTAAGTCGCTACCGGCTTCATCCGTAAGTAACGTAGATTTGAAGTGTAAAAAATCGGTTTGATGGCTTTGGATATACTCGATGAAATCGGACGCATTGTGGCTCCGTGCATACGAATCGGGATCTTCTCCATCGGGCAGCAACACCACTTTCACATTAAACCCTTCTTCCAAAAACATATCTATGCCTCGCAATGCCGCATGAATACCCGCAGCATCGCCATCGTAAAGCACGGTGATGTTGTTGGTGAAGCGTTGTATCAGTTTTATCTGTGGTTTGGTCAGCGCAGTGCCGCCGCTGGCGACCACGTTCTGAATACCCGACTGATACATCGAGATAACATCCATCTGCCCCTCCACCAAGTAGCACAAGTCCTTGCGGGCAAGCTCTTGCTTGGCTTGGAAGAGTCCGAAGAGTTCGTTGGTCTTGGAATAGATGATGGAATCGGGCGAGTTGATATATTTCCCTACATTATCTTTCTTCTTCATGATGCGCCCCGCAAACGCCACCGTCTTGCCTGAAACGGTGAAGATAGGAAACATCACGCGGTCGCGAAAACGGTCGTACAACCTGCCGTCCTCGCTCTTGCCGCAAACACCGGTACCAATCTTGGTATCTACGTTGTTCACGATATACTTCTCCTGAAAACCTTTTCCTTTGAGTGCTGTCATCAAGGGGGAACCCTTCTCCGGCGAGTAGCCCAACTGGTACTTGCGGATGATATCATCTCTTAGTCCCCGCTCGCGAAAGTAACTCAGGCCTATCGTCTGCCCCTCGGGAGTGTTCCATAGTTGGTCTTGAAACCACTGGTTGCAGAAATCGTTCACCACGAACATCGACTCTCTGTCGTCCTGCCGCTGCTGCTCCTCGGGTGTCATCTCGCGCTCGGGAATATCAATGTGATATTTCTTCCCCAACTGCTTAATCGCCTCAAGGTATGAGCATTGCTCTATGTCCATGATAAAATTAACCACATGCCCAGTTTGACCGCAACCGAAACACTTGTAGATACCTTTGCTCGGGCTTACCGTGAACGAACCTGTCTTCTCGTTGTGGAACGGGCACAACCCAATCAAATTCGCCCCGCGGCGGCGCAAGGTAACATAATCGCCCACTACCTCCTCTATCTTGGCAGCGGCGTAAATTCTATCGATGACTTCGCGGGGAATCATAAGTTTTTAGTTGTTCCAGAGGTAGATACCCAATCGGATGTTCCATTGGTCAAGTCGTCCGCGGGTGCGCCTGTCTAATGAATAACCCATCTCGTTGAAATTGCCTACTTTATATGGGTTCATCAAACCAAAATCATAACCGCCGCGCAGGAAATAGCGTTGGTATTGAAAGCCTGCACCCATGCCCCACGTTACGTTCATACGCTGATAGTCGTGCACTACCTTATCGTCTGTGTAATCGAAGCAAGAAATTTTTTCTTTGTCAGAGACTACTCCTGTACCTTCATTTTTCTCAAATTCTCGTTTGCTCATTTCTATGGCACATTGGATAGACGGACCCGTATAGAGGATGATATAGGTCTCTTTGGCAATCTCAAACTTGTACTGCCAATCCACAAACAACTCCAATTGGTTGTAGGTCGTTTTTGTCCGTGTCTTGGTTAGTTGCTGTATAACGTTGGGTGTTGTCCAGTTGGTACTACCCGCTGCAAACGTATAGTTGATACCCACGGTGGCACCAAAGCCCTTGATAATCGTTCCGTCGTACACTACACCCACTTTCAGACCGTTCATAATCGTCTTGTTCACCAGCGAGTCTTTGGGCATATTGGGGTCAGATGAATTAAGCCGTACAATGGGTTCGGCAAAGCCAATCTGAATACCCAATCCCTGCGGCAGACTTTGTGCCACAGCGGCGGTTGCCACCGCCACGCACATACATAATGTTGCTAAAATCTTTTTCATATAGTCGGTTTATCTTATTTCGCGGCTTTCTTTCGCATCTTCCCCTCTGTCTTGGGGATATTACTTTCGATTTCTTCCGATTTCATCGGTACTTCTACTTCCTCGGTGGCACTCATTGCCCCGCTCCCGGGTCGTGGTGTACGTGCTGGGCGTAGGAACACATCCCCGGGTTTCAATGGTCTCTCTTGCTCAGCCCAAAAGAATCCTGCTAACTTGTCTTTGCCCGCAGGAATCTGCTCCATCGGATAAATCACGCCCTGCGGCTGCGGTAGGATAACGATATGGTGTATCTCTTGATTCTCAAGAAAGACTTTGACATAACTAGATTGCGTGGTGTTCATGCCAAAGAAAGAGCCATCCTCCTGCTTGGGATAGAACACGGTCAGCGCATTGCCGTTCACGTCCACTTGCCGCAACTCGCCCTCCCGCACGTATGCAAACATCTCTTTGCCTGCCATTTGGTCGAAATAATCGCGTGCCTCGCGCTTGATGGTAATTGCATTGTTGATGCCGTGTGCATAGTCCACCACGCCGTCTCGCATATACACCCGCATAGTGTCCGCCGACATCTGATTCTCATCGCTCCAGCAGACTGGGTCGGAATAGAGTGTCATCACCGAGTCGTGGCTGTTGTAGTCCAGCGAGTCGCACACCGCCTGCAAGTCCACCCGATAGAGCCGCACGTTGTGATACGCCCGCATCTTGCGATAGGTGCTGTCCTGCTCCGTGGAGTCGGGCTGGAAATATATGGTCTCTGTATAGAGCGTGTCGGCATGCATATAAGCATAGTCTTCCTCCGACCAATCCACTGCCAGCGCGCTGTCTGTGGCATAACCGTAGTCGCCATCGTCGAACATCTCACCGAAATTGCCGTAGAGCGTCATCTTCTGTACCGTGTCGCGCATCTCCATGTTTCCGATGATACGCCCGTGCCCGACGCGTTTGTCATAGTAGATGGTATCGCCCGTCATTGATTTGCCGTCCGAATGTACCACCTCCGACCGTTGGAGCAACATCGACTGTTCGGTCTCCGTGTTGTACCACCCCAACGAGGAGTAGATATTAGTCTCTTCCTCATATACGATAGTGGACGGGCTGACCAAATCGGCTATCTTCGTCTCGGTGTTGTAGAGCAGCGTATCGCTTGTCAGTACAAACTTCGGGTTATCCAGCCTCACTTCTTGGCTGAACACAGCCTGTTTGCTGTTGGGATAGTATTTTCCGCGAATGGAGCGCAGCGTGTTCAGGCTGTCGGCTATAGTGCCGCCCGAATAGTAGTATGCCACATCGCGCGCACGGTCGTAGTTGAGGCTGTCGGTGGTCAGTACCGTGGGGTTGTCTGCCTGCCCGTGCACCAATCGCACATTGCGGCGCAAACGTGCCAACTTCGTGTTACCGTCATAGAACAACTTATCTCCATATCCTTTCAGCGTGTCGCCTTGCTCAAAACGCACATGCCCGAAGGCATCGAGCGAGTTCTCTTGGTCGTAGAAATACGCCGAATCGCAGTACATCAACGCATCTTCATGGCGGAAAATCACGTTCCCGCGAAGTATCTGTGCATTGGCAATCCGCTCTTGGTCGAAACTAAGTGTCTCAGAGTGCTCCAGATACACCAATGTCTGTGCTGCAACGTTTGCCGTACAACACAGACATAGAAACGCTATGTACCGCCATCTTCTCACAACAGTCCCTTCCCTTAATCGTGTATCCACCCGGGATATTCAAAATCGCAGCCTGCCCATTTCGGGTCAATCTGAATAAAGGTGTTCTTCTGCTTCTGTAATATCCAGTCGTGGATGAACTCTGCCGCCTGTTTCTGCTCCAGCATACCCTTTATCGTTTGGAAATCATCGGTCAGGTTGGCGCGGTGCATGTCTGTCTTTTTGCGCAGTTTCACGATAGCGCACACCTCTTTGTTCTTCGTTTGATCCATCATCACGAAGGGCGCGGATATGTCCCCTTCTTGCATTGTGTAGATTTGTTTCGCCACTTCGGCAGGGAGGTCCTGATATTCAAACCGCGTGCTGCCCGTGTTGGGGTTGGTCATCAAGCCCGCGTTCATCACGGTGTTCTTGTCTTGCGAGAAATGGATGATGGCTTGCTCGAAGGTATATTCTCCGTTGCGCACTGCCGTGGCGATGGTGTCTAACTTATTGATAGCCTTTATCTTATCATCTGCACTCACTCGGGGACGCAGGAGGATATGCCGGCAGTTGATACGCTCGCCTTTCTTCTCAATCAGTTGGATGATATGGTATCCGTACTCCGTCTGTACGATACGCGACACCTTCTTCGGGTCGTTGAGGTTGAATGCCACATCCGCAAACTCGCTCACCAACTGCCCTTTGCCCACGAAGCCCAACTCGCCGCCGCGCTTGGCTGACTCGGTGTCTTCCGAATACAGTCGCGCCAGCATACCGAAATCGGCTTTCCCGCTCGTAACGCGCTCGGTGAACTCGCGCAAACGTCCCTTGACACGCTCCGTTTCTTCTACCGGCACGGGCGGCTCAAAACTTAGTATCTGCACCTCCACTTGTGCCGGCATCATCGGGATAGAGTCGGCGGGCAGGCTATTGTAGTAGCGGCGAATCTCCGCCGGCGTGGGCTTGATATGCTCCGTCAGTTTCTGCTGCATCTGCTGGATAATCATCTGATTGCGCACGCTGGTCATCATCTCTTCGCGTATCTCGCTGCTGGTCTTGCGGAAATACTCCTCCATCTTCTCTTTCGAACCAATCTGCGAGATATAGTAGTTCATACGCATATCCACCTGATGGCTCACTGACGACTCGTTGGCGTAGATAGAGTCCAACTCCGCTTGGTGCAGAAAGAGTTTCTGAATGGCTATCTGCTCGGGAATCACGCAGTAGGGGTCGCCTGCTATCTGCTGTCCTTCGTATTGGGCACGCAGCCGCTCTTCCTCCACCTCGCTGCGCAGTATCGCCTCGTCGCCTACAATCCATATCACCTCGTCTATCACGTTGTTTTGCGCACGGAGGACATTGCTGACCATCACCGCGCACCACAGCCCGACTGCTATCTTAAAAAAACTATTCATATCATTCACGCTTTATTTCTCAAAAAACTGTATCTTCTTGTGCCGCAAGGCTTCTTCGTACAACCGTTCCCGTTCCTCTTGCAAGAAGCGTACTCTCCGTTGGCTCAGCACGGCTTTCTCTATCTCCGGACGGGCATACTCTATCGGCATCGGTTCGCCCGCCATACGCTTGTCGGTAACCTGCAAGATATAGGTCGCCAGCGAGTCCTGCAATTCTATCTGTTGCTTGCTGCGCAGCAGACGGTTCAACTCATCGCGCTCAAATGGCATTGACAACAACAACTGTTGCCCCGTGCGCCACTGGTCGGTAAACAACTCGTACCCGACCGCGTAGTTGTAGGCGAACTTCTCGATGTTCTCCAGATTCTCTTCGTTCAGGTCGGTCAACCATTCCCGCAGTTTCTTCATGTTGGGGGCACCGTTGGGCACCACTATCAGCACACCTTTCGCCAAACTCTCGCGTAACTCGAACTTCTCCGGATGCGCCGCATATATCTGCTCTACCACCGTGTCCGCCACCTGTTTCGGCATGCGCCGCTCCACTAACTCCTGCTCGTAGGCATGCACATAGAGCGACCGCCTGTAATCTTCCACCAGAGCCTCAATCTCTTTGTCTGCCGCGCCTTTGGCTTTGTCGTACACCAGTATGTCTTTCGCCCATTGCTTCAGATACAACTCCACCACCCTTGCACTATCCTCACTTGACAGCCCAAAGCTCAACGAATCCAACGTTGATTGATACAGATACTGCCCGTTCAACGCTACAGCTACACCCGTCATCCGCTTTTGCTCAAACCATTGGCAACCCGATAGTATGCCGCACATCAGCACTATGCATACGCCTGCCAAATACTTGTATATCAGTCTTTTGCTTTTCATAGTCTTATTGCTTGTTTCGTATTGTATAGCACAGGTGTCCGTCAATCCGTGCCCCCTCTGTCGGCAGGCACACATGGGGCGCCCGCGTACCCTGTCCGCACACCACTTCCGGTGCCACCTCCACGTGTATCTCGTCCCACACCCCGCTCTCCAAGATGTGCTCATGCAGCGTCGGTCCGCCTTCCAGCAACACGGAGTGAATACCTCGGCTCGCCAAGTCTTGCAACACAAATGCCCAGTCGGTCTGCTCGCGATATACTATTGTCTCCGCCTCGGGCGAGAAAATCTTGCTATCGGCAGGCAACACGCCTTTCCTGTCTAACACCACGCGAATGGGATTGCGCCCGCTCCAGCGGGTGGTGAGCAGACGAGGATTGTCGGCTAATGCTGTGTGGGTACCCACCATTATCGCCATATTCTCCGCCCGCATCTTATGCACCAACTGCTTCGTCAGCGGCGTGGAGAGCACCAAAGGCTGATTATCAATTTGAAAATTTGAAAATGAGAAGGTCCGATTATCTACGAATCCATCGCTACTCTGTGCCCATTTCAGCAGCACATACGGACGCTTCTTCTCGTGCAGGCAGATAAAGCGTTTGTTCAGTTCGCGGCATGCCTCTTCCTCTACGCCCGCAATCACCTCTATCCCAGCTTCGCGCAACATCTGTATGCCGCGCCCCGCCACTTTCTCATTGGGGTCTTGCATACCTACCACCACGCGCCCAATCCCTTTGTCTATCAGCAACTTAGCGCATGGAGGAGTCTTCCCGTAATGGCTGCAAGGCTCC
The DNA here is from genome assembly GCA_016297215.1 of Paludibacteraceae bacterium. Classification (GTDB taxonomy): domain Bacteria; phylum Bacteroidota; class Bacteroidia; order Bacteroidales; family Paludibacteraceae; genus Colicola. Next base: position 34,937 of record JAEDGZ010000012.1, on the reverse strand, counting down.
AGATTGACAAACAGCGTGCAGTCATGCAAGTCCTTCATCCTTCCGAGGCAATTCACCTCCGCATGCGGACCACCGTATTGCTGGTGCCAACCCTCGCTCAGCACTTCCTCATTGGCATTACGCACCAAGACCGCCCCTACCATCGGGTTGGGTGCCACATAATACGCCCCGTTGCGGGCTATTTGCAGACATCGGCGGATATATTTTGCGTAATCCATAATTTTTTTGTATCTTTGCACCCGATTTGAAACTTGATACTTGAAACCTGCGTGCTATCTTTCGTCCGCCATATTGAATCTGCCTTGCAAAACACCTACCCGCCCGATGAGTGTCGGGCATTGGCGTGGTGGGTAGCAGAGGAAACGACGGGGCTCTCGCGCACACAAATCCTTTCGGGCTGCAAAGATACAAAAATTATTCCAAATATAGAAATTATTTTGCAGAGATTGCAAAAAAAAGAACCCATCCAGTATATTTTCGGTCATACTTTGTGGATGGGGCTCGACTTGCAACTCTCTCCCGCCACCCTCATCCCTCGTCCCGAAACGGCGGAATTGGTGGACTTCATCACCCAAGACCAATCAAAACTCAACTCTCAACTCTCAACACTCAACACTCAACCAAAAGCAGGCGGGGACGCCTGCGTACCCGGTCCTGCAGTGTTGGACATCGGTACAGGCTCCGGCTGCATAGCCATTGCCCTCAAGCAGCAACACCCCGACTGGAACATCTATGGGCTCGACATCTCCGAGGAAGCTCTCGCCATCGCCCGCGGTAATGCCGAGCGCAACCACACCCCCGTCGCTTTTGCCCAATGCGACATCCTCCGCCAAACGCCTTCCTTCACAGACACAGACGGGAAGCCGATAACTTTTCAGGTTGTGGTCTCCAATCCGCCCTATATCGCCGAGCAAGAGAAGCAGCAGATGGATGCCTCCGTGCTCGATTACGAGCCGCATTCCGCCCTCTTCGTCCCAGACAGCGACCCGCTCCTTTTCTACCGCCGTATCGCCGAACTCCGACTGGCACCCCATCTCTATTTCGAACTGAACGAAGCCTATGCCACCCGGACTGCCGACATGTTGCAGTCGCTTGGTTACCATGATATTATCCTCAAAAACGACTCCTATGGCAAACCGCGAATACTCGTTGCAAGAACTGACCTCCCGCGCTGAGACCTACTGTGCCCGTGCCGAGCATTGTGCCTCCGAGGTGCGCACGAAAATCCTCGCTTGGGGCGGTACTCCCGTGCAGGCGGACTTCGTCATCGACCATCTCTATGAGCAAGGCTACTTGGACGATGCCCGCTACTGCCGTGCCTACACCCACGACAAACTGCTCTATCAGCATTGGGGCAAGGTGAAAATCCGCGCCATGCTCCAAGCCCGCCAACTGCCCTCCAATGAGATACAGTCTGCCCTCCAAAACATCGATGAGACCGAGTATAATCGCATCTTGCTCACCGTCCTTTCAACAAAGAAAAATGCCCCCCGCGAAGCCCAAATCCGCTTCCTCCTCCAACGCGGTTTCGAGTACGCAACCATCCTCCGCGTGGTAGGAGAGTCTCAGCGTAAATAGAGTTCATTACCAAACACCAAATTAGTCTTTGAGTGCTGAAATAACTCGCTTATATCGAACTCACGTTAACATATAATTTCCGTGTAATTAACCATTAATTTCTTAGCAAAAACATTAAGAATAAGAGAGCGCGTCTCGCGACGGGCTCTCTTTGAATAATTTACAAACAATCTAATTTATTTAGAATAATCTACAACCGCGCACTCGCTCCCGCGACCGCAGCGGCTGGAAACACGCTCTATTTGACAATTTGACAATTTACTATTTGACAATTTGGCGCATAGGGGTGTTGTGGTTGGTATAACTATTATAGTTGGTATAGTTGCTATAGCTGCTATAGATTCTTTTGCTTTTTTTTTAGCAGGCTGGGACGCCTGCGCACACCGGACGGCGCCTGCATACATCGGAAAGCATTGCAGCTTCATACAGTTTGTTCCAAACTGACCGCAGGCGAGACGCCTGCGTCCCCAGTGGTGTTTCGTTTTTGGTGCGGCCCGGAGACCGCACCTCCTTTTGGGGGGCTCTGCTGTTTGGCGGCTTTTGGGCTGCTTTTTTCCTCGTCTCGTTTTCGTGTCGTTTTCGAGTCGTTTTCGACTTTTTTTCGAGATTGATAAGATGGGCACTCGATACATAAACGAGGTGGTTTTTGAGAAAATTGCAAAAAATACGGGGAAATCTTGCTTTTTTCAAAAAATTGTCGTAACTTTGCAGCCGATTTGGTAAAAGACTAATCTTAATATTCTAAGACAATATGAACGCAATTCTTAAAAACTTGGGCGTAATCATCCTTCTGCTGGGTGTGGCTTTCTTGGTGGTTTACAACTTTGCTACGCAGGCAAACTGGCTGCTGGTGGCAGGTTTGGCAACCGAGTTGGCAGGTATTCTGACCTACGTCGTAGTAAACAAATTCGTTGAGTAATCGCGCTTTATGAGCGAGAATGCCTTCAATGATTCTGTGAAGTATCACTTGACGGGCATGTACCAAGATTGGTTCTTGGACTATGCATCGTATGTGATATTAGAGCGAGCCGTCCCCGCGATAGAGGACGGCTTAAAGCCTGTGCAACGGCGTATCCTGCACGCGATGAAGTGCGTGGACGACGGTAAGATGAACAAGGTGGCGAACATCGTGGGACAAACGATGCAATACCACCCGCACGGCGATGCGAGCATTGGAGACGCTCTCGTACAATTAGGGCAGAAAGACCTGCTGATAGACTGTCAGGGGAACTGGGGGAATATCCTCACGGGCGACGGCGCGGCGGCACCCCGTTATATCGAGGCGCGGCTGAGCAAGTTTGCGCTCGACACGGTGTTCAACCCGAAGACGACACACTGGATGCTGTCGTATGACGGGCGAAAGAAAGAGCCTATCCACCTGCCGATAAAGTTCCCGCTGCTGTTGGCGCAGGGCGTGGAGGGTATTGCCGTAGGTCTGAACTCGAAGATACTGCCGCATAACTTCTGCGAGATATGCGATGCGGCGTTGGCGTACCTGCGCGGGGAGGAGTTTGTGCTCTATCCCGATTTCCCGACGGGGGGCGAGATAGACGTGAGCCGCTACAACGACGGCGAGCGCGGGGGGACGGTGAAGATACGGGCGAAGATACAGAAAGCGGACGACAACAAGACGCTGATTATCACCGAGATACCCTACGGCACGACGACGACGAAGATTATCGAGACCATCCTGCGGGCGAACCAGAAAGGGAAGATTAAGATTCGCAAGGTGGATGACTTCACGGCAGACACGGCGCGGATTGTGGTGCAGTTGGCACCCGGGTCGTCGTCGGACAAGGCGATAGACGCGCTGTATGCGTTCACCGACTGCGAGGTGAATATCTCGCCCAACTGCTGCGTGGTGCAGAACAAGAAGCCGATATTCACCACGGTGAGCAACCTGCTGCGGATGTCGGTGGACAACACGATGGCGTTGCTGAAATGGGAGTTGGAGATAGATAAAGGCGAATTGGAGGAGAAATACTTCTACACCTCGCTTGAGAAGATATTTATCGAGAACCGTATCTATAAAGAAGAAGGCTACGAGAATGCGCCGAATAAGGAGAAACTGATTGCGTTTGTGGACAAGGCGCTGACGCCGTGGAAAGCGCAACTGATACGCGAGGTAAGGCAAGAGGATATCGAGAAACTGTTTGAGATACGGATGATTCGTATCACGAAATTCGACTCGAAGAAAGCGGATGAGTTGATGCGCGACCTCGACAAGCAGATAAAAGCCTGCCAGAAGCATTTGGCACACTTGACCGACTACACGATAGATTGGTTTGAGATGCTGAAGAAGAAATACGGCGAGCGGTATCCGCGTCGGACGGAGGTAAGGAACTTCGCGAACATCAACGTGAAGACGGTGGTGGAAGCCAACGAGAAACTGTATATCAACCGCGCTGAGGGCTTTGTGGGGACGGGGTTGAAGAAGGACGAGTTCCTATGCAACTGCTCGGACATAGACGACATCATCGTATTCCACAAAGACGGGAAATACAAGGTGATGCGCGTGGCGGAGAAGTTGTTTATCGGTACGGATATCCTGCATATCGCTATCTTCAAGCGCAATGACGATAGGACGATATACAACGTGGTGTATCGCGACGGGAAAGGCGGAGTGTACTTCATGAAGCGGTTCTCGGTTACCGGCGTGTCGCGCGACAAGGAATATGACCTGACGCAAGGCAAGGCGGGGAGCAAGGTGGTGTATTTCACGGCGAACCCGAACGGTGAGGCGGAGGTGATACGTATCCAGTTGAAGCCCGCGTTGCACCTGAAGAAGATGGAGGTCTGCAAAGACCTGAGCGAGTTGGCAGTGAAGAGCCGCACGGCGCGAGGCAACGTGCTGACGAAGTTTGAGGTGAAGAGCATCACGCTCAAGCAGAAAGGGCACTCGACGCTGGGTGGCAGGAAGGTGTGGTTCGACCCCGATGTGCTGCGTATCAACTACGACGGGCAAGGGAACTACCTCGGCGAGTTCTGGGACGAAGACCGCATATTGGTGATTACCACAACGGGCGATTACTACCTGACGACGTTTGACCTGACGGCGCATTTCGACCAAAACATCTTGCGCATTGAGAAGTTCGATGCGGAGAAAGTGTGGACGCTGGCGCTGTGGAATGCCGACTTGGGGTATTACTACGCAAAGCGGTTTACCTTCGATGCGACCTTGAAGCAGCAGAACATGTTAGGCGAGAACAAGGAGTCGCGCATCGTGTTGCTGACCGACCGCGAGGAGCCTGTGTTCCGACTCGTGTTCACTGACGAGACACGCGAGGCGCAGGAGATAGCGATGGCGGAGTTTATCGATGAGAAATCGCCGAAGGCGAAGGGTAAGCGACTTTCGACCTTGGAAATCAGCCGAATAGAGGACATCACGCCGGAGCCGGAGCCGGAGGAAGATTCGGCTTCTGAGGGGGAGGATTCGTCGGAGGGTGCTGAGGGTGCCAAAGGTGCGGCTCTGCAGGATGCTGAGGGTGCCAAAGGTGCTGAGGATGCGGCTTTGCAGGATGCTGAGGGTGCTGCCCGGAGACCGCACCTCCATAAAGAGCTCCACGAGGAGAAGCAGGAGACGACAATCTCGGTGGAGGATGTGCCGATGACCATCACCACGCACCATACCGATGAGGAGGACAATCAGTTGAGTTTGTTCTGAGAGAGAACGATTAGATAAAAAAGAGGCTGTCTAACAAATTTGTTGGGCAGTCTCTTGTTGTTTGTGAATGGCTTATAAGCTGCAAAAATCACCGCAAAAACCTTCGTTTTGTTCCAAAACGCCCGCAGGCGAGACGCCTGCGTCCCCAGTGGCAACGCTTCATAGAATTTGTTAGGTAGTCTCTTTTATTACTTGGCAATGAAGTAGCAGCCTGCCATTACCAAGATGACGCCTACCCATTGCATGGCATGGACGGGCTCGTGGAAGATGAGTACGCTGCAAAGCATGCCCAACACAAAACCTATGCTGGTAAGCGGATAGATGATAGAGAAGGGGTACATCTTGAGCAGCCAGAGCCAAAAGACATTGGCAGCAATAAGCAACAGCACTCCGAGAAGCAGCCAGCCATTGAGCAAGACATTATGAAGGATATAATCCCAAGTCCATAAGAACTCTCCCATATCTTGCATACCGAGTTTGAGGAGCACTTGCCCTCCTACGAGCATCGATGTTTGCAACAACATCAAAAGAAACATCCACATTGTATTTACGATTTACGATTTACGATTTTTAGCAGGCGGGGACGCCTGCGCACCCGGGCAGCATTATAGGGCGGGGGTGCATATTTTAGCCCCGACCGGTCGCGGGCGCACACCGGACAACATTATAGGGCGAAGCGGATGGTTACTTTGACACCGTTTCTACCCCATGGTTTGATTTGCCTGCGGTGTATGCCGTCGGGGAGGAGGTAGTCGTTGTAGGTGAAGCGGCGGACATAGTCTATTCGTATGAATTTCAATATATTCTCTATACCGAATGTCATTTCGACATAGGGTATTTTTCCGATAGGCGATGAGGTGTAGCCGCTGAGATATTTTCCCTCGTGGTCGTACGTGGCGTTGTTGGGGAAGATATAGAGGTTTTCGTTGCCGGGGAGGTAGGGATTGTTTTTGTCGGTGAGTCCTCCGTAGATGGCAGCGACACTGACGACGCCTCGGAGTTTTGTTTTATTGAGCACGGGGATGCGGTTGATGACCCAGCCTTTGAAATAGTACGTAGCAAAGAGGCTGACATAATAGTCCATCATAAACTCCATGGGTTGCATGAGGTTGAAGGCGCTTTTCCCGAGGAAGATGGAGGTGGAGGTGGCAGGGAAATAGAGTTTGGTGAAGGGTACTTTATTCCAGACACCTCCTGCTTGGATTTTAGCATCTAAGTGTCCGAAGGACGAGAACCAGAATCGTTTTTCGGCAGAGAGTGTGGTGGTATTGTAGTAGAATCCTTGTCCTCCGGAGTATCTGTCGTCTAAGTAGCCCATGGTATGTCGTAGGCTGATGATGGGTGCATCTTGCTCGACGGTGAATGGTGATTCGGTGCCCATACGGTCGATGGGTAGGGGTGAGCCGTTGATGTATCTAAGTTCGAGGGCTGCTTCGTAGTTGTTGTAGGAGGGGACCTGTTGAGTGATGGCGACATTGCCGCCGAGGTATTGCTTGACGCGGCTGTAGTAGAGTGCTCCTGCGGGGGTGTTATTCTCGAAATCGAATCCCGCTTTGAGGGTTAGTCCGTTGTGCCACTCTTTCATATAGGTGGCTTTTGCTCTCCATACATACTGATAGTTTTTCATCGTAGGTTTGGAGGTGGGTATGGACATGAGTATGTGGTCTCTGGTGATGATACCCGTTTGTTGTCCGGGTTCTTCGACATCGTATTGCGCTTGGAGTTGGATATAGTGTCGAGGTGCTTCGTATTGGTGGTAGTGTTTTTTGTTGAACGACCACATGAGCGATACATTCCCTTTGGGCAGGAGGTCTTGTGTACCGAAAGCGAGGTATGTAGATAGGAAGAGTTGCGGGTGTAGGTTGGCGGTGGTAACTCCTCCGACGCGTAGTCTGACACCTTCAAGGGGATTCCACGAGACGGTATTGTAGATAGGTCCAAAGTCCCATTTGGACTCTCCCCATCGGGTAGAGGGCACGGTGGCAACGTACTCCGTGGTGATGGCATCGACAGCCATAAGCAGGGAGTTGAATTTGGGTGTGGCTTTGAACTCAGCGACGAGGTCCATGACGGAGCCTTCGTAGAAAGAGAGGGGTTCGGGTCGGTGGGTATCCCAATAGAGGAAGTCTTCTCGGATGGATGTGGAGTCGGGCGGCTTGACGGTGTCGGTGGGGACAGAAGGAGAGAAGACGGCGAGATTAAGGGGTGTTTCGAAGTCGAAGTCGGTATAAATTTTGGTTTGCCGTGCGATGATGTTCTTCTTTCGATTGAAGAGGAAGAATTTGGCGGAAGTGGTTGTTCTGTCGGGCGCCCAAAGTCCGTTTTCGAGTCGTTTGTATTGGTGCTCAACGGTGTAGTCGCTGACGAAGTTGAGGTTGATTTCCTTGGGGACAGTGAGGGAATACTTTTTGATTTTGTAGGTGGAGTCGTTGACGATATAGAGATGCCCTGTGAAACTATAACTCTGTGAGTTGACAGGGACGAAGGCGAGGTCAATGCAGGAATCGCCATCAATGAGGATGGTGTCGGCGAGATAGTATTGGTAATAGGAGACGGCTAACGGTGTGGAAACGGGAGATACAAAACGATTGAAGAGGGCATTGATATTGTCGTCATTGATATCTATATCCGTGAAGACAGCATTCATGTTCTCTTGGAGCGAAGAGGAGGTGAGGAGCGATTCCAGTCCGAAGATGCGCTTTCGGCTGACGATATGTTTCTCTTTTCGTGGTCTTCGTTGGTAGTATTCATCGGCGAAATTTTCGCGTATGGAGAGCGTGATGGAGGGATATAGTTCGGTGGTGTCAATATACTTTTGGATAAAGATGAAGTTCTTCCAGAAAGGTTTATCGAAGTTAGGTGTGAAGTTTTCGAGCGCAAAAGACATACGGTGGTATGTTTCTGCGGTATAGTGGTCTTGCGTTTTGACGTTGAAGGAGTCTTTGTGTGCAATGACGTTTTTGATGAGTTCGACGGCGGGGTTTCCTCTCCGTCTGTATTTCTGCTTTTCTTTGTTGGGTCTAACGATGATGTCTTGCAGGTTGTAGGTATCGGCGTTGAGTTTGATTTTGAGGTTGTGCCTTTTTAGCCCTTTTCGGATAGTGAGATATTCATTTTTGTATCCAATCATTTGGAAGCAGAGGGTGGTATATTGGGGATGTGCAGGGATGGCGAATTTGCCGTCGAGGTCGGAGGTTGTTCCGATGTTGGTCGGTTTCCATTCGTTGTTTTGCTTTTGCACAAAATAGACCTGCACCAGAGGAAGCGTTTCCCCGGTTTCGGCATCGACGATGAGTCCGTCGATGAATGTATCTTCTTGCGCATGCAGTTGGAAGCACGTGCAAAGAATCAACAACAACCAAACAATCTTTTTGTACATCTTTTATTTGTGTGTGCAATTCCATCTATCGATGATTGCATCGTATCTCTCGCTGACTTCGGTCATAATATCTTTCCATGACCGTGCGATGGTTTGTGAGGCTCGGTTACCCACTTTCGTTGCTTCATCGGGGTGGTCGATGAGGTATGCGAGCAGTTGGGCATAGGCGTTGGGGTCATTCTGACAGAGGTAACCATTGTCGTTGTTTCGGATGATTTCTGCGGCAGTGGCGTCTTGCAGTAGCAGTGCGGGTGTGTGCATCGCTGCGGCTTCTCGGACAACAAGGGGTGCATTATCGTAGAGCGAGGGGAAGAGGAACATATCGGCTGCGGCGTAGTATCGCTTGAGCAGGTCTCTATCCAGCACAGTGCCGACCATAATCACTTTCTCGGAAAGCCCTAACCGATGGATTTTCTCTTTAATAGCATCTTGCGCATAGCCGTTGCCAATCATGTATAGTTTCCAAGGAAGTTGCGGGATGAGAGCAAGCGCATCGAGTATGAAGGCGATATTCTTCTCCCAGATATGTTGCCCAACAAAGAGGAACATGGTTTGTTTTTCGTCAAGATGCAGGAGCGTCCGTTGCTGCGTGCGCATTTGTTCCACCTCTTGCGGCGAGGAAACAAAATCGTTGCCGTTATCTACAACAACGACATTGCCTTTATACCCATACTCTCGAAGGGTGGGCTCTACTGCGGCTTGGGGTATCCATACCTCGTCTGCCTGCTCGTAGAAACGGACGATATAGTTGACGACCTTATCCACGATGGGTTTGTAGCGCAATGCTCGCTCAAAATCTTGTCGGTACTTTGAGTGGAAGGTAGCGACCAAAGGTATCTGCTGCTTGGTAGCGACTTGTCGTGCCAATATACCGGCGGTGAAAGGACAATGGGCGTGTATTAACGAGAAGTGCTTGCTATTGAGGTGGTTGAGGAATTTGTAGTCGAGATAGGGCATACCGAAGCGGTATGGTTTGCGCATGGGAATAGGTATAGATGCGTATCTCTCGAGTTGGTATTTTGCTGATTTGAGTATGTCTTGCGAGTGAGGGGCGTATGGAGTAACGACACAGACTTCTTTTCCCTGCTCTTGCAGCCAATAGGCATAGTTTTGCACGGTCAGTGCGACGCCATCCATGACAGGCGGGAAGTTATCGTTGAAGAGTCCAATCATAAGAACAGTGTTTATAATTCGCTATCAGAAAAGTACGCAATGTTACGAAAAATTTTGAGATGAACGGAAGAAGGGTTAAAGAAAGCACAATAAGGTGGATTAATGGTGTTTGCGGCGGTAGCGGCGTTGCAGGCGATACCATTTCAGTTTCAGGTACGCCACCGTGTCGGTGAAGATATTCAGGTGGCGCGCTTCTTCCTCCGCCTCCTGCATCTTGTACTTGTTCGCCACCTCCACGTCGTTGTCCGTGAGCACAAGCAGTTGGTCGCCCTCCTGCAACTCTGATTGCCCCGTTGGCACGAAGAAGTCCTCCCCGCGGCGCACCATGATAACCAATGTTTGACGAGGAATACCGATGTCGAGCAACCGCGTACCGTTGAACAACATCTCCTGCGTTACCTCCACCTCCGTGGCGGATGACTCAATCTCCTCGGGCAAATCAAGGTCGAAATGCTCCAAGCGGCGCAACTGCATAGGCGGCTCCGCCAAGTCTAACTTCTTCGCCATCGCCGCGAGCGTCGTGCCCTGCGCCAATAGCGACACCAGCGTGCAAAGGAAGACGACATTGAAAATAAGGTTGCTGTGCGGCACGTTCTCCGACATGCACATGATGGCGAAGATAATCGGCACCGCCCCCTTGAGCCCGACCCAACTGAGCATTACCTTATCGCGCAGATGATATTTACGGAAAGGTGCCATGCACAGGAACACCGACAGCGGGCGCGAGATGAACACCATCACGATACTGATAATCAGGCATGGCAGCCACACCTCCAACTGCAAAAACTCGTGCGGCCTGACAAGCAGACCCAGCATGAGGAACATCACCAACTGGCTCAGCCACGTCAGACCATCGAAGAAACTCTTCGTCTGCCGCTTCTTGGTGAACTTGCTGTTGCCGATAATCAGCCCGCCCACATACACCGCCAGATACGGGTTCCCCTCCAGATAATAGGTGATGGAGAAGATGAAGATGCAGGCGGTGAGCACCATGATAGGGTAGAGCGAGTCGTTGTTGAGTTGCACCTTGCGCATGAGCATGACGATGGCTTTTCCGAAGGCAAAACCCAGCACACCGCCCATCACTAATTGCACCACGATAGTCTGCACGATAGGCAACGCCGTAGGCTCCATCTTAGCCGTTGCCACGCCTATCAGCGTGGAGGTCAGCACATACGCCATCGGGTCGTTAGCACCCGACTCTAACTCGAGCAACGGACGCAGGTTATGCTTGAACGAAATCCCGCTCGTGCGCATGATGGAGAACACCGACGCGCTGTCAGTAGAAGACATCGTTGCCGCCATGAGCAGAGCAATCGGCAGCGTGATGGTCGCTACCGCATTGAGCCAGCCGAAGACATAGTAGATAATCACGCCCGTGATGAGGGCAGTGAACAGCACTCCAATGGTCGCCAGCGTAATACCCGGAGCAATGATGGGATGTATATCCACTATCTTCGTATCCATGCCGCCGGAAAAAAGGATGACGCACAGCGCCACGGTGGAGATGGCCTGCGCAGTGTTCACATCGAACATATAGCCCATCCCGTCTTCGTTGAACAGACGACCGATGCCATCCGCGCCGAAGAGCATACCCACTGCCAGGAACAGCAACAGCGCGGGAACACCGAACTTGTAGCCTATCTTATCCGTGAAGATACTCGCGAAAAAGAGCAACGATAATATGAGAAGAATAAGTTCTACTTGCATAGGAGGACCCCCTCCAACTCCCCCTACAAAGGGGGAGAGCAAAGAGATTAGTTTTTAGTTAGACAATAGTAATTTATTTACTCCCTCCCTCTGTAGGGAGGGTAGGGGAGGGCCTTTTTAACAACTGTTCCTCTATAATCTTCACAATACTCTCTTTGGGATAGAGCCCTTTGAGCAAAATCGGCTTACCCTCTACGGGCACGTACAGCACCTGCGGAATGCTCTGTATCTGAAAAGCATACGCCAACTCTCGCTCCCGTTCGGTGTCCACCTTGTAGAACACCACGCGGTCGCAGTAGGTCTGGCTCAACTCCTCCATGATGGGAGCCAAGCGCTTGCAAGGTCCGCACCATGTGGTGTAGAAATCTATCACGCAAGGCTTGTTGCCTTTGTACTTCCACTCGCGCTCCGTCGAATAGTCGAACACCCGCGCCTTAAACTGCTCCGTCGTCAGATACACCACATCCTCCCCCCGCATACACGGCGAAAAGAGTAGCAGGAGAAGTAAAAGACCCAAGGACCCCTTCCAACTCCCCCTACAAGAGCACCCCAAAAATCGAAGATTTTTCGGGGACCCCGCGAGGGGGAGAGAAAAATTAGTTGGTGATATATACTTTTTCATAGTAGTTTCCATTAGTTATCTAATTATACTCCCTCCCTTTGTAGGGAGGGTTGGGGTGGGTCTTACCCCACCTGCGCGCCGTTCTGCACGGGTGCCGACACGGTGGTTACCACCAGTTTACCGTCAGCGTCCACTGCCGATAGTATCATCCCCTGCGACTCAATTCCCATCATCTTGCGCGGCGGGAAGTTCGCGATGAATAGTACCTGTTTGCCCACGAGCACGCTCGGGTCGGGGTACGACTGTGCGATACCAGACAGGATGGTGCGCCCGCCCATGCCGTCGTCCAGCGTGAACTGCAGCAAGCGGTCGGATTTCTTCACGGGCTTGCACTCCACCACCGTCGCCACGCGGATGTCCGTCTTGTCAAACTCGTCTATCGTGGTCGCACCTTTCACCTCCGCGGGGTGCCAGTTTTTCAGTTCCTCCGCCTTGGCAGCGTCCTCGTTCTCTTGCTTAATCCGCGCAAGACGGTCCAGTTGCGCCTGAATAGCGTTGTCCTCTATCTTCTCAAAGAGCAGGCTCACTTCGCCCAGTTCGTGTCCTTCGAGCAGGTGGTCTATGCTGCCCAGCGTGCTCCAGTCGCAGGCGGGCAGGCGAAGCATACCGCGCAGCCGCTCCGAGGAGAAAGGCAGGAAAGGCTCGAAGGCGATGCTGAGGTTCGCAGCAATCTGCAAAGCGAGGTTGAGCACCGTCGCCGTACGCGCCATATCAGTCTTCGCCAGTTTCCACGGCTCCATGTCGGCGAGGTACTTGTTGCCGATACGCGCGAGGTTCATCGCCTCTTTCTGTGCATCGCGGAAGCGGAAGTTGTTCAGCAACTCTTCCACCTGTGCCTTTACGCCTTGGAACTCGGCGATGGTCTGTTGGTCGTAGTCGGTCAAGCCGCCGCGAGCGGGCACTTTCCCGCCGAAGTACTTCTGCGTCAGTACCAGCGCGCGGTTGACGAAGTTGCCGTATATCGCCACCAACTCGTTGTTGTTGCGGGCTTGGAAGTCCGCCCACGTGAAGTCGTTATCCTTCGTCTCCGGCGCGTTGGCGGTCAGCACATAGCGCAGCACGTCCTGCTTGCCGGGGAAATCCACCAAGTACTCGTTCAGCCAAACTGCCCAGTTGCGCGAGGTGCTTATCTTGTCGCCCTCAAGGTTCAGGAACTCGTTGGAGGGCACGTTGTCCGGCAGGATATACGACCCGTCTGCCTTCAACATAGAGGGGAAGACGATACAGTGGAACACGATGTTATCCTTGCCGATGAAGTGAATCAGGCGCGTCTCGGGGTCTTTCCACCAGGTCTCCCACTTGCCGTATTTCTCCGGCTGTGCGTCGCACAGTTCCTTCGTGTTGGAGATATAGCCTATCGGCGCGTCGAACCATACGTACAGCACCTTCCCCTCGGCTCCCTCCACGGGCACGGGGATACCCCAGTCCAAGTCGCGTGTTACCGCCCGCGGCTTCAGCCCGCCGTCCAACCACGACTTACACTGCCCGTACACGTTCGGGCGCCACTCCTTGTGCTCTTGCAGTATCCATTGCTCCAACCATTGCTGATATTGGTCGAGCGGCAGATACCAGTGTGTCGTGGCTTTCTTCGTCAGCGGGTTGCCGTTGATGGCGTTGTAGGGGTTTATCAACTCATCCGGCGACAGCGTGGCGCCGCATTTCTCGCACTGGTCGCCGTATGCCCCCTGCGCATGGCAGCGCGGGCACTCACCGCGGATGTTACGGTCGGTCAGAAACTCCTGCGTCTCAGGGTCGTAGAACTGCTCCGTCGTCTGCTCGATGAACTTCCCCTCGTCGTACAACTTGCGGAAGTAATCGGACGCAAACTGATGATGTATCTTGCTCGTTGTGCGCGAATACACATCGAACGAAATCCCGAACTGTTCGAAGGAGGTTTTTATCAACTCGTGATACCTGTCCACCACCTCTTGCGTGGTAATCCCTTCCTTGCGGGCGCGGATGGTTACGGGCACGCCATGCTCATCGCTGCCGCCCACAAACAGCACCTCTTCGCCTTTCAGACGAAGGTACCGCACATAAATATCAGCGGGCACATACACCCCCGCAAGGTGTCCGATATGCACAGGACCGTTCGCATACGGCAGTGCAGATGTTACAAGTGTTCTCTTAAACATATAATCTTTATTGTAATTAACTTCGTGTTTGTTACTCCGCTTCGCTTCGTGTATTTAACTTCGTGTAAGGAACTCCGCTTCGCTTCGTGTACAGCGCGGTAGCGCTTTTTTACATTTACTTTCTTACAGCCCATAGGGCTTTCGTACACGCAGGTTTCCAACAGCCTCGCAGAGGCTTCTTCCTCCTATACAATATAATTCACCAACTTCTCCTCGCTCACATAACAGATACTGTCGCCTTTCGCCACCGATATCTTCCCCGTCTCTTCCGACACCACTATTGCCACGGCGTCGGTCTTCTCCGCTATCCCGAGCGCGGCGCGGTGGCGAAGACCGTAATGCTTCGGTATATCTTGGTTCTTCGACACAGGCAGGATACATGCCGCCGACACTATCCGTCCGTTCTTGATGATGAGTGCACCGTCGTGCAGCGGAGTGTTCTTGAAGAAGATGTTCTCCACCAGCCGCGCGGAGATGGTCGCGTTCAGGTTCTCCCCTGTGTCGGCGTACTCGCTCAGACTCTGCTTACCCGCTATCACTATCAGCGCGCCCGTCTTCGACTGCGACAGGTGCCGGCATGCCAACACCAACTGCTGCACATACTGGTCGGGCGCGGACTTGTCCGCATGCAGTCGCCGCATACGCCAGTCGCTGAAACGCGAACCCAACTGATAGAAGAACGACCGTATCTCCTCTTGAAATATCACGATGATGGCTATTGCCCCCACGCTTATCACGCGCTCAAAAATCGCCCCCGTCAAGTCCAACTGAATCACGAACGTAACCAAGAACCACACCACGAGAAACGCCAGCACGCCCCAGAACAGGTTCACCGCCCCCGACTTCCGCAGCAGACGATACACCTCATACAGCAGCACCGCCACGCACAAAATATCCAATATGTCCTTGAAAGAAACTATCATTGTAACTCCGCTTCGCTCCGTGTAAATAACTTCGTGTAAGAAACTTCGTGTTATTAACTTCGTGTAAAAAACTACGCTTCGCTCCGTGTGCAGCGCGTCAGCGCTTTCTAACAGCCCGATAGGGCTTTCGTACACGAAGTTTTATACAGCGCGCAGCGCTTTCTAACAGCGCATAGCGCTCCAATACACTTCCACCGTCTCCACCGCTGCCCGCACGTCATGCACTCGCAGGATGTTCGCTCCCCGCTCCAGCGCCAGCATGTTCGCCGCCGTCGTCGCGTTCAGCGCCTCCTCGGGTGTGATGCCTAACGGCTTGTAGAACATCGACTTACGCGAAAGCCCCGCCAGCAGAGGACAACCCAGCGCCTCAAACTCCTGCATCCGCCTAAGCACCTCGTAGTTCTGCGCCACGGTCTTGGCGAAACCAAACCCGGGGTCCACAATCACGTCCGCAACACCCATCCGGTGCAAGCGGTCTATACGGCTTTGGAAAAACGCCATCATCTCACTCATAATATCCTCATAATCAGTCATCTGCTGCATGGTCTTCGGCGTCCCCCGCATGTGCATCAACACATACGGCACATGCCGCTCCGCCACCGCCTCGTACATCTCCTCGCACCCGCCGGAGATGTCGTTGATGATGTCTGCCTCATACTTGTCCACCGCCCTGCGCGCCACCTCCGGACGAAAGGTATCCACCGACACCACCGCCTCGGGAAAATGTCGCCGTATCGCAGCCAGCGCCATCGCCACGCGCTGCCACTCTTCCTCCTCGCTCACCTCCGCAGCACCCGGGCGGGTGGAGTAGCCCCCGATATCCAGTATCGCTGCCCCCTCTGCCAAAGCCCGTTCCGCTTGCACCAACACCCGCTCCTCGTCTTGACTCTCTCCCTCATGGAGGTGCGGTCGGAAGTTTATCCCGTTCACGGGAGCCGCACCATGCTCTTCTCCCAAAGCAGTGCTATCCCAATTCTCCCCCTTTGAGGGGGAGTTAGAGGGGGTCTCCAACAGCCGCGTAGAAGGCACGAAACTATCGGGCGTGATATTCAGTATCGCCATCACAACGGGCTTCTCCAAGCCCAGCAAGCCGTGTCGAGTGAGTATCTGCATAGTCGATAGGGTACACAAATCCGCTGCAAAGGTACTACTTTTTTCTTAATTATACAACTTTTTACCACATTTTTCGGTGGGCATGTGCGTTTTGACTACAAAAACACAGGCATCCTTATTTCAGTTATGGCTCGCATCGTCAGATTGGGTCTCCGTCCATCCTTGTTTGCTGAATACGAAATAGAAAAAATGCCCTTAATACGCGACTACATTTTTTTTAGGCAGTGATATACATGTTGCTCCAGCGATTCAAAATTGAGTTATGTCGCTCCGTTGGGGCTTGCATTAGGTAAGCAATATGGGTCAACTCGTATATCCTTATCAAAAATAATTGTCCATTTTTCGCATGTGAACCTATTGAGAGATGTATTTTCGCGATGCTTCTGATGCAGTTAGACCCTTATTAGACCCTTATATAACCCTTACTAAAACCCTTGCAAAATCACCGTAAGTAGGAATTGTCCAAAACACGTATTAGCATCCTTTGCTATTCATGCCATATAGGTTGGGGAGTTATGCCTTTTTCCGAAAAAACGAAACAAAACTTGCATATATTAAAAAAAAGCAGTAATTTTGCAGCCCGCAAACGCGATAAGGTTTGCATAGACTAAGCATAAAAACACACACAATATCATTATGAGACTGATTATTGAACCGAATTATGACCAGATGAGCCAATGGGCTGCCAACTATGTGGCACAACGTATCAATGAGTTTGCTCCGAAAGAGGGGACACCCTTCGTGCTGGGACTGCCGACGGGCTCTTCGCCGCTGGGTATGTACAAGCACCTGATTAAGTTGTACGAGGCAGGGAAAGTGTCGTTCCGCAACGTGGTTACTTTCAATATGGATGAGTATGTAGGTATCCCCGAAGACCACCCCGAGAGTTACCACTCGTTCATGTGGAAGAACTTCTTCAGCCATATCGATATCCGCCCCGAGAACGTGAATATACTGAACGGGAATGCGCCCGACCTCGCAGCCGAGTGCGCACGCTATGAGGCGAAGATAAAGAACTGCGGAGGCATACAGTTGTTCCTTGGCGGCATCGGTCCCGACGGGCATATCGCCTTCAACGAGCCGGGCTCTTCGCTGACCTCGCGCACCCGCAAGAAAGAGTTGACCACCGACACGATTATCGCCAACTCGCGCTTCTTCGACAACGACGTGAACAAAGTACCCAAGACCGCACTGACCGTGGGTGTAGGCACGATTATGGACGCGAAAGAGGTGCTGATTATGGTGAACGGACACAACAAAGCACGCGCGCTGCAACATGCTGTGGAGGAGCCGATTTCGCACATGTGGACGATTTCGGCGTTGCAGATGCACCAGCACGGTATCATCGTGTGCGACGAGGCGGCTTGCGACGAACTGAAAGTGGGGACTTACAAGTACTTCCTCGATATTGAGAAGAATAACTTGCTTTGATAAAATGTTTATCATTTCATGTTTATCATTTCATGTTTGTCAGTTCCTGTTGATGCTTCGCGTTTAACATGCAATGGCCAACATAAAATGTCAACATGCAATGACCAACATGAAATGACTAACATGAAATGATTATGCTACAGATATACAATACATTAACTCGTCAGAAAGAGTATTTTCGTCCTTTGCATGAGGGGCATGTGGGGATGTATGTGTGCGGGCCGACGGTGTACGGCGATGCGCACTTGGGGCATGCCCGCCCTGCCATCACCTTCGACCTGCTGTATCGCTACCTGCAACACCTCGGCTACAAGGTGCGCTATGTGCGTAACATCACCGACGTGGGGCACTTGGAGCACGATGCCGACGAGGGCGAGGACAAGATAGCCAAGAAAGCACGCTTGGAGCAGTTGGAGCCGATGGAGGTGGTGCAGCATTACACCAACCGCTATCACCGCGACATGGAGTTGCTGAACGTGCTGCCGCCGTCGATAGAGCCGCATGCGAGCGGGCATATCATCGAGCAGATGGCGTTTGTGCAGAAGATACTCGACCACGGCTACGCCTATGTATCGAACGGGAGCGTGTATATGGATGTGGAGAAGTACGCCAAAGACTTCCCCTACGGGAAGTTGTCGGGGCGCAATCTGGAGGATATAAAGACCGAGACGCGCGAGTTGGACGGGCAGGCGGAGAAGAAGCATAGTTACGACTTCGCACTGTGGAAGAAGGCATCGCCGGAGCATATCATGCACTGGCCCAGCCCGTGGTCGGAGGGTTTCCCCGGCTGGCACATGGAGTGCTCGGCGATGGGAACGAAATACCTCGGCGAAGAGTTTGATATCCACGGGGGCGGCATGGACCTGATGTTCCCCCACCACGAGGCAGAGATAGCCCAGTCGTGCGCGGCGCTGGGGCACGACACGGTGCACTATTGGATGCACAACAACATGATTACCATTGCCGGCAAGAAGATGGGAAAGAGTTACAACAACTTCATCACGCTGGAGCAGTTCTTCACCGGCAAGCACGAGTTGCTGACCAAGCCCTTCTCGCCGATGACGATACGTTTCTTCATCCTGATGGCGCACTATCGTTCGACGGTGGACTTCTCGTCGGCAGCCTTGGAGGCAGCGGAGAAGGGCTTTGCACGCTTGCAAGAGGCTTATCAGCGCTTGCAGAAACTGCAGGCAACGGCAGGGGCAACGACCACCGACGCTGCCACCGTGTTGGCAGAGAAATGCGCAGAAGCGATGGATGACGACCTCAACTCGCCGATAGTGATTTCGCTGCTGTTCGACTCCTCCAAGCGTATCAACTCTGTCTTCGACGGCAAAGAGACTATCTCCGCAGAGGAGTTGGAGCAGTTGCGCAAGGTATGGAAGACCTATGCGATAGACATCCTCGGCTTGCAGTTGGAGGGAGCAAGCGCGGGCGGCGACGAGGCGCAGACGCAAGCACTTCACGGCGCGGTGGACATGCTGCTGAATATGCGGCTGGAAGCCAAGCGCAACAAGGATTGGGGCACGAGCGACAAGATTCGCAATGAACTGACTGCACTCGGGTTCAACATCAAAGATACCAAAGAAGGCTTCGAATGGACGCTGTAAATAATTAGGAAATAATCGTTCGTAGCGTAGCGAAGATAAGAATTAAGAGGGCATTGTGAATAAAAAAATCTTAATTGTTTTTGCGGTTGTTGGGTGCTTGGCGGGATTGACAGCCTGCTCTTCTGATAATGGACGAGATGAGTCTCCGGCGGAGACTCATCTCGTGTCGTACCCTGGGCGGACGTTCAGTTACAAGGAGAAGTTCAACGACAGCCAGCGCAAGCAACTGGCTGCCGCGCAGGCACTCGGGCTGCCCTGTATGCCCGCCGACCGCAAGGAAGCCTCGCACATGAAACGGCAACTGGTGTTAGTGGAGAACAGCAACAACTATGTGGTGGATTCGTTGACCCACTCTATTCCTTATCTCGTTCCCAAAGCGGCGGCAGAGTTGGAGGCGATAGGCGAAGAGTGGGCGGACATCCTCGCGCGCAACGGGTTGCCTCACTATCGGTTCTACGTAACGAGCGTGCTTCGGACGCAAGAGGATGTACGATTGCTGCAACGAAGCGGGAACATCAACGCCACCAACCAGTCGTGCCATTGCTACGGGACGACCTTCGACATCGCCTACTATCGCTACGACAAAGTAACACGCACAAATGACTATATGACAGAGGATAACCTGAAGTTGGTGCTGGGTCAAGTGTTGCTCAATCATCAACGGGCGGGACGTGTTTACGTCAAGTACGAATGGCGACAGGCCTGCTTTCATATAACGGTCAGACCCTGAAAAATAAGAGAATGTGAAAGTTTTTGGTATAAAAATTTGCATAATTCAAAATAATGTTGTAACTTTGCAGCCGATTTTTGAGTAACTGCGCCGCGATGGTGGAATCGGTAGACACGAAGGACTTAAAATCCTTTGGCCAGAAATGGCTGTGTGGGTTCAAGTCCCACTCGCGGTACAATATACGTTGGACGGTTCTAAACGCCGATTTATGAGTAGGTAGGGATGGCTAAATTTGGCACAAAAACATGGTTGGTTGTTGGAGCACTCGTTGTGAGTGTTTTTATATCTGCCCAAGTGTCTTATAATCCTTCGTATAGTTCCACAACTATTCATCGCGTTTCCTTTGGTCTTTTTGGTAATTATTACTATGGTGATATCTGCCCTGTGCGAAATCACCCGTTGACTATTGAACCACGCGCCGTAAATCTCGGAGGAGGCTTAGAAGTGGCTTACACTTACCAAGTAATATCTTCTTTAGGACTGCGTACTACCCTCAATGGAGGTTTTCTGCGCTCGGATGCCAATAATCAATCTTGGGCATATTGGACAAACAAAGGGAAACAACCTCGAGCAGGAAGTGCTGAGAACGACTTGTATAGTATAGGTTCTTTCCAAAGTTTCTATGGAGAACTTGACTTTGGGGTGGAATGGTACCCGATTCCACATCGCGAAGGAGGTCTCTTTCTCTATGCCGGAGTGGGATTCTATATGGGGAGTGTGTGGTGCGATTTCAACAACACCCTCCGAAACCCGGGGAAACATAACGACCCCGGATGGCGTACTTGTTTAACCCCCGTTGGTATTGGAGAAATGGGGTATAGTTTCCGACTCGCTAAAGGGCATACGCTCTCTGTTAAGGCATCCGTGCACAACGGGCTTGTTAATGTCAACAGCAAAAAACAAGGTAGAGGCTATAGTATGGACGGATGGGGACGAGGCGATGTTCACTCTGCAGATTTTGATTATGCGCCCAACGCGGGAGTAAATCTTGACGATACCGGCAAGAGTGCATTCGGACAATTCACGGATGGGTATTTTATGTTTGGTGTTGCCTATACGTTCAATGCGGGTAGGGAAGAAATAGGAAGAATGGCTAATTACGCCACTGGCAAAGGCCGAAATAGTTTTTCCAAGACTGCGCGTGTGAACCCCTACAATAAACGTGCAGTGGAATACAAGCGAAAAGTAAGCAAATCACGCAACAAGGCTTTTCAGGTTAAGCGTAATAGACGATAACCCTACGTTTTCGGATAAACCTTATTCAAGAAATTAGTAGAAATACGCAAAAAGATAAAAAAAATTTGCGTGTTTCTATTTTTTTTTGTAACTTTGCCGCGGTTTTGATATTAAACCCTTAAATAGTAATGAAAAAAACACCTTTTGTCATTGTTCTCTTCCTGCTTTTATGTGGTAATATTTTAGCAGAAAGCAGTTCTTCTTCTAAAAAAGAGTCGACGGCTATTATCGTGCAACGAAAGTCTCCCAGTACGAAAACAGGCTTGTATATAAGAAGAATCCCTACCACCAAGCGAGGAGTAGGTATTACTTTTAACGCCCTTTATTACTACGGTGATGTGGATATGTTGGGCATTGCTTTCAAGGAAGGGTGGCAACCGCAGAACCTGAGTCTCGGCGGAAGCATCAAGTTCGATTATCTACATCAGATCGGGCGTACAACCTATGTTCGTGCCTCTATTCTTGGCGGTTATTTGCATGGTAATGACAGTGCACGTACAACAGTGAACAGTGACGGTGTAAAAGTTTCTATCGGAAAGGGCTCTTTCTCTAACACTTTTGGCGAGGTATCTGCCGGTGTGGAGTGGTATCCGTTCTCAAAGGCGGGGTTCTATACTTATCTTGGCTTGGGGCTTAGTCTCAACGTGATTGACTACGATTTTACTCGTCTTGGATACGGACCAGATAGAATGGTGAATATAGTGCCGATGTTGCCGATAGAAATTGGTTATAATTTTGATGTTTCCCGCGGGTTGTGTATTTGCATTTCTGCCTCTGTCCACCAAGCATTGCTTGATTTTCCACGTTGCAACTTGGACGGGTATCCCATACGGAAATCTTCCCGTTTCCAGTGGGGAGACGGATATTTCTCCTTGGGTATCAGTTTCTCTTATCGTTGGCATGAGTGCGAGCCATGTCGCTTGACTAAGTGGTAAATAGCCCCCATAGTCGGTAAAAAACGTGCTCTGCTCAAATCTTCTTTCGAATTTTATAAATGGCGAATAAACATAAGATTATCAACGATCCCGTTTTCGGTTTTTTGAGCATTCCGAATGATTTGCTGTACGATGTATTGCAACATCCGCTGGTGCAACGATTGATACGTATTCGTCAGTTGGGTCTCTCCTATTTGGTCTATCCCGGCGCCATGCACAGCCGTTTCTCCCACTCGCTGGGGGCGATGCACCTGATGAGCGAAGCGATAAGTTCGCTTCGCGGGAAGGGCGTGGACATCAGCGAGCAGGAAGCCACGGGCGCACTGATAGCCATCCTGCTGCACGATGTGGGGCACGGTCCGTTCTCGCACGTGCTGGAGCACACCCTCGTGGAGGGCATTACCCACGAGGAGATTTCGCTCATGATGATGGAGCGTATCAACCACGAGTTGGGCGCCTGCGAACAGCAGTTGGCGATGGATGTGGCGGGTTCCTTTGAGCGCACAGGACCGCTGGCAGAGGCGATAGCCATCTTCAAAGACGAGTACCCGAGGCATTTCCTTCATCAGTTGATTTCCAGTCAGTTAGACGTAGATAGGATGGATTATCTCTGTCGCGACTCGTTCTTCACGGGCGTGCAGGAAGGGCGCGTGGCGAGCGAGCGGCTGCTGAAGATGCTGAACGTGGTGGACGATAGGCTGGTGATTGAGCAGAAGGGTATCTACTCGGTGGAGAAATTCCTCGTGGCGCGGCGCTTGATGTATTGGCAGGTGTATCTGCACAAGACCTCCGTGGCTGCCGAGCAACACCTTATCAAGATACTCACGCGCGCGAAGGAGTTGGCACAACAGGGCGTACCGCTGTTCTGCTCGCCGGCACTGCATTATTTCCTCTACAACCACGTTACTGCCGATGACTTCTCGCTGGAGCAGTATGCGCTACTGGACGACACGGACGTGCTGTCTGCCATCAAGGTGTGGATGTCGGCGGAGGATGTGGTGCTCTCCACGCTGAGCCGTTGCTTCATCAACCGCCAACTATTCCGTGGCAAACTGCTGACGGCTCCGCTCACCGACGAGGAGAAAGCCATGCTGCGTGAACACTATGCTAACCTGCTGCATATCAGCGAGAAAGAGACGGAGTACTTCTTCGTGGAGCACATCTCCACCTCGAATACCTACTCGGAGAAAGACGACTCTATCGACATCCTCTACCAAGATGGCTCGGTGCGCGACATCGCCGCCGCCAGCGAGATACTCGACCTGAAAGCCCTCACGCGCAAGCCGCAGAAACTGTATGTGTTTCAGTTGGACCGCTTGAGGGATAAAGGATGAAGGATAAAGGATGAAAGACTTATTACCTTCGTCTATGAGTTTCAACGTTGGAACTATTTAATCTTTAATCCTGTGTCCTTAATCCAAATAGTGTTCCTTCATCCTTGATCCAAATAAACTATTTAGTCTTTAATCCTTTGTCCTTAATCCTTTATCCAAAATGCAATTTACTGCTCAACAAATAGCCGCTGTGTTAGGCGGGACGATATACGGCAATGCCGAGGCTGCGGTGCATGATGTGGCA
The DNA here is from genome assembly GCA_016297215.1 of Paludibacteraceae bacterium. Taxonomy (GTDB): domain Bacteria; phylum Bacteroidota; class Bacteroidia; order Bacteroidales; family Paludibacteraceae; genus Colicola. The sequence goes on along the minus strand of JAEDGZ010000012.1, from coordinate 11,120 downwards.
CCTATTGAGAACGCGACCGAGGGGCGTTTGTCTTTCGTATGCGAAGAGAAATACCTGCCCCATTTGGACACCACGGGAGCGTCTATCGTGCTGATTACAAGCAGCCTGCTGACCGATGCCGTTGCGACGGGCAGCCGCGAGGGGAAAGCCACCCTCATCGCCGTGGAGAACGCCCGCGGGGCGATGGCGCAACTGCTGAAGATGGTCGCCGAGGTGATGAACCCGCGCAAGCAGGGCATCGAGCAACCTGCCTTTATCAGCGAGGGCGTGGAAGTGCCCGCAGACGCGTACATCGGCGCCTTCGCCTACATCGGCAAGAACGTCCGATTGGGCAAGGACGTGCAAATCTACCCGCAGACGTATATCGGTGATAATGTGCAGATTGGCGACAACACCACGCTCTACGCGGGGGTGAAGATTTATGCCAACTGCAAGGTTGGCAATGATTGTATCCTGCACGCCGGCGTGGTGGTAGGTGCTGACGGTTTCGGCTTCGAGCCCGACGCGCAAGGCGTGAACCAGAAAGTGCCTCAGATAGGCAATGTGGTCATCGAAGACGACGTGGAAATCGGCGCGAACACCACCATCGATCGCGCCATGATGGGCGCCACCATCGTGCGCCGGAACGCCAAACTGGATAACCTCGTGCAGGTGGCGCACAACGTGGAAGTGGGCGAATCGACCTTCATGTGCGCGCAGGTGGGCGTGGCAGGCAGCAGCAAGATAGGCAGCCACTGCGTCTTAGCCGGACAAGTGGGCGTCGCGGGACACCTCGAGATAGCCGACCGCTGCGTCTTCGGCGCACAGGCGGGCGTGGCAGGCTCCGTGCGCAAGCAGGGCATGTACCAAGGCTCACCCGCGATAGACGCGATGAACTGGCGACGCTCCTCCGTAGGTTTCAAGCAGCTGCCTGATATAATGAAGAAAATCAACGAGTTAGAGAAGAAATTATGAAACAGCATACACTCCAATCGCCCTTCCATTTCGAGGGCAAAGGTCTGCATACAGGCTTGAATATCTCCGCCACGTTCCTCCCCGCGGAGGCGAACACGGGCGTGCAACTCTGCCGCACCGACCTCCCCGGCAAACCCACTTACCAAGCGCTTGCCGACTACGTCTCCGCCACCGAGCGGGGCACCGTCTTGGAGCGCGGCGCGTGGAAAATCAGCACCGTGGAGCACGCGCTCTCTGCCCTCTACGCCATGGGCGTGGACAACTGCCTCATCGAGGTGGACGGCCCCGAGTTGCCCATCCTCGACGGCAGCGCCAAACTCTTCGTGAAAGCCATTCAGCAAGCGGGATTGCAGGAACAGGACGCCGAACAGCAGGTATTCGTGGTAACAGAACCTATTGAATATCAGTCGGAACACGGCAACAAGATGATTCTCCTCCCATGCAACCATTTCGAGGCAGAGGTTACCATCACCTACCCCACGGGGCTGCTGCGCGAGCAACACGCCGAGTTGCGCGACCAGAACAATTACCCCCGCGAGATAGCCGCCGCGCGCACTTTCTGCTTCGTCCGCGAGATAGAGCCGCTCATGCGCATGGGGCTCATCAAAGGCGGCGACCTGCAGAACGCGCTCGTCATCTACGAGACACCCATGTCGCAAGAGGGACTCGACTACATGACCGACAAACTCGGGCAACCGCGCCTCGACGCCACCAAACTCGGCTACCTCTCCCCGCTCAACTACCAGAACGAGCCCTCGCGCCACAAACTGCTCGACCTCATCGGCGACATGTCGCTACTCGGCTGCCACATACAAGGTCGTATCATCGCACTCCGCCCTGGACACACCTTCAACACACAGTGCTGCAGACAACTGCGCAACAAAATTATATGATTATGAATTATATCCATCCTGAATCCAAATTGGACCCCTCTGTACAGGTCGGTCCTTTCGTGTACATTGACAAAGACGTGGAGATAGGTGCCGGCACCGTCATTGATGCCAACGCCACCATCCTTGAAGGCACGCGCATCGGCAAGAACTGCCATATCTTCCCCTCCGCCGTGGTGGGCGCCATCCCCCAAGACCTCAAGTTCAAGGGCGAGAAGACCTACGTCTTCATCGGCGACAACACCACCATCCGCGAGTGCGCCACCGTCCACCGCGGCACCGCCAGCAAAGGCAAGACCGTTGTGGGCAACCACTGCCTCATCATGGCGTACAGCCACGTCGCACACGACTGTATCCTCCACGACCATATCATCATGTCCAACGCCACGCAGTTGGCAGGCGAAGTAGAGGTGGACGACTGGGCAATACTCGGCGGCGGCACCCTCGTGCACCAGTTCACGCACATCGGCGCACACGTGATGATTCAGGGCGGAACCCGCATCAACAAAGACATCCCGCCCTTCATCATCGCGGCTCGCGACCCCGTTTCCTACTGCGGTATCAACTCCGTCGGACTGGGACGCCGCGGCTTCACCAAAGAGCAGGTAACCTCCATTCAGGAGACATACCGCCTGCTCTACATGTCCGGACTCAACGTGTCGCAGGCGTTGGAGCAAATCGTGGCAACACTGCCGCAGACCCCCGAACGCGACCTGATAGTGGACTTCATCAAAGCCTCCCCACGAGGTGTCGTTCGCGGAATCAACTAAGGCATCTATTCGGGACTGCATAGCAAATAGTCAAATTGTAAATTGTCAAATTGTCAAATAACCTATGGAAGAGAAAAGTTTGAATTTCATTGAGCAGATTGTAGAGAAAGACCTGCAAGAGGGTAAGAACAACGGCAGAATACAAACGCGCTTCCCGCCCGAGCCCAACGGCTACCTGCATATCGGACACGCCAAAGCCATCTGCATGGACTTTGGTATCGCAGAGAAGTACAACGGCGTGTGCAACCTCCGCTTCGACGACACCAACCCCGTGAAAGAGGATGTGGAGTACGTGGACTCTATCATGCAGGATATCAAGTGGTTAGGATTCAAATGGGGCAACGTCTACTACGCCAGCGACTATTTCCAACAACTCTATGACCTCGCTATCCGCTTCATCAAAGAGGGCAAAGCCTACGTGGACGAGCAGACCGCCGAGCAGATAGCCGAACAGAAAGGCACCCCCACCGAGCCGGGTGTGGCGTCGCCCTTCCGTGACCGTCCCATTGAGGAGAACCTGCGCCTCTTCCAAGCCATGCAGAACGGTGAAATACCCGACGGCAAGATGGTGCTCCGCGCGAAGATAGACATGGCGAACCCCAACATGCACTTCCGCGACCCCATCATGTACCGAATCATCACCACCCATCCGCACCACCGTACAGGTCGCCAATGGAATGTCTATCCGATGTACGACTTCGCACACGGACAGAGCGACTACTTCGAGGGTGTAACCCACTCCATCTGCACGCTGGAGTTTGTGGTGCACCGCCCGCTCTACGACTACTTCATCGACCAGTTCGCCGACACCGACTACCGCCCGCACCAATATGAGTTCAACCGCCTGAACATCACCTACACCGTGATGTCGAAGCGCAAGATGCTGCAACTCGTGAAGGAAGGACTTGTCCGCGGCTGGGACGACCCCCGCATGCCGACCGTCTGCGGTCTGCGCCGACGCGGCTACACGCCCGACGCCATCCGCGAGTTCATCAACAAGATAGGCTACACCAAGGTGGAGGGTATGATTGACTTGGGCTTGCTGGAGCACACTCTCCGCGAGAACCAGAAAGAGACGGCGCCGCGCGTCTGCGCCATCTTCGACCCCGTCAAACTCATCATCACCAACCGCGAGGCACAGCCCGAGACCATCGTGGCGGAGAACATCGACGGACACCCCGAGTTGGGCACCCGCGAGATGACTTTCGACCGCGAACTCTACATCGAGCGCGGCGACTTCCAAGAGGTGGGCGACAAGAACTTCTTCCGCCTCAGCTCTGGCGGGCGCGAGGTGCGACTCAAGAACGCCTACATCATCCAAGCCACGGGCTGCGAGAAAGACGCCGAGGGCAATATCACCACCGTCTTTGCGACCTACGACCCCAACTCTAAATCGGGCACTGAGGGCGGCAACCGCAAGACAAAATCGACCATCAACTGGGTGGAGTGCCAATCGTGCGTGGACGCCGAGGCACGCTTGTACGACCGTCTGTTCGCCGTGGAGAACCCGTCGGCAGAGGAAGGCGACTTCCGCGACCTGCTCAACCCGAACAGTCTGGAAATCAAGCAAATCAAGGTAGAGAGTGCACTCCGCAAAGAGATGCACGCCACCGAGTACGTGGACGGCATTGCGCAGGTGAACCACTACCAGTTGCTCAAGCAGGGCTACTTCGTAGTGGACCCCGACACCACCGCCGACCACCTCGTGCTCAACCGCACCGCCTCCCTCAAGGACAACTGGCAGAAATAGGAGACTGATTTCAAGTTTCAAGTTTCAGGTTTTAAGCAGGCGAGTACGCGTGCGTACCCGCCTGCTTTTCACAATATCAATAGAATACGTATGAAAAAACTATCTATTTTATTGGCAATCATCACCTTGCCCCTGCTGACTTATGCAGCAGGCGACACCATCCGTATCGAAGCCGAGACCCTCGACCCCGTCCACTATGAGCAGTTTGGCGAGTGGTCGTTTGAGTTCAATAGTGCGTATCCTGTTAACGGGCTGAACTACAAAGTGCACTTCCAATACGTGTCGGAAGAGATGACCGGTACTTTCACCAAGAGCACGATGGCAGGCGGCTTCTTCAACATGATTCAATCCTTCGATGAAGAGAACAAAGTGAAAGCGCAAATCTTTATGAATGCCGTGCAACTCGTTGTTGCCTACCAGCCTCTCCGCCCGGGTCTTCGTTACCTCACTTTGGATGCCACTGTCGATGGCTCTGACGGCAATGTCTATGTCGTACACGGCGAGGACTTGCAGTTAGTGGTGCGCGACACCATTACCTACGTCTTCCCTGAGACAGACCTGCATATCATCGGCGATACGGCATTTCAAGTAGTGGGCAAACGCCAAGGTGAAGTAGAAGCCGCTGTGCAAATCAACAACCCTGCTATTGTAGGCAACTACTCGCTGGCAGACTTGGTAGCCGAGGGCACGTATCTGCTCTTCCCGGACGGCAAGCGTGTATCTCTCCTGGTAGACGAGAGAGGTGTGGCTTCTCTGCTCTCGAAAGACACCGTTACTATGCACGGGAAAAGTTATGATTTCCAATTCAGTTTCCTTGCTACCGACACGGTGCTCTACCAACTGCGCATGACCCATAATATACCGACGCCGAAAGATACGGTAGATATCACCATCAATAATCTGACCATTGACGACTCTAACCTGACCTATTCGCGCACCTTATACCTTGATGGTTATAACAACGAATATGAAGTGCTGTTGGAGATAGTGTCTTTCTCTACCACCGGCACTTTCACCTCTCCCGATGCCGTAGTAGGTATCACGAAACATACCGCCAAAGGCGACTCGCACACCTATAGTTTGTACAGCAATGTGGTTATCAAGGAGGTAAACGATTCTACTATCGTTCATGCCGAGGTGCTTGCTACCGACTCTATGTGCTACAACATCACCATGCGTCAGTTGGTAGCCCCGACCAAAGACACTATCTCGCTTGCTTTTGACACCCGCGCCTATATCGTGCCCAACAGCAATGGTGGCAGTTATCAGGTGTATAACATGAATGATGAGTATTTGGTATCGGTAGCGTTTATCTCCGACAAGTTAGAAGGCAAGTTCACCAGCCGCGACTGGGATATAGTGTCCCAATACACCTACCTCCATCATGCCATCCGTCGCCCCTCGGGGAAGATGGATACGGTGATATCGAAGATTGCCGATACCGAGTGCATCGTGCGCCAAACGACAGATAGTATATTGGTAGATGCTACTATCAAAGACTACGATGGTACTTTGTACCAAGTGGCATTTTGGTATGCTGTCCCCGTTCCCAAAGACACGATTGACGTAACCATCGGAAAGGCAGCGTTCTACAACGCATTGGAATACGGTTCGTTCCAACTCGACGGCATGTCTAACGATAGTGCCTATATCGTTTCGCTCTGCCCTAATGCCGATACGCTTGCGGGGACATGGACAATGGACGGCATGTTCAAGCACTCCGACTTCTACGATGTCTATACTTTCATGTACAAATTAGATAGCAGCCAAGTGGCAGCCGAGGTCATCTATCTACTGGAAGGCGAAGCCACATCCTTTGTGCGTAATGACACTGTGTTTATGGATGCCCGCTTTATCTGCTCGGACGATCGGATGTACAACCTCCACTTCATTGCCGACACGCGCACACGTCTCCAATACGATGCCGAGGAAGGGGAGATAGACCAAGCGTTTGCAGCAGACGATGAAGCATTATTCATCACCAAGTATTTTGACCAATACGGCGAGGTCTTCTTGAGTCTATTAGGGAAATACGACAACAGACAATATCCATTCGCGCAAATAGGCTTCTTTATTGACGAGATAGATGCCACCTATTTCCTGCCTGAGGGCGACTATCCTATCGACTACACCTATATGCCGGGTACTGTAGGGGCATCCCCTGGCGTGATGTACAACCAAGCCTATCCCTCCTATTTTGGCTACTTAGACAACGAAGGTTACCTTATTGAACCATTTTGGTTTTTGTTTAGCGGCAACGTCAGCATTCAGCATACCGCCAACGGCATCCGCATGGAGGTGAATGCGCTCAACTCCTACGACCGTCCTATTCACCTCGTCTATGAGGGTATGCCCGTCATGGACGCGATAGAGGAAGTGAATGCCGACAACGCACAGTCCCGCAAGTATCTTCACAACGGCGAACTCCGCATTCGCCGCGCCGATGGAGCAGTCTTTACTGTACTTGGGCAAGAAGTAACAGACTGATTAAAGATGAAGGATAATAAGTCTTTTATCTTCGTTGCGGCAGCATGCCGAGTCCTCCTCCCGCCCCCTTACCCCCTCCCCCCTCTACGAGGGAGGCGGGGGAGTAGAAGTAAGTTTCGACTCTGAAATTCATAGACGGAGGTAATAAGTCTTTTGTCCTTCATCCTTTATCTTTCATCCAAATAGACGAAGGTAATGAGTCTTTTATCCTTTATCCTTGCTTCTTCATCCAATTAACACTATGGTTCTCAACTATATATGGATAGCACTCATCCTGATTGCGGTGGTGGTCGGGATAGTGCAGGCTGTGTGCTACGGCGAGGTGGGCATCTTCAGCGAGATTCTCAACTCCACATTCGCTAATGCGAAGACGGGCTTTGAGATATCCATCGGCTTGACGGGCGTGCTATCGCTGTGGATGGGTATCATGAAGATAGGCGAGCAGGCAGGGGTCATCCGCTCTATGTCGCGCGCCGTGTCGCCTTTCTTCCAGCGTCTCTTCCCCGAACTGCCCAAAGGGCACCCCGCCTTCGGTAGTATGCTGATGAACATCAGCGCGACCATGCTCGGCATAGACAATGCCGCCACGCCGCTGGGGCTACAGGCGATGAAAGAGATGCAGGAGAGCAACACGGACAAGACCCGCGCCAGCAACTCAATGATCATGTTCCTCGTGCTGGTTACGAGCGGGCTGACCCTTGTGCCGGTGAGCATTATGACCTACCGTGCCCAACTCGGCGCCGCCAACCCTGCCGATGTCTTCCTGCCCATCCTCCTCGCTACCTATTTCGCCGCCATGGCGGGACTTATCTCCGTGGCTATCGCACAGAAAATCAACCTGTTCAACCGTGTCGTGTTGGGCACGTTAGGCGGGCTGACGCTCTTCGTCGGCTTGGTGCTGTGGGCAGCGTTGTCGCTGCCGCAGGAGGTGGTGAGCAAGTGGTCTGCTGTGCTGGCGGCAGTGCTGCTGCTGGGGGTTATCTGCTGGTTCATCATCGCGGGCATGGTGCGCAAAATCAATGTCTATGACGCTTTCATCGAGGGCGCCAAAGGCGGTTTTCAGACTGCCATCGGCATCATTCCCTACCTGATAGCCATGCTCGTGGCGGTGGGTATGTTCCGCGCCAGCGGGGCGATGGATATGCTGGTGAGCGGCTTAGGATGGGTGTTCACCGCATGCGGGCTGAATACCGATTTCGTACCGGCGCTGCCCACTGCACTGATGCGTCCCCTCTCGGGCAGCGGCGCACGCGGGATGATGGTGGATGCTATGGTGCAGTACGGCGCGGATAGTTTCGTGGGGCGGTTGGTGAGCATTGTGCAGGGCAGTACAGACACAACTTTCTACATCATCGCCGTCTATTTCGGCAGCGTGAACATCAAGGACACCCGCTATGCAGTGCTCTGCGGACTGATAGCGGACTTCTGCGGCATCCTCGCTGCCATTATACTGGCGTATATATTCTTTGGATAAAGGATGAAGGACTTCTATGATTACTTTTCTTACATACAACGGTAATGATGCGCCGACAGCGTTTGACTTGGCAGAAGTAGGGCTGAATGCCCGTCGTGTGGCGCGTTGGATACGTGCCGTGGCGGCTGAGTACGGCTATAGTGTGGGCAATATCAACTACCTGCTCTGCAACGACGAGCAGATATTGGCGGTCAATCGCGAGTTCTTGCAGCACGACTACTACACCGATGTCATCACCTTCGACTACACCACTGCTCAGTGCCTCAACGGCGATATCTTCATATCGCTCGACACTGTGCGGAGCAACGCGGAGATGGTGGGTGCTATGTTTGACCACGAACTGCTGCGTATCCTTATCCACGGCGTGCTCCACCTCACAGGGCAAGCCGACAAGACCCCCGAGACCAAAGCCGAGATGACCCGCAAAGAGGAAAGGGCGCTGGCCTTAATTAAGAATTATGAATTATGAGGCGTTGTATGCCCCCCATCGGAGTATTCTGAATTTTCTGAGAACTCTGATTACTCTGATTACTCCAATAACTTAAACAAATAAAAATCAACTCTTATGAAACAAAACTCCGAGTATCGCGCTGAGGCGCGTGCGGCATTAGAAGGCCGCTGGACAGAGGCTGTCTTGATGTTTCTCATTCTTATCTTGGTGGCATGTGCTTTCAGTGTGCCATTTGGCTTTGTGTCGGGTGTCTATGCCGGTAGTATGACTTGGTTAGCCGAATCCATGTCGGGCTGTTCCTTCCTTGTATCAGTGCTGATTATCATGCCCTTGGGCTATGGTTTGAGCAATGCTCTTCTCTCTTTCGTGCGCAGTAACGAAGAGGGGACAAGCGGTCTCAGTGAGATGTGGCATTTCTTCCGTCGCGACTACTCTCGCTCCGTACCCGCTTTGTTGCTAGTAACGGTGTTGAGCACCCTGCTGGGTATCGTAACATTAGGCATTGGGGCTATTGTATTGAGTTATGCGTATGGCATGGTGCCCTACCTGTTGCGCGACTATCCCGAACTGAGTGCCCGCGAGGCATTGCGCACCAGCAAAGAGATGATGAAAGGGCACAAATGGGATTTATTTGTGCTTGACCTCTCTTTCATCGGTTGGCTTCTGCTGGGAATAATGACCGCAGGAATCGGTCTGCTGTGGGTTGCACCCTATATGGATACCACCCATGCTGCATTCTACGAAGATTTGAAGAACGAGTGTATCGAGGAGGAGTAATCCTCGCACACATCCATCTCTACAGGCGCGTTGAGGTAGAGCGGCATGTTCTCCTCCACGTGCCCTGCGGGGAAATTGAATACTACGGGATAGTGGTAGGGCTCCACGGCGTGCCGTATCGTCTCATAGACCGTGCACCCCATAGACGGGTCGTCCTCGCAGTCGCTGAACTGCCCCACAATTAGTCCGTTTATATTGGCTAACACCCCGCTCAACCGCAAGTTGTTCATCATGCGGTCGATGTGGTAATGCCGCTCCCCTACGTCCTCGATAAAGAGAATAGACCCACCCCGTCTCTCCCTACAAAGGGAGGGAGCAAAATTAGTTCCCTGCAAGCCGTAGAGCACACTCAGGTTTCCGCCTATGAGTGTGCCTTTTATTTTGCCTGCTCTGTTAAGCGGATGCACAGGGAGTTCATAGTGCAATGCCTCGTGCGCCAATGCCTGTTGCAGGAAGGAGCCAGGAGCCAGGAGCCAGGAACCAGGACTTATTACCTCCGTCTCTGCGTTTTCGGTATAATGCTTCTCTACCGCGGGCGAGACGCCCGCGTCCCCAGTGCTATTTAGTCTTTCATCTTTTATCCTTAATCCTTCATCCTTAATCCCCTTGCACATCGGCGCGTGGATGGTTGTCTGTCCTGTGCGGGTAGCGAGGAGGTGGAGGGCGGTGATGTCCGAGAAGCCGATGATGGGCTTGTGGATAGGGGGGATGCGGTCAATGATACGCTGCAATCCGTACCCTCCGCGGGCGCAGAGCACCATATCCACGGCGGGGTCTGCTAGTGCGTCTGTCAAGTCCGCCACGCGGTCGTCATCGCTCGCCGCGAAGCGCCCGACTTTTCCGCGGGCGTGTGCCGCCTCGCACACCTCGTAGCCCCACCCGCGCAACACCTCCGCCGCGCGGTCAATATACTCGGGGTCTATCGCCCCCGAAGGCGAAACAATTTTTATCATAACCTCTCATTCCTCGGCAGGATGACACCACCGATTCGCCTGCAAAGATACTGCTTTTTTGTGAAATATACAAAAACTCAACCCTTTTTCGAGTAAAGAGCGGTTGATAGGCATGTCAGAGCGGCGCTTCGACTGTGCGGGAAAGACATTTCAACAAAAATTCTAAATAGTACTGATGCGTTAACTTTTCGGACTTTCATGCACGTGAACTCGAAAAAAAACTTATATAAAAAACGCTCAATAATACTCAACAAAAACAAACAAAAACTTTTTTATTCAACAAATATTGGCAATTTTTTTTGCTATAACCAAAACCCAAATTACTTCTTGACTGCTGAAAGCGTAGAGTTAGTTTATGCGTTTATGCGTGCAAATAAGAAAATCAAAAAAAATCAGTTTGTCTTTGATTGCTGAAATGGTTTGCTTATATCAAATTTCACGTTGACTTATTTGAGGCGAGTCGTATATCATTACCTTTTTATATAAATGTGGCAAGGTGCGGGTGTGGTGTGTGTGTGGGGGGAATTTGGTCTATTTTTATTCGATTCACATCATTCGATAATCACTAACTAATCACTAACTAATCACTAACTAATCACTAACTAATCACTAAC
>JAEDGZ010000035.1 GCA_016297215.1 Paludibacteraceae bacterium | reverse complement strand
ATGCTGGAGCGCGCACAGCAAAACCAAAAGCGCATTGTGCTGCCGGAGGGGGACGAGCCCCGTACATTAGAAGCAGCGAACATTATCCTGCGTGATAAGATTGCCAAACTGATACTGATTGGCGACCCTGCGACCATTCGTCAGATGGCAGCTGAGAAGGGGTATGAGCATATTGAAGAGGCGACGCTGTTCGACCCGCAGCACGACCCGAAGATGGCGGAGTATGCGCACCTGCTGTATGAGTTGCGCAAGTCGAAAGGTATGACCGAGGAAGAAGCGGCGAAGAAAGCACAAGACCCGCTGTACTTGGGCTGCCTAATGATAAAGAACGGTGACGCAGACGGCGAGTTGGCGGGTGCACGCGGCACGACGGCCGACACCATTCGTCCGGCATTCCAGATACTGAAAACCAAGCCGGGCGTATCGATAGTGTCGGGCGCGTTCTTGATGTTCACGCCTGCCAAGCAGTTGGGCGAGGACGGTTTCCTCGTGTTTGCCGACTGTGCGGTTAATCCGAATCCCGACGCGCAGCAGTTGGCGCAGATAGCCATCTCGACGGCAGAGACGGCTCGTGCGCTGGGCGGCTTCGAGCCGAAAGTGGCTATGCTGTCGTTCTCGACAAAGGGGTCGGCTAAGCATGAGTTGGTGGATAAGGTAGTGGAGGCAACGCGTATCGCGAAGGAGTTGGCTCCGGAGTTGGATATCGACGGCGAGTTGCAGGCAGATGCCGCGCTGATAGAGAAAGTGGCTGCGACGAAGGCTCCGGGTTCGCCCGTGGCAGGCAAAGCGAATGTGCTGGTGTTCCCCGACCTGCAAGCCGGCAATATCGGTTACAAACTGGTGGAGCGCTTCTCAGGCGCCGACGCGGTAGGTCCGATTCTGCAAGGTATTGCCGCTCCGGTGAACGACTTGAGCCGCGGTTGCAAGGTGCAGGATATCGTGCAAATGGTGATTATCACGGCTAATCAGGCGATAGGGTAAGATGAAGGACCGCTCGCTATGCTCGCTAAAGGATGAAGGATAAAAGACTTATTACCTTCGACTTTACCATGGTGCGGCTTGGAGACCGCACCTCCATGAAAGGCTATTGGTTTAATTCTTTCATCCATTATCTTTAATCCTTAAATAATTAAAAGACATGAAAGTATTGGTATTGAACTGCGGAAGTAGCAGTATAAAGTATAAATTGTTCGAGATGGCTGACCATAGCGTGTTGGCGCAAGGCGGTGTGGAGAAAATCGGTTTGCCCGATTCTTTCCTGCAAGTGAAGTTGCCCAACGGCGAGAAGGTGGTTATCGAGAAAGAGATGCCGGAGCATACGGTGGGTATCCAGTTGATACTGGACACGCTGGTGGACGAGAAGATTGGCTGCATCAAAGACCTGAAAGAGATTGAGGCAGTGGGACACCGCGTGGTGCACGGCGGCGAGAAATTCAACCAGTCGGTGGTCATCACGCCGGAGGTGAAGGATATGATTGTGAAGTGCGCCGAGTTGGCTCCGCTGCACAACCCCGCCAACCTGAAAGGTATTGACGCGATAGAGAAGACGCTGCCGGGCGTGCCGCAAGTGGCGGTGTTCGACACGGCTTTCCATCAGACGATGCCCGACTATGCGTATATGTATGCGCTGCCGTATGAGTTGTACGAGAAGTATGCGATTCGTCGCTACGGTTTCCACGGAACGAGCCACAGATATGTTAGTGCGCGCGTGTGTGAGTTCTTGGGCGTGAACGCGGCAGAGAAGAAGGTGGTTACAGCGCATATCGGCAACGGCGGTTCGTGCGCGGCAGTGCTGAACGGCAAGTCGGTGGATACGTCGATGGGTCTGACGCCTGTGGAAGGTCTGGTGATGGGTACCCGTGCGGGCGACCTTGACCTCGGTGCGGCTACGTATATCATGGACAAAGAGGGTCTGACGACGGCAGAATTTAACAACCTTGTGAACAAGAAATCGGGCTTGCTGGGCGTGAGCGGCGTGTCGAGCGACGCACGCGATATAGACGCGGCTATCAAAGCAGGCAACCATCGTGCAAACCTTGCCCGCGAGATGTTTAGCTACCGTGTGAAGAAGTACGTGGGCGCTTATGCGGCAGCGATGAACGGTATTGATATACTGGTGTTCACGGGCGGTATCGGCGAGAACGATGCGTTTATCCGTGGCGAGATTGTGAAGGGGCTGTCGTTCCTCGGCGTTACGCTGGATGAGGAGGCGAACAACTGCCGCGGTGTGGAGCGCGTGATTTCTACGCCGGACAGCAAGGTAACCGTTTGCGTGATTCCGACCGACGAAGAGTTGATGATTGCTTCGGATACCGAGGCGCTGGTATAATTTGCTGAGCGATTAGGGAGGTATATTTGCCTCCCTAATTGCTGTTTGGCATGCTTTTTGAAAGCTTATCGTAGAGAACTTAAACCCATAACTAAAACCTTAGATTAGTAGTGAAAACGATTATTTATCAGTTGTTGCCACGGTTGTTTGGCAATATGAACGAGACGCGGCAGCATAACGGGTCGCGCGAAGTGAACGGTTGCGGTAAGTTTGCCGATATCAACACGAAAGCGCTCAAGTCGATACGTGATTTGGGTGCTACACATGTGTGGTACACGGGCGTGATTAGGCATGCCACGGCAGAGCGCAACACGCCTTCGATAGTGAAAGGCTTGGCAGGCAGCCCGTATGCGATAACGGACTATTATGATGTGGATCCCGACCTTGCCAAAGACGAGAACAAGCGCATGGCGGAGTTTGAGGCGCTGGTGACGCGGACACATAAGGCGGGGCTGAAGGTGGTGATTGACTTTGTGCCGAATCATGTGGCGCGCGAATATAAGTCATTGTGCAAGCCTGCGGGCGTGCGCGACTTGGGCGAAGATGATAATCCAGAGTGGGCTTTCTCGCCGCTCAACAACTTCTACTATATCCCCGGCGAGCGTTTCGCACCTGCGGACTTCGAGGCGACGGGCTACGAGGAGTACCCCGCGAAAGCAACGGGCAACGACTGCTTCACGGCGCACCCCTCGTGCAACGACTGGTACGAGACGGTGAAACTGAACTACGGTGTGTTCTATCAGGGCGGCGGCGAGAAGCAGTTCTCACCGATTCCGAACACGTGGGTGAAGATGCGCGATATCTTGCTCTTCTGGGCAGGGAAGAAGGTGGATGCTTTCCGTGTGGACATGGCGGAGATGGTGCCCGTGGAGTTCTTTACGTGGGCGATAGGGCAGGTGAAGGAGCAGTACCCCGAGGTGCTGTTCATCGGCGAATGCTACAATCCCGGGCTGTATCGCGCCTATATGAACGCGGGCTTCGACTACCTGTATGACAAGGTGGGTATGTACGATTACCTGCGCGGCGTAACGAGCAGGAACTGGGCAGTGGAAGGTATCACGCAGCAATGGTTTGCGGCGGGCGATATGCTGGGGCGGATGTTGTATTTCCTCGAGAACCACGATGAGCAACGCATCGCCAGCGGTTTCTTCTGCGGTCGTGGTGCGTGCGCGGAGCCGGCGATGATAGTGGCGGCTACGCTCTACAAGAACCCCGTGCTTATTTACTCGGGGCAGGAGTTGGGCGAGAAAGGCATGGATATGGAGGGGTTCTCCGGCGTGGACGGCAGAACGACGATATTCGACTACTGGGGCGTGAAGTCGCAACAGGCATGGGCGAACAAGGGGAAGTTCGACGGCGCAGGTCTGAGCGAAGAGCAGAAAGAGGTGCGCGAGTTCTATCGCAGGCTGCTGACGTTGGCACGTGATAATCAGGCGATTGCGGAGGGGCAGATGTACGATATTGTGTATGCGCAGGGCGAAGGCTTCAACAAGCATGAGCAGTTTGCTTATATCCGCAAGTCGGGTACTGAGACGCTGCTGATGGTGCTGAACTTCGACGACAGGCAGGTGGATATGCAGGTGCGTATTCCTGCGGACGCCTTTGTCTATTTAGGGCAAGACGAGATGTGCCGTTGCACAATGACCGACCTGCTGACCGATACGGTGTACAAAGATATGCCGTTCAACACGGCGGAACCCGTGCGGCTAACCTTGCCGGCATGGAAGGGTGTGGTACTGAGGGTAAGTAAGAACTGAACAGTTAATAGTGAATAGTTAATATCGCATTGTGTATCAGGCGATTCTGGCTGGAATGGCTATGCGATATTAACTATTCACTATTCATTATTAACTATAATGTGAGAAACTATGCAGGGAGTGCGGGATATATGGCAGTTGGTGCGGGGCGGTAACTTAGTGTTTATCGCCATATTGCTGTGGGTAATGGAGAAATGGGTAGTGGTGCCTATGCTGTGGCAGTGGCGCTTTGAGGAGCAGTTATCGTGGTGGTTGTTGCTGCTGTTGATACTGGCGACGGTGCTGATTGCCGCCGGCGGGTATGTGGTGAACGACTATTTCGACGTGAAGATAGACCGTATCAATCGCCCTGACAGACTGATAGTTACGCAGTCGGTGAGCAAGGACACGGCGATGTGGCTGAGTACGGGGCTGAGTAGCGCCGGCGTGGTGTGCGGGCTGGCGGTGGCATGGGTGTGCAGGAGTTGGTCGTTGGCGACGATATTCGTGCTGGTGCCCGGGCTGCTGTGGTTCTACTCGTCGAGTTACAAACGGTTGTTTCTGATTGGTAATCTGATCGTTGCGCTGACGACGGCGCTGACTCCTCTGCTGGTGGCGTTGGCTAACGTGAGCCTGATGCAGGTGCGATATGCTAACCTCATGCAGTTTACGAATGTGCCGCATGACCTATATGCGTGGATGTGCGGGTTTGCGTTGTTCGCTTTCCTATGCACGCTTATCCGCGAGATTATCAAGGACTTGCAAGACCAGATGGGGGACAGGGAACTGGAGTGCCACACGCTACCGATACGGTTTGGGGAGGTGTGGACGAAGGTGGTGGTTACCGTATTGCTGCTGCTAACGATAGGGATGATAGGGTATGCATGGTATGCGTGGCTGCCCTTCCCACGGGAGTGGGCGACGCTCTCGACACGTTATATCGTGTTTGGCTTGCTGACGCCGCTGGTGTGCGAGTTGGTGCTGCTGTGGACAGCGAAAATCCCTTCGGACTACCGAACGGCGCAGTTGCTGATGAAGTTCGTGATGTTTATGGGAATGTTGTATAGTTTTGTTGTCGCACGGGGATTATGAGGAGCAACAGAAACTTGCAAAATAATCCATTATTTAGAGGTAAAATCTGCAAAATAGTCCATTGTTAGGTTGTAAAATCTGTAAAATAATCCATTTTTATTTGTTTAAGTGAAATAAAATCAGTATCTTTGCACAAAATTTCGTTACTATGAAAGATGAGAGACTGATTTTGCAGGTGCTTTCGGAGCAACAAGAGGAGGTGCGGGGCTATAACTCCTCGCGATGGGTGGGGCGTTATGAGGAGCGGTTGTTCGATTGGGAAAGCGACTTGGCGCAGGTGGTGATAGGGGTTCGCCGAAGCGGTAAATCCACGTTGTGTCACAAGGTGTTGCTAGAGCGCGGAATACGGTATGGTTATGTGAACTTGGATGATGACCGCTTGTTTGGTATCGCAACGGAGGATTTGAATACGGTGTTGAGTGCCGTATATCAGTTGTACGGAGCAGATATTTCCTATTTGTTTTTGGATGAGATTCAGAACGTGGAGGGTTGGCATTTGTTTGTCAACCGATTGTTGCGTCAGGGTATGCACGTGGTGGTGTCGGGCAGTAATGCCAAACTGCTGAGTAGCGAGTTGGCAACGCATTTGGTAGGGCGCTATAATGAGATACGCCTTTACCCGTTGAGTTTTAGAGAACTGTGCATGCTGAAAGGGGTGGATATAGAAAGCATCACCACCAAGGCAGAGGCGGAGCGCAAGCGCCTGTTCAATACTTATCTGACAGACGGCGGTATGCCGGAACTATATAAGTTGAGCAATCCGCACACGCGGCGGGTGTATGTGGAGAGTTTGATGGAAACGGTAGTGATGAGAGATATTGTGCAGCGCTATCGTATCCAGCAGGTGGAGAGTCTGCGACGCATCGCTAATCATTTGATTAATAATGTGTGCCAATGTATAGACTACGGGCAACTGAAAGCGTTGGCAAACTTGGGCAGTCTGTCTACGGTGCAGAAATATGTCAGTTACTTGTCGCAGGCTTTTTTGATATATCGTTTGGCACCATTTAGTTTCAAGAGTCGCGAACGGATGACGCGGGAGAAAGTGTATGTGATAGATACGGGTTTTATAGCCAATCGAGAGAATAGCCTGCTGCCTGCGAATATGGGTTGGCGGTTGGAGAATGTGGTGTTGGTGGAGTTGCTGCGAAGGAATCATTCCGCCGCGGAGGATATCTACTATTACAGACCAAGCAGCAGGCACAAGGAAGTGGATTTCGTGGTATGCAGGCAGGGAAAGGTATTGGAACTATTGCAAGTGGCGTATGACATAAGCGACAAGAAGACTCGCAAGCGGGAGTTAGAAGCCTTGGTGCAAGCGGCAGAGAAGATAGGTTGCGAGCGGATGACGCTGGTTTCGATGTGCAATAATGAAGAGGTGTGTATAGGGATACACACTATCAAGATATGTAATGTAATAGACTGGTTATTAAGTGTATGAAGATTTTGTTAGGAAGTCAGTCGCCGCGGCGGCGGGATTTGTTGGCGGGGCTGGATGTGGATTTTCGGGTGGTGCCTATAGATGCCGACGAGCACTACCCCGAGGGGCTCACGGGTGGGGATATTCCGTACTATATATCGCGTGCGAAAGCGGAGGCGTATGGTGAGCCGTTAGCGGAGGATGAAGTCCTGCTGACGGCGGATACGATAGTGTGGGTGCCCGAGGAAGGGGTGTCTATGGGTGCGGCAAGGGGAGCGCACCTCCATGAAGATGATAACCGCAGGCGAGACGCCCGCGTCCCCAGTGATTCCATGATAGCAGGCGAGGACGCCTGCGCACCCGGTGGGGTGATGCTGGGGAAGCCGCGGGATACGGAAGAGGCGCGGGGGATGCTGCGGCTCTTGAGCGGACGGATGCACGAGGTATATACGGGGGTAACGCTGCGGACGCGAGAGGGGATGCTGACGATAGCAGATAAGACGGAAGTGTGGTTTCGTGGGTTAGCCGAGGAGGAGATAGACTACTATGTGGAGCATTACAAACCGTTAGATAAGGCAGGGGCATACGGAGTGCAGGAATGGATTGGATATGTGGGCGTTACGAAGATTGTCGGGTCGTATTTTAACGTGATGGGCTTGCCTGTGGAGCGGGTGTGGGAGATACTGTATAATCTGAAAAATCGAGGCTTATGTTAAAGGGAAAAATTACGAATGCATCTATTTTGGTGCGGGTGCTGGTGTGGCTGGGTATCATGGGTATGCTGACGTTGGGGGCGATGATTCTTTGGTACTTCTTGCCGAACAGGGACACGATGGCGGGGACGAAATGGTTGCAGTTTTTGCAGACGGTGGCTACTTTTCTGCTGCCGGCGTTGGCTGGGGCTTATCTATGGAGCGAGCGTCCTATGCAGTGGCTGCACTTGGACAAAGGGCTTGCGTGGCAAGAAGCGTTGGCGGCGGTGGTCATCATGCTGCTGGCGCTGCCCGGGATTAACCTGCTGAGTGCATGGAATCAGCAGATGTCGTTGCCGGAGTGGATGAGCGGGATAGAGCAGTGGATGCGGATGCAGGAAGACGCTGCGGCGCAACTGACGGAGCAGTTTCTGCGTGTGGATACGATAGGTGGGCTGCTGGTGAACATCGGCTTGATGGCGTTGCTGCCCGCGGTGGCGGAGGAGTTGACCTTCCGCGGGGTGGTGCAAGGGATGTTCACGCGCAACAAGCATGTAGCGATATGGGCAGCGGCGGCGATATTCAGTTTTGTGCATTTTCAGTTCTACGGCTTCCTGCCGCGCATGTTGTTGGGGGCGATGTTCGGTTACATGCTGTGGTGGACGGGGAGCCTGTGGGCACCGATGTTGATGCACTTTGTGAACAACTGCGCGGCGGTGGTGTTAGCGTTTTGCGCGTATAATTATATGGATGAGAGCAGTGCGGAGATGTTGGACAAGATAGGCACGGAAGATACCATCCTGCTGGGGGTGTTCAGTATCTGTATCGTGGTGATAATGATGGTGATGTACGGCTATTTCTATTCGCACGGGAAACGGAGTGTGAAGGAAAAGGAGGAAGACAATGAGAAGGATTTTGCGTGATGCGCTCCAGTGTGATGCGCTCCGATATATCGTAGCGTATAGGGGATGGTTCCTCGGTTTGCTGTGTGTGGCGTTGTTTCTATGCGGTTGCGGGAAGCAGCCGTCGAAGGCAGAGGTGAGAAAGGCGGAGAAACGGCAACAAGATAGTATCGCGCTGGCGGCGCAGGAGCGGACGCTGGCGTATTATGATTCTCTGCAGCAGGCGTTGGCTCCGGAGTTGGATGCGCTGCTGCCGAAATTTAAGTATGAGAAGGATGAACGATATGAGGATAAGGGGCATTATGTGCATCGGCTGCTGCGCACTACGAGCAACACGGCGCGTAATTATATCCAAACATACGTGCGCGATGACGGGCAGACGATAGTGCGTTTTTTCTACTATGGTGAGCGTGCGCTGGGCTTTGAGAAAGTGGCGTTGAGTGCTGAGAGTCTGCAAGATACGTTTGCGGGCGATGTGCATGCTTTTGAGGCAGAGGGCTGGCATGAGACGCTGACGATAGAGGGTGATGAGGCACTGCGTTGCCTGCATTTTGTGGATTCGTATAGGGGTTCGCGAGTGCGCGTGGCGTTGTGCGGGAGTCGGTCGAGGGCGGTGTATTACCTCTCGCAGAATGACAAGGATGCGCTGATGGAGACCTACCGATTAGGCATGGCGATGCAGGATATGGTTGAGGTGGAGCGCCGTATCAAGTTGACTTCCATACAGGTGGAAAAATACCAAAAACGCTTGGAAAAATAGCAAACTCTTGCGTATATCATAAAAAAGTCGTAACTTTGCGGCGGAATTTTCACATTTGAAACAGGACCTCAACCGAGGGAGGACGACGACTATGAATGATTTGGAACTATTGGTAGCGAAGAAATTGCTGCAACTGAAATGCTTCAGCGTGCAATCGAAGAGCCCTTTTGTGTGGGCAAACGGTTGGAAATCTCCTATTTATTTTGACGACAGGAAAGTGTTTTCCTATCCTTATATGCGCAGTTTCATCAAGTTGGAACTGGCTCGTATGGTTGCGGAGTTGTTTCCGGATGCGGATGTGATAGCGGGTGTGGCAGTGAATGCGATAGGTCATGGCGCGCTGGTAGCAGACCAGTTGGCGTTGCCGTATGTGTATGTGCACCCGACGCCGAAAGACCATGGTTTGGAGAATCAGATAGAGGGCGATTTGCGTCCGCGGCAGAAGGTGGTAGTGATTGAGAATCAGGTGAGTATGGGGCACTATGCGATGAGCGTAGTGGAGGCGTTGCGCAACAGCGGCTGCTCGGTGGAAGGTGTGGTAACGATATTTGACTACCAGTTGCCGAATGCGACAAAGTTGTTTAAGGAGGCGGATGTGCCTCTGGTGTCGCTGACGAACTACGAGGCGGTGGTGCAGGAGGCACTTACTGAGGGTATCGGGAAAGAGGAGGATTGGAAAGCGCTGAACGATTGGCGCAAGAACCCCGCGCGTTGGAAGAAAAGTGCGAAATCTTAATAATCGTACATTTTTGAATTGCTTTAGACCACGGTAAGACCCTTATAAGACCCTTATAAGACCCTTATGGTAGCCTAATGAAGCAAGAAGCGTGAAATCTTAAAAATAGAACATTATGTCGGAGTGCAAGTACGAGAGTGCCGTGACCAAGGTGGCCGCATCGGCGGGGCAGATATACAGCGTGTTCAGCAACCTGAAGAACCTTGAGCGGGTGAAGGATTTGATACCGAAAGACAAGGTGCAGGAGTTGGAGATAGAGGCGGAGAGCGTGCGCATGAAAGTGGACGGGCTGGGGCAGAAAATCACCATTCTGATTGTGGATAAGACAGAGAATGAGGTGATTAAGTACGGTGCAGAGGGGATTCCGATGGAGATGAACTTCTGGATACAGATGAAGGAGGTCGCTCCGATGGATACGCGCATCAAACTGACGCTGAAAGCCGATATCCCGATGATGTTCAAGATGATGCTGGACAAGAAGATTCAGCAGGGGATTGACCAAGCGGCAGCGATGATAGCACAGTTCCCGTATGGAGCGTGGGGGTAGAGGACAATTAAAAATTAACAATTAATATGCCACTGCTTTGAGTAATCGGAATAATCTGAGAGGTTGAGCAAAAATACTGAGATATGAAGAAAATCAAACGTGTGAAGATACATCGCGAAGGGCGAAACACCATTATCGGCTTGACGCTGGTGCTGTTTGTGGTGAATATCATTGCGTTCATGTACACGGCGCATTGGCTGTTTGCGATATTGCTGTTGCTGTCGGCGATACTGCTGGTGTTCGTTACTTATTTCTTCCGCAATCCCGTTCGCGTATTGGAGTTGGATGATCCGAACTTCCTCGTGGCACCTGCAGACGGCCGCGTGGTGGTGGTGGAGCCGACGATGGAAAACGAGTATTTCCACGAGGAACGGCTGCAAGTGAGTATCTTTATGTCGCCGTTTAATGTGCATGCGAACTGGTATCCGATAGAGGGTACGATATTAGTGTCGGAGCATCAGAAAGGTCGCCATCAAGGTGCTTGGCTGCCGAAGTCGAGCACAGAGAACGAGCGCTCGCTGGTGGTGATAGAGACGCCGTCGAAAGTGCAGATCGCCGTGCGGCAGATTGCCGGCGCGATGGCACGACGGATAGTAACCTACGCCAAACTCGGGAAACATTCACACAGAAACACCCACTTGGGTTTCATCAAGTTAGGCTCGCGCGTGGATATGTACTTGCCGCTGAACACGGAGATGTTTGTAGCGGTGGGCGACCTTGTGCGGGGAAACGAGACGATTATCGGACGCTTGGCGGAAGAGGAATGATTTTTAATTATGAATTATGAATTATGAATTATGAGCACAGCTGCTCTTTGGGATTGATATACAGTAACATATGATTAAAACGGCTTAATACTATGAATAAGTTTGAAGAGTTATTTGCGCAGTACCCTTTTGCGTACAGCGATGAGGAAGTGAAGACCGTGACGGCGGAGATTCTGAGTAAGCATTTCGATGAGAATAACCATGCGGAGGTGTGGAAGCAGTGTCTGCACTCGATAGACCTGACGACCCTCAACGGCGATGACACCACGGCGAAAGTGGCGGGCATGGCAGAGAAAGTGAACGGTTTCAGTAAGGCGTATCCCGACATCCCCAACGTGGCGGCGATGTGCGTGTATCCCGCGCTGGTAGAGACGGCTAAGCAGACACTGACGGAGCCGATAGGTATCGCGGCGGTGGCAGCGGGCTTCCCTGCCTCGCAGACGTTCATCGAGGTGAAGGTGGCAGAGGCGGCGATGGCTGTGGCAGCGGGGGCAACGGAGATAGACATCGTGATTTCTATCGGGAAGTTCCTCGAGGGCAACTACCAAGAGGTGTTTGACGAGATAAGCGAGATTAAAGCGGCTATCCGTGGGGCGCACCTGAAAGTGATTCTGGAGACGGGCGCGCTGAAGACGGCGGAGAACATCTACCGCGCAAGCATATTGGCGATGGCGGCAGGAGCGGACTTCATCAAGACCTCGACGGGCAAGATTGCGGTGAACGCTACGCCGGAAGCGACTTTCGTGATGTGCCATGCCATCAAGGATTGGCAGGCAAAGACCGGCGCGAAAGTGTGCTACAAGCCCGCGGGTGGCGTGAGCACTACGGCTGAGGCGGTGCAACACTACACGCTGGTGAAGGAGATACTGGGTCAGGACTGGCTCAACAATCAGAGTTTCCGCTTCGGCGCAAGCCGCTTGGCGAACAACCTGCTCAGTTCGATTGTGGGCGAGGAAGTGAAGTATTTTTAATTAAGAATTAGGAATTAAGAATTAAGAGGCATGTTCTCTGAGGAGTTCTTGATTTGCCTCTTGAGTCTTCTTTCATAATGATTTTCAATCGTGTATAGGATAGTAAGTAAACGATTCTTTTCGGAGAATGTGGCGGAGTTGGAAGTAGAGGCGCCGCTTATTGCCCGCAGCCGCAAGGCGGGGCATTTTGTTATTGTGCGTGTGGAGAAGCAGGGAGAGCGTATGCCGCTGACCATCTCGGACGCGGATGTGGAGCGGGGTACGATAACGCTGGTGGTGCAACGTATCGGCGTTTCGTCTGCGAAATTGGCAGCCATGGAGGTCGGCGATGAGTTGGCGGACGTGGTGGGACCGTTGGGGCGCGCGACGCGGATAGAGAAGTACGGCACCGTGGTGTGTGCCTGCGGCGGCGTGGGTGCGGCACCGATGTTGCCCATCGCGCAGGCGATGAAGGCGGCAGGCAATCGTGTGGTTACCGTGCTGGCGGCGCGAACGGCGGAGTTGATAATCCTGCGAGAGCAGTTAGTGGCGGTGTCGGATGAGGTGATTGTGATGACGGATGACGGGTCGATGGGTACGAAGGGGCTGATTACGCAGGGGGTGGAGCAGGTGATACAACGCGAGACCGTGAACAAATGTATCACGATAGGTCCTGCCATCATGATGAAGTTTGTGGCGCTGACGACCCGCAAATACAATATTCCCACGGAGGCGAGCCTGAACACCATCATGGTGGACGGTACGGGAATGTGCGGCGCATGCCGTGTTACCGTGGGCGGCAAGACGAAGTTTGTGTGCGTGGACGGACCGGAGTTTGATGCACACGAGGTGGACTTCGATGAGATGCTCTCGCGCTTGAAGTCGTACAAGGCAGAGGAAGCGGAGGCGTATGAGAAGTATCTGTCGGAACAAGGAGCAAGGAGCCAAGAGCAAGGACTTGATAGTTGCGACTCTGAAGGGGTAGGGACGTGTACGTGTGTAACTGCCGCAGGCAGGACACCTGCTTCCTCAGTGGTAAGCCCTTCAGCTCCTCTTTCCAACAAGGAGCGGGTGGCGATATCGCGTGTGCAGATGAATGAGTTGGCGCCAGAGGTGCGTATTCACTCGCTGCGCGAGGAGGTGAACCAAGGGCTGACCTTTGAGCAGGCGGTTACCGAGGCGCATCGATGCCTGAACTGCAAGAACCCGACCTGCGTGGAGGGTTGCCCCGTGAATATCCATATCCCCGCGTTTATCAAGCAGTTGGAACAGGGCGATGTGATGGGGGCTGCGGCGATTATCAAAGAGAGCAGCACGTTGCCGGCAGTGTGCGGGCGCGTCTGCCCGCAGGAAAAGCAGTGTGAGGCGCACTGTATCCACCTGAAGATGGGCAAGCCCGCTGTGGCTATCGGCTATCTGGAGCGCTTTGTGGCGGACTATGCGAGGGAGGAACAGACCTTCTCTAACTCCCCCTTGAAGGGGGAGAACAAAAAGTCTCCCTTTAATGGAGAGTTAGAGGGTCTTTGTCGTATAGCCGTTGTCGGTTCCGGTCCGGCGGGATTGGCGTTTGCCGGCGATATGGCGAAGTATGGCTACAAGGTTACGGTGTTTGAGGCGTTGCATGAGATTGGCGGCGTGCTCAAGTACGGTATTCCTGAGTTCCGTCTGCCGAATCGTATTGTGGATGCGGAGATAGACGGTCTGCGCGCGCTGGGCGTGGAGTTCAAGACCGATACCATCGTGGGCAAGACGATTACCGTGGAGCAGTTGCAGGCGGAGGGGTATGCCGGTATCTTCGTGGGCTCCGGCGCAGGGCTACCGCGCTTCATGAATATCCCGGGCGAGAACTTGAATGGTGTGCTGTCGTGCAACGAGTACCTCACGCGCGTGAACCTGATGGATGCGAGCAGCGAGGCAACAGACACGCCGTTGCTGCGGGGTAGGAATGTGGTGGTAGTAGGCGGTGGCAACACGGCGATGGATGCCGTGCGTACTGCCAAACGTCTCGGTGCAGAGCATGCCATCATCGTCTATCGCCGTTCGGAGGAGGAGATGCCCGCGCGTATAGAGGAGGTGCACCATGCCAAGGCAGAGGGCATCGAGTTCATGACGCTGCATAACCCGTTGGAGTATCATGCCGATGAGAACGGGCGTGTGAAAGAGGCGGTGCTACAGGTGATGACGCTGGGCGAGCCCGATGAGTCGGGGCGCAGGAGTCCCGTGCCCGTAGAGGGTGAGACGGTAACCATACCTGCGGACTTGGTGATAGTGAGCGTGGGCGTATCGCCTAACCCCTTGATTCCTTCTACGGTCAAGGGACTGGAAATCAGCAAGAAAGGCACTATCGTGGTGAACGAGAAGATGCAGTCGGCTATTCCGACATTGTTCGCGGGAGGCGATATCGTTCGTGGCGGTGCGACGGTTATCCTTGCGATGGCAGACGGCAGACACGCTGCCAGAGAGATGCACACGATGCTGTCGGCGAAGGTGTGATGCGATAAGTACGTTTAATGAAATAGGCTGCTTAACCAAGTGCGGTTAAGTAGCCTATTTTTTGTTATTTATTCACGGAAATGGAATAGCACTTTCCTATGGTTTGACCCGTCTTATTGAGGTCAAACACCTTACTCACGGTCGTGGAGCCTCGGAACTTCCGGCAGGTACCGATGAAGATGGAGATGTCGCAGGTGTAGTCGCTTTTGCCGGTTTTTTAGTATAAACTCTGATTTGCTGCATCTCGAAGATTCCACCTGTTATAAGCGACACAAACGCATCCTCTAAAAACAACAAACGGTCTATCTTTGCAGATAGTCCCGTTTGCAGTTATAGAGTAAACTATTTAGTCGCTCAGTTTGGCGCAGATGAACTCGCGGTTGAGGCGAGCGATGTTGGCGAGAGAGACCTGCTTGGGGCACTCGGCAGCGCAGGCACCGGTGTTGGTGCAGTTGCCGAAGCCGAGTTCGTCCATCTTCGCCAGCATGTTCTTCGCACGCTGTTTCGCCTCTACCTTGCCTTGCGGGAGGAGTGCGAGTTGCGACACCTTAGCAGCAACGAAGAGCATTGCGGAGCCGTTCTTGCAAGCCGCAGCGCATGCTCCACAGCCGATGCAGGAAGCAGCGTCCATCGCCTCATCAGCAGCAGGCTTGGGGATAGGAATAGCGTTGGCATCGGGTACACCGCCGGTGTTCACGCTGACGAAACCGCCTGCCTGCATGATTTTGTCGTACGCCTGACGGTCCACCATCAAGTCTTTGATGACAGGGAACGCGCGGCTACGCCACGGCTCCACGGTGATGGTCTCGCCGTCGTGGAACTTGCGCATGTGGAGTTGGCAAGTGGTGATGGCGGAGTCTGGTCCGTGGGGGTGTCCGTTGACGTACATGGAGCACATACCGCAGATACCCTCGCGACAATCGTGGTCGAACGCGATGGGGTCTTTGTGCTCGCTGATGAGTTGCTCGTTGAGGATGTCAATCATCTCCAAGAACG
>JAEDGZ010000034.1 GCA_016297215.1 Paludibacteraceae bacterium | reverse complement strand
CGGGAAAGGAGCAAATCTTTTCCCGTTTTTTTTCATTGCATTTGCTTTAGACCCCTATTTTGTCTTTTTTCCCCCCCCCTCCCCCCTGTTAGCCCTGTTTCTGTACCCTTCACAGGGCTAACAGGGAGGGGGAAATATTGCGTTCCTAAATGGACACTATATACGACTCAATGCCAACATACCTACATACGTCAACACTGCATTCAACAATAAACGCTCATGAGAAAACACATATCCACCGAACCAAACAGCAGAGTGAATATCAACAACATAGGTGATTATTGGTGCCATTATTGCAACCACCCATACCCACTGATCACGTATCTCGCGCTTCGTCAACATTCCAAAACTAAACATGCCCAATAGTGGACCATAGGTATAACTTGCCACCAAGAATACTGTCTGTATCACCGAATCGTTGTTCAACACATGAATCACCATGATACAGCACGCCATCACTGCTGCCATGCAGAAATGCACAATGTTCCTTCCAAAATCATTTTCTCTAACCGTGCGAATCAATAGAATTTTAATAGAAGGTGGTAACTTATTTTCGCCATCCCTACATAGGGGTGGGTTTCCCAATATATCCACCTTAAACGAGGTCGTCAGCGCCGTCAGCGCGCCACACGCAGACGAATAAGCAGAAGCAATAAACCCGATGATAAACAGCACCCCTACAATCGTCGGGAAATACCCGCCCGTAGCCAAATAGGGAAACACATCATCAGGATTCGCCGGCAAGGCTATCTCCATCGTGTCCGCATACGCATACAGCAGATACCCCAAGAATAAAAACAGCCCTATCACCACCACCTGCATACCAGCACCCAGCAGGATATTCTTCTGACTATCACGGTAGTTGCGGCAAGAAAGCGTCCGCTGCATCATGTCTTGGTCAATACCCGTAGTACCTATCAGCAGCACAATACCCGCAATAAACTGCTTCCAAAAATAATTCCCGCTCTTAGGGTCATCGAAATAAAACATCCGCGGCAAAGAAGTTGCGGTATTCACGAACTCCCCCGCCCCGCTTGCGGGGAGGGGGTAAGGGGGCGGAGAAGAACAAAATCCCTCCGGCAACGCCCGCAAAATAAACCAGATACACAGCCCCACCGACCCAATCATACAAATCGTCTTCAGCAAATCCGTCCACACCAGCGACTTCACTCCCCCGCGAAACGTACACAGATACGCAATCCCTACGGCAAACACCGCATTCGCCCAATAAGGCACCCCGAGAGGCGCAAACACCAGCAGTTGCAACACCTCCGTAACGATAAACAGCCGCACACTCGCACCTAACATCTTGCTGATAAAGAAAAACCATGCCCCCGTCCTGTACGAGTGCATGCCAAAACGCTTTTGCAAGTATTGATATATGGAAGTCAGGCTATATTTGTAGTATATCGGCACTAATCCGTATGCTAACACCAACTGCCCCACCGTGAATCCCAACACCATCTGCATATAACCCCAGCCGCTGGTGCCCACCATCCCCGGCACGCTCACAAACGTAACCCCCGACATGGCAGCCCCTATCGTGGATATCGCCACAACCAACCAGTGGCTATTCCTATTTCCCGTATAGAATCCCGCGCTGTCTGCCTTCCGCCCCGCTACATACGACACCACAAACAGCAACGCAAAATAAGCAAAAATAACACAAAGTACTAATACAGGAGACATAATTCAATGTTATATTACTCTACGCAAACAATAAGTTCCAAGCAAGATTCCATATTACAGCACGAAACCTCACTTGAAACTTAAACATTTAGAGACAATAATCTATTTTACCAGATACTTACTCGGTCTTCGGGGGCGAGGTACATGGGCGATTCGGGGGTAACGTGCCATGCGTCGTACCATGCGCCGATATGCGGTAGCGCACCGTTCACGCGCCAGCGACCTAACGAGTGGGGGTCGGACTTCGTGCGGTTGAGAATCTCCTCGGGACGGATGTTGCCTGCCCATACGTTGGCATAGGCGAGGAAGAAACGCTGCTCGGGGGTGAAGCCGTCTTTCCCCACTGCGGATGTTTTGCCTGCTTCCTTCGTGGCGTTTTGGAAAGCGTGGAAGGCTATTTGGAGCCCTCCGTGGTCGGCGATGTTCTCGCCGAGCGTGAAGGCACCGTTGGCGAAGACACCCGGGGCAACCTCGATATGGTTGAAGTACTCCTCCATGACCTTCGTGCGGGCGTCGAAGTTGGCTTTGTCCTCGTCCGTCCACCAGTTGATGAGGTTGCCGTCTTTATCGAACTGGCAGCCTTGGTCGTCGAAGCCGTGGGTCATCTCATGCCCGATGACCACGCCGATGGCGCCGTAGTTGAAAGCGTCGTCCGCCTCCATGTCGAAGAAGGGATACTGCAGGATGCCGGCGGGGAAGCAGATTTCGTTGCTGCTGGGGTTGTAGTAGGCGTTGACGGTCTGCGGGTTCATGTACCACTTGGTCTTATCCATGGGCTTGCCGAGGAAACTGAGGCTGTACTCCTGTTCGAACTTCGAGGCGCGGAGCAGGTTCTCGTAGTAGGGCAGCGAGGCGTCAATGTTGAGGGCGGTATAATCGCGCCATGTGTCGGGGTAGCCGATTTTGATGGTGATGCTGTTCAGTTTCTCCAAGGCTTTGACTTTGGTCTCATCGGACATCCACGTGAGCGCTTCGATACGCTCGCCAAAGGCTTTCTGCAGGTTCTTCACGAGGGTGAGCATGCGCTCTTTGTTCTCTTCGGGGAAGTATTTCTTCACGTACATCTGTCCGACGGCTTCGCCGAGCGTGCCGTTGACCATGGCGACGGCGCGTTTCCAGAGCGGACTGGGCTCCTCTTTGCCGGAGAGCACCTTGCCGTAGAAGGCGAAGTTCTGCGCGTAGATTTCCGAGGAGAGGTAGGCGGCACTGCCGTCGATGACCTGCCATGTGAGCAGGGTCTTGATGTCCTCAAGGGGCTCCTCTGCCAGCAGTCTGCCGCACTCTTGCAGGTGGCGCACCTGCCCTACGCTGAGACTATCGGGTGCGATGGCCATCGCGGAGAAATAGGTGGTCCAGTTGATTTGCGGCACGAGGGTCTGCAGGTCGGCGACGGACATCTTGTTGTAGTTGGCTTGCGGGTCGCGCAGTTCCACGTTGCTGAATGCGGCACCGGCGATACGGGTCTCGAGGCGCAGCACGGTAGCGGCTTTTGCCTCCACGTCATCGAAGCCGTAGAGGGCGAACATCTTCGCTACGTGCTCGCGGTAGGCGTTTCGGATGCGGGTGGTTGCCTTGTCCTCATCGAAATAGTACTCTTTCTCGCCGAGTGCGAACCCGCCTTGGTACTCGTTGAGGATGTTCATCGAGGAGTTCATGGCATCGGCGTCCACGTACATGCCCCAGAGCCCCACTTCGTAGGAGCGTCCGAGCAGGTCGCTGAATTGGTCGCGGCTCGTGAGGGCGGCAATCTCTTCCAGCGCTTTCTGCACGGGTGCGATACCCTCTTGGT
This sequence comes from Paludibacteraceae bacterium, assembly GCA_016297215.1. GTDB lineage: Bacteria > Bacteroidota > Bacteroidia > Bacteroidales > Paludibacteraceae > Colicola. The sequence continues at coordinate 13,055 of JAEDGZ010000034.1, read as the reverse complement.
CACGGCGGGTGGTGTCCATCGCGAGGTTATAGACATCGCCGATTTTCTGCTCCACGGAGCCCTGCGGGTGGGTGGTCTTGGCGATGTCTTGGATAAGCCCGTTCACTTGCTCGAGGTTCTGCAAACCGAGTTGGTCGAAAGAGCCGAAGCGGCTGTACTCGGGAGTGAGCGGGTTGTTCTTCATCCAGCCGCCGCAGGCGAACTGATAGAAATCGTTTTGAGGAACGGCCGTCGTATCGAGGTTCTCGGGACGGATGCCGGTGGTCTGTTGGTGAGTGCAAGATGTAGTCATAAGAGCAATCGTTGCAAGCGAAAAAACGAATTTTTTCATACTATTTATTACTAATTGTTACAAAATCGACGGCAAAATTACGCTTTTTTTTGGAGATACGCAAATTTTTTCGTAACTTTGCCGCCGAAATTACTTCAATTATCAAAGCTTGAGCACTCATAATTCATAATTCATAATTATAAAATGATTCTTGACAAATTAGAGAACGCCGATTGGTATTTTGACAGCGTTCCGGGCTTTGCCCAGTTTATGAAGTTCTTTAACGAAAACGACTTGGAGGAGATGCCTGCCTGCAAGATTCACTTGGATGGCAACGACCTCTATGTGAACATCCTTGATTTCAAAGGCAAAGAGGAGGAGAACTGCCGCATGGAGGCGCATCGCGACTACCTTGATATTCAGATTCCGCTGACCGATGACGAGACCATGGGCTGGAAGGCGCAGGTGGACTGCCAAGAGGTTACGCAGGAGTACGACGAGGGCAAAGATGTGGAGTTCTATGCCGATAAGGCTTCGGCGAAGTTCGTTGTGCCGGCAGGGCATTTTGCGGTATTCTTCCCCACCGATGCACACCAACCCGGCATCGCTCCGGGCAAGCAGTATAGAAAGATTATTGTTAAGGCAAAAGCAAATTGCTGAGGAAGACCGCGCTTCCCGACAAGTCGGGACAAGTCTCCGCTGAAAGACAAACGACTGCTCACTTCGTTCGCTGAAAGACTGATATAGTATCGAAAATGGTATCCTCTGAAAGAATCCCATGAATCTCGTGAGCGTAAGCGAGCAGGAGTATTACAAAACTCCTTGCCGCGGGCAACGCCCTTGCAGAGATGAGGAAGGATTTTTAGCGGATGTTGGTAGTCGGATAGCAAAGCGGTCGGACAGCGAAGCGGTCGTTAATTCTTTATTTCTTATGAAAATCAATTGGAGGTCATGGTTGCCCTACGCAATCATCTTATTGGTGTTTGTACTGGCAGGTGTTATCTATTTCTGGCCTGCTGTACAAGGTAAAATCATCTATGCCGGCGATGGTATCAATGGGCGTGCTGCCGTGGAGGAAGCCGTGCGATACCATGAGGAGACGGGCGACTACTCATGGTGGACAGGCTCGATGTTTTCCGGCATGCCTAACTATCAGATAGGCGGCGGTGGCGGATTTGCGCTGGACAGGATACTGCAACCTATTCGCAAGTTCTTCTCATGGGGGAATCGAAATACCGCCATGATATTTGTCTTCTACCTGCTGGCATTCTTCTTGTTGCTCCGCTCCTTTAAGGTGGACAAATGGCTCAGTATGGCAGGCGCGTTCGCTATTGCGCTATCCTCCTACTTCTTTGTGATTATCGCTGCCTCGCACCACGGGAAATGCTATTCTATCACGTGGATGATGCTTGTGGTGGTGGGGTTTGTGCTGACCTACCGCAAGCAATATGGTTGGGGGGCACTGCTGGTGATGTTCTTCACCTACATTGGTTTCTTTTTGCATCCGCAGATGTCTTACTATATCTGCATGATGCTCGGTATCTTCTTCTTTGCCGAACTTGCCCAAGCGTGGAAAGCCAAAGCATGGAAGCATTTCGGCATCGCCACGGCGGTGTTTTCCGTCTCGTTTGTAGTAGGTATGGGAATGGGAAGTGCAAACATATTTGCCAACCAAGAATATGCCGAAGAGACCATGCGCGGCGGGCACTCCGATTTGGAGAAAGTAACCGATGAGTCCAACAAGACCAAGGGGCTTGACCTCGATTATGCCACGGCATGGAGTTACGGCATAGACGAGACCATGACTTTCCTGATACCGAACTACATGGGCGGTTGCAGCGGGTATAACCTCGGCAAGGACTCGCAGTTGGAGCAAGACCTGCGCAAGATGGGTGTGCCCTCCGGCAGCGCAAAGAAATTCTGCCAATCGGCTCCTACCTATCATGGCGAGAAAGCCTTCACCAGCGGTCCTGTGTATATGGGCGCTATCATCTGCTTCCTCTTTCTGCTGGGCTTGCTGATCGTGAGCGGACCCTATAAGTGGGCACTACTCGTTGCCACGCTTTTCTCAGTCTTCCTCGCGTGGGGACACCACTTCATGCCGCTCACGGAGTTGTTCTTCAAGTACTTCCCGATGTACAATAAGTTCCGCGCCGTGGAGAGCATACTCATTGTGGCGGAGATAACGATTCCGCTGCTCGGCATGCTGGCGCTGAAAGTTATTAACGATGGCAGTATAGATTGGAAACGATTGCGCAACAGTATCTGCATCTCCGGCGGAATCACGGCGGCGATATGTCTGCTGGTGGCACTCTTTGCGGGCACGATAGACGTAACCTCATCGTATGACGCACAGTGGAAAGGACAGGTAGGAGAGCAGATTTACGCTGCTATCCTCGACCAGCGCACCGCTATGATACGCTCCGATGCTTGGCGGTCGCTACTGTTTGTAGCATTGGGTGTGGCGGTAACGTTCGCTTATGCCTATGCGCGCTATAAGAAGGATACGGTGAAGAACCTCAACCTCTATGCGGGCATCACACTCTGCGCACTGATAGTGGCGGATATGTGGACGGTGGACAAACGCTTCTGCAATGATGCGATGTTCGTTAGCATAAAGGACCGTGATAAGGCGTTCAAGATGCAACCCTACGAGGAGGAACTGCTGAAAGACGAGAGCCATTTCCGCGTGCTGAACCTTGCTACCAACACCTTCAACGAGGCGCGGACTAGTTACTACCTCAAGTCCATCGGCGGCTACTCGGCTGCCAAACTGCGTCGCTACCAAGACCTGATAGACGTGCATATCGCGCCAGAGATGAATCCGCTCATGCAAGCCATCATGCAGACCAACGGCTTCATGCAGCCCTGCAACGGCGACAGCCTCTTCCCCGTGCTGAACATGCTTAACATGAAGTATGCCATCGTGCCGTTGCAAAACGGCAGTCAGGTGCCGGTGCAGAACCCCTATGCGATGGGCAACTGCTGGTTTGTGGACAGTCTGCTCGTAGTGGATAATGCCAACGATGAGATAGCTGCCCTCAATCGGATAGACTTGCATACCACGGCGGTAGTGGATAAGGCGTTTGCGGACGTATTGAGGACCCCTTCCAACTCCCCCTTAAAGGGGGAGACGGAGAGGGTCTCTCTTACCCAATATACCCCGCGCTACATAGACTATCGTGCGGAAACCGAGCAAGACAGGATTGCCGTCTTCTCAGAAATCTACTATCCCCACGGGTGGAAACTCTACTTGCTGGACAAGGACGGCAATGAGGAAAAGGAACTGTCCCTCGCTCGCGTGAACTACATGCTGCGGGCAGCCGTCATCCCCGCCGGCACCCACAACCTGCGCATGGTCTTTGCGCCCGATAGCGTTCGCAAAGGCAACATCCTCTCTCTAATATGCTTTGCCATTATGTTACTCACCCTCTGTGGCGTAGTGGGCTATGAGATATATACCCGCCGCAAGAAAGCATAATGTGTTTTTATTTGCAAAGTAAATTCAAAGTAGAGGAATCGGAATATAGAACATGCCAAATATCGAAGTAAATAGCCGTAACCTGTCCTTGGATTTGTGCCGCGCAGCAGCCATCGTATTGGTTGCTGTGCAGCATGCTTGGAGTATGTTGGATTTAGACAACGATTCATGGGGATTGGTGTGCTATATGTATCGCGCCATTGTCAACTGCGGCGTACCGATGTTTGTCATGGTGTCGGGGGCATTATTATTGGGTAATCCCTGTGGCGTCAAACAATTTTATATCAAACGATTAGCACGTGTGGTGTGGCCATTCCTGTTTTGGGCGATACCTGTGTATATTATCGGTGTGGTAACGCACCGATACGAGGCTATCCATTCATGGAGCGATGTATTCTTGTGTTTCTTCCCTTACTTATTGCAAAATGAGATACAAGACTTCCATTGGTTCGTACACATGATATTGGTCTTGTATGCCCTGACGCCGCTGTTGCAACGTGCTTTGTCCTTGTCTTCCAAACGGTTGGTGGAAGGTCTGCTGGCAGGTTGGGCAATTATTCTAATTCTGCAACAAGCATATCCAGCCATTTATGTACTGCGATATGTGTCTGCACTATTTCAGTATTTGGGTGTCTATATAGCCGGCTATTACATCAAATGCTATATGCCAGACAGCAAGCATGTGCGAACCATAGCAGCCATCGTTTTTGTCGTTCTATATGTTGCGGATGTCTTGCTGAAAACCCGTTATTACTTTGTGGAACTATTTACTACCATCTGCCTTTTCACATTATTATCTAAGATACCAATTAGCTGCCCAATAGCAGTGCGCACGGGCATACTGTCGCTTAGCCGTTATAGTTACACTATTTACCTCATACATATCCCCCTAATATCTGCGCTTTATCAGTTGCTTGATAAACTCACTTGCGGTGCATACACACAATGGGCAACACCGACTATGGCGGTATTGCCCATATGCGTAGCGGCTATCGTCTTGGCGGTATGCTATGTAGCCTGTCTCATAGCAGACAAATGCCGCTATATCAATAATAATCTTGTGGGAATCTCCAAATAGAAAAAAAATCTACTTTTTGCTTAATGTCCGTTTCAGTTTCTTGGGCCAGCCGGCGATGCGCTGGGGAACTTTGATAAGCCAACGAACAACGAAGTTCCATCCAAACGCCCATTCATCTTTGGTCGTAAAGACGGGTCTTTGCTTGTGCACAAGTGCGTATGATTCATCAATGATGGTATCTATACGCGCTTGTTGTTTTCCTGTATTGGGTTGCCAATGCTTCACAATGAAAGACGGCACGGAGTAGAAGCGTGCCAGCCATGTGTGGCGACATATCTCCTCCCCTTGAGGCGTATAGAGGATGGTTGTCCAACCGTCGGCGTGCTGTGCAGAAGGAAGATACAAAGTACGCGTGTTATACGCCTGCCACAAGAAAAACGGATAGTACGGTTCGTAGTCGGTATTATCAAAGTTATAACTCCGACCCTCATACAGCATGTCCTTAGGATAATCCGCCTCCATCTGCTGTTTGCATGCTGCGTAGTCAAACGCTTTGACCGCCTGCTTGCTATATTTCTCTCGCAGTAGTGTGAGGTTGAGGATGTTGAAGAACGGATTGGTAACCAATGGGTTTCCTCCGCGCGGCACATATCCGCCTCCGTCCGGGCAACCGATATTGGCAATGTTGTTTTCCACGGCGTATTCCACCAGCGCCAAGACGGCATCCGTGTTGGTCAAGAAGCAGTCTTCGTCCACGTTGATGGCAATATCACAATCAGTGTCTTGCAGCATGGTGTGGAAATAGCCGTCTGCCGTTTGGTCGGTGAGCCGCACACAAGGAAAGCCCAACGACTCATACAAGCCTTTGGACAAACGATACAGCCGCAGGTCGAACGAGCGGCAGAAGAACTTAATACGAGGATTTGTTTTCATTGCTTTATGGATGTGGGTGCTCTGCGTGGTTATGCTGATGCCCCTCATGGTGGTCGTGTTCAGCGTGCTCTGCTGACTCGGGGCGGCGTGTGGTGGCGGGTTTGCCTATCTTCGCAAACGCTTTCTGCAAGGTCGGTACGTCGGTCTTGTTGGCGTCAAAAGTAACGGTAACCGCCTGCTGCTCCATGTCGAACCGGATATCCTTCACCCCCTTCTCAAAGGCGATGTTCTTCAGGATTTTGTCGCAGCAGCCTTGGCAATGCAGGTCGCAGTAGAGGACAACGGTTTGTTTGTTCGGCTTGGCTTGAACAGCCGCCATTGGCAATAGTGCCAGCAGGAAAATTAGAATCTTTTTCATATTACAACTTTGTGTTTATCACTCCGCTTCGCTCCGTGTAGGAAAACTCCGTGTTGGGAACTCCGCTTCGCTTCGTGTTGGTTATTTCATGTTGGGATCATTGTTTACTCTTTTCTTTCCAAGTTCCAGCGGAAGCCGAGGTAAATCTTCCAGCCGCTGATGGGTGCCCACACCATAGAGGCGTCGAAGTCGGGCGATTTGGGGTTCACATGGGTGCTGTTCTCGTATCGGTCGCCGCGGATGGGGCTGTCTTGCGTGAAGTTGGTCATGTTCTCCGCGCCGAGGTAGAGCGAGCAGGTGCGCCAGTACTTGGTGATTTGCCCGAGCAACTGGGGGTACCACTTATGATAGATAGGACTCTCGGGACCCCCTCCGACTCCCCCTACAGAGGGGGAGGGAGAAGTGATGGTCTTCTCGTAGTACTGCTTGCTGCCTTCGGGAGCGGTGAAGCCCATCGGCATGCGTCCGGGACCGTTGAACTGCGCGGTCAGGTCGAACTGCCAGGTTTTCAGCGGCGTCTGGTAACTGGTGGTCAGCACTGCCTTGAACTGATTCTGAAGCGCCTTGTCCATCAGCACGAGTTCGCCCGTAGGCAGGAAAGTACTCTGCTTCACGTCCGTATAGCGGAAGGCTGCCGTCATCGTCCAGCCGCGCAGTATCTCCATGTTCGCCTCCACTTGATAGTTGTGCGAGTAGGACTTCGCGCCCGCAACGTCGCTTATGTTGAACAGCCGCACGCCGTGCAGGTCTTGGTCAATGTCGGCTATCACGCCGTCAAGGAAGCGCGTGTAGTAGTACTCCGCCGAGAGCGTCAGTTCGCGCTTGCCGATGGGGATGTAGAACGTGGTGGTGATGCCCGTGTTGAACGAGCGCTCCTGCTTCAGACTCTTCTCCATCGTATAGACACGGTTGGAGGGCAGGTAGGCGGCGTTGTCGGCAATGGCGTTAGGCGAACGGTAGCCCAAGCCCACGCTCCCGCGCAGCGTCCACCACTCGAACGGCGCATAGCGCAGGTTCATACGCGGCGTGGTGAAGAAGCCGTAGCGGTTGGAGTAGTCCTCGCGCAAGCCCACCAGCAGCGTAACCTTGTCTTTGTACGAATAGGTGTACTCGGCAAACATGCCGGATGTAACTTCATTGGACAAAAAATCTTGGTTCTTGGTTCCTTGCTCTTGGCTCGCTGCAAAGATTCCTTTGTACTGCTCATCGTAGCGGTCGTAGTTGACGGAGATACCGGCAGAGAGTTTATGCTCGTGGAGGTCGAAGGGGTCTGCCTCAGAGTCCTCAAACGAGGTCTGGAAAATCGCGTTCAGGTAGGCGTTGGTCTGGTTGGCGTCCCACAGGCGCGAGCCGTAGCGGTTGGTTTGGCTATGGTAAGAAGCCGACGCAATCACCCCGATGGACATACCCGTCTCTTGGTCGAACACATACCCGTTCTTCACAAACCCGTCTATCCGCCGCGTGCGCAGGTCAATGGAATAATAATAATTCCTAATTCCTAATTCCCTATCCCTAATTGTAGACAGCGTTCCCCCGAGGCGTTGGTCGTAGAGGGCGCGGACGAGCACTTGCCCCGTGTAGTCGCCGCTCTTGATATACCAGCGGTTGAGCAGGTTCAGATTGCGGTTGCGCGGCAGGTCGGTGAAGCCGTCATGGTTATGGTCCATCTCCAACTCCATGTCTTTGGCATTCAGCAAGATACCCGTGGAGACCTTGTCGTTGATGTCCCAGCCGCCCGTGGCGTTTATCTCCGCCATGAGTTCGGTGTTCAGGTAGAGGTTCACGGCGATAGGGTCTTGCTTCTGCGGTTTGAGGAACTCCACGTTTATCTGCCCGGCGATGGCTTCGTAGCCGTTGACGACAGAGGAGGTGCCTTTGCTCACCTGTATGGCTTCCATCCACGCGCCCGGGATATACTCCATGCCGAAGGACTGCGCCAGTCCGCGCACGTTGGGGGTGTTCTCCGTCAGCAGTTGCACGTAGGTGCCGCTCAGCCCGAGCAGGCGTATCTGCTTTGCGCCCGTGGCGGCATCGGCATACGCCACGTCCACCGACGCGCTGGTCTCGAAACTCTCCGACAGGTTGCAGCACGCGGCTTTGCATAACTCATCGCCCGTCAGCGTCTGTGTGTCGAAGGCGGCAGTGCGCGAGCGCAGCACCGCCATCTTGCGCTCCGTGATGGTTACCTCGTCCAGCACCAAGTCCGACACAAGGACGATGGTCAACTGCTCGCCGCCATGTACGCGCGTCGTGTCGTTGTGGTAACCCATATAACTGGTAACCAGCTGGTTCGTGCTGCCCACGGTCGGCAGCGAGAAGGCACCGTCTATGTCGGTAGCCACCCCCGTGCTCGTGCCTGCCCAATATACGTTCGCGCCTATCAGCAACTCGCCTTTATCGTCCATCACCACTCCGCTCACCGGCTTGGCTCCATATGCCACCGCCGAGAGCAGAAAAAAGGCTATCAAAGATATTATATTCCGTTTCATAAGCGTTGTATCATTGTAGGTTTTTGTAACTTCTTATCGTGTCGCATATCAGCCGCACGGTCGGCATCAAAATCACCACGGAGATGACGAGGCTCACTATCGGGTCGAGCAATGTCCAGCCCGTGAAGTAGATGGCAACGCCTGCCGCCACCACGCCCACGGACACCAGCGTGTCGGTGGCTGCATGTAGGAACGCGGCGCGGATGTTCAGGTCTTCCTCTCCGCTGCGGGTGAGCCACCATGCCGTCAGCCCGTTTATCACGATACCTATGCCGGCAGTTAGGATGATAGCGGTGCTGTTCACCGCCTTGAGATTCAGTATCTGCTCCGCGCAGTCTGCCACTATCAGCCCGATGGTCAGGAGCAGCAGGAGTCCGTTCATCAGCGTAACGCGCAGGGACACCCGCCTACTGTTCGGATTACCGCGGCGGGCAAGCAGGAGAGCCACCAGCGAGAGCACCAGCCCCAGCACGTCGCTCAGGTTGTGCCCCGCGTCGGAGAGCAACCCCGACGAGTTGCTATACCAACCGATGACCGCCTCTGCAGCCACGAACAGCAGATTCACGCCTATGCAGAGACCCAAAATCCTGACCGAAGAAGTATGTTGATGCTGATGTGTCATAAGGGTATCGTTTTTCGATTTCGGGTGCAAAGGTACGGCTTTTTTCGTGCAACTCGGTTGCAAAATGGTGGCTGACCGTATTTTTTGTAACCTATCCATACATAAGTTCCTTGCCATTTACAAACAAAATAACAGGCTACCTGACTAACAAAGTCAGACAGCCTGTTTATTTATATATCTCAATCGGCAGTCTCTGCAAGCAGAGCCATTCAATACCGATTTCTTTTTAGATCCAGCGAACGTAGCAGAAGTCCATGCGGTGGGGCAGGAGGTCGTTCTGCGGATACATACGCAAGCCGAACTTCATGCCTCCGGCATAGTCGAACTGATAGGTTGTCTCGAAGAAGAGGTGTGTGCCCTCTGCCTTGACGAGTTTCAGCGGCTCTACCTCGTACAACTTGTCGTTGTTGTGGAGCGAGGTGCGTATAGCCACGAGTTCTACGCCGAGCCCCTTGTCGTTGAGTGAGTGGGTGTCGAGTTCTACGGCTACGCGCACTTTCTCGCCGACGTTGGGTTGCGACATGTCGGGCATCTCTACCTTCACTACCTCTATCTCGTCCCAATGGGCAGCCATGTTCTCTTTCCATGCAGCGATGTCCTTGGCGGTAGCAAAGTGGTTAGCCGCGAGCAGGGCATGGCGCTTCGCCAACTTGTTGTAGAACTTGTTGAAGTAGTCGTCCATCATGCGCTTGGTCGTGAAGCGCGGGGTGATTTTGGTAACCGAGTTCTTGATGGTCTGTACCCACTCCGGCGAGTAGCCTTTAGAGTTCTTGGCATAGTACATCGGGATAATCTCATTCTCCAACATCTGGTAGATGGTAGCAGCATCAAGTTGGTCTTGGTGTGCTTGGTTCTCGTAGGTACGTTTATCAGTGAGAGCCCAGCCGGCGCCCTTCACATAGCCTTCGTACCACCAACCGTCGAGGACGGAGAAGTTCAATACGCCGTTCATCTGTGCCTTCTCGCCGGATGTACCGGAAGCCTCGAGCGGACGAGTCGGGGTATTGAGCCAGATATCTACACCGCTGATGAGACGTTTAGCAAGGCGCATATCATAGTTCTCGAGGAAGATAATCTTGCCGAGGAACTGCGGCATGCGGCTGATTTCAATGATGCGACGGATCAGTCCTTGTCCTCCGCCGTCTGCGGGGTGCGCCTTACCGGTGAAGAGGAACTGCACGGGGTAGTTGGGATTATTCACAATCTTATCCAGACGCTCGAGGTCGGTGAAGAGCAGGTGGGCACGCTTGTAGGTAGCGAAGCGGCGACCGAAGCCGATGATGAGGTTCTCCGCCTTCATCTCATGGAGCGCACGTACGATACGTGCGGGATCGCCCTGGCTCTTCATCCAGTCTTCTTGGAACTTCTCTTTGATATAGTTGATCAACTTGTTTTTCAAGTTCATACGGGTAGCCCAAACATCCTCATCGGGTATGTCGTTGTAGGCTTTCCACATCTCGAGGTTCGACTGGTCGTTAATCCACTCTGCGGGGAAGGTCTTTTCATACACGGCTTTCCACTCGCTGGCAGCCCATGTAGGCATGTGCACGCCGTTGGTAACGTAGTCCACGTGCAACTCCTCGGGGTAGTAGCCGGGCCATACGGGGGAAAACATCTTCTTGCTGACCTCTCCGTGGAGCCAACTTACGCCGTTAGCCTCTTGGCAGGTATTGAGTGCGAAGACCGACATCGAGAACTTCTCGTTGTTGTCATCGGGGTTGGTGCGACCCAGACCGATGAGGTCGTGCCACTCGATGCCCAACTTGCCGGCGTATTCGTTCATATACTTATAGAACAGCCCCTCCTCGAAGTAGTCATGCCCTGCGGGCACGGGGGTGTGGCAGGTGTAGAGTCCGCTCGCACGCACCACTTCTTTCGCTTGGTTGAAGGTCAAGCCCTCGCCTTGCACGAGGTCCACCATGCGCTGCAAGCCCATGAGGGCAGCGTGTCCCTCGTTGCAGTGGTACACATCTTTCTTGATGCCGAGTTTGTTCAGCGCGAGCATACCGCCGATACCGAGCATAATCTCCTGCTTGATACGGTTCTCCCAGTCGCCGCCGTAGAGTTGGTGGGTGATTTGGCGGTCCCACTCGGAGTTCAACTCGTTGTCAGTGTCAAGGAGCAGCAGGTTGATACGCCCTACTGCCACCTTCCATAGGTATGCGTGCACGGTGCGACCGGGGTAAGGTACGTCCACAATCATGGGGCTGCCGTCAGCCTCTTTCATCTGCGTGATGGGCAGGTTGCTGAAGTTCTGTGCCTCATAGTTGGCAATCTGCTGTCCTTCGGGCGACAGGGTCTGTGTGAAATAGCCGTAGCGATAGAGGAAGCCGATGGCGGTCATGTCTACATTGCAGTCGGATGCCTCTTTCAGGTAGTCGCCGGCGAGCACGCCCAGACCGCCCGAGTAGATTTTGAGCACGTGGCTAAGACCATATTCCATGGAGAAATAAGCGATAGACGGCTTCTTCTTGTCGCGCGGCGCGTCCATGTATTTACGGAAGTCAGTGTACACACGGTCCAACTGCTCCATGAAAGCCGTGTCGTTGCTCAGTTCCTGCATGCGCTCATAACTGATGGTGTTAATCAGCATAATAGGGTTAGACTGCGCACGGTGCCATGCCTCGTTGTCGATTTGGCGGAAGATGTTCTTCCCTTCCGAGTTCCATACCCACCAAAGGTTATAGGCGAGTTCCTGCAATTTGTCAAGGTTTGCGGGCAACTTAGCACGCACGTTCACCTCTTTCCACTGAGGTTGATTCACATTACTTACTTTAACGTTCATGTTTATTATAATGTTGGTTTATATTCGTGTCCGGGTACGCAGACGTCCCCGCCTGCTTTCTATCCTCTTTGATTAAGGATAAAAGACACAGGATGAAGGACTAAATAGTCTCAAAGGAGGTGCGGTCTCCAAGCCGCACACTAATAGACGAAAGTAATAAATCTTGGTTCTTGGTTCCTGTTTCTTGGTTCTCGATTCACACACAAAAGCGGCTGCAAAGGTACGGAAAAAAAATGAGATACACAAATAAATGGACAAAAAATCATAAAAATGCAATAACGGATTTGCATAATTGAAAAAAAAGCCGTACCTTTGCACCCGATTTTGGAAAGATGGCGGAGTGGTCGATCGCGGCGGTCTTGAAAACCGTTGACCTTCACGGGTCCGGGGGTTCGAATCCCTCTCTTTCCGCAAGATTAAGAAAGAGGTCTCGCGACCTCTTTTTTTTATGATTCTAATAGATACTGCTTATTAGTTCCTATGGATAGCATATGTCGAATAATTGGAGACTTATTATTAGTTAGTGATTAGTTAGCGATTAGTTAGCGATTAGTTAGTGATTAGTTAGTGATTAGTTAGTGATTGTCGAATAAAAAACACCATGTCGTACTCGAGTTAAAACGCAAAAAAATAAACCGTTCCTTGCGTATCTCAACATTTTGTTGTATCTTTGCACCCTAAATCATAATTCATAATTCTTAATTAGAAAAAGTGGATTCTATTCGAAGCATATACCGTATCGGCTACGGACCTTCCAGCAGCCACACGATGGCGCCGCGCAAAGCGGCGGAACTCTTCTATGCCAAGCACCCCGATGCCGCGCATTACGAGGTTACCCTCTACGGCAGCCTCGCCGCCACCGGCAAAGGACACATGACAGACGTGGCTATCATGCAGTCCATACCGGGCATACAAATCCTATGGGAACCCCATGTCTTCAAGCCCTTCCACCCCAACGGCATGGAGTTCCGCGCCTACGATGAAGCAGGCAATGAGACCGCACGATGGCTTGTCTATAGCATCGGCGGAGGGGCGTTGGCGGAAGACAAAGGAGGTGCGGTCTCCAGACCGCACTCAAAGAGCATTAGTGATACCATA
>JAEDGZ010000033.1 GCA_016297215.1 Paludibacteraceae bacterium | reverse complement strand
ACTAACCACTTTGTAACATGTAATTATCGTGTAATTATTCATATAATTGCACAGCGAACACGAAAAATTAATGGAGTACTATTCAATCGTTATTCATTTTGAAAAAATCCCACAAAATTTGCACATATAAAAAAATAGTCGTATCTTTGCACCCAAATTCGCTTCAAACCTGAAACCCGAAACTTGAAACCAACTGACGACATGCCGTTAACTGTTCGCTTAAATAAGATTTTGCTGTTCGCTCGCGACGAAGCCGAGCGCACGCAGAGCACGCTCGTAACCTCCGAGCACCTGCTGCTGGCTATCCTGCGCCTGAAAGAGGGCGTGGCATACGACCTGCTGGTGCAGGCGGGCGTGGATACTGACACCGCTTTCCAAAACATCAACGACCCGCTCATGCGTGAAACTAAGCAGGCGGGGACGCCTGCGCACCCGGACATGCCCAAAGAGCCTGTTGCCATGATAGAGCCCGTCAAGCGCAGCAGCCAAATGGAGAGTATCATGCGCATCGCCGAGGGTATCGCGCGCGAATATAAAGACGATGCCGTGGGCTCTGTTCACCTCCTGCTCGCCATCTTGCGCCACCGCACGAACAAGGCGTCGCTCTACTTGGGCACCGAGTGGAATATCACTTACGAGCGCATGCTCGAACTATACGCCAAGCCGCAGGCTATCACCTCTGCTCCCTCCGCCGCTGCGGCGAACAACGGGCAGAGTGCACACAGCGAAAACCGCCGTCTGTCTGATAATACACGTACTGCTCAACAGGGGCAGCGCATAGGCGCTACGACGGCGCTCGATAAGTACGGACACGACCTGACTCGGCAGGCGCAGCAGGGCAAGTTAGACCCCGTCGTAGGGCGCGAGGTGGAGATAGAGCGCGTGGTGCAGATTCTCAGCCGCCGCAAGAAGAACAACCCCATCCTGATAGGCGAACCCGGCGTGGGCAAGTCGGCTATCGTGGAGGGTATCGCGCTCAAGATAGTGGAAGCACAAAACATGAGACAGCAGGCGGGGGTACCTGCATCTATGGTGCGGCCTGGAGACCGCACCTCCATGACAGCAGGCGAGGACGCCTGCGCACCCGGACAGCCTGCGTTCCCATTAGACGGCAAGCGCATCGTGGCATTGGACATCGCCGCTATGGTGGCGGGCACCACCTATCGCGGGCAGTTTGAGGAGCGCATGAAAGCCGTCATAGACGAACTGCGCAAGCACCCCGAGGTCATACTCTTCATCGACGAAATCCATACCATCATCGGAGCGGGCAACGCACAAGGCTCGCTCGATGCGGCGAATATCCTGAAGCCTGCGCTCGCACGCGGCGAAGTGCAGTGCATAGGGGCAACGACGACCAACGAATACCGCACGTCTATCGAGAAAGACGGCGCATTGGAGCGCCGCTTCCAGAAAGTGTCCGTCCGCCCGACCACCAAGGAGGAGACGCTCTCTATCCTGCGCCGACTGAACGAGCATTATGCGGATTACCACCACGTTACCTATCCCGACGAGAGCCTGCGCGCCGCTGTGGACTTGGCGGAGCGTTACCTCACCGACCGCGCCTTCCCCGACAAAGCCATCGACGTGATGGACGAGGCAGGCGCCAGAGCCCACACGCGCGAGTTAGCATTGAGCGGGCAAGCAGCGGATGCACATACTATCACCCCCGACGACGTAGCGGCGGTGGTCTCGATGATGTCCGGCGTGCCGGTACAGCGGGTGCAGAAAGCTGAGCACGAGCGGCTCCGCACGATGGACGCAATCCTGCGCAAACGGGTCATCGGACAAGACGAGGCAGTGAACACCATCGTCCGCGCAATTCAGCGTTCGCGATTAGGCTTGCGCGACCCGCACAGACCTATCGGCACTTTCTTCTTCCTCGGTCCTACCGGCGTGGGCAAGACCTATCTGGCGCAATGCCTGGCTGAGGAGATGTTCGGCAACCGCGACGCCATCATCCGTTTCGACATGTCGGAGTATATGGAGAAACATGCCGTCTCGCTGCTGGTGGGTGCCCCTCCGGGCTACGTGGCGCATGAGAACGGCGGCAAACTGACCGAAGCCGTGCTCCGCAAACCGTACTCCATCGTGCTCTTCGACGAGATAGAGAAAGCACACCCCGACATCTTTAATATCCTCTTGCAGGTGCTGGACGAAGGGCGACTCACCGACCGACAGGGGCGCACCGTGGACTTCCGCAATACCATCATCATCCTCACCTCCAATGTGGGTACGCGCCAGATGAAGGACTTCGGCGCAGGCATCGGATTCGGAGTGCATGAGTTGGATGAGAAAACCACCAACCAAACGCTGCTCAAAGCCTTGCAGAAGACTTTCCCGCCCGAGTTTGTGAACCGTATCGACAATGTCATCACGTTCCGCCCGCTCTCGCGCGAAGCACTGGCGCAGATAGTGAATATCGAGGTCTCGTTGCTGCAAGAGCGGATGAAGAAAGCAGGACACCAATTGGTGCTCACCCCCGAGGCGACCAACGAACTAATTGAGAAGTCCTACGACCCGCAGAACGGTGCAAGACCGGTGAAGAGGGCGATACAGACCTACGTTGAAGACCAACTGACCGACGTCCTTCTTGCCCGCCCCACCCAGAAGCGCATCACCATCAAACGACTCACATCATCGGCTACGCAGGTCCCCAAGGAGGTGCGGTCTCCTGGCCGCACCAAGAAAGGGTAGCCCACCGGGGACGCGGGCGTCTCGCCCGCGGTAACGCCCTTCGGGTGCGCAGGCGTTCCCGCTTGCTAAATTGTCAAATTGTAAAATTAAACATACTATGGTATTAGAAATTACAGATTCCAACATCAAAGAATTGTTGGCAGAGGGTAAACCCCTTGTGGTTGATTTTTGGGCACCGTGGTGCGGTCCCTGCAAGATGATGCTACCCATCGTGGATGAGTTGGCAGCAGAGTTCGACGGACAAGTGCTGATAGGCAAACTCAACGTGGACGAGAATCCCGATACTTGCGAGGAGTATGGTATCATGAATATCCCTACTATGCTCTTCTTCAAGAACGGTGAACTCGTCAACCGCCATATCGGCGCATGCCGCAAAGGAGACCTCCAAGAACTTATCAACGGACTGCTATAAGGCAGCGTAGAGTGCCGCTTCCGAGCACTCCTTCGCAGAAAAATGCAAAAAAGTACGAAAAAATTTGGTCAATCCAAATTATTTTCGTACCTTTGCACGCTTTTTGTGGTACTATGCCGCAATAGCGCTGGTCTGGTAGCTCAGCTGGATAGAGCAACAGCCTTCTAAGCTGTGGGTCTCGGGTTCGAATCCCGACCGGATCACTGCCAATTTGAAAGTACTTTCAGCAGTCAAAAAATAATTTGGTTTTTGTCAATAAATTAATGATTAGTTATACGTTAATTATATGTTAAAAACAATTTGAATTATTTTGGAATTTTTTTGCTGAAATAAAAGGAGTCAAATGGTCAAATTCTACCATGCGTCAACTTAAGATTACAAGTTCTATCACCAATCGTGAATCTCCGTCGTTGGATAAATATCTGCAGGAGATTGGTCGTGAGCCCCTTATCGATGTAAACGAGGAGGTCGAGTTAGCCGGCAGAATACGCAACGGCGACCGCAAAGCACTCGAGAAATTAGTGCGCTCCAACCTCCGTTTCGTGGTTTCTGTTGCCAAGCAATATCAGAATCAGGGGCTTAGCCTCCCTGACCTGATCAACGAAGGTAACCTCGGACTTATCAAGGCGGCGGAGAAGTTCGACGAGACGCGCGGATTCAAATTCATCTCCTATGCCGTTTGGTGGATTCGCCAGTCTATCCTCCAAGCTCTTGCCGAGCAGTCGCGTATCGTGCGCTTGCCCCTCAACCAAGTGGGCTCTCTCAACAAGATTAATAAGGCTTTCCAGCGCTTTGAGCAAGAGCACGAGCGCAGACCGTCTGCGGAAGAACTCGCGGAGGAGTTGGATATACCTGTGGATAAGATAGCCGACACGCTTCGTATGTCTGGACGCCATGTCAGTATGGATGCACCTTTCGTAGAGGGTGAGGAGAACAGTCTCATCGATGTCATGCCCAACGAAGACTCCCCAAATGCCGATCGCGGACTTATCAATGAGTCGCTCTCCACGGAGATCAGTCGCGCTTTGGCTAACCTCGCCCCGCGTGAAGAGGCTATCCTAAGAAAGTTCTTCGGTATTGGTGTGCCTGAGAAAACATTAGAGGAGATCGGTGAAGAATTGGGACTGACACGCGAGCGTGTACGTCAAATCAAGGAGAAAGCCGTCCATAAACTTCTTAATGGACAACACCGCCATATCCTACAAACCTATTTGGGATAATTCAAACAAGAAAAAGGCTGCCTAACCAATCGGTCGGGCAGCCTTTTTCTTGTATGTGAAGGGGGAACTGTTTGTAATGAATGAGTAATTATATAAATTAGGCGTATAGGTTGGTTTGTGCGAATCAGTCGAAGAGAGTGGGGGAGTCTTGGTCGAAACGCTTGAGGATATTGTGCATGAGCGTCTCGCGGATGAGTTTGCTGCGGTTCTTCACCGTGTATTTGTCGCAGTAGCGTTGCAACGCCCGCATCTCGCTGTCGTTCAGCGAGATGGTTACTCTATGTGTCCGACGCTCTTTCATGGTTAAACGTTGTGAAAAAAAATAATTAATGGATAATTACACGACAATTATATGTTAAACAGCGAACAATTCAATTACAGGTAGATACCTAATCGTATGCCGTAGTGGATGAAGCATTGTCCTGCGGGGTGGGTGTAGTCGTGTGTGAGCCCCTCGCTGTCGGTGATGTGCTCGGTGGTGTGGATAAAGGCTTGCTGAAATTGGCAGTCGGCGGCGACATACAGCCGCTGGCGCTCGGAGATGCGGTAGCAGTAACCGATGCTCAGTCCGGCGTTTAGCCCGCCTTGGTAGTCTTTGCTCAGCGCCACGCCATAGCCCAACTGCATACCCAGCATCGGGGCGTGCTTGTGTTGGAGCAGCGGAATACGCGCAGCAAGGGCGATGGGAAGAAAACTATATGCCGTGGTGGTCTTCTTGATGATGGGGGTAGTGGTGGTAACGATGGTTTGAGTGGTGGTATAGAGAGCGCCAATGTACCCCACGCTGCCGCCAAGGAAGATACCGCGGTTCAGCAGGTCATGGCTGCCGACAAGCAGGTTGGCAGACATATTGCCGTACAGAGCATCATCGTTGGGTTTTGAGGCTGCGCCGCCTGCCAACTCGATGGCTACGGACACTTTTTTGACGGAAGACGGAGACGCTTTTTCTCCACCCGCTTCCCCATTCCCCGATTGCGGGGCAGGGGAGTTGTAGGATACCGCATCTCCTTGGTTGGCGGAGGCATCTTTGCGGATAGTCTTGACTTCGCCGATAGGGTATTGGAAACGGCTGCCCGAGGCGGTCTTGATAATCACCACCTCCTCGTTTAGAACAAGGATAGTGCCTTGTATCTCTTTGCCCGATTGGAGCACCACCACATCCGCCTGCACCGCAATGGCGCAGAGTATAAAAAGGGGTAATATGAGACGGCGAAGGGACATATGAGGGGGTGTTGGTTTCAAGTTTTAGGTTTCAAGTTTCAAGTCGGATTAGGCAATGTAACTTCACATGAAACTTGAAACCGATAACTTGAAACTATACTTAGTACAATCTATTGATGGCGTAGCTGAGCAGCTGGATGAGCGAGTTTTTTGGCGTCGGGCGAGCGGCCGCGCTGTCAGCGGGATAAGGGGTGTGGAAGATGTCAAGCAGGGCGACGGCTTGCGTGCGCAGTTGCTCCATCTTTTGTTGGGTGTATGGAATACCTTGGTAGCGCATAACAAACGACTTGATTTCCTCTTCCGCGTTGTGGGCGTTGATATGCTCATCGTGGCTTGCCAATGCCTCTGCCAAGGTGCGGATATGCTCCGCTTCCTGCTGCGGCGCACGCTGTAGCGAGATAATCAGCGGCAGCGTGGCTTTTCCATCGCGGATATCGTTCATCGTGGGCTTGCCTATCTCTTCCGAGTCGGAATAGTCGAAGATGTCGTCTTTCATCTGGAAGCAGAGTCCGAAGATGCGTCCGAACTCGCGTAGCGCAGTGCGCTGACGTTGGGTACAACCTGCCGACTCCGCGCCTGCCTCCGTACAGGCTTGAAAGAGCCGGGCGGTCTTTTGGTCTATTATCTTGAAATACTGCTCCTCGGTAATCCACATGCTGCCGCCGGCGTGCAGTTGCAGCAACTCGCCGGACGAGAGCATCTGCCCCAAGTGGGCAACGATAGAGAGTATCTTGCCATTTCGTATGTCGGAGGTGATACCGATGACTTTGGCGAGCAGGTAGTCGCCTACCAATACCGCTACTTTGTTCGTCCATTGGGCTTGTACGGACGGTACACCGCGGCGCATGGGTGAGTTATCCACCACATCGTCGTGCATCAGCGTGGCGGTATGCAGCAACTCCAGCGCTACAGCCGTCTGTAGCGTCTTTTGCGTAACGGGATTGCATATCTTGGCAGCAAGGAGGGTGAGCAATGGACGCAACTGCTTGCCCCGATGAAGGGCGGTGTGCGTCAGCACCTCGTTAAGCAACAGATTGTCGCTGCGGAGAGTGCTCTCGTAGAGTTGGTCGTACAGAACGAACTCCTGTTCAACGGGTTTGCGTATGAGCGATAACTTATCCATAGAAATAAAACGGCTGCAAAGATACGCAAAAATTACGATATATGCAAGAAAAATCGCGTGTTTTTGCATAAAAGCCGCCAATAGACTTGCACAAACGAAAAAAAAAGCGTATCTTTGCAGCCATGAAAGAAGAATGGTTACAACGATGGAGAAAGTACGGCAAGTATGTGGTTACGATTGCCGCTTTTGCGGTGGTGATGATTTTCTTTGGCGACCAGAGCCTGATTAACTATGTGAAGCGTGCGCGTGAGATACACCACTTGGAGGAGCAGCGCGATACCTACCGAGACGGCATCCAAAAGGCGCGCCATGACCTCAATGTGCTGCAAAACACCGATAGCCTTGAGCGTTTCGCACGCGAGCAATACTACATGCACGCCGATAACGAAGATGTCTATCTGGTGGAAGAATAAGGAATCAATTTGATGTCCTGGTGCGCCCGCGACAGGTTGGGGCTGAAAAAATGGTTAGGTGCATCCCTATTAGGGCAGATACGTGCCGCGTGGTCAATTGTAAAATAGTAAATTGTCAAATTATATCATGAAGTGGAGTAAGATACTTTTGATTGCAGGTGGCGTGGTGCTATTGGCGGGTGCTGTGCTCAGTGTCTGCGGTGTGGAGCCGTGGGCAAACTATGTGCTGATAGCCGGTGCGGCGATTATCATTATTCGAGGAGCCGTTCGCGTCCGCGAGAAAGACGACCAACCTGATAATTGAAACGACTGGGGACGTGGGCGTCTCGCCCGCGGTAAACTTGAAACTTGATACTTGAAACTTGATACTTCAAACCACCCAATGGACACTTGTCGCATATTAGGTATTGACCCGGGCACGCTGTTTATGGGCTACGCGCTGCTAGATGTGCAGGGCAAGAGGGCATCGATAGTGGATTTCGGCGTATTAGATGTGCATAAGTTGGATGGACAATACGCGCGACTGCAAAAAGAGTTCTTCTTCCTGCAAGACCTAATAGACCGGCTACATCCTACCACGCTCGCCATCGAGACGCAGTTCGTGGATAAGAATCCCCAGACGATGATTAAGATTGTGCATGCGCAGGGAGTAGCGATAGCCGCCGCCCTGAGTCGCGATCTGCCTATCAACGAGTACTCGCCGATGAAAATCAAGATGTCGATTACCGGCAACGGACATGCTACCAAAGAGCAGGTCGCCGATATGCTCCAACGCTTCCTGCATATCCCCGCCGAGCAGATGCCCAAGAAACTGGATGCCACCGATGCACTCGCCATCGCCTATTGCCATTTCCTGCAACGCGGGCTGCCGCTCACGGATGAGCATGGTGCGAAAGACTGGACTACCTTCGCCAAACGCAAAGGGCTGGTTTCCACTGCGGCTACCACTCCCAACGAAAAGCTACTCGCTGCCCTCAAAGGGGCGAAAAAATGACAAAAATCGTACAATTTGCAAAAAATAATACCTAATTCTTGGTACTCTCAAAAAATAGTTGTACCTTTGCATCACTTTCCAACACGCACTTTCCAACACGGAGCGAAGCGGAGTTAAATACACGAAGTTTATTAACTAACTTTATAAAATTCAACAACTATGGCTTACGTAATTTCTGACGAATGTATCGCATGCGGTACTTGTATTGATGAATGCCCGATGGGTGCTATTTCCGAGGGCGAGCACTATTCTATTGATCCTGAGGTTTGCACCGAGTGCGGCACTTGCGCAGATGTTTGCCCCAGCGGCGCAATCAGCAAGTAAATAGCGTGACCGTTAATGAACGGTTTTTCGGAAAAGAGACTGCTTGGCGGTCTCTTTTTTGGTGTTTATGCCATCCCCTGCTATCTTTTTTTGGAAAAATGCTTGCGTATATTCTCAAAAAAGTGTAACTTTGCGCCGTTAATCTATTGTATAAGATGCGAAGTCCATTTCTTTATATCTTTTTCCTATTTTTTCTGTTGCTCGGATTGAGTGGTTGCGGACGGACGTCCGTGCCGAAGCCTTACGGCTATGTGCGGCTGACCATGCCCGATACCTGCTACGCGGACGCCGTGCCTGCGGGGTATCCGTATCGGTTTGATGTGTCGTGCAACGCAGAGATGCTGCCTGTTCGCGGCGAGCATGGGGAGCGGTATTGGATAGACCTGCATTATCCCGCGCTGAACGCTACGGTGCATTGCTCTTACCAGCCTGTGCAGGGGAACTTGCGTGAACTGACGGACGATGCGATTCGCTTTGTGTATCGGCACGCGTCGCACGCTTCGTCTATCCCTGAGCAGGGATATGAGAATCCCGAGGCGCGGGTGTATGGGGTATTGTTTGATTTAGAGGGGAATACGGCGTCTTCGATGCAGTTTTTCGTAACCGACAGCGTGCGGCATTTCTTCCGCGCGGCGGCGTATTGCGACTGTGTGCCGAATGCAGACTCGCTAGCGCCTGTATATGAGTATCTGCACGAGGATGTCGTGCGTATCGTGGAGAGTTTCGAATGGAGGTAATGCGCTACATATCAGCGGCGAAGGCGGACGGACGGAAGTTGTTCGCATGGCTGGTGGACCCGGAGAAGGCGGAGAGTAGTGGTCAGTGGTTAGTGGTCAGTAGTCAGCGGTCGGACAGCGAAGCGGTCGAACTATCGAATATGTTGATTTTTGTGGGTGGGAGCAGTGGCGGTGAGCAGACGGAGAAGGTGGTCAGGCAGTTGAAAGCGCGGTACGATGTGCCGGTGGTGCTGTTTCCGGGCAATGTCAGCCAAGTAACGGCGGAGGCAGATGCGTTGCTCTTTCTGTCTCTGTTGTCGGGGCGCAATGCAGAGATGTTGGTGGGTCAGCAGGTGCGCGCGGCGGAGGCGGTCAGACGCTCTTTGATAGAGACGATACCGATGGGTTATATCCTTGTGGACGGCGGCAGAGAGAGCGCCGTGGCGCGTGTGTCGGGCACCCGACCGATAGCGCAAGAGGCGGTGGACGAGATAGTGCATACCGCCATGGCGGCGCAGATGATGGGCAAGCGGTTGGTGTATCTGGAAGCCGGTAGTGGCGCATTGGAGCCCGTGCGCGAGGAGGTGATTCGAGCCGTGAGGGCGGCTATCTCGTGTCCGCTGATTGTGGGCGGTGGGATCCGCTCGACGGAGGCGATGCTGCGGGCTTACGACGCAGGGGCGGACATCGTGGTGGTGGGCAATTGGCTCGAAGAGCACCCCGAGGAACTGGGGAAATTCAAGGCCCTCTCTAACTCTCCCTTAAAGGGGGAGAATCAGAAGTCTCCCTTTAAGGGAGAGTTAGAGGGACGAGACGATGAACGCTATATGCGTATGGCGTTGCATGAGGCGGAGAAAGCCTTTGAGGCGGGAGAGGTACCCGTGGGCTGTGTGGTGGTAGCGCAGGGGCAGGTGATAGGCAGAGGACACAACCTGACGGAGACCTTGCAGGACGTTACTGCGCATGCCGAGATGCAGGCGCTGACCGCTGCGGCGCAGACCCTCGGCGGGAAGTACTTGCCGGACGCAACGTTGTATGTTACGGTGGAACCCTGCGTGATGTGTGCGGGTGCGATAGGATGGGCGCAGGTGAAGCGGGTAGTGTACGGCTGTGCAGACGAGAAACGCGGCTTCACGCGCTTTGCTCCTAAGGCGTTACATAGCAAGGCGATGGTCGTTGCCGGCGTATGTGAACAAGAATGCAGAGAACTGATGCAAACTTTTTTCAAGCAAAGACGTTTGTGAGATTATTATGGAGATACAAAAAAGACTGCCAACTTGGCAGTCTTTTTTTTTGCACGTTCTGAGAAAAAAGATTAGTGTTTTGCTTTCTCTACGATGGCTTTGAACGCTTGCGGCTGGTTCATAGCGAGGTCAGCGAGCACCTTGCGGTTGATTTCGATACCTGCTTTTTTGAGCGCGCCCATCAACTGGCTGTAGCTTAGTCCCTCGAGACGAGCGGCAGCGTTGATACGCTGAATCCACAATGCGCGGAAATTGCGCTTTTTGTTCTTGCGATCGCGATAAGCATACTGGAGACCTTTCTCCCAAGTGTTCTTGGCAACTGTCCAAACGTTGGCACGGCCACCAAAATTGCCTCTTGTGAGGCTCATGATCTTCTTACGACGGTTACGAGAAGCGACGTGATTTACTGATCTTGGCATAGTTCAAATACAAAATTTGGTGGTTAATAACTTAGCGCAACAACAGCAACTCGCGCAAAGAACGCAGGTTGGAGTGGTCTACGAGTGCAACGTGAGTCAAGTTGCGTTTCTGTTTCTTGGTCTTCTTCGTCAGAATGTGACTCTTGTAAGCGTGTTTACGCTTAATTTTACCCGTTCCGGTAAGAGCGAATCTTTTTTTAGCACCGGAATTAGTCTTTACCTTTGGCATTTTGTTAATAATTTAATTAGTGAATATTTAGAGTCTGAGGCAGCCATTGGTAGCCCGCAGACTATTTTGATCAATGGTAAAATGGTCAATTGTGAATTTGTCAAATTCTTATTGCTGCTTCTTCGGACTGAGGTTCAGAATCATCCGTTTGCCTTCCAAGTTGGGCATAGCATCGGGTTTTCCGAACTCCGCAAGGTCGTTGGCGAAGCGCGCCAGCAGCAACTCGCCCTGCTCCTTGAACACGATAGAGCGCCCGCGGAAGAACACGTATGCTTTCACCTTGTTGCCGTCTTTCAAGAACTCCTGTGCGTGCTTCAATTTGAAGTTGTAGTCGTGGTCATCGGTTTGAGGTCCGAAACGGATTTCCTTCACCTCCATCTTCTTCGAGTTGGCTTTTGCCTCTTTCTCTTTACGTTTCTTTTGGTAAAGGAACTTCTGATAGTCAAGGATTCGGCATACAGGAGGGTCAGCGTTGGGCGAGATTTCCACCAAGTCCAAGTTCTGCTCGTCTGCCATGCGCAGCGCAGTCTGGAAGGGGTAGATTCCCTGCTCTACATTGTCGCCTACAAGGCGCACTTGATGCACACCGCGGATACGATCGTTGATGCGGTTGGGCATTTCTTTTTCTACTCGCCCGCGAAAGGGGCGTTTGGGTACATTTGGTGCGATAATTTTTTCCTCCTATAAATAATGTTATTTTCACGTCAGTCGGCAAGCCTCTCGCATGTGCCGCCGCACTGATTAGCATATCTCACTCAAAAAAGTGCGCAAAATTACTACTTTTTTTCCACTCTCGCAAATTTTTTTAATGAAATCTTCATTTTTTTGCAAAATATCTTGCATATTCCATAAAAAAGCCGTACCTTTGCGCACAATTTCGTTTTACTTAACCTAAAACCATTATGTTCACCAATCGTTCATACATATTCCTGCTCCCCGCGCTTGTTGCCTTGTTTGCAGTTGCCTGCCAAGAATCCGCCTATATCAACGGTCCGGGGCAAAATATCTTCAACCAAGATAGCATCATCCCCATTGTGGAACCCGATCCAATGCCCGATCCCGAAGGTGTGGATATTCCGGAAGGCACTTTAGACGTACTCCAAGCCCGAGACACATGTGCCAAACTCGCATCCGGGGCATCGTCCGGTACGAAGTATTATGTGAAGGGGTGGGTTGTTGCCATTGACGATAGTAATGCCTCGGCTATTGAGAATTACGGTAATGCGGTATTCACTATTGCGACCACGACTGACCCAAGAGCCACCAAGCACTTCATCGCATATCAGGTGTATGGTCGAAACGGACAGAAAATCAATAATCCCAACATCATTCAGCTCGGCGACTTCGTAGTGCTCTATGGTGAATTAAAGAACTATAACGGTACATACGAAACCGTGGAAAAGGGTGCCGCATATATCCATTCGAGCAGCAATCCCGAATTTTACAAAAAGCAGGAGGAGAAGCTCACGCCCGATCCTGAAGGCGCAGTCATTCCCGAAGGCACGCTCAATGTCTATGAAGCGCGCGAGATATGCTCACAGTTGGCAAGTGGTACAGCCTCTTCCGAGAAATACTATGTCAAAGGATGGGTTAAGAAACTGCATAGTGGCAATGCAACAGCCATAGAAAAATACGGCAATGCACAGTTCTTTATCTCTCCCGTTAATGATGGTTCTGTTTTCGATGATTTCTATGCATTCCAAGTGTATGGTAAAGATGGAAAGAAAATCACAGATGCATCAAGCGTGGCGGTTGGCGATTTCGTAGTGATTTATGGTCCCTTGTATAACTACAACGGCACCTATGAGACCAAGGGACAAGGTGCCGCATACATCTACTACAGCACCAACCCCAATTGGTAACTTTTGCGCCTTTTGGAACATTCTCTCGAGCGAACCGTAAGAAACTTTTCTCGAGTCTTTGTCGAGACCTAAAGCAGACCTGAGCACAACGGGAACTCACAGAAATTTGGAACATTCCATAAAACAACAACAATAAACAAAACTATTTAACTTAACAAAAAAGATTATGAAGAAACTTCTTCTCGCTGCCGTTATGGCAGTAGCAAGCATCTCGCTTGCAGTAGCACAACCCCGTGCCATCGGCGCTAACTTAGGTGGGCACCTCGGTTTTTCCTATCAACACAATTTGGGGACAAACAACATGATTGATCTCGATGTAAGTGTTCCTCTCCTCGGTAACGTTTGGGGTCTTAGTGGAACCTGCACTTATGATTGGATTGATCCGGGAAATACTCCCGTACCTTGGAATAACAAAGGCGAGTGGCATTGGTACGCTGGTGTCGGTGGAGCTGTCGGATCCTACGATTTCGAAAGCTTCTTTGTAGGCGTAGCAGGGCACATCGGTATTGAATACGATTTTTGGTTCCCTCTCCAACTCTCATTGGATTATCGTCCGAGCATCGGTATCTCCAACTATGCCAATAGTAAAACCGGTTGGTTTGACGCTAACGGCTTCTATGGTATCTCCCTCGGCGTTCGCTACTTGTTCTAATCCGTTCAACGATTATAGTGAGGCTGTTTCCAATGTGGAGACAGCCTTTCTTCTTTCTTTAACAATAAAGCTAAATAGCAAAAATTACAACAAATTTGCAAATAAATTTGCGTATATCAAAAAATATTAGTACCTTTGCGCACTTTTTGGTGTAATACCTGTCCGGGTGCGCAGGCGTCCTCGCCTGCTTAATTGTAAATCGTAAATTCGTAAATCGTAAATCAAACAATAATTATGGCAAGTTTACAAAAAATTCGTAACCATGGCGCCCTGCTGATTACTATTGTGGGCGTTGCGATGCTCGCTTTCATCCTCGGCGACTTCCTCAACTCTGGAAGCACCCTCTTCAACAAGGGACGCGAGAACATCGCTACTATCGAAGGTCAAGACGTACATTACACCGAGTATGAGGCGGCGCGTGAGCAACTGACTGAGGTGTACAAAATCGAGACCGGTCGCACCGATTTCGATGAGGATTTGTCCGCACAACTGCGCAATCAGGTGTGGCAGATGATGCTCATGGACTATACCCTCCGTGCGCAGGCAGAGAAAATCGGTATGGACATCACCTCCGATGAACTTTCCGAACTCTGCATCGGGCAGAACCCTCACCAAATCATTCGCACTCGCCGCGCCTTCTTCGACCAGACGGGTCAATTCAGCCGCACCGCCCTCGTGCAGTTCCTTAATTCCATCGAGCAAGAGCCCGAAGATGCAGAGCAGAGCGCGAACCTCAAGCAAGCAAAGACCTATTGGATGTATTGGGAGAACGCCGTGCGCTTGACCTACTTGCAGGAGAAATATACCAACTTGCTGCAGAACCTTGTGCAAGCCAACTCGCTGGACGCAAAATATGCGTTCGATGCCCGTCAGCAGAGCGTTTCCGCACAATATGTGATGAAGCCCTACTATGCCGTTGCAGACAGCCTTGTGAAGGTGAGCGAGAGCGACATCAAGGCGCTCTACAAACAACACAAGCCCCTCTACAAGCAGACTCCCAACCGCGCTATCGCGTATGTTTCTTTCCCCATCGTACCCTCCGAGGCGGACTTCGCCGAAGCAGAGAAACTGATGCAAGACCTTGAGGAGGAATTCCGCACCACCGACGATGTGGCGCTGGTGGTGAACACCAACTCCGACATCACCTACGATGGTCGCGACTACTCCATGGAAACTGTGCCCGCTGCATACAAGGATTTTGCTTTTGCCAATGGGGCTAAAACCGGTGATTTTACGGGCTTGCAGTTCGCTGACGGCACCTACTCCATGGCGCGTATCATCAAGGCTGGCTACTCGCTGCCCGACTCCGTAGAACTGAAAGGTATCGCCTCGCAAGAGGAGCAAGAGGATGCAGAACTCGGCTGGTTTACCTTCGAGGAACTGCCGAAGAACATTGCAGAGCAGGCACTCACCACCAAGCGCGGCGGTCGCTTCACGGTAACCCAAGGCGTGAACGAGCAGACATTTGAGGTACTCGACATCAGCCCTGCCACCCCGAAAGTGCAACTGGCTATCATGGAGCGCAACGTAACGGCTTCCAGCAAGACTTACTCCGTATTATACAATCAGGCAAAGCAGTTTATCGTGGCTAACCCCACCGAGGAGGCATTCCGCGCCGCTGCCGCCGAAGCTGGTATGGTCGTTACCCCGCAATACAACCTGCAAGCCAACACCGACAAGGTGGGCAGCCTGAAGGCAAGCCGTCCTATCGTGCGCTGGGCATTCGAGGCAGAAGAGGGTGCAGTGAGCGATGTGTTCGAGTGCGGCGATCAATACGTAGTGGCTGTTGTTACCGAGGTGAACGATGGCGACTATCGCCCGTTGGAGGCTGTTCGCGCTGAACTGACCTTAGAGGCAACCAACAACGCAAAGGCAGCCTATATCATCAAGCAATTGGCAGGTGTTCAGTCGCTGGAGGCTGCCGCAGAGATTACCGGCACACCTATCCAGACCGTGGAGAAAGTGTCGTTAGCAGACTACCGCTTCGGCAATGCCGGCGCAGAGCCCGCCATCATCGGTGCCACGATGGCAATGGCAGAAAACACGCTGAGCGAGCCGCTGCAAGGCAAGATGGGTGTATATGTAGTGAAGACCGGCACCAAGACCACTGCCGCTGCTGAGTTCGATGCAGAGCAGGAGAAAGCATCGCTCACCCAACGCGCCGCATACAGCCTACCCTACCAAGCCATCTCGCTCATTGAGGAGAAAGCCGAAGTAGAGGACAACCGCGCTAACTTCCAATAAACAGCATATCAACAGATAACAGAATCGGCAGATACCGCATGGTACCTGCCGATTTCGTTTGTATGGTGATGGATTATGATTTGGAGCCTGTTTTGCAGTAGGGCTTGATGCCGCAGGTCTCGCAGAGAGGTTTGCGGGCTTTGCATACATAGCGCCCGTGGAGCAAAAGCCAGTGGTGCGCCTTGGGAATCACTTCCTCAGGAATATATTTCACCAATTGCTTCTCTGTTTCCAAAGGAGATTTGCTGTTGGTAGTCAGTCCGATACGCTCCGAGATACGGAAGATATGGGTATCGACTGCCATCGTGGGCTGGTTCCAGATAACTGCACATACCACGTTTGCCGTCTTGCGCCCTACGCCGGGGAGCGTCTGCAAGTCGTCGATGTTGCTCGGCACGTCGCCGCCGTAGGCTTTGACCAAACGCTGCGCCATGCCGACGAGATGTTGCGCTTTGGCATTGGGATAAGACACCGATTTCACATACTGAAACACGTCCTCTGCACTTGCCTTCGCCATCGCCTCCGCTGTGGGGTATGCGGCGAAGAGCGCAGGGGTAACCATGTTCACTCGCTTGTCGGTACACTGCGCGGAGAGCATAACCGCACACAGCAACTCAAACGGGTTGCTGTAGTGCAGTTCGGATTCCGCAACGGGCATGTTCTCGGAAAACCATGCCAATACTTTTTGGTAACGCTGTTTGTCTGTCAACACGAGATTTACGATTTATGATTTACGATCTTTGCCCCGACTAACCGGAACAAATTCGGGAGAATTACGATTTGCGAACTAACCAACTTTCTCCGATTGATATATCTTGCTAAGGAATTGGAGCAAACGGGTTACCTGCGTTTGGGTTTCGGCAGTGGCGGGAGTGATTTCCTTGTGTTGCAGACGCAGCATGAGCACTTGGTAGAGCAGGGTGAGTCCCGCCTCGAGGTCGGACATCAAGGGGTTGTCGGTTTTCGACTTGAGGATGTTGAGCGCAGGAGTCAGCCGAATCATTGCCGCACGATAAGAGGCATCCTCGTCCAGCAAGCGGCGGTGTAGTTCTTCCAACTCCGCCATGGCGTTGCGCGCCAATTGCACATGCCCCTTCTCAGTTACGCCCTCTCGGTGCATCATCTCGCTCAACTCTGCCAGAAAACGCATATCCGGCGAGGGGTTTTCGTTGTCTGCCGCGGCATCGGGGAACGCCCGCAAGTAGTCTTCCAACTGCCAAATCCACAGGATGTACTCGGCTATGTTGTCTCGTTTATTCTTCATCGTCTTCCTCCTCGTCGTCAAAGTCCAACTCATCCAGCAGGTAGTCGTCGCTCATGAAGGTCTCAATGTCGCGGCGGTCTTTCTTGGTAGGTCTGCCCGTGCCTCGGTCGCGCCCGCTCGCACCTGCCATCTTTGCCAACTCCAAGAGTTCCAGTTGCTCGGACGCAGTCTGGTCGCGCAAGTAGTCGGGTACCAGTTTCGCCCCTACCCTATTCTCGCAGAGTTGCAAGATGCGATAGGTGTAGGTGATGGGACCCTTGCGAACGGAGAAGACGTCACCCACATGGAACGTGCGCGAGGGTTTAAGGGTAGTTCCGCCCATGGTTACGCGCCCTTTCTTGCAGGCATCGGCGGCGATAGTGCGCGTCTTGTAGAGGCGCATGGCAAAGAGATATTTATCTACTCGAACTTCCATTGTGGCTACTTCCCGTTATATAGATTCATGGTGCGGTCGATACCCTGCAAGCAGAAAGAGGGGATGATTTCGGAGGTGAGTTTGAGGCGCTCGGGCAGCAGTTTCTGCTCCTCGTCCGTCCATTTGCCGAGCACGAAGTTGCATTGGGCTCCGCGAGTAAAATTGTTGCCTATGCCGAAGCGCACGCGGGCGTAGTTCTCCGTACCGAGGACGGACTGTATGTTGCCCAAGCCGTTGTGTCCGCCGTTGCGGCCCTGCTTGCGGATGCGGATAGTGCCGAAAGGCAAGTTCAAGTCGTCCACCAGCACGAGCATGTTCTCCATGGGGATTTTCTCCTGCTGCAACCAGTAGCGCACGGCGTTACCGCTGAGGTTCATATAGGTGCTGGGCTTGAGCAAGACCATCTCCGCATTCTTCACGCGGCACTTCGCCACAAAGCCATAGCGTTTGTCCGCCCATTGTACGTTCTGGGCGTTGGCAAAGGCATCGAGCATCATGAAGCCGATGTTGTGGCGCGTGGCGGCATACTCATCGCCGATATTTCCGAGACCTACGATTAAGTATTTCATATAATTGTGAATTTTGAATTATGAATTATGAATTATGAATTATGAGAGCACTATATGCCCACTATTTGGAGTATGGGTGCTCATAATTCATAATTAAATAGAGCATGTGCGCTCATTATTCATAATTCTTAATTAAAAAAGGAGCGTCGTTTGACGCTCCTTTTTTGAGTTATGCTTTCGCGCTTTGGCGTGTTGCTTTCACTTCTGCTACACAAGCGTCTTTCGGGTTCATCATCGTCAGACCTTCGATGTGAACATCGCCTACGGCAATCTTCTTGCCCAAGCCGAGCGAGGTAACGTCCACCACTACGCGGTCGGGGAACTGGGTGTAGATACCGTTCACCTTCATCTTGCGCATTGCCTGCGAGAGTTTACCACCAGCTTTCACACCTTCTGCGTGACCCGTGAGTTGGATAGGAATCTCCACGGTAACGGGCTTCTGCTCGGTAACCTCGAGGAAGTCGATATGGAGCACGTCGCCGCTCAGAGGGTGGAACTGCATCTCTTTTACGACCGCCGTAGCCTTCTTATCACCGATGGTGAGGAGGATAATCAGCGTGTCGGGGGTGTAAATCATCGGACGCACATCAGCGGTAGTAACCGTGAAAGTGGTGTTGTTACCTACGCCATAGAGGTTGCAGGGAACCAAGTTTTGTGCACGAAAGGCTTTCGCTGCCTTCTTACCGAACTCCGAACGGAGTGTGCCGGTCAATTCAAAAGTTTTCATTAGATAATAATTGTGTTACTCAATATGGGGCAGAGAT
>JAEDGZ010000032.1 GCA_016297215.1 Paludibacteraceae bacterium | reverse complement strand
ACGGGTTCTTGCCCTCTGCCTCGAGTGCGGGGTTGTAGCGCCAGAGGTGCCAGTAGCCGCATTCAACAGCCTTTGCCTCCTCGGCTTGGCTCTTGCCCATACCTGCTTTCAGACCGTGGTTGATACACGGAGCGTATGCAATCACGAGCGACGGTCCGGGATAAGCCTCTGCCTCGCGGATAGCCTTGAGGGTCTGTGCTTGGTCAGCACCCATCGCGATTTGAGCTACATAGACATAGCCATAGGTGGTGGCAATCATACCGAGGTCTTTCTTGCGCACGCGTTTACCCATAGCGGCGAACTTAGCGATAGCGCCGAGCGGGGTCGATTTGGATGCCTGACCACCGGTGTTGGAATATACCTCAGTATCAAGCACGAGGATGTTCACATCTTCGCCGGAAGCAATCACGTGATCGAGACCTCCGTAACCGATGTCGTAGGAAGCACCATCGCCGCCCACAATCCACTGGCTGCGTTTCACGATATGGTCTTTGTACTTGAGAATCTCTTGGCAGGTGTCGCATCCGCAAGCCTCGCAAGCAGCCACCATCGGCTCGTAGAGACGATTGGTAACCTCTGCGCTCTGCGGGTTAGCGAGCCACTCGGTGAACATCGCCTTGAGTTCCTCGGTGCAGCACGAGCACTCCAAGCCTTTCTTCATGAGGTTAGCGAGACGCTCGCGAATCTTGCGGTGTGCAATCTGCATACCGAGACCGTACTCGCAGAAGTCCTCGAAGAGGGAGTTGGACCATGCAGGACCGTGTCCCTTCTCGTTGGTGGTGTACGGAGTGGAAGGTACGGAGCCGGAGTAGATAGACGTACAGCCGGTAGCGTTAGCCACGATTTCGCGGTCGCCGAAGAGTTGGCTGATGAGTTTCAGATACGGAGTCTCACCACAGCCGGAGCAAGCGCCGGAGAACTCAAACAGCGGCGTAGCGAACTGCGAGTTCTTCACGTTGGACTGGATGTCCACAAGCGATTGTTTGCTCTTCACGTTCTCTACGCAGTAGTTCCAGTTTTGAGCCTCTGCCTCTTGTCCCTCGAGGGGTACCATAGAGAGTGCTTTGCCGAGTTTCGGGTTGCCCGGGCAGACATCCACACAGTTGCCGCAGCCGAGGCAGTCCATCACGCCCACTTGTATACGGAAGTGCATACCCTTGAGCGCTGCGGGTGCTTTCATCTCGCGTGTTGCGCCGTTGATGCCCTTCACTTCCTCTTCGTCCATCACGAACGGACGGATGCAAGCGTGAGGACAAACGTATGCACACTTGTTGCACTCGATACAGTTGTCTGCGTTCCATACGGGAACGAATGCGGATACACCGCGTTTCTCGTACTTCGCCGTACCTGCGGGCCATGTACCGTCCTCAATGCCCTTGAAGGCGCTGACGGGCAGCAGGTCGCCGTCCTGCCCGTTGATAGGACGAACGACGTTGGTAACGAACTCGGGCTCGTTGCCGAAGTCGGGTTTAGCGTCTGCGCCGAGGTTGCTCCATGCGGGGTCAACAGCCAGTTGCTTGTACTCGCCACCGCGGTCAACGGCTGCGTAGTTCTTGTTCACCACGTCCTCACCCTTCTTGCCGTAGGACTTCACGATGAAGTGCTTCATTTCCTCAACGGCTTTCTCTACGGGGATAACCTCGGTGATACGGAAGAATGCCGATTGGAGGATGGTGTTGGTGCGGTTGCCCAAGCCAATCTCCTGTGCAATCTTGGTAGCGTTGATATAGAATACCTTGATGTCGTTGTCAGCAAAGTATTTCTTCACCTTGTTCGGCAGGTTCTTTGCCAGTTCCTCGCCCTCCCAGATGGTGTTCAAGAGGAAGGTGCCGCCTTTCTGCAAGCCGCGGGTTACGTCGTACATGTGCAGATAAGCCTGTACGTGGCAAGCCACGAAGTTCGGGGTGGTAACGAGGTAGGTGGAGTGGATAGGCTCGTCGCCGAAGCGGAGGTGCGAGCAGGTGAAGCCGCCGGATTTCTTCGAGTCGTAGGAGAAGTATGCTTGGCAGTACTTGTCGGTGGTGTCGCCGATAATCTTCACGGAGTTCTTGTTAGCACCTACGGTACCGTCAGCGCCCAAGCCGTAGAACTTCGCTTGGAACATACCCTTGCCGCCCATTGCAATCTCCTCGCCTACGGGCAGAGAGGTGAAGGTAACATCGTCGTTGATACCTACGGTGAAGTGGTTCTTCGGGCAGGGGAGTGCGAGGTTCTCGAAGACAGCCAGCATCTGAGCAGGTGTGGTGTCGTTGGAGCCCAAGCCGTAGCGGCCGCCGACAACGAGGATGTTGTTCAAGCCGAGTTCGTCCAATGCGTCTTTCACATCGAGGTAGAGCGGTTCGCCGTTAGCGCCCGGCTCTTTCGTGCGGTCAAGCACGCAGATACGCTTCACGCTTGCGGGCAGCGCCTCTTTCAGGTACTTGAGCGAGAACGGACGATAGAGGTGTACGTTGATCATACCCAACTTCTTGCCCTTCTCTGCCTCGTAGTCAATCACCTCGCGGATAGCCTCGCACGCGGAACCCATACAGATGATGATGTTCTCTGCGTCGGCAGCACCGTAGTAGTTGAACGGACGATACTTGCGACCGGTAATTTCGGAAATCTTATCCATGTAGTCGCTTACCACGTCAGCCACGCCGTCGTAGTAGGGGTTGCAGCTCTCGCGGTGTGCGAAGAACACGTCGGGGTTCTCTGCCATACCGCGCATCACGGGACGCATAGGCGACAGAGCGCGCTCGCGGAACTCCTGTAATGCCTGCATGTCCACCAGCGGGCGCAGGTCTTCCATATCCACTACCTCTACCTTCTGATACTCGTGGGAGGTACGGAAGCCGTCGAAGAAGTTGAGGAAAGGCACGCGGCTCTTGATGGTAGCCAAGTGAGCAACACCTGCCAAGTCCATCACCTCTTGCACACTGCCCTCAGCCAACATCGCGAAGCCGGTCTGACGGCATGCCATCACGTCTTGGTGGTCGCCGAAGATACAGAGCACGTGGCTTGCCAAAGTACGAGCCGATACGTGGAATACGGTAGGAATCAACTCACCCGCAATCTTGTACATGTTAGGAATCATGAGCAAGAGACCCTGCGAAGCGGTGAAAGTGGTAGTGAGCGCACCTGCGTTCAGCGCACCGTGAACAGCACCTGCGGCGCCGCCCTCCGACTGCATCTCTTGTACCATGACTGTCTCGCCGAACATATTCTTTCTGCCGGCGGCTGCCCACTCGTCCACGTTCTCTGCCATGGGCGATGACGGAGTGATAGGATAGATGGCTGCTACCTCGGTAAACATATACGCAATATGCGCAGCAGCAGCATTACCATCACATGTCATAAACTTTTTTTCTTTCATGTGTGTGAAATGTAATTTATAAAGTTAATTTATGAATAGTTGCTATAGAGGCTATAGTTGCTATAGTTGCAATATGGGGTTAAATTAGTACAGCAGTCCCATCATCCAGAGCGGAATAAAGTTTCCCCTGCCGGTCTCTATCTCTCCCACTGCGCAGGGGCGGATGCTGTCGCGAGCGGGCAAGGTGCCTTTCACGTCGAAATAGAACTTCCCGTCCACCACGAACATCGCGCTTCGCTCGGTGGCATTCACTTTGTGGCTGCCGTGGAGACTGCAATAGAAGAACGTCTCGCAAGTGGATTGCCAATCGGGGTCGCGCGTAACATCCATATATGCTACATTCGGATTCTGCATATATACCCTCGTCGGCTTCATCGGGAACGACTTATCTTCCATATAGAGCAGGTTCAAGAGACGTGCGTCTTTGAGGTACTTGATATAGTTCATCGTTGTGGCGCGCGACAATCCTATCTCTTCGCTTATGCTGCTGATGTTCAGCGCGCAGGGCGTTTCTCGAAGCATGATATAGAGCAATCGGCGCAACTTCGGCAGGCAGGCGACGTCTATCTGCTTGATCATCAGCACATCCACCTCGAGCATCATGTTCATCGTCTTCAAAAGGTCTGCTTCGAAGTTCTTCGCCTCTAAGTAAGAGGGAAAATAGCCGTGGTGCAGATACTCTTTGAAATACTCCATCGGGCGTACCTTATCGCAAATTTCCCGCGAGATGGAAGCATGGTTCTTCACCAGTTCCTCGAGCGTGTATGGGCGCAACTTCAGCCCTGTTTGCAGGTTCAGGTACTCACGGAATGAGAACCCTCGCAGGTTGTACATCTTCACGATGGTGGCAATATCCTTGTTGTCCTCTATCAGTCGCATCACGGGCGACGCAGAGAAGACGATATGCAACGATTTGTACTTGTCGTAGCACTTGCGCAACTCCTTCGACCAATTAGGATATTTGAACATTTGGTCAATGAGCAGCGTGTGTCCGCCCGCTCTGACGAAGTCGCCTGCGAACTCCACGAGCGAGTGCTCCGTGAAATAGAAATTGTTGAGATTGACGTACAGACACGGACGATGCGGCATTGTTACCTTCCGGCGGCGAGCCGTATTCTCCTGCTGCATCTTCATTTCTCTATCTTTGGCTTCAATCTCTTTTGCACGCGCCAGCAGGAAGTCGGTCTTTCCCACGCCTCGACCGCCCTTGATAGCAATCAGTCGGGCACTCCAGTCAATCTCATCCATCAGCAGACGACGGATGGGGGCTTCGCTGTGCGCCACTAAATAGTCGTGCACACGAAAGAAAGCGTCTAACATAGTATCGTGGTCGGTTTTGTCCATAGGTCTAAGTATCGTGATTTAACAGGAAAAGTCTCAAAATTTGGGTGCAAAGTTACGACTTTTATTTTAATTTTGCAATATCTACTTTGCATTTTTAGCAAAAAAAGTACATACACATCCAATTTTTCCACCATTTGCCCCAATTCTTACACGTAGGAGGGACAAGAAAATATTTCAGGCTCCAAGTGGATAAAGAGGACTTGGTGAGTGTCCGTTTCTTGCCACTTGGAGCCTGAAAAAAAACATGTTATTCGGATTCTTACTTAAACAAATCCTTATGCGTACCCGTGTTCGTAAAAAGAAGCGTTAACCGATTATCATCTTGTTTCCAAACCAACAACCAATCACCATCTATATGACACTCCCATAAATTGGCATACTCTTTAGACAATCGGTGCGGAGAATGGTCTGTCGAGACGCATCCATCTTCTGCCAACATCTCAACAACAGACCACAAGTCCTCCAAATTAAGCCCCCTGCGTTTACACCGCTCCACATCTCTCTGAAACGATGCTGTATATCGAACGCTATACATCAGTTAAATTTCTTTCTCAGTTCATCCACAGAGGACACCTCAAACACGCGACCTTCCATCACATCATCCAATGCACGGTCTATCGCATTTTTCTTTTCAACCTCATATCCCATTGCGCGCATAATCCTCTTAAACCGAGCGCGCTCCGCCATCGGCACACGTACCGTCAGACGTTCTAATCTTACTGTCTGATTCATATTATCCTCCTTTCTTTTTATTCTTCGCCTGCAAAGGTACTGCTTTTTTCTGAATTATGCAAGAACGAGTAGCAAATTTTGGCACAAAAAGAGAGCTCGTCTCGCGACGGGCTCTCTCAAAAACTCTAAAATTTTTACATCAGTAATTATCTGCAACCGCTCACTCGCTCACGCGACCAACGCGGCTGGGAAACACACTCTATTTGACAATTTGACAAATTACTATTTGCCTATTGTTGCATAGGAGTGTTTGGGGATTATAGATTTTATAGCGGCTATAGTTGTTATAGAGGCTATAGATTTGTTTCTATTTGTCTTTATAGCAGGCGGGGACGCCTGCGCACCCGGACAGTGCCTGCGCACTACGGACAGCGTCTGCGCACCCGGACAGCGCCGAGGTTAGCGCAGTTCTACGCCCTGTGCGGTGTAGGTCTTGCCATCGCGGATGATGAGCAACTGACCATCACGGATGACTTTCACAGCCTTTGCCTCTACTTGCGCTTGGTTGAGAGAAGAACCAATGTCACCGGATTTATCCATAGTGTAGATAATACTATATATACGCAAGTATTGATATGCATCCGGTTGAGAGGGCATCTTGCTTGTGATGGTAACCTTTCCTGCCGGTATAGCAATAGGTTGAGAAGTAACTTCTGTAACGTTCAGTGTACTATCATTGGTGGGCACACCATTGATATGAAGTACGCGACCTAAACCTTTGTTCGCGTCTCTTTTGTTGGTATTGCTAAACACAACTTGTACAGTTCCTGCCTTTTCTACATTGAAACTGATATAGTCGCCTTGGAAACAATTAAATTCTTTTCGGAACATATACTCACCACGAACACTGAGTGCCTGTGAGTTGAAGTTCGCATCGTTTGCAATACCATCTACATTTGCTAAAACAATCGTATCTGTTTTAGACGGTTTGGAAGTCTCTGTGAAAACGACATCAGCAGTACCTGCGTTAGCCCAATTCCAAGTAATATCCTCGGTAACGACTGTTTGGGTGAGTACATCTACATTGGCAGAATAGTTGATAGTAGTGCTTGCTGTCAGTTCGCTAATAGTCAATGCCAATACCGCCGAAGCAGCCTCTACGTTCACATCGCTGGTATAGGACAATGTAATAGTCTCATTTAATGCGCCATCTTCTGCAACGGTTACGCTGGTAGGGGTGATTGTCAAACCAGTTACGGTAGGCAATGTGAGGTCATAGGTACCTGCGGTGAGGTTACCACCTTTTAGCGTCAGTTCTGCCTCTGCTGTTGCAACGAAGGGGGTAACTTTAAGAGAAACTTCTTCCTTAGAGAAGGCAATCCACGGATCACTAACAGGAGCAGATGCCTCAAAGGTGATACCGTAAACATACATATTATTATCACCCCAAATATACACCATCTCGCCTGCTGCTACAGTAGCAACTGCAATATTGGCAGCCTTAGACGTACCATCTGCTGTTGCAATAGCAGTCTCTGTATCTTTATTTGTAGAAGAAATAGATTGAGACACATATAACTTTCTCGCAGAATCACCACCACCTTTTGTATATACTTTGAGAGTACCGGCAACGGCAGGCGTATATGTAAATACACCTGCTAAATCAGAACCTGACTTAAATGTACTACCCCCGCCAAATTTAAGATAAGCAGTCCAACTAACGTCATCAGAAAACTTAAGTGTATTGGAACTGATAGCCGCGCTGCTACGTCCATACCAAGTTACCTCTCCAACGGTAGTAGCGCCAGTCGTTAAATTCACACCAGTCGCTGTCCAATCGGCATCGGAAGCATCAAAAATTGTAGTAGTTTGCGCCATCGTGCTGCCGGCGAAGAGGGCGGCAGCTACTAAAGAAAAGAGTTTAATCTTTTTCATGGTTGTTAAAATTTTAGTGTTTGTAATTTATTGTTGATTTGTTATAGCGGCTATGTTGCCTTGCTATCTATTTTTGTCTTTGTCGGGGGATTTTTAGGATGCACATATTTGTTTGTTTGCCCCGATGGGTCAGGGCGTGCCCTGAGATTTGGTGTCTTTTGGGTCTCTTTGAGTTTCTTTTGGTCTCTTAAGGTGCGGCCTGGAGACCGCACCTCCTTGAGAGCAGGCGGGGACGCCTGCGTACCCGGACGGCACCTGCTCACATCGGACAGCGCCTGTGTGCCCAGTTTACTTTCTTGGGAGCCGTAAACTAAACACGGTGCAAAAATACTATAAATAACCCATAGGGGGGGGTAAATTTAGATTAAAAATGTGCAAAAACCGACAACAGTGTGTTTTATGCAGTATATTAACACGCACTCGAAATAAGAAACATATTTTTAGCAGGCGGGGATGCCTGCGCACGCCGGACACAAAAACAACGATGATTCTTTTATTTCAACAAAAATTGCCCAAAACGACCCTCTAAATCTCCCTTAAAGGGAGACTTTTTCTTTAACATGTAATTATCATGTAATTATTCATTAATTCATTACCAAAAACCAAATTAGGCTTTGAGTGATGAAAATAGTTTGCTTATATCAGCTCCACGTTACTTACTCTCTGATTTTTGGCTGCTTCTTTTTTCGTCCTTTTTTCGAGTCGTTTTCGAGATTGACAGCCGTTGGACAGTTGATAAACAAGTAGGTTGCCTGACCGAACTGGTCAGGCAACCTACTTGAGCAGGCGGGGACGCCTGCGCACCCGGACACTCACAGCAACACGATCTTGCCGGAGCGGATGACCTCTTTGTCGGAGAGGAAGAAGGTGTATAGATAGACATCGCCCGGGGCAAGGTCTATGAGTACGCCGGAGTCGGTGTTGCTGACATCCATCAGCACCTCGTTGCCGTAACTGTCGGTAGCGAGCGAGACATCGTTGGGGTTGGCAGTCGGCACTTTCTCCAAGGCTACGAGTCTGCCCATCGCGTTATAGATACCTACGGACACATCCTTGCGGGTGGTGGCAAAGAGCAACTGATAGGAACCGCCTATACGCTTCACGAGCACATCGTTGGGCGTAGGAATGGCCGCATCGTTGGTCTCGGAGACGGCGAACCATATCTGATACCTGCGGCTCTCGCCCGACTCGGAAGTGCAGATGACCATGCAGGTATCGCCTGCCGACACCTCCTTGATACTTATCTCCGCGAGGTCGGACTCCGCCTCAGCGGTTACCGCCGGTGGAGTCATACCCTCCACGAGGTAGTAGATATAGAACTCCTGCTCGGGGTCGAAGTGCGGCAGCGGCGCGTCGTCAAGGTAAATCATACGGAGCGCGTTATCGGTGTCGAGTTGGATGGTCTGGCGTATGGAGTACGTGCGATTGGAGCCGTCTTGCGCCGTAACGCTGAGGAGAATGGTGCCTGCTTCGTCCATGGAGATAGCGAGCGTAGCGGCTTCGTCCGACAGTTCGGCGCGCACGTCAGCCGCGGCGGCGAAGTCCTCCTCCGTGCTGTGGGCGGGGTACGAGAGCGTGTATTCCAGCGTGTCGGGATGGAAGCCAGCGAGCAACTCGCCGCGGAGGTAGATAGCCGTCAGGCGCGCGTCATCGTTCTGCGCGAAGGTGAAGGTGATGGTGTAGGCGGCTTGGTCTTCCTCGTTGGGTGCGGTAACGGTGATAGTGATAATCGCCTGCTGCGCAGCGCCTTCGCCAATCATCTGCGGGTCGGAGATTTCCACGGTCTGCTCCTCGTCGCTCTTCACGGGCAGAATGGTCGGCAGGTCGTTCACGCCATAGGGCAGGATAACGGCATAGTCGTAGTGCTCGGGGGCGAAAGCGGGAGATAAGGTTAGTTCCGCCGTTCCCTCCGCAGGCGAGACGCCTGCGTCCCCAGTATATTGCAGTTGCAGGTCGGCAAGCAGGGTGTTGTCGGACTTCAGGTGCTCAAAGACGAGAGTGTAGGTGGCGGTGAAGGAGGTGTCTGCGGCTACCACGGCTACACGCACTGTGTCGGCGTCGCGCTGGATGGTAACCTGCTGGGCGGGCTCTTTCTTCTCCGCCGTTACCATCGGCAGGACGGTTACCTCCACGGGCAAGGGAATACGGTAGGTGTATTTCTCTTCGTCGAAGTTAGCAAGCGGCGTGCCGTCGATGTAAATCATCTGCAAGTGGGTATCGTTCGACAGCGCGCGCGTGAAGCGGACGGTATATGTGCGGGTGTTGCCGTTGGCGGCGCGGACGGTGATTTGCGCCACGGAGTCGGTGCTGTATGCCACCGCCTCGTAACGAACCGCGATGGTTTGGTCGGCGTCGCCCTCGATATAGGTTACCACAGGTAGGAGCTCTGCCTCCTCAGCGAGAGTGACGAGGTAGAAGGTGCTGTCGGCACGGAAGCCCTCCAGCGGCTTATCATCCAAAAGAATCATCTGCAACGTGTCCGCATCGGAGAGCAGTCGCTCATACGCTACGGTATAGACCGCCGTGCGTCCGCTCTCAGCGGTAACGGTGATACGTCGCGTCAGTTGGGTCTCGGTCAGCAGAGTGGTATCCATACGCACGGTCTGCCAAGCGTCCGCCACGTCCCACGATATTTCGGGGAACTGCGTCGCATCCACAGGCAGGGTATAAACGTAGGTATGCACGGCGGGCGAGAAATCGGGCAACGGCATACCGTCGGCGTATATCATCTGCAAGGTGTCCGACTCGGAGCGGGTGTAGCGGAACGCGACGGTGTAGGTGGTGGTCGTCGTTTGGTCTTCCGCCAGCACATTGATGGTTACGAAGGGTGTCTCTCCCTCGCTCTCGGTGATCATGGTTACCGTCTGGGTGGTCTCTGCCTTGCGGGTGAGTACCTCGGGCAGGCTGTGTGTGCCCACGGGCAGAGTAACGAGGTAGTAGTAGGTGTCGGGGTCGAAGTCCGGCAGTTCCTCATCGCCTACGTAAATCATACCCAACTGCGCGTTGGCGGATTGGGGCATTCTGAAGGTAAGCGAATAGGTGTTCGTGGTTACTCCATCGGGGGCGGTTACGTCCAGATAGATGGTCTTCTCTGCGGTACGAATCGCCACGGTTTGCCCGTCTTCCTTCAGCGTGGCAGAGACATCGGGCAGACGGGTGGTGCCGCTCGGTAGGTTGATGATGTACGCCTGCTGCATGGGCGAGAAACCAAGGAGCGGGTTGAGCGCCGTCTCAAACTCGCTGAACGCCTGTCCGTCAAGCCGTATATTCGCCAGTGTGGCAGTGTTCGACAGCGTCTCCGCATAGACATCCACGTAGTAGTCAGCATAGTTGATGCCGTCCTGCGCAAGCACGTGGATGGTGTAGCGATTGCCATCCTTCAGCCATGTTACCGTTTGGAACGCATCATCGCTCGTCCATTGCAAGTTCACCTCGCTGTCCGCCGTCCGGGCAGAGTAGTAACGCAGCGTGGGTGCAAAAGACGGCAGGGGCTTGCCGTTGACAAGGATGCCCGTGAGCGTAGCGCAGTGGCTCGGCTCGGCTTCTATGGTCAGTTCGTACTGCTTGGTCGTCAGTTTGTCCTCCGCCAGCACCTCGAGGGTGGTGGGCACGCCGAGGGTGCCTGCGGTCAGCACGATGGTCTGCCCCGAGTGGTTCTTTTGGTAGGTGACGGATGGCATCTGCGGCTCCTGCTGCTTGGTAGCACCGACCGGTATGATATAGGTATAGGTTTCTTGGGTCGGTGTGAACTCGG
Organism: Paludibacteraceae bacterium; assembly: GCA_016297215.1. Lineage (GTDB taxonomy): Bacteria > Bacteroidota > Bacteroidia > Bacteroidales > Paludibacteraceae > Colicola. The sequence continues at coordinate 7,916 of JAEDGZ010000032.1, read as the reverse complement.
GCAGCAACGTACCATCAATGTAGATTCCTTGCAAGGTAGCATCGTTTGACAGGCGCGTCTGTATAGAGAGATGGTAGGTGAAGGTGGTCGTGCCGTCCTCCGCCATTACGGTAACGGTGTAGGTTTGGGCCGCCTCGTCGAAGGTGTATGCCACCTGCTGGGTCTCCTCTGCGCGCACCCACGAGAGGGTGTAGTCGTTGCTCGCCACCTCTATGGTCTGTTCCTCTTCCGTGGGCAGGAAGTTGGGGTACTCCGTGCCGTCCAGTAGCACTGCCGCGAGATGGGCGTTCGTGGAGAGGTCGCTCTGATAGGTCAGCGTATAGGTGTGCTGCTCGGAGCCATAGACCAGCCAGCGCATATCCACAGGCGACTGCACGAAGACCACGGAGTCGGCATCGTCCACACGGGTGAACTGCACGTCCTCGGGACGCTCCAAGGTGTAGTCGTATTTGGTAGAGGTGAACTCCGTCCACGGCTTGTTGTTCACCTTCATGTCCTTGATTTGTCCGCTGGTAGTGGGCACGGGTTGCTGCAAGGTGATGGTATAGGTGCCTTGCGAAACGCCGTCTTCCGCCGTAACCGTGATGACCGCTTTGTCTGCCGCGGGGCGCGTCAGCACCACGGTCTGCGCGTCGCTCTGCTTGGTGAACTGCAAAACGGGCATGGCATCGGCGTCGATAGTGTATTCGCGGGTGTCGGGCGCGAAAGCCGACACACCCGTCAGTGCAGACAAGGTGGTGTCGTCGGAAGGAACACGCTTGAACGTAATCTTATAAGTCTTGCTGCCGCCCATCTCCGGCGTAACCTTGATAGACAGCACGTTGCCGCTGAGCGAGGTGGTAACGCTTTGCAGTCCGTTCGCCAAGACGGGTTGTATGGAGGGCAGGGGTGCATTGGCAGGTAGCGTGATAGTATAGTTCACTGTGGTATCAGCGAAGCCCTCTATTGACACGCCGTCCACAAGGATGTCGGCAAGCATATTGGTCGTGTTGCGCGGACGCAGCACGGTCAGCGTGTAGTCGGTATGGGAGCCGTCCTCGGCGTAGTTGATGATGGTGGCTTTGCGGTGTTGGCAGCCGATGGAGTCGGGGCGGTCGGTCCATGTAACCAATTGCGCTTGGTCGCTCACCTCGCCCTCGAACATGAGTGTCGGCAGGTTGGTATCTTCGCTATCGTCCAGCAGCACATTGAACGCATTGCCCGATTTCGTAGCGGCTTTCCCGTTGACCTTCACGCCCGTCAGCGTGCTGTTGTACGAGAAACGGAGGTAATCGACATAGAGGTTGGCACCTGCTTTCGCATCGGGATATATTCCCGTAGCGTCTATGATGACATCCAAACCCGTCACACCGGCAATAGTATCCGTATTAAGAGGAAGTACGACTGACGCATAGTCTGAAGATACCGTCGCTTGGGTATGTTTGTATGTATGCTTGTTGCCGGCAATATCATAGAAGATATATTGGAACAATGCTCCATCTCCTGCTGTGTTCGGATACTTGTAGTTCATCTCAACAGCATTGGGCGAGTTGTGGAAGGCGATAAATCCATACGGAACTATACGCGACCCCCCTGCAACAGCCAATGTTCCGCCCAGTCCTCCCAAGTTTATCACGCAAGGCACAGGACCGGCGGAAGAACCGTACCTCGTCGTGTTAAGCCGCATAACCGTTTCATTTTCTTTGCGTACAGTCTCGCCTGGTTTTACCTTACCGAAAGTCAACAACTCCCAGTTATTCACGACATCTCCGGGCACATACCATCCGGCGGGTTTGTCTGTACCGGTCAACGTTGTTGTCGTCCAATCCGTAAATTCGCCATTGGGAATCACATCATTCGGATAATGGAAGTAGATAGTATAGGTATTCTCTCTTCCTTCCGCAGAGACCTTCGCCTCCCAATGCCACACATCGCTCACCACATTCATCTGCACCCCGCTCTCTTGCGTGGTCAGTACCTGCGGGGTGTTGGAAGATGTACGGTTGCAGATATAGGTGAAGCGGTTGCGGTCGAAGTCGGCAAGGGTGATGCCGTCCACGGTGATACTTGTCAGCGTGGCGGGGTCTTGCGTCGCTACGGCGGGGGTCAGTGTGTAGGTTACCGCCTCCTCGTCGGGGCGGTTGCTCTGCACGGTGATGACGGTCGGCTTGTTGACGCCGCCTGCCTGCACCCATACGGTCTGCTCGTCGAAGGCTTTCTTGTATCGGATGGTCATGTTGCGCGTGCCATAGGGCAGCGACACCGTCTGCGTGAGGTTGCTCACGGGCAGCACTGCGCCCGTCTCCACCACGATAAGCGAATCCAGCAGATTGCTCTTCGCGCTGTACTGCTTTTGGAACAACACGGTATAGACGCGCTCTGAGCCGTCCTCGGCATGTACGCGTATCTCGCTGGTCTCGCCCAACGGACGCGACACCACCTCCACCGTCTGCTCCGCCGATGCCTCGTAGGTCATCTGCGGCACCTCCGTTGCCTGATAGGGCATGAGCACGGTGTAGTGCAGTGTGTCGGGATGGAAACGGAGTTCCACCGACTCGCTGTTGAGATATAGGTCGGTCAGTGCGGCGTTGCTCGACTTGCGCAGGGGGAACGCAATGGTGTAGTCCTGCGTGTCGGTGCCGTTGGGGGCTTCCACATGAATCTTCGTTACCCCGTCGGGCGCACTGAAATAGGTGGTGATGGTCTGCCCGGGCAACTGTCCCACGGGGAACACGCTCGGCACGGTCTTCGTACGCATGGGCAGCGTGTCGGTGTATGCAAAGCGGTCGGGCGCAAAACCCGTCAGCGACACGCCGTCCAGCAGGATGTCTGCCAGCAGCGCGTTGCCCGATATCGTGCGCGTGTACCTTATGATATAGGTTGCAGTGGTGCCATTCTCGGCGGTAACGGTTACGCACTGCTCGTCATCACTCGGCTCGCTCACCACTACGCGCTGTCCTGCCCGCGCCGTGTAGTGCAGGGCGGGCAGCGGCATGCCCTCGTCCAATGTGAGTGCGTATTCCGTTTGGGTCGGCTGATAATTCAGCGTGTGCCCCTCCACCTGCAAGTCTGCCAGCGTAGTGTCCGAATAGAGCGCCACTTCAAAGGTTACGGTATAGGTAACGCTTGCGCCGTTCTCGGCTTGCACTGTAATCCCCGTCTGCATGGGCAGCAACTCGCCCATCACGATGGTCTGCGCGGGGTGCCCTGCCCGATAAGTTACCACAGGCAGCGTCGCGCCCGCAGGCAGGTGAACGATATAGTCGGTGGTCGTAGATACAAACTCCTCCATTGGCACGCCGTCCAGTAGGATGTCCGCCAAGGTGGCGTCGGCGCTCAGCGTGCGGCGGAACGCAACGGTGTAGGTGGCATAGTCCGCACCCGCAGACACCACCAGCAGCACGGTGTCTTGCTTCTCCAATCGTTGCACCGTCTGCCCCGCGTTGGCGACCCATGTCAGCACGGGGCGCGTGCCCTCGTATTCCACCGTGTAGTCGGTTTTGGCAGGCGAGAAACCCGCTATCGTCGCACCGTCCAGCAGGATATTCTGCAACTGCACCGTCGTCTGCGCGGCTTTGGTGAAGAGGATGGTATAGGTGTTGGCAGCACCTTGCTCGGGTTGCACGAGGATACGCGCAGTGCCCGCGCCGTAGGGCGTGGTGATGGTTACCTGTTGCCCGTTCTCCTTATCCACCGTGATGGCGGGGCAGGTGGCGCCGGTCAGTTCTACCTCGTAGGCAAGCACGTTCTTGTCGAAACCCTGCAACGAGTCGCCGTCCAAGTAAATCATCTTCAGAAAGGCGTTCTCTGACTTCTGCACCACAAAGGAGATCGTGTAGGTCCGCTTGGCGCCGCTGGGGGCGGTAACGGTCAGCGTATAGACATATCCCTCCGCAATAGCCAGCACTTTCTGCGTCTCGTCATCTTTTTCGTAGGTAACCTGAGGCACCTCACTCACGCCTTTTGGCAAGAGATAGGTATAGGTCAAGGTATCCTTGTGAAAACCGTCCAGTGCCACTCCGTCCAAGTAAATCATTGCGAGCGCGGTGTTGCCGCTCACCTCCAGCGTGAAATGGAGCGTGTAGGTACGGCTTGCACCGCTCTGCGGACGCACGGTAATCTTCACGTCATCGGTGATGGCGCTACCCTTGCGCACGCTGACGGTCTGGTACTCATCATTAGGAGTCCACCCCACCTCGGGCTGCTTGGTCGTCCCCAAAGGCAGGTTTATCGTATATTCAATCACCTCGGGGTTGAAGCCCTCCAAGTCCTTGCCGTCCAGCGTAATCATACGCAGCGTGTTGTTGGTCGCTTGCAGCACGGTGAACTTAATCTGATAGACCTTCGTATCGCCGTTGCCTGCTGTTACGGTGATTCGCGTGATGCCGTTCACATCGCCATAGACGATGCTTACCGTCTGATACGCATCGCCTTGGTCAACGGTAATGGTGGGCAACGATTCCGTACCGATAGGCAGTTCCACGTTATACTGCACCTTGTCGGGAGAGAAACCCTCCAACGCCACGCCGTCCAAGTAGATGTTTTGCAGCGTATTCACGTCCGATTGGTCGGTGCTGACCACGATTTTATAGACGCTCTGGTCGCCGTTGGCGGCAGTAACGATGACGCGCGTAGTGCCGTCCAAACCGCCGTACTCCACGGTTACTGACTGATACGGGTCGCCCTCAGTGTAGGTTACTTTCGGCAACTCGGTCGTTCCCAAAGGCAGGTTCACATAGTAGGTCAGCACATCGGGCTGGAAATCCGTGATATACCCGCCCATCTGCAGGTCGCTCAGGTAGGTGTACGACGATGCCTCCAACTTGAAGTTCAACTTATACACTTTCGCCACGGGGTTGCCCGGCGTGGTTACGGAAATCTGATACTGTCCGCCTTCTACCTGTGCGGGCGGGGTATGCGTTATGGTCTGCGCACCGGCGGGATAAGCCGACACAGCCTCAACCACGGGGATGTCGGTCGTACCCACAGGCAGCGACACGCGGTAGATGGTCTGCGTGGGGGTGAAGCCCGCCACGGAGTTGCCGTTCACCTTGATGTCCTTGAGCGTGTTATCCGCCAGCAGCGCCACGGAGAACTGTATCGTATAGGTCGAGGTGGTTTTCTTGTCCGCCGCCGTTACCACGATGGTCGCTTTGCCCGTGGTGGAGGTCGGCTGGGTGATGCTCACCGTCTGCCCGTCCTCCGCCTTCTCGGCGCTAACCACAGGCACATCCGTTGTGCCATAAGGCAACTCGTAGGTGTAGTTCAGCGTGTTCGCATTGAAAGCAGCAATCGGCTCGCCGTTGACCGACAAGCCTGCTAACTTCGAGTTGGTACTCGCTGCACGCACGAACTTTATCTTATAGGTGGTAGTGCTGCTGCCGTCCTCCGCCCGCACCGTGATGGTGGTCGGAGTGCCGTCTATCTCGCCGTTGGTGATGGTTATCTCCTTGCCGCTCAGCGTCCTGCCCGTGAAGTTCGCCGTCTCGCCGTGCGCATTGGTCAGCGTGCCGATACCGCGCTTCGCTTCTATCTTCGGCAGCGTGGTCGCGCTCTGACCGAGCGAATAGACTTGCTCGCCCGTGGTGTTGTTCGGGTCAAAGCCCTTCCACTCCTTGTCGTCGATATAGAGTTTCTGAATCTTCGATGAGTAGATGAGCGACACATCGTCCACCCACAGCGAGTTGCCGTCGTACAGACCCGAGTTCGCGCGGTAGTTGGGGTAGTTGCTCGCCGAGAAGATGATATTCATCATCGTCGGCGCGTCGTTGTTGAAATAGTAAATAGGTACCTTGATATTCGTCCAGTCGCCGTATGTCTTGCGCTCGCGCCACATACCCTCGGCTATCTGATTGGCTTTCTGGTCGGTACCGCACTCGTTGCCATCCAGCGCGATACGAATATCGCTCTCCTCGTTGGTCTTCGTTACCGACGTACAACTGCCGTTCTTGCCTTTGTACTTGCTGCTCTTTGCCGTGCCCGACCACGCATAGTAGAGCAGGTAAAAATCCTCCTTGTCGGTGTTGTTTCCCGTGCGCTTTATCCACACCGACATTGAGTCGGGGCGGTAGGTGAAACTCATACCGCCTTCCGTACCCGCCGTGGCATACGACACCTTCGTCAGGCTCTCGATATACACCCATGGCTGACCCAGCGAGAAATAGCCCGGGCTCACCTCAGTGATACCGGCGGCACCAATCTCGCGGTCTTGCACGCGCAGACAGTAACTGCCCGTGTGCCCTGCCTCCTGATAAGCAAAATTAAACTTAAAACCAAACTGTGTTACGTTGCTCACGTTCCAACTCGCAGGCTGTTTGTTGCCGTCAAACGGCGCTCCGCTCCAGTCCTCGAAACTCGCGTTCGGCAACTGCTGCGCCTGAATAGTGCCTGCCATCAGCAGCAAGAGACTAATCACTAACCACTGACCACGAGCCACTAACCAATTAAATGTACTCATTTTAAGATTTTTCATAAGTTTGTTACGATTTTGCGAGATTTTATTGCATTTTTATTTCCGACCGCAAAATTACTGCTATTTTCTCATACCCGCAAGCCACCACATTATGAAAAAGATTACATTTATTAAGAAAGGACATTTTAGGGCTATTAGACCGCTGTCCAGGAACGTAGTGGTCGTTTAGCGCGCAGCGCGGTCTTTCAATCGACCGGCTATCCAGTCCGCCATCATCCGGTGGCCTGCGGCGTTCGGGTGGATACCGTCGGCGCACAGGTTCGCCTGATAGTCGCGGCTCAGCAGAAACGGCGTGGTGATATCCAGCAGCGGCACACGCTCCTCCGCAGCCAACCGAAACAACTCTAAGTTGTACATATCGTGATAGTTACGCACGCGCTCTACGTGTCCTAACCAGTCGTACACGTTCTGCCGCTCGGGCGCCGTCATCCCCCGCGTCTGAAAGTCGATAAACCGCTCCCCGTCCATCAGCGGAAGTGAAATCATCACAGGGTGGCTCCCTAACTCCCTAACGCGCTGAATCATACTGCGATACACCTCCACAAACCGTGCTATCGGCGTGCGAGGCTCATGCGACTCCCGCGGACGATCGGCTATCTCCTGCCAGTAGAAGTCGGAGTCATTGCCACCAAACTCCAGCACGGTGATATCCGCTGAGGCTACCTCTGTCTCGCGCTGCGACAGAATCTGCTGCCCTTTCTCCACGGTGCTGCCCATCTTGCTGAAATTCTGCAAGTTAATCCCTAACTTCTCCGCGCACATATCTGCCACGCCCTCTTTCAGCAGCGTGTACCGCTCGCCGACCAATACCACTCCGCGGCCTATCGAGTCGCCTAACAAAACAACATTCTTTGCCATAACCTTAAACACTAATTCACGTACACTCAAACAATAATTACCACTTTCTTTTAACATGTAATTATATTCAATTTTCATTTTCTTTTAACATGTAATTATCGTGTAATTATTCATTAATTGAAACATGAAACTTGTAACTTGTAACCGGAAACTTGTAACCAAGCAGGCGGGGACGCCTGCGCACCCGGACATGCTACGCACTCATAATTCATAATTCATAATTCTTATTCCTTCATCTCCTGCCACATGCCATATACGGCAAAAACGGGAAACAAGAAGACCAACAACAGATTCCATAATAAACAATTCTTTTTCATAGCGTTTTATTTAATTTGAAAATTTGAAAATTTGAAAATTATTTCCGAGAGAGCAAGGTTTCCTCTCGGGAAATCTGCTGCAAAATTAGTCCCTTTTTTGCACTCGAACAACAAATAGTGATGGTATGGCATGATTTTTGATGAAACATACTGAAAAGAGGACTAAATTGCCAATACAGGGACGAAATAAGCACAATTTCCATTTCATCCCACCAAAGAAAATGACAGAATTTAGTCTCGCTTCGCGAGGTAATAAGTAATTCGCCCTTCGGGCTGTAATAAGTAATATC
>JAEDGZ010000011.1 GCA_016297215.1 Paludibacteraceae bacterium | reverse complement strand
TCCCCTACATGACGTTCAAGGTGCTGCGTGTGGCGCGTCTGTTCCGCATCTTCCGCTACATCAAAGCCTTCAATGTCTTGGCACGCGCTATCCGAAGTAAGAAAAACGAGATGCTGGTGAGCCTACAATTCCTCTGCATCATCACCCTCATGCTCTCGTTCATCCTCTATTTCGTAGAGCACGAGGCGCAGCCTGAGGTGTACGACAACGGCTGGACTTCTGTTATTTGGGCGTTTGCGCAATACATAGGCGACCCGGGCGGCTTTGCCGAAACGCCGCCTATCACCTTTTGGGGTCGCATCATCGCCTGCATCATCGGCGTGCTCGGTATCGCTATCTTTGCCGTTCCTGCCGGACTCATCGGCTCCGCCTTCACCGAAGTGATGGAGGAAGATGATAGAGCCAATGAACTGAAAGATTATGAACAGCGTATCATCCACTCGTTCAAGTTTGAGAAAGACCAACACCATACGGGGCTCTTCCATGTTCCCAGATACCAACCGCTCAATTCCATTCTCACCCGCAAATTTATCACAGAAAGCGATATTATTGAGACCGTCAAAGAGTCCGAGTGCCTGCATCTGTACAATTTGGCAAATGCGGTGAATAGGGCTGAAAAGCCTGAAGATAAAATAGTGGTAGTCAACTATCTACGCAATACCCCATACGGATGTTGTATTGACAGAGGAAGCAAAATTACTATTGTCAGCACATCCGGATTTACAGAGCCAATAACCGGCTGGTTTGCCTATCATGTGGCAAAAATTGGTGGATTTAATTATGTAGCGAAAGAAGTGGAACTCGACCCCGACAACCCCATTACATACTATAACATATCGAATGAGAACGATTGTCCTAATCTGCGACCGTTCTTGGATGATATCAACCGATTGTCCGCAAAATCAGGCAGTTGGGTCATTCCCTTCTTAGGAGCAGAAGGTACTGCGGACAGACCTACACAGTGGCATTTCTGCTACGCCGCCACAAAGCACGATTCCACCTACGATGACCCAAAGAAAACGATAAAAGATACCGAGAAGTTTGAACGGTTATACCAAGCAGCAAGCAAGTGCTTCGAGGAAAACTACAATCAGCATTGTGATAAAAACGAGTGGTACGCCATTGGTCCGAACAACATATCCCGACACATCGCGTGCCCCGACTCGTTTACATTGCGTATAGAGTGCCGGCTATTTGTATTCGACAGCCGCTTCCTGCAATATGCCAAAGATTTGGCAGACCTGCTGAACGCAAACTTAGAACCCGAAGTGGCAAAACCTATTCCGCAAGAGATGCTCAAAAGACCAATGGGGCACGATTTTGGAATGGGAGACTATGTTAATTAGTGGGTGAATGCAGCTATTTACCTATCTGGTACACCCGCGCGTGCAGTTGGATGTCTATGGAGCGTTCAACTGCCAAGACCCTGCCTCAAGTGCCAATGTAGGGCTTGGCGTAGCATGGATGATTCAGTAAAAAACATATTTTGACAATGAACGACAAGATTAAGCATTTCAAATTGCAGTTGGCGCGCGTATTCGACGACGACCTGCGAACCGAGCAATGGCAGAACTATGTGGACTATGCCATCATGAGCCTTATCGGGCTATCCACATTTGGGATTTTCCTCTCCACCTACGACAACATCGTAGCCAAATACGGACTTTGGCTCGACATCATTGACTATTTTACGCTTGCCGTTTTCACGGTGGAGGTAACGCTCCGCATCTGGTGCGCCGACCTGATAGACGATAGGTACAAAGGCGTCATGGGAAGAGTGCGCTATTGCCTGTCGTTCTACGGGCTGATGGATGTGCTATCTACCTACACCTTCTATCTGGCGCTGGTGTTCCCCATCCCCTACATGACGTTCAAGGTGCTGCGTGTGGCGCGTCTGTTCCGCATCTTCCGCTACATCAAAGCCTTCAATGTCTTGGCACGCGCTATCCGAAGTAAGAAAAACGAGATGCTGGTGAGCCTACAATTCCTCTGCATCATCACCCTCATGCTCTCGTTCATCCTCTATTTCGTAGAGCACGAGGCGCAGCCTGAGGTGTACGACAACGGCTGGACTTCTGTTATTTGGGCGTTTGCGCAATACATAGGCGACCCGGGCGGCTTTGCCGAAACGCCGCCTATCACCTTTTGGGGTCGCATCATCGCCTGCATCATCGGCGTGCTCGGTATCGCTATCTTTGCCGTTCCTGCCGGACTCATCGGCTCCGCCTTCACCGAAGTTATGGAGGAAGATGCGCGACAACAGAATGCTAAAGAATGGGCGCAGAAACTGCACTTGGCATTCCAGCGGAAACTCGACCGCCCGACCGGCTTTCAGATTGCGCCGCGCTATGCTTCGATAGTGGATATTCAGGCGCGATTAGGGCTAAAAGAAGACGAGATAATGGATGCGATAGCAGGAGATAACCATTTCCGACTTATCAACTTAGCGGCTACGCAACCGGCGGAGATGCACCCGCAAGATAAGTTGGCGGTAGAGCATTATGTCTTGAATACGCCTTATGGGCAATGTATTGACCGCGGCAGCAAGGTTACCATCTTTGTCCCAACCGGTTCGATAGACCCCATCACAGGATGGTGGGGCTACTATTTGGCGAAAATGGGCGGCTTCAATTTCGTATGCCGTGAGTTGGGGGAGGAACGCCCCTATAGAACCTTCTATCAATACAAACCCGATCAGTTGGCACCCAACCAGCAGGAATGTATGGACGACCTCAATCGTCTGCTATGCGCAGAAGACCATTGGGCGTTTGTTCCCATGGCTGCCAGCGGTGCCAACGAACCGGAATACCCTACCCAATTCCACTTTGGCTATGGTGCGGCAAAGGGCGATGAGACCTACAATGACCCGAACATCACCCTCAACGACAAAGAAAGTTTTGAGGCGTTCTACCAATCGTTCTCACAACTATTGGAAGAGAAATACCACTTGCAAGCCGACAAACAGCGCTACCATAACAATACAGCAACTACGCTCTTCTGCCGCCATCTGGATACAAAAGTGAATGCCGTTACGCTGCGTATTGCATGGAGCGTAACCTGCTGGGATATGCGCGCTATGCAGATTGCAGAGGATTTGGCAAAGGAGATTCATAGCAATATCCTCCATACAGAATACACTATCTCTCCGGAGATGAAAATAAAAGATACTGCATACGATGGCTACTCCTCATAGGTTACTGCTGACGGGTTTTGAGCCGTTTGGGACAAGAGATACCAATCCGTCTCAAGAAGTAGTATCGTTGCTTGAGAAGGAGTCTTTTGCGGGAATCGAACTGAGTACTCGGATTCTGCCCGTAGCCTATCTGCCCGCTACGGAATGGATACGCACACAGATGATGCATTTTGACGAGGTAATCATGTTGGGCGTAGCATGGGCTCGCCAAGAGATTTGCGTAGAGCGCGTTGCCATCAACCTGATGGACGCCGCGCAGAATGACAACAACGGGTTTTGTCCGACCGATATACCCATTAGAAGTGATTCTCCAACAGCGTATTTCTCTAATGCGCCTATCAAGCAAATGTTGGCTGCTATCCGTGATACAAGGAACCCTTGCAAAATAAGCAACTCAGCGGGTACTTATGTCTGCAATGCTGTATATTATGCCGCGTTGGACGAAATCGCGAACCGTCATCTGCCTACAAAAGCCGTGTTTATCCACCTGCCTTCCGATGAGTGTTTATCAGTATCATCAATGGCAGAGGCAATAAAAGCTGCCTTAAATATCAGGGTACGCAGTACTGGGGACGTGGGTCTCTCGCAGGTGGGGAAAATAGTAATTCGTAAATCGTAATTCGTAAATCGTAAATTACCATTATGTCTTATCAATTCAAAGCAAGCCACATCACGAGTGGGAATGTGGTGTTTCCTGACAAGTTGGAAATAGATGAAGAGAAAGTGATTTTCTACAAAGCCAAACTCATCGGCTACGAGAGTACGGTCATTCAGCGCAATGCCATCGGCAGCGTGTCGCTCCACGCGGGGTTGCTCTTTGCCGACATCATCATCGAGACCAAAGGCGGGCAGCGCACCGTAGCCAACGGCTTCACCCGTTCTAATGCCAAGCGCATACAGAAAATCCTCTCCGAGTAGATTCTTGAGGTAGCAAATATACTATGGGCGCAAGCGACTCGCTTGCGGGTGTCGCTCAAAACGACTATGCAGTTATTCAGGCAAGTCGTTGAAATATTGCTTTAGACCGGTATGCGCCGGCAGTTCCATCTTCTCTCGCAGCCGATACCTCATCATATCCACACCGCGTGTAGAAATGTTCAACAGCGGAGCAATCTCTTTGGAAGTCAGCCCCATGCGTATATACACTGCGAGGCGTCGTTCTTGCTTACTCATCCACGGATAGTGTTGCTTAAGGCGTTGGATAAACTTATCGTTCACAAGGTCGTAGTTATCTTCAAAACGTTGCCAATCTACATTGGCATCAGCATTCTTTGCCAAGCGATTTTGCAATGCAATCATCTTTGACCGAGCATCATCGTATTGCTTGCTGTTCAGTGCATCCAAACATCGTCTGACATCGAGCAGGACATCGTTAGTCATTTCTTTGCGCGCATTCTCTGATAGTAACATGGTGCTAAGTTCCTGAGATTTTTGTCGCAGCGAAAACTCCGCTTTTTCGTTTTCCAACTGCAAGATACGCACTCGCTGGTCCTGCAACAGCCTATTCTTCTCCGCCACAAGGCGTTGCTTGTTCATATTGATACGATGTCGGATAGAGAGTGTGATGTACGTAATCAACGCAGATGCGAGCAAACAATATATGAGGATTGCATACCACGACGCATACCAAGGTCGCTGAATCGTGATATAGATACTTCTTTGTACAGGAGTTGAGCCTGCATTCTCTTCAAAAAACGTCTCGCCACCAACCACCATCTGCACATCCAGCCGATAGGTACCTGCACGCAAAGCCGTGAACTCACGTTCTGAAGAGTGAGTAAACTCCGAGAAATCCTGCTCTGCAGGGTAAAGCCTCGTTGAAAAGAGCACTTCATCTGCCAGTGGGTTATTGCCTGCCAATTCCAGTTTCAGTGAATAAATATCCGCCGGCAATACCAATGGTTCCTGCTCGGTAGAATGGCTGCTATACTGCGCCCCCTCACCATACAACGTTTCCATAGAAGGGCTGGTGGTTCTCAGGCGGCGAAAATAGAGCATACTTGGATACCCCTCTAATTCTCCCGCAGAAGGACACCTATCGGCTGTGATTTTACAGAAACCGGATATTCCACCCACGATAAAATCGCCGTTTGTATCTATGGTGATATTAGCGAAGCCGCCAATGATGAACGAAGATGTTTTTTCGGAAGTGATATACACCAACTTGCCATTGGTCGCACGCCTAACTATGAGATATCGAGTCCATTTGGGCAAACCTACCGACATAGGTTCTGTCCGGTGGAGCTCACCTTGGGCATCTATTACCCCGAAATAATCTTCTCCGGATAGAAAGATAGAGTCCCCCACTCTATTGAGCGAAAGATTTTGATGGGCTGCGGGATAGGATATGACGAGTTCGGAGGATAGCGAACTCTGGTTAGCATCGAGCGTTAGTTTCTCCACACCATTGGAGGTCAGAATCCAGATGTTATTCGCCGCATCTAAATCATAGTAGAGTGCTGTCTCATGAAAGCCTGACAGTTGCTTCGGACTGCACCCGTTGAGCAATAGAAAGCCGTTATATGTGCCGGCTATCACCTGCTGGTCATTATACTTCCGAACGGACCAAGCACCATCGCCGGTATAGATTGGCTTGAGCCTGCCATCTATCACCTCAAACAGTCCTCTGTTATGGCTGCAAAATAGCCTGCCATTGACCTCTCTTATATCCCACACCTGTCCCAAAGACCCGGGCACCAAACGCGGATTATTATCTTCCGATGATACGCTCGCGCCCTCCGTGAGAACATACAGACCTTGGTTCGTGCCCAAATAGAATTTATCACCCACAGAGCAAGCACAGTAGCCTGCACCGAAGTCCACCAGTCTGTTGTTGAGTTGCACCATCGGCAGCGACCGCTGTATGCAGTCGATACCTTGGTCAAGTCCTATCCAGAGGTTGGCATGTCGGTCGAAGAGCAGGGAGAGCACCGTGTTGTTTTGCAAGCCCTGTTTGCGGGTGTAGAAGGTGGGGTGCTTGCCGTCCTTATCGAGCAAGACCACACCGTTCAACACAGTCCCCAGCGCGAGGCAGTCCTCATTAGCCGCCACCGTATAGAGTTGGTTATCACATATATAGCGGTCAGCCTCGGTGCGGAAGGGTCGTATGCGGTCGCCGTCATAGAGGAAGAGTCCCGCAAAGTCGGTGGCAATCAGCAGAGCCCCCTCCGTCCACGGCACCAAAGCACACACCGTGGCGTCCTTGAGCAACTCGCTACCGCGCAGCGCGTGCAGCCGGTTGCCCGTCAGGACGAAGACTCCGCGCGAGGTAGCCATATAGAACTCGCCGTTGGTCAAGAGCGAGGTCTTGATGATGTCCGCCGGGTCAATCACCTGCACGGCACTGCCTTCGGTGAAGATAAAGAGGTAACTGCGCGTCTGCACATACACACATTGGTCGGAGGGGAAGATTTGCCACACCTCGCCGAAGTTCCGATATGCGGGCGGAATGCTATCCACCAGGCTGTGGTAGTCCATCCCGCCGCGGCGGTTGTAGGTGAAATAGCCGAAGTCGTTGGTGCCGCCGGCGTATATCCTGCCGTTCGTATCATGCGCAACAGTGCGCACGACCGTGGAGTTGGAGATGCCATACAAGCGCCAATTAGAACCATCAAACTCCAAAACACCATAGTTGTTCGCAGCATAAATCCAACCGTTGTCCTGCTCAGTGAGATGCCAGTTTTGCGTACCGGCATAGTAGTCATTGGGAGAAAAAGAGCGGATGATGGGCAGCCACTCGGCATGAAGCATGAGTCCGGAGAGAAGGAACAATACTGAAAAATAGAATCGACGTGTATTTAGCATGGCAAAAAAATAGTTTCAAGAACTGCCCGCAAAGATACTGCTTTTTTTTCAAATATGCAAATCTAAGCACTGTCCCCATCCTTATCGGGTGATTATCGGGTAATTATCGAGTGATTAACGGGTGATTAAGCCGCAGATTAAGAAAGAAATAAGCAAACAAGAGGCTGCCTAACAAGTCTTATACTGGGGACGCAGGCGTCTCGCCTGCGGGCGTTTTGGAACAAAACGAAGGGTTTTGCGGTGATTTTTGACCCTTATAAGCCATTCACAAACAACAAGAGGCTGCCCGACAAACTTGTCAGACAGCCTCTTTAGAAGTCATTTTACTGACGGATAACTACACCCGTAACATCATATCGTATGCCGTTACGGATTATCACCAATCGCCCGTTTTCAATGGTCTTAACGGTGGTTGCGGTATCCGTCGTCTCCTCGAGCCCGGTAACATAGCCCCAGAAATACACATTATCAATGACAAAGGTCTGCGCCGTAGCGTCATAGAACTTCATCTGTATGAACTTCTTGAAGTCGGTGGGGAAGTCGTCCAAGAGCAGGTCGAAGCAGTTCCATTCGCTGCCCGCGAGCGTCAATGCCTGCCCGGGCGCGTTGTCCGCCAGCCCCTGCGAGATGGGCAGCAGCGTCAGAACAGCGTCCGCGGGTGTCCACACGTCGATATGCAGGTAACTCATCGAAGACATATCCATCGGCACGTTGTTGTTGATTTCCCAGCCCAGATAGTCAAAGTCGGTAAGTAACAAAGCCTCATCCCCCTCTGCCAAAACTAACGCTTGAGATTGCGTCTTCTGATACCAGTTGCCGGCATAGAAGGGTGCGAAGGGTGCAAAGTGGTCGGAGTAGATAGAGCGCACATAGGGAGCCGTCTGCATGGGCGCAGGCGCAGAGCCGGGAGCGGGGGCAGCGAGCGTCGCAGCCACCACGCTGACCGTATCGGACACCAGTCCGGAGAAGTCCGTTGCAAAGGCGGAGAACGTATATTCCGTGCCCATCGTGAGGTTCGCTATCGTCAGTTGCTTCTTGGTCGCAGGGACGGCGGTTAGCGTAGCCACAGCCTTGCCGTCGCGCAGGACGGTGTAGAGAAGCGACGGACCATTGTCCTGACCCGTTACCTCCAGCGTGATGGCATGGTAACTCCGTTCTGCCACGCTGAGTACTACATCGTGCGGAGGAAGACTATCTTCATACACTGTACTACGATAGAAATAGACATTATCCACCGCAAACGACGCCAGCCCAATGTTGTCGCCAAACTTAAACTGGAAGATAGAACTCCAATCCAAGTCGCCGAAGTCCGCCACGGGGATGTCGAAACTGTTCCAGCGTTGTGCCTTCAGCGCGAGAGTTACCGAGTGCTTGTCGTCCGTCTCCAACCCCTCGCCGCCGAAAATCGGCGTGATGGCGAGCGAACCGTTCTTCTCCGACCAGATGTCTATGTGCAGGCGCTCCATCACCGACGCGTTCACCGCTCCCTTGCAGGTCCAGCCTAACCAGTCGAGGTTGGAGTACGCAAGGTAATGGTCGCCCTCCAGCGTCTTCTCCTCGAAGACGGTGTGGTCGCCCCAGTCGGCATGGTAGTTGTCCCATACGGGGTTCACCGTGTAGGCATCGGAATAGATGGCGATGACCTGCTCGGCGGGTACGTCGGGCACGGGTGCCGCGGTCAATGGGTGAGTATAGCGCAGCGTAGTGCGCCCCGTAGCCACCACCTGCTCCGTGGAGCGGTTACCTGAGCCGTCTATCGCTGTCAGAGCAAATTGATACTCGCGGTCTGCCACCAGCCCCTCTATCGTTATCGTGGAGTCCGCCTGCACCGCCACGGTCGCACGCTTCATGTTCTGCGCGTCCACCGCCTCGCAGCGCGACACGAAGAGATTATCCTCAAAAGACAGTTGGAAAGTCAGCGAGTAGTAAGTAGAGTCTATGAGCGTCGCCGAGCGGAGCACAGGTGCCTCCACGTCGGGGACAAGAGAACCATATACCTCCATCTCATAAACCTTCATACCATACTGTGTAGCATCTTTCGTGGAGAAAAAGCGCAGATAGCGCACCTCTTTCGCCTGCTCGGCGTTGTCGTAGAAATAGTCCACCACGGCTGCCACGCCCGTGTGTCCGCCCGAGTAGATGGTGCGCCACGACTGGTAGTCCGTGGAGGCATCAATATGGTATGCCTCGGAGCGTGCGC
This sequence comes from Paludibacteraceae bacterium, assembly GCA_016297215.1. Taxonomy (GTDB): domain Bacteria; phylum Bacteroidota; class Bacteroidia; order Bacteroidales; family Paludibacteraceae; genus Colicola. Next base: position 57,264 of record JAEDGZ010000011.1, on the reverse strand, counting down.
CCTCGAAGGAGACGGAGATGAGGTCGATATCGTAGAACCCGCCCAAGTCTATCGTGAACCACGCGTCCACCTCACGCTGCGCGGCATCGTCAATCCCCGCATGCGCGTTCCAGAGCGTCGAGGGGTTGCCATCCACCGCCTTGGAGGCATCGTCATTGCCTTGGTGTCCGCTCTCCTCCAGCAGGCGGTTCTGCGCAAGGTTGCCGCCACCATAGACCACGAGTGCCAGCGGATCCGACTGCAAGCCGTCCGCCTCAGCCACGATAGACACCAATCCCGTGCGAGCAGGAGTGAACACATTATTCTCAATCGTGCCGGCATCCGTAGGCGTAATGGTATATTCGGGCGATACCTCGAGACGGCGTCCGTACTGGTCAACGCCGGCAGGCGAAAGCAAGACGCTCTCCCCTATCGGGCACAGGATAGACGGTGCCGTGAGCGACAGCGACTGCACCACAGCGGGCGATGCCTGAAAGACCTCGAACTCATAGAACGAATAGCCGTAGGGCGTACCGCGCTCCTGTCCGTCGAAGCGGACATAGCGAGCCGTGGTCTCCTCCACCGCAAACACCTGCGTGTTCGGAAAGCTTTCCAATTTCTGACCAGTTACCTCCAAGAGCACCTCGTAGGTCTCGCCGTCAGACGAAGCCGACACGGTGAAGGTCTTGCCGTAGGCACCTTCCCAGATGATACGAATGGAGTTGAACGTGCGGTCTTGCCCCATGTCCAACAGCCACCACTGCGGGTCTGCTGAAGCCGACTCCCAGCGGGAACCTGTCTGCCCGTCGATGGCAGCACCTGCATTACCTGATGATGCGGTAGCCGACGAACCCGCCGAAGCCAACGCAAAGTTAACGTCTGTCTGCGCAAAGCCCAAAAGGCTCACCAGCGCCAGCACAAGAGATAGAATAGTGTGTTTCATAAGGTATAAGTGGTTAGTGGTCAGTGGTTAGTAGTTAGTGGTCAGTGGTCAGAGCATGTTCCCTCTTAATTCCTAATTAGTAAAGCAGTAAGCACAGGAGGTAGTCAGCCTCCTATGCCCTATTGGATAGTTTATTTCTCTATCACACTACCTACGACATTGTATTTCACGCCCTCGCGGATAATCACGAGTTGCCCGTTCTCAATGGTCTTGGTAACCTTCGATGCAACCTCTGTTGCGTCAATGGCAGTGGGGTCACTCGGGGTCTTTGTCTCTGTGGCAAACACCTTCATCTCATACATCTTCATACCCCATTGGGTAGATGCTTTGGTGCTCCAGAAACGCACGTAACGCACGCCCGTATTGTTCGTCAAATTCTCTCCATAGATATAATCGGTATGCCCGTTTACACCCATCGTCTTTGCAAAGTTGTGCATAACAACCCAGTCCGTATTGTTTACCAATGCATCCACATGGTAAGCGTCGGAGCATGCACCCTCAAACTTGATGGTGATAAGATTGATGTCGTATTTGGCACCAAGGTCAAGCACAAACCAAGAGTCGTATGTACGCGAAGCCTCATCGGCGTCCGTACCATTGGTAGCCGAACCTTGCCATACAGAACCTTCGTTGCCATCCACAGCAAAGAATGCGTCCGTGCCAGAACCAATTTCCGACTGTGCAATCACTTTATTGTCGGTATCGATATTGGTGCTCAATGCCACATTGTCACCCTCGTAGCCAAACACGCTGACCTCTGCCGACTTAACTTCGCCTACGGCTGCCACGATAGTAGCAGGTCCCTGCTTTGCAGGCACATACTTACCATCTACCACAGCACCTGCATCGGCGGGGCTAACAGTATATTGTACCTCGCCATATTCCGACATAACCGCACCGTTTTGGTTCTTGCCCGTTACGGTCAATGCTACGCCTTCATTCACTTTCGCAATAGCAGCAGCGGCTTTCAATTCCACGGTGGTCAGCACATCCTCCGTGGCTTTCAGCACTTGGAACTCCCAGAACGAATAGCCGTAATTCATATCACCACGCGCAGTACCTACAAAGCGAACGTATTGAGCGGTAACAGGATTGTCCACCGTCAGCGTTTGCAAATAGGGGAAGCCTGACAATGTTTGGTCTGCAATAGTAGCAAAGTTTGTCCACGTGGTGGAGTCCGTGCTGTAATCAATGGTAAAACTCTTGCCGTACGCACCTTCCCAAAGGAGTTGCACGGTGTTGAACTCACGTTGCTGCCCCAAGTTCACCACAAACCACTGCGGGTCCACCTTATGCTCTGATTCCCAGCGTGTCCCCTTGTCGCCGTCATTCGCATTGGCTGCCGTACCGGAAGAAGCCCACGCCTTTGCGCCATTCTCTGCCAACGCAAAGTTTACATTGTCCAAAGAACTGCACATATCGCTAACAGCAATATCCAAATTTTGAACCATCCAACGACCAGGCCAACCGGAATTTGACCATAGTATTTCTACACCTTTCAATTCTGTTATGCCGTCAGGCAAAGTGTATGTTACAGATTGGGACATTGGTGCATTCGAATCTACATCCGCTCCTGCTGTTCCATACCCCGGATTAATAAGGATATAGTCAACATCTTTGGTATTTTTTTCAGGGTCATTTGCGATAGTGAAAGTAATTGTACCATCACCATTGTTCATTACCGTCAAAAGTACATATGAGTTAGGATCAGCACCATCGGAACCATCAGCCGTAAAGTGCCCAATACGTTTCTCACACCACAAGCCTTCTGCGCTTGCAGTAAGCCCGCATAGTAGCATCGCTACCAATGCAAACGATTTTAGAAATAGTTTTTTCATAATGATAATAAATTTAATTAGTTAGTAAAATTGAGTTGATTTATAATGCTGTTCCGAGGACGGAATAGGCTTTGCCATCGCGGTAGATGATGAGCATGCCGTTCTCGATACGTTTCTGCACGTTCTTCGCGGGCGTTGCTACGGTGTGTACAGTAGATGTTTCGCCGGAGCAGAGCATATCGGCGGTTACGCCGTTCACGTCCATTGCCCATCTGCCGTCCCATGCGGGGTGCGACCACTCCAAGTGGAAGTTCATCGTAGCGGGCAATGCCTCATACTCTACCTCCACCGACATACTTGCCTTGCCGTTGCCTTCCGCGATGTCCTCACCTGCTGTGTAGGTCGCTTCTTTGGCGCCGGAGGGAGCCACATAGAGGTAATCCAGCAGTTGGGTAGCGCCGTTCGCCGTGTTGGGTTTCACGGTGATTTGCACCTTGTTCGCAGCCGTCAGTTTGAGCGTCAGCAGGATACGTCCGTTGGCGTCGCCGAAGTTGGCATCCCCTTGGTGCCCCGTAGCAAAGTCGCAGTAGGTCATGCTCTCGGTAGTCGCCTCCACCGTAGCATAGTTGTCCGACACATTGTTCACGGCATCCATCGCATAGATAGTAAAACTGTACGTTGTACCGGACACCAGATTGTCTATCGTGATTTGTCCGTCCGTCGCCGTGAAGATACGCTTTGTCTCACCATATACCACTTGGAACTTGCTGACGGCAACCGTCTCGCCGTCCTCGGTCTCCTTGTCCGTACCTGCCACATTCAGCACCGCAGTGTTGTGGGTAACAGAAGCCAACGAAGCCACGCCCATAACGGGTTTGATAGTCTCATTCTCTGCTCCGCCGCCACAAGAGCCCCACTCTATTTTATCCAATGTCGGGAACACTACTTCCCCGGGCATAAGCACATACAAAGGCGTGTAGAAAGTAGGGTCAGAGGCTGCGTCGATATTGATGACAATCTTCGTGGAGGTAGAAGAGGTAATTTTCGAGCGCACATCCACGTCTCCTGGCTTGTAGAAAGTACCGCCTAAGCCTTGCAGGTTCTCCCCCTCGATAGTCATCTCATAGTTACCGTCAGAGATTTTCTCGCAGGTAAGCGTGATGGTTGAATTACCATCATTAGAACTGAGTTGGTCATGGCAATACGATGTTGCCCCAACCGAATGGGTGGTCAGCAGCGCAACGGCTACTACACACCCTTTGAAGAATAAGTGCTTCATAATAGTTGTTGATTTTTAGTTGATTGTTATAATGTTTTTAATATGGTTGTATCGTCCGACAAATGCTCCGTTTCTCCGACCTTTGCTCTCTTTCTACTTTTAATCATCATCAGCAGCAAAGCCATCAGACATAAGAAGCCCTCGGCGTCGCCTAACGGAGAATCGTATTTAATATCGGGGTTGGTCGGGTCGGTCCCGCCCGTAGAGGGCGGTAGCTTGAAGATGGCAGCAGAACGGTAACCTCCTGACTGTTTGGAGTTCGTACGCAAAATGAGAGACAAGTGGCCGTCTGCCACAAAAGGCAATTCTTCTATCACCTCATCAGGACGTGCCAAATCGGACGTCATGATAGAAAGCGGAGAGCAGGTTACACCCGTCTGGTCAGTAGCCCCAAAAGGATTAAGGTCTCCGCTGGTAGCGGTTACATACTTGGGATACCCCGCCCACGGGTCGGCTATCCGCATTGCCTCTGTTGCGTTGATGGCTGGTTGGGAACAAGAGCCCATATCAAGAGAAAAAGCCCGTATTTCCGATGCTACACACAAGAGTAAAAGTATTATGATTCCATATTTCTGTATCATTTTGCTATATATATTTTAGAAGTCTCCCTATCCGTTTGCAAAATATACAATCCTTCCGGCAAGCGCTGTAGCGCCGCATCTTTGGCATCCACAGACGAGTACTGTCCGACCAAAGTTCCCATCAATGTATAGATACGCCCCTGCTCGTCCGCAGTAGAGGGAAGCGAATGGTCTGTGGCTATTTGTCGAGGTGCCATTTGCAAGCGCGGCATACGGTTAATAGTGGTTTGCGTAGCATTCACCGCACACTCAAAAGGCTGAAGCGTAACCGTTTGGTCTGCCCAGAAATACTCACCCGGCGCATCCAGCACATAGGCAGCATTCAGATTCCATGGGCGCATCGTATTATTGCCCGAATAGGAGAAATAGTCGTTGGCAGGCAACGCAGGAGCCGTATAAGTGTTGTCGATAGTCTGATAGCCCGCACCGTGGAACACCAAGTATTTGTCCTCATAGTAGGTTCCTTCCGGCACACGGATGATATAGGGGATGCGCGCTTGGGGCAATGCCGCATTCCTGTCGGCAGCCTCTATGTCGTGCCAGTTAGGTTGGAAGTTCTCCTGCGTTACTGCCGCTTCCTTGAACACCCGCAACCAGAACTCACCCGGGTACACCGTCCCGCCACTGGTGTACTGCGCATAGAGTTTGTAGTCCTTATCGTCATCAGGGTCATAGACCGTAATGCTATCCACCACGAAAGGCAAGCAGAGCGTTTCCCACACCCCCGGCGTCAGTTTGCGCTTGTACTTGATGGGCTGCAAGATTTTCCCTCCCGCGTATTGCGTTACCGCACCTGTCTCGGGAACTGCGGGCATATCGTTGTAGTGGTAAATCGTGAAGAGACGCTTCGCACAGCCGGAACCGTCCAGATAGAAATACTCCGGCAGGGTAATGCGTACAGCAGGTGTTTCAAACTTCACCGCGAAGCGAATCATTCCATCCTCATGGTTCTTTAATTGATTGATAGTGATTTCGCCGTAATATACACTGTCTGTTCCTTTCACTTTGGGTATAATAATGTCTTTTTGAAAGGCCTCCGGGTCAAGATACGGATAGTGCTGAAAATAGCAATTTCCCCTTGTTCCATCATTGTCGTACACAATGGCTTCCACAAGCAACTTCGATTTGTCATCACTCAACTGGACCGTCAGTTTGTATCCTTTATTGAAGGGTTGAGAATCTACAAGGTCGGTACCATCGCCCGGATACCCATAGAACTCGCATGCCGCGTTTTTCCAACTCCACGTGAATGTAGGCAGGTCGAAGGTGAATGTTCCGCGCGTACTGGTTACATCGGGGTTCTCCGTGCCTTTCATAATGTCTTGGGGATACACATCCGTATTTCCATTACTCGGGTGTGCAATTTTGCAAATACCATATACCTCTGTCGGATCTATCTCTCCAGTCCATACCGCTTTGTCTCCATCCCATGTACATAAGCGGGTTTCGCCACAGGTTGCCCAATCACTGGTGCCACAGCCTACCGCCGGACCAGACAAGAAGATACTGTCTGCATTGGAAGCAAAAGTATCCACATCTTTTGCATAGAAAGTTACCATAGTAGGAACTTTCAAGACCAGCGGACGCTCACCTCCATTGGTAGAGGTTGTTTTGCCAGTGTTCTTATCTTCGAGGTAGTAGGTAAAAGTTCCTGCAGGCAGCGCGAGTTGCCCGACATAAACTCCGCTGACCGCGGTCTTCCGAAAACGTATTGAGTTGCCATTTCCACCATTCCACTCTCTCAAGTACAATCCCGTATATGGGGCAGTGGTAAACTCCACGACCTTGCTGTTTTCCGAGTCATTGCTGTCACCGTCCACAGCCCAAATCTCCACACTGTAATCCGTATATCCAACCAATCCCGAGATTGTCAGTATGCCGTCCGTAGCCGTCAAAGTTGTTTTGGACCCCACGGAGGAGCCGGTCGTAATAACCACATTGTATTTTATATTCGGGAAGGGTGTCTCTTTATCAATCGCTCCAACCTGCACCTTTACCGATGTTTCTCCTATGCTTTCTTCGTCCACGACAGCCGAAACCATCACAGGTTTGCTACTGATTCTTTCGCATGTACCGAAAGCATTAAACTCCCAAAAACTCATAAAAGTACCCCCAATCGGTTCTACCCGCAGGTAGCGCGCCATGCTATTCTCCGGCAACGGATGGTTAATATAACGGTCTATCAGCGGTGCATCGTTTACTTCGAGGAGCGTGAACCAAGAGTTCGCATCCGTAGAACCTTTTACGGCATACCCAACAATATCGCAAGTAGAGAACATTATACGAATGGAATCCAGCATGCGTATTTCTTCCAAATCCACCTGCCACCAATCGGGAGCCTCCCCTGACCCATAACTGCCCCATCGGGTGTTTGTGTCCCCATCTACTGCTTTGTCAGGAACATAAGTGGTAAAGGGAACCTCCGCGGAAGACCCCTCGAAAAACCCTGCCGAGCATAAGGCACCAGCAGCCCAATCTACGCCATTTCCTTCTAGACAGGGGTCGTCGCAGATTCCCCACACGATGTCCTTGCCGTTCACGTCCGAGAATGTTAGTTGTCCACCCGATGTCATGACATACAACGGTGTGTAGAATTTAGGGGCAGAGGTCGCAGTAATGTCGCAAATAATCTTGGTAGAGGTTTGGGTAGTAATTTTTCCTCCCAAATGTACGTACCCCGGGGTGTAGTAAGTACCTCCCAAACCTGTAAGATTCTCTCCCTCAATAACCAACCTATAGTTGCCCTCCGATACTTTTATAGTAGAGAGCATGATGGTATTAGTACCGAAAGTCATGTCCGTTCTGCAATATGTGGCAGGATCAGCAGTACCTGTTTCGCCACCACCAGATTCACCGCCACCGGATTCACCGCCCGAGACATCGCAGGTTCCCCACACGATGTCCTTGCCGTTCAATTCCCCGAACGTTACTTCCGACGGCATAAGCACATACAGCGGTGTGTAGAATTTAGGGGGAGAATCCGCAGCAATGTCGCAGACAATCCGGGTAGAGGTGTTGGTAGTAATTTTTGTACGCAGTTCAACTGCCCCGGGATTATAGAACGTACCTCCCAAACCTGTAAGGTTCTCTCCCTCAATAATCAACCTGTAATTACCCTCCGATACTTTCATAGTGGTGAGCGTGATAGTTTTAGAACCGGAAGTCAAGTCTGTTTGGCAATAGGTAGCAGCATCACCAATACCTGTTTCACCACTACCAGTTCCGCTGCCACTCGATGCTGCGGGGGTGGTGAACGGTACAGGAACATAGTCTTTCGACTCGACACCGTTCCCATCCACTGCCCAAATTTGCAGATTATATGTCGTAGATGGTGTTAATCCCTCGAACGACAGTGTGTTGTCCGTGGCAGTCATCTTTGTTTTCGTTACACCACCATCGGTACTCACATTGTATGTATTTATAGAATTACCTTCCGCATCCGTTGCACTTACAGACACCTTCACCGATGTTGCCGTACGACTTCCATCAACCACCGCAGCCGAGTGCATCGTAGGAGTAGCACAAGTTCCCCATTCTACATTATTCACATTGAAAGATACTGCATTGCTCACATCCGAAAATTTCACAGACAAACTACCTAAACTAGGGGTATACGACAAGTCGAATCTAATGACAATCTTGGTTGTGGATTGACTTGCAATTTGTGTACTCATATCTACCCCGCCTGCATAAGTATGCTGCGGTATGCCGGCAAGATTCGTGCCCTCAATAGTTATCAGGTAATTGTTAGAATAAGGACTCTCACAAGAAAGATAGATGGTTTTACCGTTAGACTGTAATTCTGTCTTGCAATACTGCGTTGCCCCGACAAGGTTGGTGGTCAGCAGCGCAAAGGTTACTAATAGCAAACGAATAGTAAAATGTTTCATGATAGGTATGGATTTATGTGAATTTTCGAAATAGTATGTATGTTCCAAAAAGATGTTTATTTCAGCGTGAAGTGTGCGGGGGTGCCTTTGGCGGCGTCGGAGGCTATCCACACTTGGAAGCGTCCGGGCTCGGCGGCGCGTTGGTAGCCGCCGTCTGCGCCGAGGGTGATGTCATCGGCATAGTGCCAGTACGCCAAGTCGTCGCGGGTGAGCGTGAAAGTAACCGTGGCGGCTTCTCCCGCAGGTATGCTGATGCGCTGGAAGCCTTTGAGTTCGCGCACGGGGCGCGTAACGCTGCCCACAAGGTCGCGCACATACAGTTGCGGCACCGCCACGCCGTCCCGCTCGCCCGTGTTGCGGATGGTACACGAGACGGTCAGTTGGTCGGTCATGAGCGTGTCGGAGAGCACGGGCTCGCTGTAGCAGAAGGTGGTGTAGGTCAGTCCGTAGCCGAAAGGCAGGAGGGGCTTGTCGCCGTATTCCAGCCAGTAGGAAGACTCGCCGAGCGAGAACTGCGGCGCACCCACGGGTATTTGGTCGATGAGGACAGGATGGTAGGTGGGGCGACCCGTGTTCTTCTTGTTGTAGTAGATGGGTATCTGCCCTTCCGCCTGCGGGAAGGTGATGGGCAGCCGTCCCGAGGGTGCCGCCTCGCCCATGAGGAGGCGCGCCAGCGCAGGACCTGCCATAGTGCCGCCGTGGAAACTATACAGCACGGCGTCGGCTATCTCCAAATCCTGCCCTATGCAGAGCGGGCGTCCCGCCATGATGACCAGCACCACGGGCTTGCCCGTCGCCTTGAGCGCACGGAGTTGCTCGGTCTGATTCCCCGGCAGGTCGAGGTGCGCACGACAGCGTGCCTCGCCCGAGAGGATACTCTCCTCGCCGCCGAAATAGAGGATGACATCGGCTTGCGCGGCTTGGCGGCAGAGGCGGTTCATCTCCGCCGTGGTCATCTCTTGGCGCGACCACGGCTTGGTCTGTGCATCGGGGGTGAGCAGACGGACTTGCCCTCGGCTCGCCATGCTGCGGAACGCCATCAGCGGCGTGATGGTCATGGAGTCCACCTTGTCGAAGCACCATGTGCCGTTCTGATCGTGTTGGCTGTCCGCCAGCGGACCGCAGACAAAAATACTGGGGACGCGGGCGTCTCGCCCGCGGTTTTCTGACCACTGACCACTGACCACTGACCACTGACCACTGACCACTGACCACTGACCACTACCAATCGGCAGCACGCCGTTGTTCTTGAGCAGCACGGCGGATTCCTCGGCGGCTTGTTGGGCGGCGGCTAAGGCTTCGGGGGCGTAGTACTGCGGCGTGTCAACCGCGCAGTAGGGGTGCTCGAACAAGCCCAAGCGGAATTTCAGGCGCAGGATGTCGCGCACGCAGGCGTCTATCTGCTTCATGCTCACCCTACCCTCTTCCACAAGGCTATTCAGGTACCACGGGTAGCCGTGTCCCTCCATGTCCATCTCCATCTGCGCGTTCATGCTCAGCACGGTCGCCTCGCGCAGGTTCTCGCAGTTGCCGTGTGCAACCATGTTCGCCGAGGACGCCCAGTCGCTGACGAGCAGTCCGTTGAAGCCCCACTCGCCGCGCAGGATATCCACGTTGAGATGGCGGTTCGCCGACGCGGGCACGCCGTTCAGGTCGTTGAAGGCGCACATGATAGTCGCACTGCCCGCGTCAACAGCCGCTTTGAAAGGCGGCAGATAGACCTCGCGGAGCAGTACCTCGGGAATCCATGTGGTGTTGTAGTCGCGTCCTCCCTCGCTGGCAGAGTAGCCGGCAAAGTGCTTCACGCAGGCGGCGAGGTCTATCTGTCCCTCGCCCGTCTCGGGGTGGTAGTTCGTGCCTTGGTAGCCGCGCACGGTGGCGGCAGCCATGACGGAGGTGAGGTAGGTGTCCTCTCCGTAGCCCTCCGCCACACGTCCCCAGCGGGGGTCGCGCGCCACGTCCACCATCGGCGAGAATGTCCAGCGCAAGCCCGCCTGCATAGCCTCCTCAGCCGTCAGGTGCGCTGCCTGCTCCACCAGCGCGGGGTCGAACGTAGCCGCCTGACCCAGCGGAATGGGATAGATAGTGCGGAAGCCGTGGATGACGTCGCGGGCGAAAATCATAGGGATACCCAGCCGAGTCTCCTCCACCGCGATACGCTGGTAGTAGTTCGCCTCGGCGCCCAAGCTGTTAAGCATGGAGCCTGCGCCCTGCCGCACTTGGTTGGCAATGTCGTCGGAGTACCAGCCGCCGCATACCTGCGTCATCTGCCCGATTTTCTCTTCGAGGGTCATCTGACGAAGCAGGGCTTCCACCTTCGCCTCCGTGGGGTCTTGAACTGTGCAGGCGGCAAAGAAAACGAGGGAAAGCAATCCGAATATAAGAAACCTGACTTTCATTGGGTGTACTATGATTAAAGGGTTATAAACAATGTTTTCAGCGCGCGGGCGGGCATCGGAACCGCAGCATGGTAGGCACCTATCTGCAAGCGGACTTCTTCCGCCTGTTCGCCGGCGTTGTAGATATTCACCGCCAGCGTGCCGTCAGCCTTGCGCACCGCGCAGAGGTGTATCTGCTCCTGCCCTTGGGGTTGCGCCACGCCCAGCGCCACATCGCCCGGGCGCATGGAGAGGCTGAACTGCTTGAGGACGTAGTAGTAAGGCGTGTAGTAGAAGATGTCGTTTTGATAGTCTATCATCACAGGCGCTGCCGCGTAGTTGTTCACATGGTTGGGTCCGCCGATGGAGTCCAGCACGATGTTCCAGTCGCAGAGTCCTGTCATCCAATGGTTCACACCGTCGATGACGTATGTGGCGTAGCGGGTGGCAGGGGCATACGCGGGGTGCCACTCGGGCCAGAAAGGCGTGGAGTATGCCCAGTCGGTTGCCGACGGTGTCCACCAGAACGCGTCGTTGTTGAACCATCCCGACTCGGTGAAGCCGACGGGGTCCGTAACGCCGTCCCACGCGGGGCAGCCGAGGTTATCGATACAGCCCTCGGAATGGAAGAGCGTCTTATCGGGATAGAGGGCGTGGATAGAGTCCAGCACCTCGGGGAAGCAGGAGATGGTGCTGCCGTACCAGTGGATAGCCATGCCCGCGGTGTAGGCGTTCGCCTGCTCGTCGCCGTAGATAGCGGCGGTGTAAGGTCCCATCTCGAAGGTGTTCTGGTCGAAGCCGAGAATCTGCACGTCGCCGAAGCCGTGCGCGGCGAGGGTCGGTCCGAGGTACTGACCGATGAACTCCGCCTCCTGTGCGGGCGGGAGGTCCATGCTCTCCCAACCGCCATCGTTGCCCATAGGCTCGTTCTCCGGCGTTACCGCCCAGAACTCCACGCCCTCGGCGCGCCATGCCTCCAAGTACTTGACGAAATAGTTGGCGAAGGTCTGATAGTACTGCGGCAGCAGTGCACCTCCGCGGCGGGCGTGCTCATCGCGCTGGTAGTAATGCCCGTTGTCTTTCATCCACGCGGGTGCCGTCCAGGGGGAAGCCAGTATCTTGTAGGTCTTGTCCTGCTGGCTCTGTTTGATTTGAGCAATGTCCTTCATCAGGTGGTAGAGGTCGTAATGCTCGTCTTTCACCTGCGGGTATTGTGCTTTGGAAAAACCCTCTTGGTCTCGGCTGAGCGAGAAAGACAGCAGCGCGGTGTCGCCCTCCTGCTCCGCCAAGGAATAAAGTCCCTCCACGGAGAAATCGCTGGCACCTATCTGCGTGCGTGCCACGGAGAAGTTAGCCCCCTGCTCGCCGTATAGTTCTTCGAGCACAGCCTGACGTTGCTCGGGCGCGACACATGCCAACACGAAGGCGGAAGACTCCGTGAGCGAGCCGCCGAAGCCGTCTATCGTCTGACGGAGGTCCTGCGGGTGGATGACAAAGGCGTTCTCCGCCGTGCCTCTCGCGAAGCGCACGCCTTCCGCCGCGGCGCATTTCTCACCATCGGCGGAGGTCAGCAACACCTGTGTGGTCTCGGGCGTGCGGCTGCAAGCGCAAAGCAGCAGCAGAGACGAAAATAAAAGCACGTTACGTCGCATCTTCATTATAGTTTGATGTTTACCATGATATGTTCTACTTGTTGGTCGCGCATGAAGATATGGTGTGCCCACTGCGGCGCAATCTCCAATGTGTCAATGGTTTCTTTCTCGCCATTCTGCATCCGTATCTCGATGCTGTTCTGCGGACTCAAGCGATATTCGAAAGGTGTTTGGCAATAGGTGAACGCCAATCTTCCTTCGGCAAACTCTTCTTTGCGAAGCAAGGTGGTATGGATGCGTATCGCGCCGTCTGCCACCCGCAAGCCCAGTTCGCGGAAGCGCGAGATGATGTCCTCTTTCACCTGCCCCGTCATGCCCGGCTGTTGCACGCCCGCATGCGCCGGCGTATGCGAATAGGGGTCGAAGGGGAAGGAGCCGTACTCCGCGGGCGACTTATGCGCCCCGATACCCTCTTGGATGGCACGATAATGGGCGGTCAGACGGTCGCAAGACGGTCTGTCAGCGTCAGCGGTCTCTATTATCTCACCCACGGCGAGGAGCAACTTGCTGACCATGTGCCAGTAGATACAGCCCAGTCCTTCGTACTTATAGAACGTGCCGGAGCGACCTGTGAAGGCATGGTGATGGAAAGTCGCCTCGTAGAGGTCGAGCAGTTGGTGTTGCTCGTCCGCGCTGAACGGGAGCGCTTGCATAGCCTTCTCCAAATAGGAGGCGTTGCGGAAGTCGGCATTGAAATGCACCTCGCCTTCGCAGTCTTTTGTAAAAAGAGAGGTCGTGAGCAGGCGCTGCACAAGGGGCGACGCGGCTTGGTCGGGTGTGAGGGTGTTCTTTTGGAAGAACGAAGGCAGCGTGCGGTTGGGATAGAGCATGTAACTGCGCTGGTCCTCGCGATAGAGCGCCGACGCGCGCATGGCGTCCAGCAGGTCTGCCGCCTCAGCAGGCGAGAGATAGCCCGACGAGAGGATAGCCACCTGCCCCTCCAACATCTCGTAGAGATGAGTGATGGTAAGGGCTTGCGTGCCCTCGAAGCGGATGAGGTTGTAGGCGTGGTAGAGTCCGTCGGGGCGGCGGTTGGAGGCGATAGAGCGGTCGAGGAGCGCAAGAGTGCGCGCCAAGAAGAGGCGTATATGCTCTGCTTCCAGTTCCACCTTCTCGCCCGAGAAGCCCGCATAGGCGGCGGTGCGGTATGCCTCGCCCGCCATGCCTGCCGCGTCGGTGTATTGGCGACGGGCTTGGTCATTCAGCGTAGCGGTCGTTGCCATATACTGCTCCACGGCGCGGAGGAGGGCGTAGAGGAACTGCACGACCTCGCGGGAGACGGCGTAGGTGGTGTCCATGCCGTCGAACAGGCGTTGCAGGAAGACCACGAAGCGGCGCATGTAACAGAGCGTTACCATAGACGCACCGTTGCCGACCAGCGCGTTGTTCGCGTCGTTCCACTCGGGGCGGAGCGTGTTCATCCATACGCCCGCGTCGGGCACGAGGTTGCTCAGTTTGGTCAAGAGGGTGATGAGCAGTTTCTCGGTCATGGTAACGAGCAGGGGCAGCCCGTTCGCACCCATCACGAGACGCGCGTCCTGTCCGTATTCGGGCAGGAGGGCGAAGATATGCTTGTGCAGGTCATCGTCGAAGCGGATGGAGTTCTTGGGATCTGCCACTATCTCGGCATACGACTTGAAGCGGTAAGGCACGTTGGCAAAGGCGAACTCGCGCATGCCCGTCATGTCGCGCAACGCCTGCGGCCGGTGGGCGAAACTGAGTTCGAGCAGGCGGCAGAGGTAGATAATCTGGTGGTCGCCCCAGTAGCCGATGTTCGACCACGGGTTCTCCGGCTCTATCACCTCCCAGTCTATCCCCTCGGAGGTAACCTTATAGGGGTTGTATCCGTCTATGGTGGTGGCGTTGAGGAACTTGGCGATGATACCGTTCGTGTAGAGCGGATAGGAGAGCGAGAGCGCCTCCCAGTTCTGGAAGATGTCGCGCCAGTTGCCCTGGTAGGCGATGATACGCTTGCCGTCCTTGTCGTTGACGCGGATGTCGAACATGTTCCACGGGCGCGAAGGGTCGCCATGGCGGCGGGAGAAAGTGAGCGGCAGGTACTCCAAGAAGAGGCGATGGAGTTGGAAATCCTGACAATCCAGCACACGCTGCTCCAGCGCGGTGTAGTCCATCTGTTCGGGCAGTTGCTCCAAGAAAGCGCGGTAGCGCTCCGCCAACGCATGGTTGAAGTTAGCAATATGGCGGGCGAAGGCGCGGGTGTCGATACGGTAGTTGTCGCAATAGAAGCCGCCGCGCATGGTGTTGAAGAGGGTGTTGGCGAAGTGGCGTGCCATACCCGCCTCGTCGGCGGTCTGCTGTATGCCGTCGTTCTGCCCGACGATAGCCCGCAGGTTGTCGGTGGTCTGCTGCACGGCTTTCTCTATCTCCTCCGCGGCGTCGGGTTGCGCGAGGCGCTGCATACGCACTCGGACCTCGGTGGCGTCGAGCGCCACGTCGCATACCTCGTACCATATCCGTTGGCTGCCCGCGTCGAGCGTGAGCGCCAAGTGTGCCAACGCTGCACCGCGCACGCCCTTGCTCTCGGGCTCGTCGGCAACGGGTTGCCCCATGCGGAACGCATCGAGTTGGCGGGAGGAGGCGAGCAGACGCGCTTCGGGCAGCCCGAGCGTGAAGACGGCGTTGCAACGGAGCGACTCACTGGGCTCCGCACGGTCCACAAGGATAGCCTCCATGCGGAAGAGCGTGGCGAAAGACAGGCTCTCGGTCTTCTTGTACGCATCCACCAGCGTGGAGAAGACGTTCTGCGTCTTCTGCTCTACGCCCGACGGCAGGACGTTCTGCAAGCCGTCTATCATCTCTATCGACACGGGCTGCGTGCCGTCGTTGCGCAACGTAGCACGGCGCACCCATCCCCACTGCCCCGCGGGCATCCACTCGTAGCAGAAGGTAAGCCCGAGGTCGAGGTTCTGCTCCATGAACAGCAGGCGGTTGCCCACCACCGACTTGGCGATGGAACGCTTGGTGCGGTACACGCCCATGTAGCGGTTGGAGAACGGCTCCCACGGGAGAGCGCACTTCGCGCTGTCAGACAGTCTGATTATCGTCTTAGCACCGGTGTGGTCGGCGTTCTCGGTGATTTTGTCGTCGGTGTAGTAGGGGAACAGTGCCTGCTCGGGGTTGCGTCTGCCGCAGGAGAGACCGCCCGTGGAGGAGATATACATCCACAGGTCGGTGTCTGAAGCCAGGCTGATGAAGAACGGCGACATACGGTCGAAATGTTCAATGAGATAGTATTTCTCACCATGCAGGGTCATATAGTGTCCGGTAGGAGTCATACGTGGGCAGTGGTTTCTTGGGTTTTTAGTTTTTCTAGTTTTTCTAGAATTTCTAGGGGTTCTAGGGTTTCTTGGGTTTCTTGGGTTATTATCTTCTCTCTTCCAGTTCTTGCTTCATCTGTGCCATGGTAGCGGGGTCGAGGTTGTAGAACGCCATGACGATGGCGCAGGAGGCATAGAGCACACCCGGGATGACGCTGACGAGCAGGCGGATGCCCCACATCGCCGTGTCGGACTGCACCTCAGCATTGGCTACGAAATGCGTTGCGCTCAGTATCCATCCCGCTGCCGCAGCGCCTATCGCCCAGCCGAGTTTCTGCGCGAGCACAGAAGCCGAGAAGGTCAGTCCCGTAGTGCGGCGGTTGAACTTCCATTCGCCGTAGTCCGCCACGTCCGCCAACATCGTCCAGAGCAAAGGCACCGCCGGCGCATACGCCATCTTCGCAAGGATATTGAAAGTATAGACCAGCGGGAGGTTGTCGCCTGCCGCGAGAATCAGTGCGAAGAAGATACCCGACACGATAGAGGAAGCGATATAGACCGCCTTGTTGCCGAAGCGCTTCGCAAGGGGCTTGGAGGCGGGTAGCGCCACGATGAGGGCTACCGTACCGAGGATATTGAAGAGTTGCACGTTCTCCGCGTCGTTGATATAGTACTTGAAGTAGTAGGCGATAGCGGCGTTCTGCATGGCGAACATGATGAAGGACACGATGCCCACGACGGTCAGCACTATCCATGCCTTGTTCATAAAGAGGTACTTGAAGTCGCGCAGCACGTTGGAGTCTTGCTGCTTGGGAGCCGCCACGCGCTCTTTGGTGGTGAAGAACGCGATGAGGAAGAACGCGATACTCAGTATGCCGAACAAGCCCACGGTGTACTGGTAGCCCTGCGCCTGATTGACCTCACCCGCGTTGCCCCATGCGCCTAACCACTTCACGAGGTAGAGCGCCGCGCCGGTAACGATGAACTGCCCGATATAGGCGGCAATGAAACGGTAGGTATTGAGCCCCGCACGCTCGTTGGAGTCGTTGGTCATGACCGCGCCGAGCGAGGAGTAAGGCAGGTTGACAAAGGCGTACGCCGTACGCAAGAGCAGGCAGGTGATGAGGGCATAGATGAACTTACCCGTATCGCCGAAGTCAGGCGTGGTGAACGCCATCACGGCAAGGATGGCATAAGGCACCGAGCCGAAGAGCAGGTACGGACGGAACTTGCCCCAACGGGAGTTGGTGCGGTCGGAGACAATACCCACGATGGGGTCCATCACGGCGTCCCATATACTGCCCACGAACATGATAACACCGGCCATGGCGGGCGACAAGCCATAGATATCGGTGTAGAAAATCAACAACCAAAAGCCTACCAAGTCCCATACGAAATGAGACGCGGTGTCGCCCAGGCTATAACCTAACTTTTCTTTGATACTGAGTTTCATATCGGTAGTGGTTTTCTAGAATTTCTAGTCTTTCTAGTTTTTCTAGTTTTTCTAGATTTTCTAGGATTTCTAATTATTCATCTCCCATACTCTCACCCAATCCACGTACATTTTCACGGGTGTGCCGTCGGCGGGGAGGGCGGTTATCTGTCGGAAATTGGGGTCGTCGGCGGTAACCACCTCGGGGTACTTGGGCGTAGTGGGCAAGCCCGGGAAGAAGCCGCCTACCGCAAGGTTGAAGACCAAGTAGAAGGGATGGTTGAAGTAATGCCCGGGCTCGTTGACCGACTTGTCGCGCAAGGAGAGTGCGAAATAGGGCGCTACGTCGGGGTACAGGTCTTGGTCGAGGTACATGGCGAGGGTGTCGGGCGTCCAGAGGAGCGTGAAGAGGTGGAAGTCGCCCTGCACGGCGTACGGTGCCTCACACACGCCCGCACGGTTGGGATACTTGCCGTTGTTGAACGCCTCGCCCCAGTGGGCAGCGCCGTTGAAATAGCGGTCTTGCAGTCCTTTCTCGATGCCGTCTTTATGCCCCATCTCCACGATGTCTATCTCGCCGCACTTGGGCCATACTACCCTGCCCTGCTCCGCCAGCGCGTCTGCCTGCCGGTCCACCGCGTCGTCGTTGCCGAGGTCGGTGGCGAGGTTGTTGCCCAGCATCCAGAACGCGGGCCAAAGGCCGTCGGCGGTATAGGGGAAGGCGATACGCGCCTCCACCTTGCCGTAGTGCACCAAGACCTTGTCCTGCGTGTTGAGCCGCGCGGAGGTGGCGGGACGGTTGCCGTAGTCCTCACGGCGGGCGGAGAGCACGAGGCAACTCTCGCCCGACACGGGATGGCGCTCTACGCTGACATTGCGCGGGGTGTAATACTGCATCTCGGCGTTGCCGCCGCCGCGGGCGTTGTCGTCCACATTCCAATAGGCGGCATTAAGCGTCGTACCCTCGAAGTTGTCTTCCCACACCAAGCGATACGCCTCTTTCTGTCCGCAGCCTACGAGTACGAGTACCAATAGCAGAGAGGATAAGATGATATTATGTTTGCGCGATACCATATATCTATTTTTTATAGAAATACACTGCATCAAGATTCAACTGCACACCGGTGGTGCCGCCGGAAAGCATCACGAAGATATTTGCATCTCTAGTGAGGTCTACCGTAGCCAGTGCGTTAGCGAATTGTGCCATAGGAATATCATAGTGATACCACTTGCCATCGCGCGTGAAGTTCTCAATAGCCGTGCCGCCGTCAAACGGAGTACCCAGCACAAACTTTGTAGCATCCGTGTTCATGAAATAGAAAGTGTGCGAGCCTTGGTCTGTGGACTTGATTGCAAAATGCAAGAAGTAGTCATCCGGGTTAGCCACGATAGCATCGCGCAGTGCACGGCATTTGGTCATACCATCACATCCCTCGGCGAGGAAGAAACCGGCACCAGACCATCCTAGTGTACCTACGACCAGAGAGAGGTATCCCTCGGCGTTGCCCATGGCGTTCATACCCGAAGCATATCCGCCTGCGTAAGTATTTTCCCATACATAGAGGAACTGGTCTACATCATTCGTCTGGAACGAAGCCACTACCTTGCTCTGATTAGCCTCATAGGTAACACCATCCATGATGATAGGCCAAACTTGCGAGCCCATTACCGATAGTCCTTTTTTAATAACGGTAACTAAGCAAGTTTTTGTTTGGTCATTCGCAGTAGCAGAGATATAAGTTGTACCTTCTGATATGGCCGTTATCAAACCGTCCACTACAGTGGCTACTTCCGCATTCGATGTTTCCCACTTGTCAACCTGCATATTGGCAGTCAGTCGGCAAGTATCACCAACAGCCAAAGTGAGAGACTCATCAGATAGCGTCAGAATTTTACCAAAGGTGATGCTATCCACCTCCTCAAAGGGATATTGCGTGTATTCGCCACCTCTCCAGATGTTCATTTGTGCAGATGCTGTCAGCATGCATAATGCCATACTCAATAAAATAAAAAAGCGTTTCATAGGTATTTAATTATATTGTATTCGTTTATTGTTTGATAAATCGTACCACCTGCGTACCTATTTGTAGCAGATAAGTTCCCGCAGCCAAGGACTGCACATCGCATTCCGTGCCGATAGCGGACAATAGCAAGTGTCCCTGCATATCGAATACGCGTATGGGCGTGCCTGCGTTGGCACCTGCCACATAAATACGTGCCTGCGAGGGATTGGGGTAGATAACAATGCTGTTCGCCTCTACTTCAGACACAGCGTTATTAATTTCCATCTCTGCAAATGTGATTTTCTTGATTTGGCTCGTTTCTTCCTCTGCCAAAATGTTGTTGCTCTTATCGAACAGCACCAACTTGGTATCCACGAACTGCCATCTTCCAATCAATGCAATATCCATACTTCTCTCCTTCCCGCTGGTCGGGACAAGAGTGAGTACATCCGCTGCCCTTAACGGGCTCAAACAACCGAGCAGGAGCAGCAGCCAAAGCACTACCGATTGTTTCATTTTTACTGTTTTTTCTTTCATGGCTGTATGTATGTTTGATTTTAATTATTTATTCGCTTTCCTAACACGTCGTACTTGGTGTTGTCGCGTATAATTACGATTTTGCCGTTTTGTATCTGCTTTCGGACAGTCGGTGCGGGGGTAGTGGTGTCTCGGACAGCCTCTTCGGAGGGTGTTCCTCCCTCTATCTCGTCGGAGGGGCTGAGGGCTTGGAGGTTGATGGCGTTCTCGGGCTGGTAGATACGCACCCAGTCGATATACATCTTCTTCTCGCCGCTCTGCAAAGCCGTTATCTGGTCGATGTTCCATATCCCGGGGAAGTTTCCTCCGATGGCGAGGTTGAGGAGCAGGAAGTTGGGCTTGTGGAAGTACTTACCCGGGTTGGTGTCCGCCATGTCGGAAGACTGTGGTATGCTCATCCGATAGTAGGGTGCGGCACGCGGGCGGGCGGCGCGGTCTACGTACATCTCCACCTTCTCCTCGTCCCAGATACAGGTCCATATATGGAAGCCGTCTTCCACAGAATAGTCGTTGGTGATACTATTGGCATACTGGTAGTGCTTGTCCCACGAGGGTCCCCAGTGGCAAGCGCCGTTGAAGTAGCGGTCTTGGGTGCCGTTGAAGCCGTTGCTGTGTCCCAACTCCACGATGTCCGTCTCGCCGCAAGCGGGCCATCCCACGGAGGAGATGTCGTTGCCCATCATCCAAAAGGCGGGCCACAGCCCGTTGGCGGTCTGGGGAAACCATATACGCGCCTCGACCTTGCCATAGAGGAAGGTGGTGCGGTCTTGGGTGGTAACGCGTCCGGAAGTGCAGGTCTTGCCCATGTAGTTCTCCTTGCGGGCGGTGAGGACGAGGCAGTGCTTGCCCTCCTTGGGGTCGCGCTCGATGGAGACGCCTTTCTCGCAATAGTACTGCAACTCGTTGTTGCCGCCGCCATCGCCGTTGACCTCTATGTTCCACGCGTTGCGGTCTAACGCGCCGTCGGTGAACTCCTCGTTCCATACGAGGACGTAGCCTTCGTCATCGGGGTTGCCCGAGTTGTCGGGCGTGTCGGCATCGGACTGCTCCAGCCGAATGTCGGTAACGGTGATAACATCGCCCTGCTGCGCAAAACCGAAGTCGAAGACGATGATACCATTGCCCACAGAGCCGCCTTGGAAAGCGGGGGTCTGCACCGCGTTGTCGCCCGCTTGCAGAGAATACTGGCTGCCCATGGAGAGGGGATTGTCGTCGAACAACTTGATGGTAACCATCGAGATAGCGCGGGCAGTGTGCATGCGGCAGCGGAAGACATAATGATGGTCGGCGCTGAGCACGATACCCTGCGTGTGGAGTTTCACTTGGCACTGCCACTGCTCTCCGCAGTTGCCGGGCACGTTCACCACGAGCGTGCCGTTCTGCCATGTAGCAAAAGTGGTGTTCGCCTCGCCTTGCCAGCCGGGCATAGACCAGCAGGACATGGTCGTGGTCGCCGCCGAGAAGAGGTTATCCGCCGCCTGCACGGGGCAGATGGTCAGGACGAGGAGAAGGAGAACCGCCCCGACCCTCAGGACTGAGGGAGGGAGAAGGGAAAATAGTTTTGTAGTGTTCGTTGCCATGTGGGTTGTTCGTTGTTGGTTGTTCGTTGTTATCTCTCTTGATTGTCTCGGCATCGTCGGCTTAATTGTACGGGAATAGCACGGGAATAGCACGGGAATTGTACGGGAAGGTCTGCTGTTGGTCTCGATGTCCGTATTGTCGTTGAGCCGTGTCATTCTATCTCTAATCCGGAGAACATGCACGAGCCTTTGGAGAGGCTGAGCGTGATGGTGTGTTTGCCGGACTTGATGGTGAGGGGTATCTCGGTGGTGGTCCAGTCGGTGACGGAACTGTTGCGCGGGAGGTCCGCCTCTGCCGCCTGCTTGCCGTCCACCGTGATCACCACCCGAGCGTCAACGTAGCCGCAATGGTGGAGCGTCAGGCTTTGACTCTTGGGCGTGTCGAGCAGGTAGGTCAGTCGGGTGCCCTCGCGCAGGTCGTTTATCATCAGTCCATTCTTCCCCGCCGCTCCATAGACCTCGTAGTCGGTGGTGGGACGGAGCATGACCTCGCCTTCCACCTTCGCATACTCGCCGGCATGGATAGCGCGGCAGGCGGAGAGGTAGGTGGTCTGGTCGAACGAAGAGAAGAGCGTATAGATTTCTCCCTGCGGGGTCAGTTGGGGATTCAGGTCGTGGGTAACCAGTTGGTTGAACGGTACCTTGGTGAGCGAAGCGCTCGTCTTGAGCATGAACCAACTGTAACGCTCCACGAGGGGCTCCTGCTCCAAGTAGTTGAGCGTGGTGCACATGTAGTCCATCTGTTTCTCTACGGACGATGGCGCGGGGTCCCACGCACAGAACTCGGTCAGCCAAACGGGTTTGTTGTACTTGCGGAAGCGCTCCACAAAATCTTTCAGCCCCGAGGTGGACGCCATGTAGCAGTGGATGGAGATGGCATCGATGTCGTTGATATCCACCGCGGGCTGTGCGAAGAACTCGTCCAACCACTTGATGGGGTCGCTGTATCCCGCGAGGGTGCCGTAGTTCATCGCGGGGGACACCAGTTTGAGGTTCAGCGCCTTCGCCGCTTCCACCACGTCCTGCCACAGCGCCGCCGCCTGCACAGGCGTCATGTTCGCTTGGTCGGTGAGGTTGGGCTCGTTGAAGGCGAGGAGGTAATGCACGTTGGGGTGCGCGGCGATATACTCCTGCATGGCGGGGATATCGGGCTTACCCGACCATACCATCGGGCAGTATTCGATGTCATACTGCGCCATCGCCGTCGCCACTTGGTCTGAGGTTGTCTTACCCCAGTTGTAGCCCCAAGAGATGTAGGGACCGAGCAACTCCATATCGCCGTTGGAGAACGAGTTGAAGCAGATACCGCGCTTGGGAGATTTGCGCATGTGGTTGGGCTCGCCGTGCCAGTCATCGCCGTGTCCGTTCGACGGCGGGGTAACGGGGGACTCGCAGGAGAGCAACAGCAGTCCTGTCAAGAGCAAGTATAGTATGTAATGGACGTTGCGCATAGTTGGTCAGGGAGTAATCGGAGTTATCGGAGTATTCAGAGGATTCTGAGTATTCTGAGTTATCAGAGTTATCAGAGCAGGGGCATGTTAATTGTTATTTCTCTTTGCGTTGGTACACACGTACCCAGTCCACCAACATCTTGCGTTCTTGGTCGAAGATAGCGTCGTCCACCTGCCCGCCCATCGTGCCTCCGATGGCGAGGTTCAGGATGAGGTAGTGCGGCTTCTGGAAGGGCCACGAGGCGTTGTCGTCGAATTTGGTCTGCCACACCTCCGCGTACTGCACGCCGTCCACGAAGAAACGAATCACGTCTTTCCCTCCTTCTTCCTGCTGCGCCCACTCCACGCCATAGACATGGTAGTCGGCGGACATGGGATAGTCGAAGAAATGGGTCTTGGACCAGTTGTTGCCCTTGGTGCCGTTCTTCTCGGGCGTATGGAGCGCGAACGACACGCGGGTGTCTTGGCTGCCTACATGCTCTTGGATATCTATCTCGCCGCAGGAGGGCCAGTTCATGCTGCCGCCCATCATCCACCATGCGGGCCATGTGCCTTTGCCGCCGGGGAACTTGATACGCGCCTCGAACTTGCCGTAGAGGAACTCTTTGTTGCCGCGGGTGAGGATACGTCCAGAGGTGTATTCGCGGTTCTCATACGGCTCTTTGCGCGCCTCTATCACGAGGTTTCCGCCCTCCACGCGCACGTTCTCCGTGCGGTCAGTGTAGTACTGCAACTCTTGGTTGCCCCAGCCGCCTCCGCCTGTGTTGAACCCCCAGACAGAGCGGTCCAACTCCGTGCCGTTGAACTCGTCCGACCATACCAACTCGTACTCGCCCCAGTGGTGTTTCACGGCGATATACGCCTCCACCTCCTCCAACGTGGAGGTCAGCGTTACCTTCGTGAGACCTGCTTTCAGGGCGGTAATAGTGCCGTCGTCCGAGACCTTCGCCACCGACTCGTCTGCCACCGTCCATATGAGTTCTACGCCGTAGGCGTTGCCCACCTTGAACTGCGCCGTCTCGCCCGCGCTCAGTTCCACGAGGTACGGCGACAGGCGCAAGCCCGCACCGTCGGAGCCCGTAACGAAGACCTCGCAGGTGCGGTTGGTCTGCCCGACCGTAGCGGTGATGACAGCCTTACCGATGGCTTTCGCCTCCACCACGCCGGCAAAGACGGTCGCGATAGCCGTATCGGACGAAGTCCACACGACTTGTGAGGTAGCGCCGGTAGCAGTCAAGGTCTCCATGTCCCCTGGGTGCATCTGCAGCACGGTAGGGGTGATGCTGAACGAAGGACTATTCGTCGGGAAGCAGCCGACAAGAGTCAGGCAGCTGGTCAAAAGACAGAGAATAACGGAATACTTTTTCATCGGTAGTGTGGTTTGTTAGGGCTATAAGGAGGGTATCAGCCTCCTTATAGCAATGGGTTGAGATTACTTTTTGTAGAAGTAAACAGCGTCGAGGTTAAGCACAACACCCGGAGTGCCGCCGGAAAGCATCACGAAGAGGTTTGCACCCTTCGTGAGGTCTGCCGTAGCCAGTGCGTTAGCGTATTGCGACATAGGAATATCATAGTGATACCAATTGCCATCGCGCGTGAAGTTCTCAATAACCGTGCCGCCTTCCCACGGAGTACCCAGCACAAACTTTGTAGCATCCGTGTTCATGAAATAGAAGGTGTGCGAGCCTTGGTCTGTGGACTTGATTGCAAAATGCAAGAAGTACTGGTCAGGGTTAGCCACGATAGCATCGCGCAGTGCACGGCATACATCCATAGCTGAACATCCTTCATTGAGATTGAAACCGGCACCCGACCAGCCTACGGTACCTACTACCAGAGAGGTGTATCCCTCTGCGTTGCCCATAGCATTCATACCCGGTGCATCTCCGCCTGCGTAAGTATTTTCCCATACATAGAGGAACTGGTCAACATCATTCGGCTGGAACGAAGCCACTACCTTACTTTTGTTAGCCTCATAGGTAACACCATCCATGATGATAGGCCAAACTTGCGAGCCTTTTACCTCAGCGGTACCGCCTTGACCACCACCGTTCTCTGCTTCTACCTTAACCACGCAGGTCTTGGTGTCGCTGCCGGCTGTAGCCGAGATGATAGCCGTACCTTCCGACACACCCAGCACTACGCCGTCGGTAACGGTAGCCACCTCAGGTTTGTTGGACGTCCATGCGTCAACGGTTACGTTTGCCGTCAACGTCAGCGTCTCACCCACTGCAATAGTGGCGGAAGTTTTGCTCAGTTCCAGTGCCGTAACCTCGTCATCATTGGTCGGCTTACATGCAACAAATGCCAGCGCTGCAAGCGCAATAGCAAAAATCTTGTTTGCTTTCATGATAATAATAGTTTTTTTGTTGTTTGGTGATTGTATATGAACTATTCCCCCATGGGAATCAGTTTTTCAAGTTATCAATACCCCGGATTTTGGTCCATGTGGGTCGGGTTGAGTTGGATTTCCGTCTGCGGAATCGGGAAAATCTCGTGCTTGCCCGCTACGAAGGCCTGTATATGGCTTTTCGCCAACGGGTCCTCGGTGGCTTGGTATGCCTCCATGTACTCTTTCAGTTTGCCGTTGGCGCCGTACCAGCGCACGAGGTCGAACCAGCGGTGTCCCTCCATGGCGAGTTCCATACGGCGCTCATGGCGCAGGCATTGCTCCACGGTAGGGCTCGCCACCTCCGTACCGTTCAGGCGGAAGGTATAGGTACCCACTTCGCCCAAGCCTACGCGGGCGCGCACCTTGTTGATATACTCTTTCGCCGTCGCCTCATCGCCTGCGCCCAAGCATGCCTCGGCGTACATCAAGAGCACGTCGGAATAGCGAATCTGTCGGTTGTTGAGCGGTCCGCGCGTAGCATGGTCGAGCACATTGCCCCAGCCGCCTTCGCCGTTGCTGCCGTCCGCCAGCGTGTCGCGATACATACCCGTCTTGTTGTTCAGGTATTTGTTGCCGAGGTAGTACTCCACTGCGGGCGTCTCCATCTTCGCCTCGTCGGGCGTCAGGATAGCCTCGTCGCGGCGGAGGTCGCCTGCCTCGAACTCATCGTAGAGGTTCTGCGTAGGATGGTTGAAGCCCCAGCCGGCGCCTATCTGTCCGGAGCGCGAGCGCACCAGTATCTGCGTGAACGAACCTGCCGTGAAGCCGAGGTGCGAGCCGTTGCCGTAGTCGCCCCACGTAACGGCGGCGTACTGTATCTCAAACACCGACTCCAAGCCGTTCTCGCCGGCGATGGTGAAGTTGTCGCCGAACGTCGGTAGCAGGTCATACTCACGCGAGGCGATAATCTTCTCGCCCCATGCCTTCGCGTCGGCATAGCATTGGTCGGCAGTCTTCTCCAAGCCGTAACTCTGCCAATAAGGGGAAGCCATGTAGAGGTTGGTCTTCAGGAGCATGGCTTGTGCCGCACCCTTCGTGGCGCGACCGAGGTCCGACTCGGCGTACAGCGACGAACTCTTCACGGGCAGTAGTTGCTCCGCCTGCTCGAGGTCGGCGAGTATCTGTGCATAGACCTCCCCCACCGTGGCGCGGGGCTGTCCCCACTCCGAGTCGTTGTCCAGCACCTTGGTGACCAGCGGAGTGCCCGCAAAGATACGCACAAGGCGGAAGTAATAGTACGCACGCAGGAAATAGACCTCGCCCAAAAGACGGTTCTTCAACTCGGGCGTCCACGCGTCGTTGTTCTCAAACTCGAGGTCGGTGATGTACTTCAGCGCGAGGTTGCAGCGCCCGATACCCTGGTAGTTGGCATGGTAGATGTCAAGCAGCAGGTTGTTCTGGTTGGTGGTGCGCCAGTTCTCCATGTCGTAGGCATCCGCCATGTCGGACGTGCTGCCGCCGCCCTTCAGCGCGTCGTCAGACACCACATCGCCGATAAACCACTCGGAGAAATACGTGTTCCCGAACTCCCACATCAGCGGCACATAGCAGCCCGTAACGTTCTGGATAGCCGCGTCGGGAGAGGTATAGTAGTCGTCAAGCATGGTCTTACCCGGCTCTATCTCTGTCAGGTAGTCTCTGCACCCCGTCATCAGCAACATCGTTGCCGACAACACTAATCCGATATATCTTGTCGTTTTCATGATTCGTCCCTTTCGTTGTTAGAAATTCGCATTGAGTCCGAAGGTGAAGGTACGGCTCTGTGGGTAGTTGCCGTAGTCCACGCCGCCGCCCACTTCGGGGTCGTAGCCCGAGTAGTTGGTGATGGTGAAGAGGTTGCTTGCCGTTACGTAGAAGCGCAGGCGGCTGCAGTGGAACTTCTGCGTGATGTGCTTCGGCAGCGTGTAGCCTATCTGCGCATTCTTCAGGCGGAAGTAAGCCCCGCTCTCGAGGAAGCGCGTGGAGTTCTCCGTGTTGGTCGGGCTACCCAGCGGGTTGGGGATAGTGCCCTGACGGTTCTCCAACTCCATCCAGTTGACGCCCTTGTTGAGCAGTGCGTCGCGCACCTCGTCCGTATAGCCTACCCACACGTTGTCCGTCATGTACGAAGCCAGCGCGTGGCTCGTGCCGTCGCCCTCCAACGACTGACGTTGCGCATTGTAAATCTTATTGCCCGCTACGCCTTGGAAGAACAGTTGGATATCCACACCGTAGAAGTCCGCACCGAGGTTGATACCGTAGGTTACCTTCGGGAACGCATTGCCGAGGTTCATCTTGTCGTCCTCGTCTATCTTGCCGTCGTTATTCAGGTCGCGGTACTTCGCGTCGCCCGCGTGGACACCGCATTCCTTGGGGGTGTCCTTGTAGTAGAACAGGTGTTCCAACACCTCCTCGTCGGACGCATAGACCCCTTCATACTGGTATCCCCAAAAACTGTTCAGCGCCATACCCTCGTCGGTCTTCGTGCGGTCGCCCCACAGCGGCGAACCGCCGTTCAGTTTGGTGAGCGTGTTTTGCAGGTAACTGATGTTACCGCCGATGTTATAGTGCACCTTACCCACCGTGTTATCGTGGTTCAGCGTTATCTCCACACCCTCGTTGCGGATGTTGCCCACATTCTTCACGGGGCTGCCCCAGTTGCCCACGTGCGCAGGTGTGTTCACATACAGCAGCGCGTCCAGCGTGTTGCGGCGGAAATAGTCGATGCTACCGCTCAGGCGTCCGTTCCAGAAACCGAAGTCGATACCTGCGTCCCACTGCTCGTTGGTCTCCCACTTGCCGTCTTGGTTCGCCAGCGTCAGCAGCGCAGAACCGTAGGCGATGTTATCATCCGAGTTGGTTACGCCCAACGGATAGCCGTAGAACACCTTGTTGCCGCTCTCCATCACCTGTACGAACACGCTCGAAGGCACACCGTCGTTGCCCACCTGACCGTAGCCCGCACGTATCTTGATGTTGTCCAACCAGTCGAGTTCCCTATCGCGCAGGAAAGGCTCCTCGCTCAGGCGCCATGCCAGCGACAAGGACGGGAAGAAACCCCACGGCTGCTTGGTGAACTTGCTTGACGCGTCCGCGCGGAAGTTCACGGTTGCCATATAGCGGTTGTCATAACCATAGTACGCACGCGCGAGGAACGAAAGGCGGCGCTCGCGACCTACGCCGTCGGAGAAGTTCTTATCCTCCGTCGTGCTGTTCAGGTACCAGTTGTTCTCCGCGGGGTTCAAGATGTTCGCACCCGAGCCGCCCAGCGAGTAGTAGTTGTATTCCGACCATGTCTGACCCGCCATCACGGAGAAGTTGTGCTTCTCTATCGTGCGGGCGTAGGTGATGGTCAACTCCTCCAGCAGGGTCTGATACTTCTCCATGCTGCTGGAGAGGAAGTTCTTCTCCGAGTAGTTGTAACTGGTGTAGATGTTCGGACCCATGAACGAACGGTTGCTGTTGAGCGCATAGTCCACCGAGATACTCGGACGGATGGTCAGCCCCTTCACAGGCGTAATCTCCAGATACACATCGCCTACCAAGCGTTGGTTTTGGTTCTTCGGCTCCGAGTTGAACGCCATCTGATACGGGTTGGTCACGTTCTTGAAGTTCGAGCCCGCCGAATAGCGTCCGCTCAGATCCTTGCCGGTATATTTATTCTCGCTTCCCTCGGGGTAATATACAGGGTCCCACTGCGACATCGAGAGTGCTGCAGAGATGATGCTCGCGCCTGCCGACGAACTGTTGTTCATCGCATTGCGTCCGCCGCTGACCATCAGGCTCATGTGCTCGCCCACTTTCAGCCATTTTGCTATCTCGAAGTCGGTGTTCAGACGCAGCGTGAAGCGGTCATAGTTGGAACCGATGATGGTACCGTCTTGGCTGAAATAACTGGTGGATAGCGCATAGTGTATCTTCTCCGTGCCGCCGTCCACGCTCAGGTTGTAGTTGTGCATGAACGCATTGGGAACAAACACCTCGTCTTGCCAGTCGGTCTCCTGCGAAGCATAGTCAAAGTTGGTGGGATAGAACTCCGACTTACCCAACTTATACATCTTCAGCCACTCCGCAAAGCCCTTGTTCTGATAGTAACTAATCTCCTCCGCACCATTACGCATAGCGCCTATGCGCAGTTCGGTCTCCACTTGGTTCTGCGCGTTCATCACATCCAGTTTCTTCCAGCGGTTCTGAAAACCCCAGTACGCATCGAAACTGACATTCACCTTGCCCTGTCCGCCGCCTTTGGTCGTGATGAGAATCACGCCGTTAGCGCCGCGGCTACCGTAGATAGCCGCCGCCGAAGCGTCTTTCAGAATCTCCATGCTCGCTATATCGCTCGGAGCCACGAAGGAGATATCGTCTGTTATCACACCGTCCACTACGTACAACGGTTCGTTGCCGCCCATCGCTGAACCGATACCGCGGATACGAATCGTAGCCGCCTCGCCGGGCTGACCGGAGTTGGTCGTTACCGTTACGCCCGCAGCGCGTCCCTGCAAGGCTTGGTCAAGACCCGACACGGGAGCACGCAGCAGGTCCTCTGCCGACACCGACGTTACGGCAGCAGTCAGGTCCGACTTCTTCATCGTACCATAACCAATTGCTACCACTTCGTCCAGCAGTACGTTGTCTGCCTGCAAAGTGATACGCATAGGAGAGGCGCTTGCCTTCACCTCTTGGGACTTGTATCCCATGTAAGAAATAAGGAGAATGTCACCAGATTGGGCTTCAAGAGAGAAATTACCGTCAAAATCGGTGATGGTTCCGTTTGTTGTACCTTTCACCATGACGTTTGCACCAATGACGGGGTCAGGCTCGCCTTCCGCCATCACCACACCCGTTACCGTGATGCTTTGCGCGTGCGCACTAATGCATAGTGCTGCTGCGCAAAACAGTGCGAATAGCCGCGGGGGGGGTCGAATGTTTCATCTTCGTATTCATTACTCTTCGCTGATTAGATTTATCGCATAGTTTCTTGATTTGGAAAATCGGGAAAAAACGCAAATTTCTTCGATTTCCGATGCAAAAGTACAGTTTTATAATGAATTAGCCAAATTTTGAAAATATGTTTTATAGCATACTTTTTAGATTTAACCCTCTTTGTAATATACTACATCTTATATCTAAATTATTGGTTTTCAATATATATTCATAATATTATCACTTCACACAAAACATACTGGAAGAACTTTAATCAGATATTTATGTAGTAATAATATTACGAAATAAAAAAGCCTATTTCAACATTCCTTTCTGAGTTACTTTCGATTCGACACGATATAAAGAATTCCATAAATAGAGAATTGAGAGGCTATATGGAATACTTTTTTGCGTATATCCAAATTTTTTCGTACCTTTGCAGCCGATTTCTTTGGATAAAAGACCGCTACGCTAAAAGATGAAGGACAAAAGACTAATTAGCCTTGACTCTGACATCTCATAGGCGAAGGTGATAGGTCTTTCATCCTTAATCCTTTTTAGCAGGCGGGGACGCCTGCGCACCCGGACAGCAGTCTTTCATCCTTAATCCTTAATCCTTTATCCCTTATGGCAGACGACAAGAAGATTATCTTTTCGATGGTGGGCGTGAGCAAGAGTTTCGCGCCGCAGAAAAAAGTACTGAACAACATCTACCTTAGTTTTTTCTATGGTGCCAAGATAGGCATCATCGGTCTGAACGGCTCTGGTAAGTCCACGCTGATGAAGATTATCGCGGGCGTGGAGAAGAACTACGAGGGCGAGGTGGTGTTCTCGCCTGGCTACTCGGTGGGCTACCTTGAGCAAGACCCGAAACTGGATCCCACGAAGACCGTTCGCGAGATAGTGCAGGAAGGCGTGCAACCCATCATGGACATGCTGCGCGAGTACGACGAGATAAACGCCGCCTTCGCGGAGCCGGATGCCGACTTCGACACGCTGCTGGCGCGGCAGGCGGAGTTGCAGGACAAGTTGGACAGCACCGACGCATGGAACATCGACCAGAAACTCGACCGCGCGATGGACGCGCTGCGTTGCCCGCCCGACGACGCGAACGTGCAGACGCTCTCCGGCGGTGAGCGCCGTCGCGTGGCACTATGCCGTCTGCTCCTGCAGCAGCCCGACATCCTGCTGCTGGACGAGCCGACCAACCACCTCGATGCGGAGAGTATCGACTGGCTGGAGCAGCACCTGCAGCAGTACGCCGGCACGGTGATTTGTATCACGCACGACCGTTACTTCCTCGACCACGTGGCGGGCTGGATACTCGAACTCGACCGCGGCGAGGGGATCCCTTGGAAGGGCAACTACTCATCGTGGTTGGAGCAGAAGACCGCGCGCATGGCGATGGAAGAGAAGCAGGCGAGCAAGCGCCGCAAGACGCTGGAGCGCGAGTTGGAATGGGTGCGCATGGCGCCGAAAGCGCGACAGGCGAAGGGGAAAGCCCGCTTGGCAGCCTACGACCGCATGATGAACGAAGAGCAACGCGAGCGCGAAGAGAAACTGGAGATATTCATCCCAAACGGTCCGCGCCTCGGCAACAAAGTCATCAACGCCGAGGGCGTGGCGAAAGCCTACGGCGACCGCGTGCTGTTCGAGGACTTGGACTTCATGCTGCCGCCCAACGGTATCGTGGGCGTGATAGGTCCGAACGGCGCGGGCAAGACGACGCTCTTCCGCATGATTATGGGCATGGAGACGGCAGACAAAGGGCACTTCGAGGTCGGTGAGACGGTGAAAGTGGGGTATGTGGACCAAGTGCACTCGAATATCGACCCCGAGAAGACCGTGTATGAGACCATCAGCAACGGCACGGAGTACATCCGCGTGGGCGGCAGGGAAATCAACGCGCGGGCATACCTGAGCCGCTTCAACTTCACCGGCGCGGACCAAGAGAAGAAATGCGGCGTACTGTCGGGCGGCGAGCGCAACCGTCTGCATCTGGCGCTGACGCTGAAGTCGGAAGCGAACGTGCTGCTGCTGGACGAGCCGACCAACGACATCGATGTGAACACCCTGCGCGCGCTGGAAGAAGGCTTGGAGAACTTCGCCGGCTGCGCCGTGGTCATCAGCCACGACCGCTGGTTCCTCGACCGTATATGCACCCATATCCTCGCCTACGAGGGCGACTCGAAGGTGTTCTGGTTCGAAGGTTCCTACTCCGACTACGAGGCGAACAAGAAGATGCGCCTCGGCGAAGACGCGCTGGAGCCCAAGCGGATACGATATAAGAAACTGATGGAGTAGCGGCCACTGTGCTGTCTGACTGGGTATGAACAGAAAGAGGCTGCCTGACTTGAGTTGTCAGGCAGCCTTTTGTTGTGTAGAATAGCTAAAATGGCGTAAGGTTCAACACTACACTTTCCG
This sequence comes from Paludibacteraceae bacterium, assembly GCA_016297215.1. Lineage (GTDB taxonomy): Bacteria > Bacteroidota > Bacteroidia > Bacteroidales > Paludibacteraceae > Colicola. Next base: position 24,785 of record JAEDGZ010000011.1, on the reverse strand, counting down.
TTTTTGTTCTAAAACGCCCAAAATAATGCCATTCGCCCAGCTCGAAGTCCACCGTGCATCGCTTCACCCCGCAAAGTTTCCCCCACAGTGCGTTGCTTGCGGGGAACCCTATTTGCGGGGCGGGGAGTGGCAAGGTATTTACCAGCAAGGCTTGCGCCTTGTCCGCAGGCGAGACGCCTGCGTCCCCAGTGGCGTGGCAAAGGGTAATGTATTATAAATTGTGCAAACAAAAGGCGATTTCTGACATTGATTATCGCATAAAGACCATTCATTATTCGGTCATAGCAGTTAGTAACAACTACCATATTGTTGCTATTTTATGTGTCAGGTATTGAAACCTAATCACTAACTAATCACTAACTAATCACTAACTAATCACTAACTAATCACTAACTTTTTTCAGCTTCTTCTCTGCTTTGTCAGATAGTCTCAGAAACGAGGTGTATAGTTAGGGAACAGTCTCCGATCTGTTGTTTTAGCCATGCTAAAGCGTATCTTTTTGCATATTTCATTTTTTTTGCGTACCTTTGCAAGCGGTTTGATAAATGGTTCATCCGTATTTTTCAGTTACTACGCGGCTGGCAATCAGCCATTGAATAGAAACAATTACACGCTATGCTATACACAAAGTCTCATAAGATGTGCCAATTGATGGCGCAGGAACATGACGCGATAATGATTATCAGTCGGTTCGGATTGCCTATGGGTGTCGGCGAACAAACGATAGAAGAGGTGTGTGCCGCACACGGCGTGCACAGCCCCACATTCCTCGCGGTGGTCAATCATAAGTTGCAGCAGGCGGACGTGGATATCGAGACAGTGAATGTGGAGACGCTACGCACCTACCTGAAGAACGCGCACGCCTACTTCGTGGACTTCCAGTTGCCCCGCCTTAGGCGTGCACTGATAGAAGCCGTCTATCCGTCGGAGACCGCCAGCCGCATACCGATACTGATTCTGCAATCGTTCGACCAATTTGTGCAGGAGATACGCACCCACGTGGAGAACGAAGACCGCGGCAAGTGGGCGAGCCACAAGCAGGGCGATGAGCCGCCCGTTACGGGCAAACTGTCTGAACTGAAAGACCTCATCATCAAGTACTACCCCTCGGACATTACGGATGTGAAGCAGACCTATGCCCTCATCGCCGTGATGAACGACCTATATGACACGGAGCAGGACTTCATCACACACTGTGCGATAGAGGAGGAGATACTGATGCCCGCTTTGGCACTCAAACACGACGGGCAGGACAGCATGGACAGCGTGCTCTCGGAACGCGAGCAGGAGGTGCTGGTGCAAGTGGCAAAAGGGCTGAGCAACAAAGAGATAGCCGATGCACTATGCCTCTCCACCCACACCGTCATCACCCACCGCAAGAACATCGCCGCCAAACTGAACATCCACTCCACCGCCGGACTGACCATCTACGCCATCGCCAACGGATTAGTGGAGATATAACGACCGTCATACGAATGAACGCCCGCTACGCTATTCTAAATCAGTCTATCAGCGTAGCGGGCTTTTTTGTGATGTTATGGTCATCAGGGGGGACAACACTGCGTACCCGGATTGTTTTCAGCAGGCGAGGACGCCTGCGTCCCCGGACAGGGCTTTTTCTCCTTGGTGCGGCATGGAGACAGCACCTCCTTGAAACAGGCGAGGACGTTGCATACAATGGTGCGGCATGGAGACTGCACCTCCTTGAAAGCAAGCGGGGAAGTAGTTGCAGCAGGTTATTGAGCGATGTGGGATACTGCGGTGCTACCGTCGTTTGTCTGCAACACAATAATATGCATTCCCATTGGTGCTGCGATAGGCTGGAAATATGTCATACCCGATACCAAAATCCCCAAATCGACTTGCTGCAAGAGCCGCCCACTAATATCCAGCACTTTGAGGGAACCCCTGCCATCACGCGGCACAGAGAACACTACTATCTCTTCTCCGTTCACTTCCTGACGGACACCAAGTGATACCCCTGCATCGGGCGTGGTGATTTGTTGGATGCCTGTGGTATTGTCTTCCTGCGGCAGTTCGTAGGGTCCCATGTCCCAGTGGCTTCCATATTGCTTGGGCTGCAAATAAGGATAGTCTTGAAATAGTTGGTCGATGGGAGTAAGGAGGTTGGACGGCGGTGTGCAGCCGGCATCTACCATCGGGCTATTGGGCATCAGGCGGGCAAAGCGCACCGGCATAGAGCCATCGCCGCGGCGAGGAGCTAAGGCATCGGTCTCATCAAGAGATTGAAAATCATCCTTGCTAATGCCGGTAAGCAGGTGGTTGCTCCAGCCGAGTTTGCTCATGGGGCTGGTGATAGCGTTGTAGTCGTCGCTGCCGACAGAGATTTCCTGCTTGCCAAGGCAGACATTGTTGTAGAAATACGTGTTCGCATCCGAGCCGCCCGACTCGAACATATAATCGTAGGAATTGTCAAACGCCAAGCAGTTGATAAGGACATGTCCGTCTTTGTGGCTGTTGCAGTCGAAGCCCTTGACCGATGAGGTCTTGTTGCAGCCGAATGCGACGCAGCGCACAGCATAGTGAATACCTTTGGAGGAGCCACCCGTACCGTTACCACCCAGTTTGATGCCATTGCCATTGCCGGAGAAGGATGCCGAGCCGTCGAGATACTGCTTAGGCCATAGATGGTCTTCGGCGTTGCCCGATTCCCATGCCCAGCACTCATAAAGCAGCACGGAGAAGTCGGTCTCATATAAGTCCCACGCATCATCGGAGTTACGCCATGCACGGCAGCGGATGAAACGATTGCCTATGCCGTTGTGCATCTTGCAGGCAAAGCCGTCTGCATCCGAACCGTAATTCATATCGAAATCGCAGTTATGATGGGAGTCGCAGTCGATAATATCGTTATAGGCGCAGAAACAGCCATCGTTCTTGCTGCCGAGTCCGGAGGCAGAGAAATCGTGCCCGAAGCCGAGTTGGATACCCGTATCAAGATTATAGGAGAACTCGCAACGCTCTATACGGTTGTGGGAACCTTCTAACTTGATGGCATTGTCCGCAGCGTGCATCAGGTGAAGCCCGAAGAGAATCCAATAGTTACCCGTGATGAGCATTCCGCGGTCGCCCACGTTGGCTTTGTTGCGGTTGCAGTCCAGCAGTTGCTGCTCAAAATCGAACACGGGCACTTCATTCTCATATGCCGAGATGACGATAGGCTCCTCCGCCGTGCCGGATTGGGTGAGACGTATGGTCAGTTTGTTGTCCGTGCCTCGCATAGAGATGAGGTATCGCCCGCCTCGCGCGTAGATGACATCTCCCGCTTGCGCCACCGCCACCGCTTTCGCGGGATTAAACCAAGGTTTTTCGAATGAGCCATCGCCCGTGAGGTCGTTGCCTTCGGGCGAGATATAATAGGTGTTGCGCGTGGCTGTGAAGATAGGGCGCGTGAAGTCGGGGTCGGGCTCGCCGGGGATGACTACTCCTCCGCCGCCACCGCCTTGGTCGGCTTTGGGCTGCGACAAACGCACATCGTCTATATAGACATTGCTGGTAAGCCCCGTCAGACGAATGCGAACACCTTGTAGAGAATCGCACGGAATGCGCTTAGAATAGGAAGAGAAATTAGACGAGGAAGAGGCTATCTTCAAGGTGTCAAGCACCGTCCAATTGTCCGAGGTGGTGGCATAACTGATGACCACACTCTTGTTGCTGCCGCCGGAACGGTAGGCGAAAGAGAGCGTTTGGATGCTGTCGGTCAGCGGGGTAATCATATATGCCCCATTGGCATTGAGTTTGATGCTGATGACGCTGTTGGATTTGTTGTACTGCGCACCGCTTCCGAATGTCCATGTCCCCGAAGGCAGCGATACTTCCGTAGCAGCAGACCATGAGCCGGTGGTAAGGGAGTTGAAATCTTCGTACAAATCGGCTTGTACGCATACGCTCGTCATGAGGACAAGCAGAGAGAAGAATGTTTTTCGCATGGTGATTAGATTATTAGAGGTGAGTGGGGGAGATTCCTACGGATATTTAACAACTATTTGCAGGCATGGTACACCTACGCACCCGATGAAGTTTTACGACGACAAAGATAGTGCTTTTGCTCCATCCTCATGTGTAATATTTGACAAAAAAATGAATATGATTCCATGTATACAAAAAATCCCCCGCAAAGGGGGATTTTGAGGGATGTCATATCTTTTATTCGTGGTTTTTAACCAATAGCATGCTGTGTTTCCCTTGCAGTAGGAGTGAGTCGCTTCCGCAGGAGGTAACAGTGAGCACGCTGTCCATCGCCTGCGCCAAGAGGTGCTCGTTGCGGGTAACCTCATCATCGGGGCAGAACATGAGCGTTTGGCAGAGTTTGTCGGCGAATGTGAGTGAAGCGGTTGCTTCTGCGTTCGTCGAAGCCGCGTAGGTGTATTCGCCGGATAAGGTGTTGCAGCCGGCATTGGCAAGCACTCTCGCATCATCGCAGAAGGTAATCACAGGGTATGGTACGTTCTCATCCGAAAGTAAGAGGGTGTCAAACTGATGTACCGCCCAACTGCCGATGATGCTCTCTGGCGCGGCGGGTAGAGTAGATAAAGCAGGCGAGGACGCCTGCGCACCCGAGCAATCTTTTTTCGACTCGGAAGAAGACTGCACAGCGCACGCTGTTGCCAGCGAGGCAATGCCGCAAAGAAAAATAAAATGAAGTTTTTTCATAATTTGACTATTTAGTTAACACGAACTCGAAATAAGAAACATATACATCAAAACCACGATGATTCTTTTATGTCAACAAAAATTTCCAAAAATTATTCAAATATTTTTTTCTTAACATATAATTATCGTGTAATTTTTCATTAATTCATTACCAAAAACCAAATTAGTCTTTGACTGCTGAAATAGTTCTCTTATATCGAACTCACGTTAGTTATTTCGATATAAATGCCATTCGAGCAGCCCGAAAAGCGTCTAAAAAGAGACTATCTAACCACAGGGTTAAATAGCCTCTTTCTCTCGAACGGCGGTTGGTTTACTTCACGCGGCGCTCTTGGATACGTGCTTTCTTACCTGTGAGTTTACGCAGATAGTAGATTTTTGAGCGACGTACCTTACCGTACTTGTTCACCGTAATGCTTTCAATGAAGGGGCTGTCCATAGGGAAGATACGCTCTACACCCACGTTGCCCGACATTTTGCGAACGGTGAAGCGCTTCTTGTCCTCGCTACCGTGGATGCAGATTACATCCCCGCGGAACTCTTGAACACGCTCTTTGTTACCCTCTTTAATACGGTAAGCCACGGTGATTTGGTCACCTGCCTTGAATGCCGGAAACTCTTTCTTCTCGCCGGCGAATGCCTGTTCGGCAATCTTAATCAAATCCATTTCTGTAATGGTGTTTTTAATAGTTACGCGCAGAGTATTCACTACTATTCGGACACTTATTTACTCAGTTCCTACCTAAATCGCCAGAGACTCGACGCAAATCGGCTGCAAAGGTACTGCTTTTTTTTGAGATACGCAAATTTTTTTTGTTTTTTTATGCTTTTTGCTCTTTTCCTCAGTTTTCAAAGACAATGAGAAGAGACTTTTTGCATCTATCATGTGGAGATACGACGAAAAGACAACTTTTTCCGAAATGCGGATATTGCTTAGGCGGGGAAAAGGCAGTACTTTTGCACGGATTTTGCAACGCTTTGGAATGAAGCAGTTTTATTAACAAAAAGGCTCACTCCTAAACCTTTGTTGGTTTTTGCGCCTTTGTAATGTCAACAAGATGAAAATTTTATTAGTGATTGACGATTATATATCGTCCAACAACGGCACTACTATCAGTTGCCGCCGATTTGCAGGAGAATTGCGTAGGCAAGGGCATGAGGTGCGAGTGCTCGGCACCGCTCTGCCCGATGAGCCGGAGATGTTCCGCTTGGAGGAGTATCGCCTCCCCATAGTGGATGGTTTGGTGTGTGCCAACGACTTTCATTTTGCCCATGTGGATATAGCGGTTATCCACAAGGCGGTGGCGTGGGCAGACGTGGTGCACTGCATGATGCCTTTCATGCTGACCTACCGCACAGAGCAGGTATGCCGAGCGTTGCATAAGCCCGCCACTGCCGCCTTTCATATCCAGCCGGAGAACCTGCTGAGCGCGGTGCGGTTGGGGAAGTTCACGTTGATAGTGAATCTGCTCTATTGGGCATGGCGCGTAGGGATATACAACAAGTTTCGGTATATCCACTGCCCCAGCCCCTTCATGCAGCAGGAGATGATAGCGCACGGCTACACGGGCGACATACGCGCTATCTCCAACGGCATCAGTAGCGCGTTCTGCCAACAAGAAAAGAAGAAATGCGTGAAGACAGAGGGGAAAATCGTCATCACTATGGTGGGGCGGTTGGCGCGCGAGAAGCGGCAGGATGTGATACTGCGGGCGGTAAGGAAATCGAAGTATGCAGACAGGATTCAGGTCGTGTTTGCAGGGAAAGGACCGTTGGAGCGTTGGTATAAACGGTTAGGAAAGCGGTTAGCGAACCCGCCGATGTTCGTCTATCTGAATCAGCATGACCTGATTGAGTTGCTTGCCCATACTGATCTCTATGTGCATGCGAGCGACATGGAGAGCGAAGCGATATCGTGTATCGAAGCGTTTGCGACGGGGCTGGTGCCTATCATCTCCGACAGCGACAAGTCCGCCACACGGCAGTTTGCCTTGGATGTGCGAAGTCTGTTCAAGGCGGGCAACTCCGATGACTTGGCGGCGAAGATAGACTACTGGCTTGACCACCCTTCGGAGAAACGGCGCATGGAGCGAGCATACGCCCAACAGGGATTGGACTACACGCTGGAAGCCTCCGTGCGCAAATGCGTGGAGATGTTCGAGGAAGCGATTGAGGGTTATGAATTATGAATTATGAATTATGAGTGCTCATGCTCTGAAACTCAGTTCCAACGCCCTCATTATTCACATACAATTATTCATATAATTTCATAAAAAAGAAGTTTACAGCGAAAAATTAATGGTTAATTATACGATGAATATATGTTAAAATAAAAGGTATTCACGTTCATTAGATGTTTATGCGGAGAGAGCGAGGATTGGCGTTGTTTTTGGGGCTCGTGATTGTTTGCGCGGGAATACGGGCGCAGGGGAATATCATTGAGATTGCGGCGGAGGACGGGCTGCCGGCGATGAGTGTCTATTACCCCTCGGAGCATTGCCCGGAGGAGGGGTTCCCGATACTATATCTCTTCCACGGCATTCGCGGCAACCATACGGCTTGGGCGCGCAACGGTAGGGTGCGCGAGGTGGTGGACAGCCTGATAGCCGCCGAGGCGATAGAGCCGATAGTGATTGTGATGCCTTACTGCTTCACGCGCACTCGCGAAGACCAAATCAACCATATCTTCACCCGCTTCGACGACTTGGTGAAAGGGCGGTTTGAGCGGCAGTTTCCCGCCCTGATGGCGCGTATAGAAGGGAGTTTCCCCATTGCGCAGGATTGTAGCAAGCGGTTTATTGCAGGCTTGTCGTCGGGCGCGCGGCAGGCGTTGAACTTGGCAGACACGGCGCGCTGTTGCGTGGTAGGGTTGCTGTCGCCGGTATTGGCGCGGCGCGAATACCCCACCCCGCATGACCAAATGCCGCTCTACTGGATAGCCACAGGCAACGGCGACGCCTTCCGCGCGGAGACGAAGCACCTCGCGCGGTATTTAGACACGCAGGCGATGCCTTATCGGCTGGAGTACGTAGAGGGGAAACACAACTGGCAGGTATGGGCACCCGTACTGCCGGAGTTTCTGAAAGCCGTGGTGGGAAAAGGAGAATAATGAATTAGTCGTAGTGCGTTAACTTTTCGGACTTTTATTAACAATAAGGATTATATACAAAAACGCTCAATAACACTTTACAAAAACAAACAAATACCCTTTTATTCAACAAATATTGTTCAAATATTATATATTACCAAAAACCAATTTTCTCTGCTTTTTCTAGGCTCTTTGGTAGGTCTTTCTCGGCTCCCGTTGCCGTGTCGTTGCCGTGTCGTTACCGTGTCGTTGCCGTGTCGTTGCCGTAATTGACTCGGTGAAGACGGCTGAGGAACGGCTAAAGAGCAGTTAATAAACCGCAGATGAGCGGCGGATAAGCAAAGGACAGACTGAGATTACTTGCGTAGGCGGATGACTTTGGCAGGGTTACCACCCACGATGGCATAATCGGGGACATCGTGCGTTACTACGGAGCCTGCGCCAATGATGCTATGCGCCCCTATGCGCTTGCAACCCGGCAGGATAATCGCCCTCGCACCAATCCACACATCACCTGCTATCACCAAAGGTTCGGAAGGGACATCCTCCCCTTCTCCAATAAACTTATCAGGGTCTGCGAATAAGTGTGCCCCCCCCTGAATAAGTACATTCTCACCCATCAGCAGACGGTCATGTACAATCAATTCGCGGCTATGCAAGCAGAAATCCTTGCCGATACCCACATTATTACCGACTCGGATAGCCTTGCCGTTGCCGATATAGGCTCCCTGCTCCACATTGACCGACTCACCGCATTCTGCAAAGAGGTGGCGCGCACAACAATAGCGCAGGCGGTATGCCATCTTGCCAATGAAGGGGAACGTGGACTTGGGCAGGTGGCGAGCCACCCCATAATAGAGAAGAAGATAGAAGGTTCGCATCGTTTTTGAGAGTTTTCGGCGCAAAAATACTGCTTTTTTCTGATATGAACAAGTTTTTAGGGGAAAAAGCGGGAAAATTGGGGGAAATGTTGTGTATGTCGTTTTTTTTGCGTACCTTTGCACCGAATTTCGTAGAAAAGGCACATGTTCACTCGTACAATGGTGCGAACAAAGGTGTTGCAGACTTTGTTTGCTTACTATAAAGACGGAGAAAAGACTCCGCTGACTGCAAGAAAAGAGTTGTTGAAAAGTTATGCGGACACATACGACTTGTATGTGATGTTGCTGGATTTCGTGAACGCTATGACCGATTATGCCGAGCAGCAGATAGAGCAGGCGGAGCAACGCGCAAAGATTACCCACACCCTATACGTTCCCAATCGTCGCTTCGTGAAGAACCTGTTCGCGAAGCAGATTTTCGAGAACCGCAACATCCGCAAGCGCGTGGACGAAGAGCACCTGAGTTGGGATGCCGGCATGAGTGCCGTAGCGGCGGTCTATAAGCAATTGCAGGAGCAGGATTTTTATAAGGAGTATATGGCGTTGCGCGAGTGGGGCTACGAGCAAGACAAGGCGGTGTGGCGCGAGATATACCTGAAACTACTCTTTGAGAATCAAGCACTTACGGACGCATTAGAGGAGATGGAGATTGCGCTGGACAAGACCGACTGGGCAGACAACCAAGACCCTATGCTGCTTGCTGCGCTGAACACCGTCCGTTCATTCCGTTCGGTTACCGCCTACACGAAAGACCTGTCGCCGATGTTCGACAACGAAGAAGAAGCCGCATTCGGCGAGCAACTGTTGCAGTATGCACTGGACGGGCATGAGCAGTTTGAGAAACTCATCAACAAGAACCTTATCAACTGGGAGGCAGACCGTATCGCGTATATGGACCGTATCATCTTGGAGCAGGCGCTGGCGGAAATAACGCATTTTGAGGATATACCTCTGCAAGTGTCGCTCAACGAATACATTGAGTTGGCGAAAGAGTACTCCGGCGAGAAGAGTTACCTGTTCGTGAACGGTATCTTGAACGAGATACTAAGGAAGATGAAGCGAGACGGGACGCTGATAAAGGCAACCATGCTGAAAGAGGAAGAGAAAGCCCCTACGACGGAGGAAGAGAGCCCCCTCACCACCGAGGAAGAGAGCCCGTTGAGCGAAACAGAGGAGGAGAAGAAGTAACAATGCTCTATAATGCAGGTACAATTAAATAGTAAAAATTAAACATTAAATCAATATGCTAAATCTTATTTTATTGCAAGCAGAGGCTGGTGCACAGCAAGGTAGTCAGTGGACATTCTGGGTGATGATGGCACTCATCTTCGTGGTGTTCTATTTCTTTATGATTCGTCCGCAAACGAAGAAACAAAAGGAATTGCAGAAGCAACGCGACAACATGAAGAAAGGCGACAAAGTGGTAACCGCCGGCGGTTTGTATGGTGAGATTAAGGAAGTGCAAGAGAACACGTTCCTCGTTACCATCGCCAAGGACGTAACCATCAAGATTGCCAAAGAGAGCGTCTTCGCGGATGCAGCCGACGCACAACAAGCGCCGAAAGACGCTCCCGCAGAGAAGAAATAAGGGATAAGTTTTTTTGAAACCGAAAACGGAAATATGGGCACGCCTGCGTTCGCACGTAGGAAAGACGGAGTGGAAAGATGTGCTGACATTTCTCTTCTTCGTGTTGCTCGCCACGGCGCTCTGGTTCGGACATGCCATGCAGTCGGTGCGTAATGCCCGCGTAACAGTGCCCGTCCACTACACAGGCATCCCGACCGATGCCTATTTCGACCACGACCGTTTGCCCGCGACCCTCAAAATAGAGGTGCGCGATGCGGGCAAACGGTTGCGTATGTATCAGGTGAATCCTCCCGAACTGACGATAGACCTGAGCAGTCAGATGCAGGGCGAGAGCGGTACGGTGCGCATATCGTCGGACGTGTTGCGACGCAGCTTGACCGACCTGCTGCAAGGAACAAGCAAGTTGGTATCGGCAGAGCCCGAGCAGATTAGCGTTGCCTATGTGCGGCAGGAGGAGAAGACGGTGGCGGTGCTACTACGGAGTGAGTTCGTGCCGACGGCTGAATATCAGTTGGTTGGCGAGCCCACACTCTTGCAGCAGGAGGTCAGCGTGTATGGCACGAGGGAGCAGTTGGCGAGCCTGCGAGCCATCGCGACGGAGGACTTGCTGCTGACCGACCTGAGAGACACCTGCATACGGGTCTTGGCATTGGACGCGCCGGAAGGTATCCGCCTGGCGCAAGACAGCGTGCGCGTGCAAGTCATCACCGAACGATATACCGAGAAGCAGTTTCGGCTCCCCATCGTGCCTGCGGAGGTTCGCGAGGGGGAGCAGTTGCGCGTCTTCCCGCAGGAGGTATCAGTTACCGTGCGCGTCGGGCTGAGCCACTTCGGCGAGGTTACGGAGGAGGACTTCAGCGTTACCTGCCCCTACCCGACCCTCCACGACAACAAACTGCCGATTCATGTGGACTGCCGAAGTCCGTATATTAGCAATCTGCGCTTCTTCCCCCAAGAAGCCGAATTTATCGTAGAAAGATGAGAAAGATACAAATGGTTGACCTGCAGACGCAGTATCAACATATCAAGGCGGACATCGACCGCGGCATACAAGCGGTGATAGACAGTGCCGCCTTTGTAAAAGGACAGCAAGTTACTGATTTCCAGCACCATTTAGAAGCCTACACGGGTGCGAAACACGTCATTCCCGTGGGCAATGGCACGGACGCGTTGCAGATAGCCCTGATGGGGCTCGGGTTGCAGCGCGGCAATGAAGTAATCACGCCTACCTTCACGTTTATTGCCACGGCGGAGGTGGTAGCACTCTTGGGACTGACCCCCGTAGTGGTGGATGTGGATTGGGAGACGATGAACATGTCGATAGAGTCGCTGGAGAAAGCCATCACGCCCAAGACGAAAGCCATCGTGCCTGTGCACCTCTTCGGGCAGTGCGCGAACATGGAGGCCATCATGCGTATCGCGCAGGAGAAGAACCTCTACGTAGTAGAAGACGCATGTCAGGCTATCGGTGCAAAGTACACGTTTGCAGACGGTTGCACCAAGCAGGCGGGCACTATCGGGCATATCGGGTGCACCAGTTTCTTCCCCTCGAAGAACTTAGGTTGCTACGGCGACGGTGGGGCTATCTTCACCAACGATGATGACTTGGCAGCCCGCATGCGGGCGATTGCGAACCACGGGATGGTGGTGCGCTATCATCATGACATGGTGGGCGTTAACTCGCGATTAGACGGTATTCAGGCTGCTATCTTGGACGCGAAGTTGCCCCATCTGGATGAGTACATTGCGGCGCGTCAGCGTGCCGCTGCCTACTACGACCAAGCGTTTGCGGGCAATCCGCATCTCTTGCTGCCCGGTAGAGAGCCCCACTCCACCCATGTCTTCCACCAATACACCTTGCGCGTACAGGGCATTGACCGCGACCAACTCAAAGCACAGTTGCAGGAGGCAGGTATTCCCGCGATGGTCTATTATCCCGTACCGCTCCACTTGCAGAAAGCATACCAAGACCCGCGCTACCAACCGGGCGATTTCCCCGTGGCAGAACGGTTAGCGGCATGTGTCCTCTCGCTCCCCATGCACACCGAATTGGACGAGGAGCAGTTGGAATACATCACCAATACAATTAACAAATTGATTCACTGATGATTATCGCAGGACCTTGTGCGGCAGAGAGCAAAGAGCAAGTGCTGATGACGGCACTGCGCTTGGCAAATATGGCTCGGAAAGACCCCGATGAGCAGTGGGTGTTCCGCGCAGGGATATGGAAGCCGCGCACCAGCCCCGACACTTTCCAGGGTGTCGGCAAGAAGGGATTGGCGTGGTTGCAGCGCGTGAAAGAGGAGACGGGGCTGCCCGTGGCAACAGAGGTGGCAACGCCCGAACATATCCGCTTGGCATTGGCGGCGGGGATAGACTACCTGTGGCTGGGCGCACGGACCACCGCCAACCCCATCTTGGTGCAGAGCCTTGCGGACACCCTCGCAGAGGAGGTGAAAGCAGGCGCACAGTGCACGGTGCTGGTGAAGAATCCCGTAAACGAAGACTGGAGCCTTTGGGCAGGCAATGTGGAGCGGATACAGCGCGCAGGCTGCCCCGTGATAGCCGTGTTGCGCGGGTGCAGCCACCGTCCGTGTTGGGGCATGGCACATCTATTCCGAATGACCTACCCGAACGTCTCCATGCTGATTGACCCGAGCCACATGGGCGGCGACAGAAAGAAGATACTCCCGCTGCTGCAGAAAGGCAAGGAGTTGCTGTTCGACGGCGCGATGATAGAGGTGCACATAAGTCCGGACTCGGCATTGTCGGACAGCAAGCAGCAGATCACCCCCACCCTGCTCGGCAAGATACTGCGCACAGTCGGCATGCCATACGCCTCAGGGGAATTGCCTTCCGAAGCCGGAACGAGCCAAGCGCTGGCATGGTACCGCGCGCAGATAGACGAGATAGACGACCAACTGTGGGACCTAATCGCCCAACGCATGCAGGTCAGCAGGATGTTGGGGATATGGAAGCTTTGCTTTGAAGTACCGTGCTACCAACCCACGCGCTACGAGCAGATGGTCAACGACCGTATCGCATGGGGCGAGCAACACAAGATAGACGCCGAGACCATTAAAGGTATCTACGACATCATCCACAGCGCCAGCCTCAAAAAGCAGGAAGATGCAGATAAAATCATAAAGAATATACAATCATAAAAAAGGATGTGCCAATAGAATATCTTCGATATGCCCATCACACTTGACCCCAATAATCAAACAGCCCAATATCGTGGGAAGAACGTCAAACTGACGCGATTGGAGTTCGCACTGCTGCAACATCTGATTCGTAATGCCGATCGGATATGCACACGCGACGAGATATTGGATATGGTATGGGGCACACGCTTTCAGTACGACACGGGCACTATTGATGTACACCTAAACGCGATAAGGCGCAAATTAGGGCTTTCGCTCCAAGAACCGATAGAGACTTTCCGCGGCACGGGAATTTGTTATCATTCCGCCAATGCGCAAGGGGGCTATACTTTCAATATCCAAGAATTCATCGTTGAGTGGCTGTATGCGCATGAGGCAGACTTGCAGGAAAAAGCGCTGGTGCCTCAACTGCATTTAGACCCGTTTGTCAGCGACATACGCGAACATCCCGACACCTTTCGACGGATGTTAGACGCGATACTACAGATGTTGTTGCCAACAGCCAAACCGGGCTATCTGCGCATATCCACGACGCTCAGTATCAGCCACTTTACATTCAAAATGGATATCAATGGCACGATAAACGAACTAAAAATTCCCATTGTTTGCCGTTAATCTTAAGACAGATTTAAGCAAGATATACGATAAAAGTGGTACCTTTGCAGAAATTATTTACTATGCAGAAGGTATCACTTTTATTTTTATTGCTTTTCGTTTGCTTCAGTCTGCAAGCCGGCAACTCTGAAGGCAAGGTTTACCAAGGTTTCTCGGGCGGGATGATGGTGCACACGGGCTACCTGTTCGGAAAAGACAGACTCAGCCCTTTGGATAAGGAACTACAAGGGGCAACGTTTGGTATAGGAGGCGCGGTCAGGGTACATCTTTGGGAACACCTGCGCATTGGCAGCGAGGGATTCACATCCACCATGAACGCCTCCACCACCAATTACCGCTCCACTCTTCAGTCGGGAAGTTACATTCGGACAGGTTGGGGCGGTGTGCTGGCAGATGCCTGCTGGCGGTTGGAGAAAGTGTGGCCCTACGTGGGCGGCACCATCGGAGGCGGAGCCATGCGCTCGCTCTATATATTAGAAGGAGATGTAAACGATTGGGAGGAAGAAAGGCATACTTTATTTCACAAGCAAAGTTTCTTCTATATCAGTCCTTACGCGGGTATAGATTGGTGCATAACGCAGAAAGTGCACCTCACGTTCCGTTTAGATTGGATGGTGGCGTGGCACAAACAAGCCGTTGTGCAGCCGACGGGTCCGAGATGCTATATCGGCTTTATGTTCAGCCATTAGCGTTTCTTGCAAACATACGCCTTCAACCGTTTGACACCATCTACCCCAATAATAGTGAGCCCCCCATACTGAAAACTCTTGGCAAGACCAAAGAAAACAAACCATAGCACCCCTTTCAGTTCAACACTTATGGGAAATGCCATTTGCGCAAAACTGATGATGTAGCACGGCACACACAGCACCAACACAATAACGCCTGTGCGAAACGATAATCGCCTTAGAAAGGCCTGTATCTTTGCTTTCATTTGCTCTTTCTCTTTGGATTGGCAGGGAACCACCCTTTCTGTACCCGTTTCCGTTGTTCGAACACCTCGCCTATTCCCCACAGCGAAGAAAAGGCAAATACGCCCAAGAGAATAGAAATCACCTCGTTAGCAACTAAGAGGGAGCCTGCTATTCCCAATAAACCGAGCAACAGAAACACCCACCAAATTCTAACGCCGAAATAGTACTCGCCTTTGATGACGAGCGGATGAAACAGACCAATAATTAGAAACGTTGCAGCCCCGATAATGAGACCATAAAAGTGAGAAAGAACCATAAACGAATAGTATTTTTGAATATGAGGCAAAGGTAATGCTTCTTGGCGATAATTTGCTTAAGAATACCTTAAGATTTTCTTTGAAGTTTGGATTGTTTGTACAAAACCACTTATTTACATAGCAAAACAAGACAATTAGTAAGAAAAACGAACAAAAATATACCTTTTTGTACAAATATATTGTATATATCAAAAAAAAGCAGTATCTTTGCACTCGATTTCAAGCAAAAGACAATTCGTAAATCGTAAATCGTCCGGGTGCGTCCCGACAAGTCGGGGCTTTATATCGTCCTTCGTAAATCGTAAATCGTAATTCGTCAATTTTTTAAGGTATATTTATGGACAAACAAGTTAAGCAGTACGTTGACCAATTTATGGCTGAATTGGTGCGTAAGAATCCGGGTGAATTGGAGTTTCATCAGGCAGTTAGTGAAGTGTTGGAGAGCGTGGCACCGATGGTGTTCGCCTATCCGTATCTGCGCGAGCAGAAAGTGCTGGAGCGCATGGTAGAGCCCGAACGCGTAATTATGTTTCGCGTGCCGTGGGTGGACGACCACGGCGAGGTGCAGGTCAACCGCGGCTTCCGCGTGCAGATGAACTCCGCCATCGGTCCCTACAAGGGCGGCATCCGCTTCCACGCGAGTGTGAATCTGAGTATCATGAAGTTCCTTGCCTTTGAGCAGACCTTCAAGAACGCGCTCACCACGCTGCCGATGGGCGGTGCGAAGGGCGGCTCCGACTTCTCGCCGCGAGGCAAGTCCGACGCGGAGGTGATGCGTTTCTGCCAGAGTTTCATGACCGAACTGCAACGCCATATCGGGCAGGACACCGATGTCCCTGCGGGCGACATCGGCGTCGGCGGGCGCGAGATAGGTTTCCTCTTCGGGCAATACAAGCGCCTGCGCGATGAGTTCACCGGCACGCTGACGGGCAAGGGCATGTGCTGGGGCGGCAGCAAGATGCGCCCCGAGGCAACGGGCTATGGCGCATGCTACTTCGCGGAGGCGATGCTGGCGACCCGCGGCAAGTCGTTTGAGGGGCAGCGCGTCTGCATCTCCGGCTCGGGCAACGTGGCGCAGTATGCTGCGCAGAAAGCCATGCGCTTGGGCGCCAAAGTGCTGACCCTGAGCGACAGCAACGGCTTCATCTACGACCCCGAGGGGCTCACCGAGGAGAAACTGAACTTCGTGTTCCAACTGAAGAACATCCGCCGCGGACGTATCAAGGAGTATGCGGCGCAATATCCTGAGGCACAGTATTTTGCAGACGCGCGCCCGTGGAACATCCCCTGCGATATCGCTATGCCTTGCGCTACGCAGAACGAGATTGACAAGACCGACGCGGAGCACCTGCTCGCCAACGGTTGCTACTGTGTGGCAGAGGGGGCGAACATGCCCACCACGCCGGAGGCTATCGCGCTCTTCCAAGGCGCGAAGATACTCTACAGCCCTGGCAAGGCGAGCAACGCCGGCGGCGTAGCCACCTCGGGACTGGAGATGACGCAGAACAGCATTCGCCAGAGTTGGACCGCCGAGGAAGTGGACACCCACCTGCGCCGTATCATGGCGGACATCCACGACGCTTGCCTCAAATACGGCACCGAGGAAGACGGCTACATCAACTACGTGAAAGGTGCCAACATCGCGGGCTTCATGAAAGTTGCCAACGCCATGGTAGAGCAAGGAATCGTGTGATTTACGAGTTACGATTTCGGCAAAAACTCTGATTTTCTTCCTCAAAGGAGAATTTCTTGAAGAATAAAACAATGAGAGACTGTCTAACAATTGGAGTTAGGCAGTCTCTTATTTTCGCAGGTGAGACGCCTGCGTCTCCATTGAATGCGATTTATAGGACTGAGGGAAGTGGACTTTACGCTGCGTTCCACCAACGTCAGTATCACACGCTGACGACTATCCACTATCAAATCCATCTCCCAGTCTCCAAAGCGTTTGCCATTGGCTTCCGCAGGGCGTTCGTGAATACTTGTCCTGTTCGGGATATTAGTCGCTTTGGTCTGACGTAGTTGTTTCTTCTCTCTTCTCCGATAACACAATTTATGCGGCATATATTTGCCAAGCCGCTCTTTGTTTTTGTGTACATAATTATTATAGAGGCAAGTAGATGGACTATTTTCACTTCAAGCACCTTTAACGCCATAATAGACTATAATTCATTACATTACAAAGATTTCAGACTGCAAAATGACCTATACGCCTTATTTTAATGGTCCAATCAATAATGGAGAAACATATTGCTTATAGCCAAATGATTCTCCGATATAAATAGCTTTCGGCTCATGGATGGTAACGAGCTCTCCGAGAGCGTCTCTAAACTCATCCCAGTGAGACTTAACGGAAGACAAATAGTCTGCATCTTCATGGTATGCCATTTTACCATTCTGGTAGATTGCATAACCTAAAACAGATTTATACTTATCAGCCTTGCATTCCTGACCAGTCTCAAGAAATACAAAGTACATATCAGCATCCTTGCATTCAGCGCTCACTTCTTTCAGTTTGCGCATCTTCTCTACGTCATGCACGTACTCGTCAATGTACCATTTTTCTGGTCTTGCTATGGATTGAGCCTTAAACTCAATAAGGGCTATCGCTCGCACGACAGTTGTCCTGGCAGAATCCATCTCCAAGATAGCCAAGTCAACTCTTTCTCTCCCGCAACTCTCTGGAGCCCACTCGCGACGCACAACAAAGAGATTATCATCCCCATATTTAGCATTCAAAACTTTGTGTAAGCGCCAAGCAATCTTATCCCGAATTTGCAACTCGTTCTTGCCTTGCGAACTGAGATACGCCAATTCGTTTGTATCAAAGCCGGTATCGAGTGAGTTCAGGAGCTCTTGTAATTTAGTCTGAATAAACTTTTTCATAATGGCTATACTACTTTTATGGTATTTATCCAACTCATCCCAGAAGCATTGCGGGAGATAGACGTTAGGAAGGGCGGCAGCTTCAAGGAACATCGGTGCAACTTCTTCGGGCGTGTAGCCGGCTATGCCGCAACCGACAGCCGTCACGAGATAGTTATGGTCAGGATCGGCTAAGGCATGCTCTGTGAATCGGCCAACAGCCAGTTCGAGGTCTTCCAGCCCTTCCATAGTCGGGAGGGCATAGCACAAACCGGTAATGCCTTCACCAACTCCCCATTTAGCATGGAAATACTTGTGTGCATACGCTGCTGCGCCTCCATAATGCTGCCCTTCTTTATTGCTGCCAAACACGAAGATTTGCTCGGACTTCAAGAAATCGATATGGTCTGGTGCTACTTGGTGGTTCTCGTATGCCTTAACACGATAAATGATATGCCACCAGTCGGATGGCAGGCGCTTCTCCATCTCATGGACAATGTCTGCCGGTATCACTTTGTAGAAGGCTTCAGCAAAAGCACCGGCAATACAAGCCACAGTGTCGCTATCTCCACCGATGGAAATAGCATTTCGGATGGCCTCCTCAAAGGTTGCAGATTCGCCGAAAGCGGTGAAGGCAGCAGATATAGTTCCTTGACACGTCTCGTCAAAGGAATAGATGCTCTGCAGGCTCTTCAGGTCTTCATCAAACGTGTAGCCCAACTCATCCTTTAGGAAATCTGCCACATCGCATTTGAGCGCCCCATGACGCATCATATATACACCAACTGCAACTGCTTGCGCACCCTTGATGCCTTCAGGATGGTTGTGAGTGACTTCAGCGGAAATCTTAGCCAGTCGCATCGCTTCGTCCTTACTCTTTGCCACCCATCCGCAAGCGGAAGCGCGCATGGCACTGCCGTTTCCGAAAGAGTTATATGGTTTCTTCTGCGCAGTTGGGGTTGCAAGCCAAACACCAAAGCGATTGCCATAACCGCCCATAGGGTCGGGGTAATCTCCGTAGAATTTCTCCATGATCTCAATGAGCGAGGACTGGGTGTGATGTTCGTCGGTCAATAGCCATTTCGCTACCGCCATACTCATAATACTGTCGTCCGTGAACGTGCTGGACTTACTGAACAACGGAAAATCCGTCGTGTGGATGTTGTTAAACTCGTAGATACTGCCTACGGTGTCACCAATAATTGCTCCTAACATAACCTGTACTATTTAAATCCGCTGCAAAATTACTACGCCAAACTCTCACAAAATAGCAGGGTCGCAATTTTCTCGAAAAAAATTACAAATCTATACCTGCTTTTTCGGCTTCATGCATTACTAAAGATATTTCGTGCATTAAATAGTCCATGAAAACTTCCCGATATTCAGGGAAAAGATATTCCATAGAATTAGGGTCAGATTGCGGAAGAAAATATCTATAGCTTCCTTCGAGCCATTTCCACCCAAAAGGCCACCAAGCATTAGGCTTCTCCAAAATGGAGAGACATTTTTGAGGCTCTTTTGTCTCGGTGCTTGTTATACCTATATATGAACCTCCTTCCTGAGTTATCGCAATAAAATACTCTGAATCGGGATTCTTACGAACAATAATTCGACCAATACCCTTACTTTCTAACAGCCATCCTTCAGCTTCTACTCTGATTCTTAAAAGTTGTAAGAAAGTATTCCATACTTCATTCTTCCAAGCTTCCCCATTTTTAAGGACTTCTAATGTGTAAGCCCAGTTCCCTTCTTTCTTTAAAGCGTCGAGAACTAAATTATTTTCTTCCATTGTATTCGTTATATCTTTTAAGAGTTCTTTATACTGATTAACAATAACCTTGACAGATGATTGATCCGGAGTGGCCGCTACACAATCAGAAAGCCATGCGATAATATCATCGCGATAAGTAATAGGATAATAGTCCACGTTTGGCATCAACTGACCACTATCTGATAGAGTTGAGGCATCAGACGCGGCATCTTTGTCCAGAGTGAGATACAGCAAACGGTAGTCCGTAAATGTGTCCTTAGCATAATTGTTGTAACGAACAAGTTGCTTGTATTGATCCTGCGCGTCTATCTTGTTCTCAATAATAATTGCTTTGGAGCCGGAGACAACAATGATGTCTATACGACCTCCTTTGTCATAATTTTCGTCAATTCCGCCAATCACTCTCTCTACTTCCACATAAGCATGCTGAAGATCAAGTCGCAAATCCTCTAAGTGCATACGAGTAATAAAATCAATTAAAAAGGCATTACCCATACCATGTGAACCATAAGGATCTAGCAACTCAGCGAGAAAAGCAGAATGGGTACGAGTCTCATTTCTGCTCAACTCTAAAATGTTGAACACATTAAAGAAATCGCCTTTCTTATACCGATCTTTATAGATTGCCTTTTGCTTGTTATATAAATCGGCAATGTCTCTTAAATAATCTTCTAACATAAATTATCCCTCAAAATCAATTTCTTGTACATAATGCATCGCTACGGAAAAGGCAGTGAACATATATACTCTTATCCAATGTGTAAATGACAAACTTTGATAATATTCGCCTTGCATTAAACGATAAACATCCTTAGATAAGTCTACCACATTTCCAACTATCTTATTGATGCCTAATTGAATCCCATCCGGAAGATTAAGCTCATAGTAACCACCGACTTCCAAAAGTTCGAAATTTACGCTATCTGCACCTTGGCCGGTCAACTCCAAATAGAAAGATTCCACCGTGCGGTCAAAGATATATTGGAATAACCTCATGGCACTATCCTCTGTATTATCATATCCACCTTCAGCACTTATATCATTCAGATATTTGGATAAGTTGGTAATGATTATATCCATAGTGTCCAGATACTCTTGAGCCATATGAGGATCCACTTTTACGGTTGTCACACCAGTCAAAAGTGGTTGCCTCAATCCACTAGGAACAAGAGTCGCCTGTTTATTAGCAAACAAGATGGCCTCTGTCAAAAGTTCATTTTCACTTTTCATACCCTAATACCTTTATAAAAGTTCTCGAATATTTGCCAGGGCTTCTTCTGCAGAACTGCCATTCTCAATGTCATTATAGGCATTCTGCAGAGCAAGCACCTGCTTGGTGCAATTTTCTCGCACCTCGGCCACGATTGCCTTAATGTGACTTTCTCCAAGAGAAAGAACAGAAGCGGACAAGATTTCGGAAACACCGGAAACGATTTTGCGGTCGCTTTCTAGGTCGCATATTCCGACAAGAATACGCCCCATTACAAATATGCTTGTTGGGTCATTCTCGCCTAGAATTACCCTACAAGCCAACTCATGTTCAGACTTATTAAGAAGCCGCAACACGCTTTTTGAGATTTCGTCAAGCACTAACCCAAATGCCTGTTCGTTTTTCTCTGATACATTCATACTCTTTCAAATTATAAGGTTATACAATTATATGATTTCTCTCGCTATCCATGCGCATGCTTCGGCATCGGCAAGCGCGTGGTGATGGTTCTGGAGGTCGTAGCCACAATAACCGGCTATGATATCCAAGTTATGATGTCCTTCAGGCCATACCTTGCGAGACTTTAGCAAGGTGCATTCAAATTCATAGTCCGGATAGCGGATGTCATAGGCTGCGAAGACAGCACGAAGGCAGTTCTCGTCGAAAGCCTTATTGTGGGCTACAAAGGGCACTTCACCGTCCTCAATGAAGGGGAAATACTCATGTATCTTGCGCTGCGCTTCCACCCATACATCCGGGAACTCTCGCGCATCGCATGTATCGTCATAGCACATGCCATTGACTTCACTGCAGCGCTCATTGTAATAGTTCGGTATCGGACGAACGAGCGAATAGAAGTTATCTACTATTTCGCCGTCTTTGACGATGACGATACCGACCGAACAGATGCTTGACTGCGTGAAGTTGGCCGTCTCAAAATCTATAGCTACAAAGTTATCCATTTATCCCCAATACTCGTTTGGCGTCCTCTAAAATCTTATCATGGTCAAAAGCCAATTCCGGCAGGGCATCCAGAAATCCACCGGGGAATGCCCAATAACCCTTGTACGGCTCATTGCCGCGTTGGATGAGTAGCACATGCATCTGCCCGTCTTTCAAGTTAGTCGTTTTGATGTTGTCAAATTCATAAACGGAGCCTACGGTATCACCGATAAGAGCACCTAAACACGGGTATTTACTTGTATCCATAACACCAATTATTTTAAAATTGGCTGCAAAATTACCACACCAGACTGACACCAGAAGTCAGTCATGCAGAAAAAAGTGCAAGAAAGTGCAATTTTCTGCAAATTATTCGTACATCTTCTTTAGATTCTCGCTTTCTTCACGGAACTTATCCCGCAAAGCGGCAGGCTCTAACACTTCCAGCTTCGCACCAAACTTCCGCAGCTCCATGATGAAGTCATACGTCGGAGCCACATAGAAGCAGAAATACACAAATCCCTCTTCCTGTTTCATCTCTATCTGGCTGTCATGGAGCGGCAGAGAACGCAAGAAATTAGCATCGTAATCACTTACACGTACAACAATTTTTTGCTCCTCACGGATAGAGCGATCCACCCCATACTGACCTTTGAAGAAAAGAGAAGGTTTGAAGTCCTTAGGCAACTTAAACGGTTTCTCAGTAGGAGTCAGTTCCTTCATGCGGTCGAGCGCGTACACACGAGGCTCGCTCTCCTCCGGATGGTCGTCCGGCTTGCCAACTAAGTACCAACGTTGCTTGAACACCTTCAAACAGTACGGAGCGAGTAGGAACGAGTGAGGCTCTACGCGCTTGTAGCCCTGATACGCTACGTACAACTGACGTCCGTCCTGCATGGCGTTAACGATAGTCGATAGGTATCGCGTGCCTTCAGGAATTTCCTCAAAGATAATCCGGTCTTGCATACCTCCGCCAAGGTTGACGATGTTATTGATGGCAAAGGTGTTCATCAGCCATGAACGCATGCCGCTTTTATTCGCCTCGTTTAAGCCCTCAATGGAATACTCCTTGGTGACATGGTTGCACACGATATCAATACCAAACATCTGCTGAATGGTCTCGCGATGGCGGTGGAAATTGCGTTCTCCGTACTCATCGTCTTTATCATCATTGTACCGCGAAGTTGCCCACCGACGGTCAATCTGCTCGCGACTAATATGCCCTGCGCTATAGATGGTATCCACCAACCAAATCAAGCGCTGAAAAAGTTTACTCTGTGCTGCCATGACATCATAAAACATATAGTGGTTATATCCACACTGACTTACTAAGATTTAAGTTCCTCTATTTCATCTATAAAATCCTCGTTGAGGTCGTCATCGTCGCAAATATCGTAAATGATTTGTGCGATATTATGCATCATATCGATGTATCGATTGGCCAGTTTTTTATGGCTCACCGGTAAAAGCCTGTGTTGATTAAGAGAAAATCATGCCGGGAGTGAATCCAAGGCTTTCTTTTAAAAAAGCCGCAAACTCTTTCGAGATGCGGGTGCCTTCGGCCACTAATTGCCAGTCCCTGGATACACTCTTGCCATCCTTATCTTTCCAGCGACGACGACGGACATGAAGGACACTGTGATACTCGCGGATGGGAAAATCGCTAATACAACTCTCTTCGTAGAAACCGTTCGGGCATAACTTTCCATAACCTTCCGGGGATATATTTCGCTCATCAAGATAGATGTGCAATAGCATCTCACCATTAAGACATTCTTCACCTATTTGAGTCACCTCAAAATAATCATTAAACTCTTTGGGCAAAATATACTTTTCCAATACATAATATGGGTCATTTGCTTTCATGCTGCAAAGATACTCTTTTCATACGATATGACCAAATCTATACGAACTTTTTCTCTTAATCAACACAGGATTTTACTGGTGAGCCGAGTGTCTAATGTTCTCTCCGAGTAAAAGACGGCAAAAGGACGGCAACAACACGACAAAGATAGCAGCCGCGTAGCAGAGCCGAAACCAACAAAAAGGGGCAGCCTTCGGACCGCTCCAAAAGGAAAAAGCACCGAGGACACCCCGACCCATCAGAACTAAAAGAAAGAGGCTGCCTAACTCTCCACATCATTAGGCAGTCTCTTTCTTGGGCGTTTGCATACTTGCTACGCCATTAACTAAACAATTTATTGGATTCGCGTTCCTATTGCGTTGTACCAATGGTCTTGATGGCGGATGAGGAGTCTGCCCTCTTGCAGTATCTTCTCGGCACCCTGCTTCTCGGAATAGGTTGTTTCAATGCCGGATGATTCACCTTCGGTCGCAAATGTGCCGGTGCTTGTTTGGATTACTTGCTCCTCTTCGTCTTTTGCTACCATGCTGAAGTAGTAGTCCGTCCCTGACTCCAACCCCTCAATCTGGCAGGTAAATACCGAGTTGGACGAAGCCATAGCGGTACGGCGCCGCGGCGCTTCGGGAGTCTGCTTGTCAATCAACTGACCATACGCGTTGAAGTGCATGATGGCTATCACGTCTTGCTGGTCAGAGGACATCACGGTCAGTGTATAGGTCTCAGCATTCTCGTAACTGAGCCATGCGAAGGTAACAAAGTCGTAACCCGGTTCTGCGATTACAGGTTGCGAAGCGGTAGGAATATCGCCGCACACATAAACAAACAGTTGCTTGCCTTTGTTCACCCAGTTACCGTTCTCGTCGCGACCATACCAACCTTCTCCGAGGAAGTT
>JAEDGZ010000010.1 GCA_016297215.1 Paludibacteraceae bacterium | reverse complement strand
GCATAAGATACTGAATATCAGACAGGTCAACCGCCCCATCGCCGTTGCAGTCCGTTACCTCACTTATTTCCACCTTATACGCAACCTTCTTCGGGTCGTCCACCGTGTCGCCAAAGTCCAGCAACAACTCGTTGCCCGACACCGGCGAACCGTTGTAGCAGGTAGCAATCAACTTCTTCAATCCCAGTGAATTGAAGTTCAACGCAAAATACTTGAAGAAATTACTCTCGTAGGGGTCGTCGCAGTTGCAGAAGACGACCTTGTCGCAGAAATACGACTTGTAGTGCATCAACTCTTTCTCAATGTCGGGCAACTGCGTGTAGAACTCGTCTTTCTTGGCATCCTTTGCCTTCGCCAAATCTTGTCGTGCCATAGACTGATAGCGTTTGTGCATGCTATCAATCTCGATAGAATAGTATGAAAAAGGTGCAAACCTCTTTCGCGTTCAACAGGAGCCTCGGAGAACCTGCTTGCACAACCAAGAAGTTTACACCCAAATGGTGTATTGGTTGTGCAAATCGGTCTCACGACCACTCGCTCCGATGAAGACGTTACTATTCTTTCGTTGGAGAAAAGAGTTTCCGAGGCTTTTTTCTTGAACGCGAAATAATAGCAAATGCTGTTAATAATCAATATGTAATGCCATCGGGACTTCTCCCAATCGCGCTGCAAAGGTACAACTAATTTTTCAAATGTGCAAACTAAAACATAAAATTAGGCAATAACATGCTTCTTCGGCAACTCGAGATCTTCTTTATAGGAGAGTGGCAACAGATATGTCCACCCATTCAGTTGCCCCGAGCCGTAGTCGTTTTGGCAGGACTACTATTGGTTGTTGGTGGGGTCGCCGTTGCAGAAACGGTCGGTGATGACGAAATAGACATTCGCCCGCCGCCAGTCGAAGGTGTCGGCAGAGGACACTTGTGCCTGCATAGCGCAGCAAGCGCAAAAGAGAAAGACGAAAAGGGAGAGTCGTGTTTTCGTAGGTATTGTTTGCGTTGCGTTGTTTTCTCAAGTATCTCTGCCGCAGGGGGAAGAGTCGGTCGTGTCTCGGTATAGACTCGTTCAGATACCGAGCAGATACCGAGCAGATACCGATCAGATACCGATCAGATACCGATCAGATACCGATCAGGAACCGATTGAAACGGCTGATGAGCGGCTGAGGGTTAGGGGAAGGGCGGAAGGAAGTCTCCGCTAAGGCTCTTCAAGTGCCTATTCCATCCGATAGGCTTTCGGGGTAACGCCCACGTGGGACTTGAAGAAGCGATTGAAGAAACCGATATTATCAAACCCGAGCGACAAGGCTATCTCCTTGATTTGCAGGTTGGTAATCTTCAGTTGCGCCTTGGCATCGGTGAGGATGGCATCGGTGATAATCTCGCCTGCCGTGCGGTCGCTCACGGCTTTGATGGTAGCGCACAAGTGCGGCAAGGTGATGTGCATCGCCTCGGCATACTGGTTCACATGATGCCACTGCTGATAGTTCTTCAGTACTAACTGGCAGTAGTCTTGATAGATCTGCGTCTTGCGGTCTTGCGGTCGCATCAGGAAATCCGACTCCAACTGTCGTGCATGGGCAGCATAACTGCTCTGGACCAAGTTGAAGATATGCACCATGCTATCCGAAGTGAGCATCGACGGACGCGTGTTCATCGCCTTGATAAGCAGTTCTGCTGCCTCGCGGATGACATCCGCCTGCTCCTCACCGACATGGATAATAGGCGACTGCAGGCGCAATGCAGTGAGCGACATACGGCTCTTGAAGGCATGCTTCTCCATAAAGGAGGAAGAGAAGAGCACATAATATACCAGCGCGTCTTCCGAAAACTCGTGTATGAGCAGGAAACTGCCCGGCTCCAGCAGAAGCACGTCGTGTTGCTGAAACTCGTACTGCGTGATGTTAATCGTTGCCCGCGCAGAGCCTCGCACGATGATGGCGTACACGCCACACTTAATCTTGCACGGGAATCGACCGTACTCGTTCATCACTTTGCCGCTCGCATCGCCTATCAGGTAGTCCACGGGGCAGTCCAACAAGGGGATATTCTTCTGTTCATCCATAGCGTATGATTAGTTTTTAAGTGCCATGTCTCATGGTTTCAAGTATGTTTCTTTCTGCTAAATTCATTTATATTCGGATACTTGAAACTTGAAATCACCCCGCAAAGGTACAAAAATAAATCCATATATTAAGCATAGTAATAAAAAAAATGCACTTTTTCATACGAAAAGTGCATTTTAGTTATGAATTTCACACAAAGAGTGGCAATCAATAAGTATATTTACACTCTGATTATTCAGCCCCCTAATCAATTCCTCGGGAATGGCACACCATACTTGACCATAATCTGCGGGGCACGCTGAATAGTCGTATCTTGCTCTACCTCCGCTGCAGGTGCCTCCAACGCTTCCGAGGGGCTACCACCGATAGTGTCCGCCTCGTTGGCAGGTAGCGGTTCAAACTGCTCCACAGGCACCCCGTAGAGCGCCATAATCTGATGCTTTGAGGAGATGGGCTTACCAGCCTTCTGCGTACTACCACAGCCGGCTAACAACAGGCTCAGAGAGCCCAACAGCATATTCCACTTGGATAAAAAACGATAGCGCATAATAATTTGAGTTTTGATGGATTTGCGTGCAAATATACCGCTTTTTTTCGATATACACAAAATTTGTGCAAAAAATATGCCATATCCTTGCTAATTTCGTTTTTTTTGGCTAACTTTGTGCCCGATTATGAGACAAGTGAAACTCTTTTTAACGGATGTGGACGGTTGTCTGACGGACGGCGGCATGTACTACGGAGCCGACGGCGAGGAGATGAAACGCTTCTGCGTCTATGATGGTATGGGGATTGTCCGCCTGCAGAAAGCCGGCATCCCCTGCGGCATCCTCACCAGCGAGAACACGCCTATCGTACAGCGTCGCGCCGAGAAACTGCGCCTGCAATACCTCCGAATGGGCGTGGGTAGTCAGGTGCGCGATGGGGCACAGACCAAGTTGCAGGCGGCGGAGGAGATTTGCCGCGAACTGGGCATCACTTTGGAAGACGTGTGCTTCGTAGGCGACGATATCAACGACCTCGACTTGCTCCGAGCCGTAGGGCTTCCCGCCTGCCCGCCCAACGCCCGCCCCGAAGTGCTTGCCATCCCTCATATCCTCCGCCTACAAACCCCGGGCGGACAAGGTGCCATCCGCGAACTGGCAGACAAGATATTGGATTTTTGTAATAAGTAATATTTTCGTAATAGGTAATAAGTAATAGGTAATATGCATAGCAAGATATTACTTATTACAGCGCGTAGCGCGAATTACTTATTACCTCGCATAGCGAGATAAAATGCTTGATTTTGATTATTACATACAGCATGGAGAGCCAAGCCAACGCGAGAAAGCCGAGGCATGGGCGGTCGCCATCGGTCTGCAAGACGTAGATGGTCTGAAGCCGTCGGCATACCTGCTGGATACCGCGCAGAAGCATATAGAAGGGCAGGTGAGTTACGAGGAAGCCAAACGACTGGTGAACACCTACTATGAGACCCTTCCCGCGGCGCAGCGTAGTGATGACGAAGAAGAAGCCGATAAAGTCTCGCTGCATATCACGCAAGTGTTATCCGAGAAAACATTCACGTTCTCGCCTGCCGAATTAGCCAATATCCACCGCCGCCTTTTCACCGGGGTGCTACCCCATGCAGGGCGTTACCGCGAAGTGAATATCACGAAGAAAGAGTGGGTGCTGAACGGCGATACGGTCTTATACGCCTCGTATGACGCGATCTCCGCCACGCTGGCATACGACTTTGAGCAAGAACGCCGTTTCTCCTACAAGCACCTCACACGCGAGCAGATGGTGGCGCATATTGCGCAGTTCATCGCAGGAATATGGCAAATCCATCCCTTCCGAGAAGGCAACACTCGCACAACGGCTATTTTCCTCATCAAGTACCTGCGCAAGTTAGGCTTTGACCTGACCAACGAGCCGTTTGCGGAGTACGCCAAGTATTTTCGCAACGCCTTAGTACGCGCCAACTATCAAAACTATGAAAAGGGCGTTGAGGAAACCACTGAGTTCTTGGAACTCTTCTTGCGCAACGTACTCTACGGAGAGCAAAACGAACTGAAGAAACGCTACGAGCATATCGATTGGAAACAAGCCCAAGAAACGCTAAAAGAGCATGAGCCGATAAATGAGCCGATAAATGAGCCGATAAATCCTGTACTATACTATATCCGACAACACGAAGGTTGCAAGCGCAAAGATATAGCGGAAGCATTAGGGATGACGCTTATTTCCGTCAAAAGGGCATTAAGTGAGTTGTCAGCAAACATTGAATATCGAGGTAGCAATAAGACAGGAGGTTACTACGCAAGATGAAAAACATCGCCGTCATATTAGCAGGAGGCATAGGTGCACGAGTCGGAGGCAACATGCCCAAGCAGTTGTTGCCGTTGGCAGACGGCAGGAGTGTGCTGGAGCATGCCACGGAGGCTTTCGAGCAAGCCGAGTGTATTGACGAGGTCTGCATCGTGATGCATCCTGACTACATCTCTTTTGCCGAGCAGGCACTGCTGCGCAACGGTTGGCAGAAGGTGAAGCATATCATCGCAGGCGGAAAGGAACGCTGGGAATCGAGCGTAAATGCGATTCGGCTGTGTGAGTCAGTACTCTCAGAGGAAGAGTTCACCAACGCCAATATCCTGCTGCACGATGCCGCGCGCCCCTTTGTCAGCCAAGCCATCATCGCCAATGTTTGCCGCGCCTTAGAGACCCACGAAGCCGTTACTGTAGCCGTCCCCGCCACCGACACAATGTACATGGTAACGCCGACTCAAAACGCTCAACACGCAACGCTCAAGGAATTCCCCCACCCCACTTGCGGGGTGAAGCGATGTCTGGTGGACATCGAGGCAGAGGGCGGGGCATCAACACTCAACGCCCAACTCTCAACTTTCGTCCTCCGCTCCATCCCGCCGCGGGATACGCTCATGCGTGCCCAGACCCCGCAAGCCTTCCGCCTGCCCCTAATTGCCCGCGCCTACACCCTCGCCCTGCAAGACCCCGCCCTGCAAGCCACAGACGACTGCGGCATAGTGCATAGATATTTACCAATGGAGCATATTTCTATAGTAATTGGGGAAGAAAACAATAAAAAGATTACTTTTCGAGAAGATTTCTTGACTTCCAAAAAATAAATCATATCATATGCAAGCCGTTATTTTAGCCGCAGGTATGGGCAAACGTCTTGGCGAACTTACCAAGGGAAATACTAAATGTATGATTGAGGTGGGAAGTGAAACCCTTATCTCGCGCTTATTGCACCAGTTGGACAAACTGAATCTGCAACGTATCATTTTGGTGGTCGGCTACAAGGCAAAAGAACTGCAAGATTATTTACAAACTATACCTATTCAAACAACTATCGAGTTCGTGGAGAATACAATCTACGACAAGACGAACAATATCTATTCTCTCTATCTTGCCAAAGATTATCTTACAGCAGACGACACGCTTCTATTTGAGTCGGATATTATCATGGAGGATGCGGTCATCCAAAAGTTAGTCAATAATCCATATCCCGATTTGGCTTTGGTGGATAAGTATGAGAGTTGGATGGACGGCACAGTGGTTACGATTGATGATGAGAATCGTATTTTGCGATTTATTCCGAATAGTCAGTTCCAATATGATGAGATTCCCGATTACTATAAAACAGTAAATGTTTATAAGTTTTCACAGCACTTTTCTTCCACGATGTATGTGCCGTTTTTAGAAGCCTATTGCAAAGCACTAGGCAGAAACGAGTACTATGAGCAGGTTTTGCGTGTAATTACCATGTTGGATAATTCCGGTATTCGAGCATTACCACTGACAGGGGAACAATGGTACGAAATAGATGATATTCAAGACTTGGATATTGCGGAGTCCATATTTACAGAACATCAATATGACTTACTTTGTAGTCGTTTTGGTGGCTATTGGCGCTATCCGCACATCTTGGATTTCTGCTATTTGGTCAATCCGTACTTCCCTAATCGGCGTTTGTTAGACGAGATGTCCCATAGTTTCTCCCGCTTGCTTACCGAATATCCGTCGGGCTTACGGGTAAACAACCTATTGGCAGCCAAAGATTTTGGAGTAAATCAGGACTACATCTTGGTGGGTAACGGGGCAGCAGAATTGATAAAAGTACTTTCGGAACAAATGTTGGGCAAAGTCGGTGTCGTACGTCCTACCTTCGAGGAATATCCTAACTGCTTGATGCCGGAACAAGTCGTGGTCTATGAGACAGAAGCCCCCGATTTCTCATATTCGGCTGACGACTTAATGACTTATTTTGCAGATAAAAATATATGGTCGTTAGTGCTGATAAATCCCGATAATCCTTCCGGCAATTATATCTCTTATGCAGACTGCTTGCGGTTGGCGGATTGGTGCCAAGCAAGGGACATCATGCTTATATTGGACGAAAGTTTTATCGACTTCTCTACGGAGCATCCTACATTCCTCAACAATTTGATTTTGGAGAAATATGACCATCTGGTAGTGATAAAAAGTATCTCCAAATCTTTCGGAGTACCCGGACTTCGGTTAGGTATATTGGCTACATCCAATGCAGCGTTGATGACCAACCTGCGTCGAGCAGTATCTATATGGAACATCAATTCGTTTGCGGAGTTCTTCTTACAAATATTGGGCAAATACGAGAAATCCTACCAAGAGGCGATGGATACGTTCCGTGCAGAGCGTAGCCGTTTTGTCAGTGCACTTGCCGATATATCTTATCTGCGTGTTATTCCCTCGGAAGCCAACTATGTGCTATGTGAGGTATTAGCCCCTCATACACCCCGAGAATTGGCAATTAGGTTGCTAAAAGACCATAATATCTTGATAAAAGATTGTTCCGTCAAGTGCCATGCGCCTTATATCCGCTTGGCTATACGTGATACAAAAGACAACAACCAACTTATCCATGCACTGAAAACAGTATGAGAAAAATTATAAATATCTGTATCTGTGGAGGTGGTGCTTTGGGACACACATGTGCTGCTGTACTTTCAAATCAAGATGGTTTAGTGGTTGATATGCTGACTAATCACCCAGAAAAATGGCAACACCAATTTCGTGTACACACCCCGTCTGGTGAAACGCTTATGGGAAATGTGAATCATATCAGTCACTCCCCCGAAGAGTTAATTCCATACGCGGATGTGGTTTTATTGTGCTTACCTGCTTTTTTGGTGGAAGAGACCTTACGAAATATCCGTTCTTATTTATCACATAGTACCATTGTGGGAACTGTGGTGGGCAATTCCGGATTCTTCCTTTTTGCTCATCAGATTCTTCCCTCTTCCACTCCGCTTTTCGCTTTCCAACGTGTCCCGTATATTTCAAGGGTGATTGATTATGGAAAAGAGGCAGCATTGTTGGGATATAAAGATCGGTTGCTGATGGCTGCTGAAAACATATCTTTCCCAAATGAATTCTGCGATTGCGTGAGTGCTTGGTTCCATACTCCTACACAGTTGGTAGATTCTTTTTATGAGGTTACGTTAAGCAATAGTAATCCCATATTGCACACCGGTCGCTTATATACCATGTGGAAAGATTGGAATGGGAAAGATATTTTTCACACCAATCCACTGTTCTACTCAGATTGGACAGATGAGACTTCTGCACTTGAGATAGAAATGGATAAAGAGTTTTTTATGCTCCTCCATTCTTTGCATGTATCTTCCAAGCATATTGATACATTGTTGGACCATTATGATTCTGCGGACATCTCGTCCTTGACGAAAAAGATAAAAAGTATCCCTTCTTTTGCTGGTATTTTGTCTCCTATGAAACCTGTTGATGGAGGATGGATACCTGATTTTACCAGTCGCTATTTTACTGAGGACTTCCCTTTTGGGCTACGTTTTATTCATGATTTAGCACACGAGAACAATATACCATGTCCGCATATTGATGCGGTATATTCTTGGGGAATGCAACAAATACAAAGGTAATATGGAAGATTTTGCAAAATATAATGGAGAAGGTACGCCTTTGCGTAAGGCGCAATTATGTATGTTAAATATCTTGATAGAGATAGATAAAATCTGTCGGAAGCATGATATACCTTATTGGCTGGATAGTGGCACATTGTTGGGGGCAGTACGCCATGGAGGATTTATCCCATGGGATGACGATATGGATATATGTGTATTGCAAAAAGATTATCCTTTGCTGCAGAAATTTCTTGTTGAGGAACTACCACAACGATACCAACTATCGGATACCCAAAACGACCCGTATGCATTCGGGCTTACGCCACGTGTAAAAGATACGTTTACTTATTGTAACTATCCCTTGTTTGAAAAACAAAACTCACAAGGATTGTGGGTAGATATACTATTGCAGATACCTGCCGTACCCACATGGTACAAAAAACGTATCGAAAAAATATATGCTCGCGTATTTCGTGAGATTCATCATTATGCAGAGTCTCAGGGTAAATCTCGGTGGGTGTGTATGTTCAAAACGACTTTAGCATATTTAGCATATCCATTAGCACTTTTGTTAACATGGTTTGGTGATAGTTGGGCAAAAAAACATTACCATGGAGAACTAATGCATACATGGGATGTCTACCATGGTTCCAGGCGTTATGAACAGGAGATATTTCCTTTATCAGAAATAGATTTTGAAGGAAAATCTTTTTATGTGCCTCATAATGTAGATGCATATTTGCGACGAATCTATGGTGACTATATGAAAATACCTGATGAAAGTCATCGCCAAATACATATGGATGTAAATAGTTTGAAATTTTTTAATACGACACCATCATAAATTGTTTTACCATCAGCAAAAAACATATTTCCCGCCAACGGAACGTGAACTGAATACTTTTTGCACAATCCCCGCAGGAGATACATGCAAAGAATTATTAGACCGTTTTGTACAAATTGAAAATATCACATGAGTCGCCTCCTCCTCATAGGTCCCAACTTCCATTACTTCCTGTCTTCTATCGCGCGGGCGTTTCGTGCATTGGGATGGGAAGTGAAAGTCTGCCCTTATGACAATAATCTTATTCATCCTTTCCAACACTTATGAATACATCACCGTTAGTCTCTATCATTACAGTAACGTATAATGCAAAGAACTATTTGGAACAAACCATTCAAAGCGTTATTGCACAAACATACCCTAATATAGAGTATATCATTATTGATGGCGGAAGCACAGATGGCACGATAGATGTCATAAAAAAATATGATAATCACATTGCGCATTGGGTTAGTGAGCCGGATAGGGGCATCTATGATGCGATGAACAAGGGCATCCGACTCGCCCATGGCAAACTGATCGGTATGGTGAATGCAAGCGACTACTATGAACCGAACACTGTACAAAGAGTGATAGAAGCATATCAAGCCAAACCTAATGTGGGTATTTTTCACGGTAATATCAATATGCTCAATGAGGACGGAAGTTTTTTTAAGCGTAAAGTAGCGGATACAAACCTACAACATTTAGAAATGGGTTTTTCTATATTTCATCCGACTTTCTTTGTTACGGCAAATGTGTACGAAACAATGGGACTATACGATATACATTTTCGTTTGGCGGCAGATTATGATTTTGCGTTACGCTGTTGGAAAGCAGGGATTATATTTCACCACATTGACAGCATCCTGAGTAATTTCAGAGTGGGCGGGGCAACCAATCAGCAACGATTGCAAAGTTTAGAAGAGAGCAAACAGGCGCTTATCAATAATGGTATTCCCGAACAAGAGGCGAATCATGCTTATGCAGTATGGAAATCTAAAATGCAAAAAGACATTGTGGCACGTTATTTTTATGATTTATTAAGAAAAATCTTTCCGACATATCTGATACAAAAAATCACTCCACATATTCAAATCAAGTAATCTACAAAATATGCCAAAAGTTTCCGTCATATCTCCTATATACAATGTATCTCAATACGTTGAACGTTGCATGGATTCGTTGCGCATGCAGACACTGGATGATATAGAGGTGCTGTTTGTGGATGACAGGGGGAAAGACAATAGTGTAGAGATTAGCTGCAACTATATCGCTGCACATGCTTTGCAAGACCGTTGGCATATCATTTCCATGCCGGAGAACGGCGGACCGGGGGCGGCGCGCAACAGGGGTATTCAAGAGGCAACAGGAGAATACATTGCGTTTGTGGACGCAGATGATTGGGTAGAGCCGATGATGTTTGAGGCACTCTACCATGCAGCAAAGACTGCCAACGCGGATTTGAGTGCAGGAGCCACCTCATGGGATTACCCCGATGGTCAGCATACTATTGCCGTAAATCCTCACGTAGGAACAGGAATGCTCAACGATATGCAAAGACGTTTTCTTTTGCGCCACTATATAAGCAATTTCACAGGTATGATATTCCGCCGAGAGTGGCTGTTAGAAAACAAATTGCGTTTCCCTGCTGCCCGTAGCGGGGAGGATAGCAGTTTTATGGGACAGTGCTATTTGGTAGCCAATCGCATTGCCCAATGCGATGAGCCGTTCTACCACTATGTCATTCACGCCGACTCCATCAGCCATAAGCGGCGGGTATGGCGTGGCAGAGAAAAACGAAAAGCCTTCCGAGCCATGCTCACCTTCGCCAAAGTGCAGCACCTGCTATCCGAATACCGCTGGACAATCTATTGGATATACTTCAAGAAAGTAATCGCCACCTCTATCAGCGACTATGTAAAAAGTTGGTAGTGCAGACAACAAGTCACCATATTAGTATGCAAGGATGGCTTGTACGGGTAAATGGTCTGAATAGGGGACGTGGTCGATGGTGCAGCGGAGCGGTCGAAGCGTGCGGGAACAGAGGATGTAATCGATACGTGCGGCAAAGATACCCTTGATGAGGGTAGCGCCGTAGCGTCCCCACGAGGTGCAGAGGAAGGCATCGCGCATGTCGAGCCCGCGTATCTGCCAGTAGGTGGAAGAAAGGGGAAGGTCATTGAAATCGCCCACGACGATGAGGGGATAGGGGGAACAGTCTATAGCCTCGCGCACGCACTTCGCTTGCTCCACCCTCGCCTCGTGGGCAACGGAGTACTTCTGCTTGAGTTCCTCAAAGTCGTCCTCTCCGAAGCGGTTGGACTCCAAGTGGTTGGTAATCAGGCGGATGGTATCGAATCTTCTAAGTTCTTCGCTATCTGAATGGTGCGGCCTGGAGACCGCACCTCCTTGCGCCTTCTCCGACACTACCCGAACCGCCCTGTCGGAGGGTATCACCACGTCGCATTGGGAAGAGATGTTGGCGCGGGAGGGGTATCGGATGGTCTGCTTGTGGATAAGCGGGTAGCGCGAGAAGACGACGTTGCCGAACTGTCGGCGGCTGTTGTACACCGAGAAATCGAAGTAGGAATAGGGGTACTTGGTGCTCATGGCGCGCTTCAAATCGGACAGGGTGAGGTACTTCGAGTCTTTGTACACCTCCACCTCCTGCAAGCAGATGATGTCGGCATCCTGCCCGTGGAGGAGGTATTTTATCACCTGATTATCAGTAGGTTTACGGAACATCCCCATTCGATGGGTGTTGTAGGTGAGGACGCGGACAACCCGCGTTCCCTCCTTCGGAGTCGGCGGTGTACCGTGTGAACAAAGCGGCAGGAGGACAGCCACAGCGACTAACAATAGGATGGCGTAGATAATGAACTTGAGGCGGCGCATTTCCGGACTAAGGATGAAGGACGAAGGATAAAAGACTGATTTGTTTTGTTTGGCTCATGCTGTGTGTTGTTGCCCTAATCACTTGGGTTCGAGGGTGATGAGGGGGATAATCATCTCCTCAATGGAGACGCCGCCGTGCTGGAAAGTGTTGCGGTAGTACTGGGCGTAGTAGTTGAAGTTGTTGGGGTAGCCGAAGAAGTCGTTGCCCGTGCAGAACATGTAACTGCTGCTCACGTTCGGGCATGGGAGCCCTACTTTCTTGGGCTGGTCAATCACCATCACGTTCTTGCTTTGGCAGTTGAGCGCCTTGCCGACCTTGTAGCGGAGGTTGGTGTTGGTGTTCTTGTCCGCCAAGATTTGCACGGGGTTCTTCACGCGGACGGTGCCGTGGTCCGTGGTGAGCACGACCTTGTAGCCCAACTCTGCCATGCGGCGGAAGAGTGCGAAGGTGGGCGAATGGCGGAACCACGAGAGGGTGAGGCTGCGATACGCCGCTTCATCGTTCGCCAACTCGCGCATCATCTTGCTCTCGGTGCGGGAGTGGGAAAGCATGTCTATGAAGTTGAGAACCACCACGTTCAGTTGCGTCTGCAAGCCCTTCATCTGTGCGATGACGCGCTCGCAGAAATCGCTCTCGTTGATTTTGAAATAGGAGCAGGTGTCGTGGCGGCGGAAACGCGCTATCTGGGTTTTGATGAGTTCTTTCTCGTTGATGTTCTTGCCCTCGTCGTCGTCTTCTTCCACCCACAGGTCGGGGTACATCTCCTGTATCTGCAAGGGCATGAGTCCCGAGAAGATGGCGTTGCGGGCGTATTGTGTGGCGGTGGGGAGGATGGAGAGGTATTGGCTCTCGTTGGTTACGGTGAAGAGGTCGGCAAGCATAGGCTGGATGGTCTTCCACTGGTCGTAGCGGAAGTTGTCGATGACCACGAAGAAGACTTTCTCGCCCTTGTCGAGCATGGGAAAGAGCACGCGCTTGAAGAGGTCGGGCGACATGAGGGGACGGGAGGCAGCCTCTGCTTTCCCGCTGAAAGCAGATATCGAAGGGGTTGCGAACCACGCCTCGTAGTTCTTCTGTATGAACTTGGCGAAGGCGGCGTTGGCTTGGGTGCGCTGCATGTCGAGCATCTCGCGCATGGAGGAGTCCACGTCTTGCAAGTCAAGGTCCCACTTGGTGAGCGTACGCTCTATCGCCATCCACTCCTCCAAGGTCTGCGCCGTGTCTATCATATAGGCTATGTCGCTGAACTCCTGTCGGTAAGACTGGTTGGTGTGCTCGCTGAGGATGTCGTGCTGGTGGATGTGTTTCTTGAGGCACAGCAGTATCTGGCTGGGGTTGACGGGCTTGATGAGGTAGTCGGCTATTTTCTCGCCGATTGCCTGCTCCATGATACGCTCCTCCTCGCTCTTGGTGATCATCACCACGGGCAACTCGGGGTGCAGGCGCTTGATTTCCTGCAAGGCTTCCAAGCCCGATAGACCGGGCATGTTCTCGTCCAAGAAGACGATATCCAGCGGCTCCTGCCGGCAGATGTCAATAGCGTCCTGCCCGTTGGTAGCGGTCAGCACTTCATAGTCTTTGCTGCGAAGATAGATAAGGTAGGGGGTCAAGAGGTCGATTTCATCGTCCGCCCAAAGGATTCTGTTCATGTATTTAATTTGAAAATTTGTAAATTTGTAAATTTGAAAATTGCCGTACGGAACTATGTTTAATTTGAAAATTTGAAAATTGCCGTGCGGAACTAATAATTTTCAACTTTTCAAATTTTTCATTTTCAAATTGATTATAGTAGCGTGTTCGGTTGGTAGTTGCGCCATTTGTCGATGAGTGCGGCGATGTCGGCGGGCCATGGCGAGTCGAAGAACATGCGCTCGCGGGTGCGGGGATGGGTGAAGCCGAGCGTCTTGGCGTGGAGCACCTGCCGCGGACAAAGGGCGAAACAGTTGTGGATATACTGGCTGTATTTCTGCGTGCGCAAGCCTTTCAGGATTTCCATGCCGCCGTATTTCTCATCGGCAAAGAGCGGGTGTCCGATGGACTTCATGTGCACGCGAATCTGATGGGTGCGCCCTGTCTCCAAGCGACATTCCACCAGCGTTACGTAGGGGAAACGCTCCAGCACGCGCCAGTGGGTGATTGCCTCCTTGGCATTGGGGTTCTCCTCCGGGTCGTATATCCTATATATGGTACGGTCGCGCGTGTCGCGCGCGAGAGCGCCCGTCACGGTGCCGCTCTCTTCGGCGAACGTTCCCCAGACGAGGGCGTTGTAGGTGCGCTCGGTGGTGTGGTCGAAGAACTGCTTGCCGAGGTTCGTCTTCGCCTCGGGGGTCTTGGCGATGAGCAGGAGCCCGCTGGTGTCTTTGTCGATACGGTGCACCAAACCTATCTCGGGGTTGTTGATGTCAAGGTGCGCCTGCGTCTGTTGGAAATAGTAGGCGAGGGCGTTGAGCAGGGTGTGCTCGTAGTTGCCGTGCCCGGGGTGCACCACCAAGCCCGCAGGCTTGTTGATGACCAGCACGTCGGCGTCCTCATAGACCACCTCGAGCGGGATGTTCTCGGGCTGGATGGTGAAGTCTATCGGCTCGTGGTCGAGCATGACCTGCACGAGGTCGAGCGGCTTCACCTTGTAGTTGCTCGCCACGGGTTGCTCGTTCACGAGGATATTCCCCGCCTCGGCAGCCTGCTGGATACGGTTGCGGCTCGTACCCGGCATGTGCTCGCTCAGGTACTTATCCACGCGGACAGGCGCTTGCCCCTTGTCCACCGTGCAACTATATCGCTCAAAACCACTCATCCTCCGAATCGGTATTATGGGTTGTAACGGCTTTCTCTATATCCTGAGAAAGTTTGATATTCACCATGGAGCCTTCCAAGATTCGTTGCCCCGACTCGGGTGTTTGCAGATAGACTACGGGCAATTCTCCGCTCTCCGTGCGCCCCGTCTCGTCGATGGGCTCGTCATACTCCACGGTGCCCAACGTCAGGCGTTGGCTGAGGAGCAGGGCACGCGCCTCCGGCAGCGACCTGCCCACCACGTTCGGCACATCCGTCATCTCCGTGCCTTTGCCGAAGCCGACCACCAGCGTTACCTCGGCACCTTCGTCCACGTGCGCACCCACGGGCAGCGACTCGCCGTTGTACTTCACATCCAGCACCAAGCCCTTGTACTCCGAAGGTTCCCACTCGTAGTCTTCGCTCACGCGGACACCCATGGAGCGCAAAGTAGCAGTGGCTTGGCGGTAACTGAGGTCGTGCACATCGGGCAACAGCACCTGACGCTTGCAGGATGAGTTCACGACTACATAGAGTTGCCGCCCTCGTTTGGCGTGGCTCTCGGCAGGGGGCGTCTGCTCGGCGATAGCCCCTAATGGAACATCATTGGTAAACGTAGAGTCGGTAACGATTAACACCATTCCTGCTGTTTGCGCTATAGGTTCCGCCTCCGGCATATACAACCCCACAAGATTAGGTACATTTATTTCCTCACCATGATGGGTGTAACTACGCAACCAGCCCCACACTCCTAATAGGATGAAAACAAGGATTATCAATGCGAGGAGCAGGTTGAGCAATAAGGTCAGCCATGTTTTTTTGCTGTTTTTCTCTGCCGGAGAGGTCTTTTTTTGCTGTTTTTCCATGATTTTGCTAAAAATGTTTTGCAAAAATACTATTTTTTTTGGAGATATGCAAAAAATGTGCTAATTTTGCAGCGTTTTTCGAAATAACTCGAAAACATAACCCTTTTAATGCATTAAAGTCATGAAAAAAGTTCTTCTTATCGCTGCTGTTGCGCTATGCGCAATGAGCTGCTGCAACAAGAATTGCAACAAGAGTGAAGAAGGTGCTTGCTGCGACTCTACGGCTACTTGCTGCGAGGCTGCTGCTACCGACACCACCGCTGCTGCATGCTGCGAGGCTGCTGCAGACACTGTTGTAGTAGAGGAAGTAGTTGAGACCGTTGCTGAGTAATCAGCAGTCTATTTTTTCAGGTACAACTACCGTTAGAAAGTTTCAAGTTTCAAGTTTCAGGTTTCTCCATGCTCTATGGAACGAAACTTGAAAGGTGAAACTTGAAACTTTCTTGATTTTAGGCTTTTCGTAGTTTTCGTAATTTTCGTAGTTTGTGAACGCAACGAAAAGAACGGAAACAACGAAAGCAACGAATACAACGAAAGCGGGCGTGGACGCCCGCGCACCCGGAAAAATGAAAAAATACGATTTTCTCATCATCGGCGGCGGCGTAGCCGGTATGAGTTTTGCGCTGAAAGTAGCACGCGCACAAAAGTATAAGATTGCCCTCTGCTGCAAGACGACCTTAGAAGAAGCCAATACCACCAAAGCACAAGGCGGCATTGCGTCCGTAACCAACCTCCAAGTAGATGATTTTCAGAAGCATATCCACGACACCATGGTCGCGGGCGATTGGTTGTCCGACCCTCGTGCCGTGGAGCAGGTGGTGAAGAACGCCCCCCGACAGATAGAAGAGTTGGTCAACTGGGGCGTTAACTTCGACCGCAACGCAGAAGGCGACTTCGACCTCCACCGCGAGGGCGGACACTCGGAGTTTCGTATCCTCCACCACGCCGACGATACCGGTGCGGAGATACAGCGCGGGCTGATGGAAGCCGTGCGCCACAACCCCTTCATCGACGTACTTGAGAACCATTTCGCCGTAGAAATCATCACCCAGCACCACCTCGGCGTACGCGTTACCCGCCGCACCCCCGACATCGAGTGCTATGGCGCCTATATCCTCAACCCCGAGACGGGCAAGATAGACACCTACTTGAGCCGCGTAACCCTCATGGCGACCGGCGGCACGGGGGCGGTCTATGCCACTACCACCAATCCCAACATTGCCACCGGCGATGGTATCGCCATGGTCTATCGCGCGAAAGGACAGGTGAAAGACATGGAGTTCGTGCAGTTCCACCCCACCGCGCTCTTCCACCCGGGGGAGACCCATCCCGCCTACCTCATCACCGAAGCCATGCGCGGCTATGGAGGCATACTCCGCCTGCCCAACGGCGAGGAGTTCATGCAGAAATACGACCCGCGCCTCTCCCTCGCCCCCCGCGACATCGTGGCGCGCGCCATCGACAACGAGATGAAGATTCACGGACTCGACCATGTCTGCCTCGACGTTACCCACAAAGACCCCGAGGAGACCAAGCACCACTTCCCCAATATCTACGCCAAGTGCCTGAGCATAGGCATTGACATCACCAAAGACTATATCCCCGTTGCGCCCTGCGCGCACTATATGTGCGGCGGTATCAAGGTCAACCTCGACGGCGAGTCGTCTATCCATCGCCTCTATGCCGTGGGCGAATGCTCCTGCACGGGGCTCCACGGCGGCAACCGTCTGGCGAGCAACTCGCTTATTGAGGCAGTGGTCTATGCCGACGCGGCAGCCAAACACAGCCTCAGCATGATTGAGCAGTACGACTTCAACGACCGCGTGCCCGATTGGAACGACGAAGGCACGCTCAGCAACGAGGAGCGCGTGCTCATCTCGCAGGACGTGAAGGAAGTGGGGCAAATCATGTCCACCTACGTGGGTATCGTCCGCTCCGACCTGCGCTTGCGCCGTGCGTGGGAACGGCTCGACCTGCTCTACGAGGAGACGGAGGACCTGTTCAAGCGCGTTACCGCCACCCGAGACATCTGCGAACTGCGCAACATGATAAACGTCGGCTACCTCATCACCCGCCAAGCTCTCGAGCGCAAAGAGAGCCGCGGACTGCACTACAACATCGACTACCCGAAAAAAAAGTAAAATCATTTTATGTTGGTCAGTTCCTGTTAATTACTCCGTGTTAGTCAGTTCCTGTTGGTGTTTTGCATTTAACATGACATGACCAACGTGCAACGACCAACATGAAATGATTAACATAAAATGCCAACATGCAATCCAAAAAACTCATCATCATAGGCGGCGGTGTGGCCGGAATCACCGCAGGTATCTACGCGCGGCAAGCCGAACTTACCACCACCATCTATGAGCGGCACACGCAGCCGGGCGGGTTGCTATCTTATTGGCAACGAAAGGGTTATCTCTTGGACAACTGCGTGCACTGGCTCACAGGCACCAGTAGCAGCACACCCATGTATCGCCTTTGGCAGGACGTGGGCGTACTCCCTCTCTCTGTAGGGAGGGAGGGGGAGGGTCCTGTTACTATCCATCGCCCTGCGTATTTCATGCAGGTGGAACATAACGGCGAGACGCTCCATCTATGGCGCGACCTTCCTCGGGTGCGCGAGGACATGCTCCGCCTGTCGCCCGACGACGCGCCCCGCATAGAGGAGTTTATCCGCCTCGTCCGTACCTATCGCGACACCGTCATCATCGCCGACAAACCCTTCGAGCAGTACTCGCTGTGGCAGAAAGCCAAACTCATCTACTCTATGCGACATATCGGCAAAGTCCACCGCAAGTACGCCAAGATGAGCATTGCCCAATATGCCGAGCAGTTCACTCACCCGCTCATCCGCAAGTTCTTGCAGGCGTATTTCCCCATCCACTACAACGTGTCTTCCCTCTTCTTCGTCTTCGGTATCTTCACCGACGGCAATGCCGACCTGCCCGCGGGAGGCAGCCGCGGCATGGTGGAGCGCATGGTCAGCCGCTACCAATCTTTGGGTGGCGTGCTCCAGACGGGCTGGGAAGCCGAACGCGTGAACATCACGCACCGAACATCGGGTGCGCAGGCGTCCCCGCCTGCTGACAAAGCCGTCTCCGTTACCTTCCGCAACGGGCGGACCGTGGAGGCGGACTATATCATCCTCGCCTGCGACCTCCACCATGCCATCACCCGCCTGCTCCCCGTGGGCTACATGGACAAATACATGTGGGAGCGATTCATCGGGCAGCCCGACAAATACCCCATCTACAGCAGCGTCAACCTCTATTTCGCGGTGAATCATCGCACCACCACGATCCCCGAAGCGCGTATCCTCGACCTGACTGACCTACAAATCAACGGAAAGCCAATCCCCTACGCTTTCCTCAAACACTTCAACTACGAGCCCTCTTTCTCTCCCGCCGATACCACTATCCTGCAAGTGCTCATCACCCAATACGCGGACGACTTCGAATATTGGCGGCACTTGCGCACCGACAACCACCAAGCCTACCGCACCGAGAAAGGGATTGTCGCACAAAGTGTCGCGGACTGCCTCGTCCGCACGTTCCCCGAGTTAGCCGATTCGCTGACGGTGCTGGATGTGTGCACGCCTGCCACCAACCACCGTTTCTGCAACGCCTACCAAGGGGCGTATATGAGTTTCGCACTCACGCCCTACAACGAGAAAGTAACGCACGACGGGCGCCTGCGTGGGCTGAAAAATGTCTATCTCGCGGGGCAGTGGCTGCAAGCCCCGGGAGGGCTACCCAACGCCGCAGTAACCGGCAAGTTCGCCATCCAACGTCTGCTACACGACCATAAATCTATACTTAACGTGAACTCGAAATAAGAAACATATACTTCGAAACGCTGACAATTCTTTTATTTCAACAAAAATTATTCAATTATTTTTTTCTTTAACATATAATTCTCATATAATTATTCATTAATTCATT
The DNA here is from genome assembly GCA_016297215.1 of Paludibacteraceae bacterium. Classification (GTDB taxonomy): domain Bacteria; phylum Bacteroidota; class Bacteroidia; order Bacteroidales; family Paludibacteraceae; genus Colicola. Next base: position 50,502 of record JAEDGZ010000010.1, on the reverse strand, counting down.
ACCAAAAAGCAAATTAATCTTTTAGTGCTGAAAATAGTTTGCTTATATCGAACTCACGTTATACTTAGATGAAATGATTATCTAATTGTAAGTGCCGAACAATAATCCTCACAAATAGATAATAAACAAAAAGAGACTGCCTAACTTGACTTGTTAGACAGCCTCTTTTGTAAAAAGCAACGTTCGCGGAAATTACTTCGCCAATGCTTTCTTTGCTTTGCGGTTCTCTATCGCCTTTGTGATGTCGTAGGAGATGGGGGCTGCAATGCAGATGGAGGAATAGGTTCCTACCAGCACACCGAGCAGCAATGCGAAGACGAATCCGCGGATGGTCTCACCGCCGAAGCAGAAGATAGCCAGCAATACGACCAACGTACTCATAGAGGTCGAGAACGTACGGCTGAAGGTAGCGTTAATCGCGTTGTTGATGTTCAACGCACGGTCGCGCTTCGGATAGAGCGTATTGTTCTCACGGATACGGTCGAAGATGACCACGGTATCGTTAATAGAGTAACCGATAACGGTTAGGATAGCCGCGATGAAAGATTGGTCAATCTCCATGGAGAAAGGCATTACCTTCCACAAGATAGCGTACAGACCGAGGATAATCACCGTATCGTGGAACAAGGCGGTGATAGCACCTACAGAGTAAGCGAAGTTGCGGAAACGGAGCAAGATATAGAGGAAGATACCGATGAGAGCGGCGATAATTGCCCAGATAGCGCTCGTGGTGATGTCGTCTGCGATAGCAGGACCCACCTTCTGCGACTGCATGATACCAATCTCGGGGTTAATCTCCGTGGAAACGAACTCAGCCTTGCTGATGTTGTCGCTCAAGTAAGGCTTGCAGCCCTCGTAGAGCAGTGCTTCAATCTGGTCGTCCACGTTCTCACCATCCTCTTGAATGAGGTAGTTGGTGGAAACGCGCACTTGGTTGGCATCACCAATCGTGATGACATTGAGCGAGTAGGTCTCATCGCCGGTGAGTTGTGCCTTGAAGACATTGTCCAGCGACTCACGTACCTCCTGCGTATTCACAGGTTGCTCGAAGCGGACGATATAGTTACGACCACCGGAGAAGTCAATACCCAAGTTCAGTTTACCGAAGATATGAGGCTCCAGACCAAGGCAGCCGAACACTACCAATACCGCGGAGATGATATAAGTAACCTTGCGGGCTTTCACGATATCCGCCTTGGTGTTCTGTAAGAAGTTAGCCGTCATCTTGGTGGTGAAACTCAGTTCCTTCGCGGAATCTTTCTTCGCATAGTCTTCGAGCAACAGACGGGTGATGAACACTGCCGTTACGAACGAAGAGATGATACCAATCATATAGGTAACGGCGAAGCCCTTGATAGGACCTGTACCGAAGATAGCCAAGATAGCACCTGTCAAGAAGGAGGTAACGTTGGCATCGACAATCGCAGAGATAGCGCCCTTGTAACCATCTTCGATGGCGCGGCGCATGCCCTTACCGCTCTTCATCTCCTCGCGGATACGCTCGTAGATAAGCACGTTCGCATCCACCGCCATACCCATGGTCAGGACGATACCGGCGATACCAGGCAGGGTGAGGACAGCAGAGAAGGAAGCCAAGATACCTACCAGCAGGAAGATATTGCAGCACAATGCTGCGTCGGCAATCAGACCGGGGATCCAGCCATAGTAGAAAATCATATAGATAAGGATAAGCAGGAAGCCGAGCGCAAACGACCAAAGACCGTTTTGGATAGCGGCTTTACCGAGGGTAGGACCTACTACGTCCTCTTGAATAATACGCGCGGGCGCGGGCATCTTACCGGACTTGAGAGTGTTGGCAAGGTCTTTTGCCTCCTCTACGGTGAAGTTACCGGTAATCTGGCTGTTGCCGCCGGCAATCTCGTTCTGCACGGTGGGGAAACTATATACGAATCCGTCGAGCACGATAGCCACCGACTTACCGATATTCTCCTTAGTGATGCGTTGCCACTGCTTAGCACCCTCTGCGTTCATCGACATGCTTACGTTAGCGTATGCCGAGGTCTGTCCGAAGTCAGCGCGCGCATCGGTGATCACGTCGCCCTCGAGCGACGCACGACCATCGCGTTGTGCTTTGAGTGCCACGAGTTGGTAGATAGCGTCTGCCTCGTCAATGGCTTTCACCGTCCAATAGAAACGTACGTCGCGGGGGAGCACCTGCTTAGCGATGGGCGAATTGAGCATAGCGGTAACCTTGGCGGTATCGGTGTAGTGTACCATACCTACCACCGGTCCGCGGTATGCCTGCCCCTGCTGATTGACAGACGGGTTGAGCACAGCAAACAAGGGATTTTGCTTCTTGTATGCCTCATATTGTGCCTCTTGGTCAGCCTCAGCAGCGGTCGAGTCGCCGAGGTTCTCTACGAGAGCCTCAATGTCGCTGTCGGTTGCAGGAGCAGCCTCTGTCTTCACTTCCTCCTCTACGGGAGCGGCTTCAGCAGTAGCCTCCTCAGTAGCGGCAGCCACCTTAGCATATTCAGCATTGATCTGCGCGAGGTAGGGGAGAACCTCCGATGCCTCGTAGGTCTCCCAGAACTCCAAGTTAGCCGACCCCTGCAGCAACTTACGCACACGCGCAGGTTCCTTAATACCCGGCAACTCAATCAAGATACGGCCAGGCTGAGACAGACGTTGGATATTCGGTTGTACCACGCCAAAGCGGTCGATACGAGTACGCAACACATTGAAGCTGTTTGCGATAGCACCGTCCACCTCTTCGCGGATCACTTTCTCCACTTCCTCGTTGGTGGAAGTGAGTGTAACTTTATCGCGCAACTCAAACGTAGAGAACACCGATGCCAACTGAGCATTGGGGTCCACCTCGTTGTAGGATTCAATAAAGAGCGTTACGAAGTCGGTGCCGCTGCTTTTCTGCTTCTGCTGCGCCATCTCCATCGCCTTCGTGAAGGTCTCGGAGGTGTTGTAGCCGGACAGCGCGCGGAGAATATCGGGAACGCTCACCTCCATGGTAACGTTCATACCGCCTTTCAAGTCCAGACCGAGGTTAATCTCTTTCTCACGGCACTCCTTCAAGGTGTAGCCAAACCATACTTTCTTAGTGGCGATGGAGTCCAGATACACATACTCCTTCAACGCATCTCCTGCTGCATACTCTTTGGCTTTCTTGTCATAGTGAGACGTAACCACCGAGAACGAGAGGTAGAATGCGGCAACCAGCGCGAGGCACACCGCCAAAATACGAACAAGTCCTTTGTTTTGCATAATTTTATTGTAGTTTAATTTATTATCTACCAAAAAAGCGCACAAAGTTACAACTTTTTTTTCATATACACAAAATTATTCCTTTTTTTTTGCCTGAAAAGAGCGAAAAAGGGTAAAAAAGATGCTTTTTCTGCGGAAAATCACAAAAAGTTGCTGATTTATTTGGTTATATCAAAAAAAAGTCGTACCTTTGCAGCCGCTTTTGAGAAAAAGTATGGCGGGATAGCTCAGCTGGTTAGAGCGCATGATTCATAATCATGAGGTCCCCAGTTCAATCCTGGGTCCCGCTACAAAGAACGAGCAACTTTCAAGGTTGCTCGTTCTTTCGTTAAGATAAGGATTACTTTTTTAGTCCGGCTCGGGCGGGGGAGTGTGCATGTACTGCTCCTGCTCCGCGATGAGTTGCTTGAAGCGGCGGATTTGGATAGAGAGCATGATGGCGGCGGTGATGGCGGAGAGCGTGTCGCTCACAGGCAGGCTCCACCACACGCCCTGCAAGGGGTCGGAGGTGAAGAGCAGCGGTAGCAGCAGCGTTAGCGGGATGAGGTATAGTACCTGCCGCGTCAGGCTCAGGAAGATGGCGTGCTTCGCCCTGCCGATACTCGTGAAGAGGTTAATGGTAACCATCTGAAACCCCACCCACAGCATGCTTGAGCAGATGATACGCATCGGGCTGACGGTCTGCTCTATCAGCGCGGGGTCGTGCGTGAAGACGCGCACCATGAGATGGGGCAGGCACTCGCCCAAGAAGAAGAGCGTGGAAGTGGTGATAGTGCCCAAGAGCGCGGTGAGATAGAACGTCCGCAACATCCGATGATATTGCTTCGCACCGTAGTTGTAGCCCACTATCGGCTGCATACCTTGGTTGAACCCCATCACAATCATCGCAAAGACAAACACCATGCGGTTAATCACCCCGTAGGACGCTATCGCCATATCGCCCCCGTAGCGACGGAGTTGGTTGTTGATGATGATGACCACGAAGCAACTCGCGAGATTGGTCAGGAACGGCGACAAGCCCACCGACAGCGCTTGCCCCGTGATATGCTTGTCCAGCCGCCAGATGCCGCGGTGGACATGTATCAACTGCTTGGGATTCAAGAAGATAGTGAACTGCCATACCACTGCCACTGCCTGCGAGAGTATGGTTGCCAGCGAGGCGCCGCGCACACCCATATCCAAGCCGAAGATGAAGATAGGGTCAAGCACAATGTTCAAGCCCACCGCCACTATCGTTGCCGTCATCGACCACTTGGGGTGCCCCATCGAGCGAAGGATATTGTTCAGCCCGTAGTAGATATGCGTCAGGATATTGCCGTAGAGGATTATCTCCATATAATCGCGCGCGTAAGGCAGCGTCTTCTCGCTCGCGCCGAACGCCATTAGGATTGGGTCAAGCCAAATCAAGCCCGCCACCATCACAAGCGTTCCGAGTAAGGCATTGAGCACCAGCACATTTCCCAGCACTTTGTTCGCCGCCTCGTAGTCTTTCCGTCCCAGCGAGATAGCCAGCACCGTGCTCGCTCCCACGCCCACCAGGCTACCGAACGCCGCACAGATATCCATGAACGGCTTTGCCACCGTCAGCGCCGTCAGTCCCATCGCACCGCAACCGTGCCCGATATAGATGGTGTCCACGATGTTGTACAGCGAACTCGCCGTCATCGCAATGATGGCAGGCAAAGAGTACTGCATCAGCAACTTACCAATCGGTGCCGTACCTAATTCTGTGGGAGAAGAGTTCGTCAATTAATAATTAACAATTAATAATTAACATGCATTGACAATCAAAGGTTTACTTATATTTCTATCGTCCCTTGATGCTTTCATTTTTGCCTAATTCAAATCTTCTCTGCAATCGCCGCAAATATCGCTGCGGCGGGGTGGCCTGTTTGCATGGCGATGGGGGCACCGTCATCGCCCGCCTCGCGTATGCTCTGCACGAGCGGAATCTGTCCGAGCAGGGGCACGCCCAACTCCTCCGCGAGCCGCTTACCGCCGTCGCGACCGAAGATATAGTACTTGTTCTCCGGCAGTTCGGCGGGCGTGAACCATGCCATGTTCTCGATGATTCCCAGCACAGGCACGTTTATCTTCTCGTTGCGGAACATATCCACGCCCTTGCGTGCGTCCACCAGCGCCACAGGCTGCGGCGTGGTAACCACGATAGCACCGGTCAGTTGCAGCGTGGAGACCAAGGTGAGGTGGATATCGCTGGTGCCGGGCGGCAGGTCTATCAGGAAATAGTCCAACTCGCCCCAGTTGGCGTCTTGTATCAGTTGCTTGATGGCGTTGCTCGCCATGCCGCCGCGCCACACCACTGCCTGCGCGGGGTCCACGAAGAAACCGATAGACAGCATCTTCACGCCGTACTGCTCGATAGGGTCTATCAGCGTGCGCCCATCCACCTCCGCGGAGACGGGACGGCAGTCCTCGGTGTGGAACATCTTGGGCATGCTCGGACCGTGGATGTCGGCATCGAGTAGCCCCACGCGCATACCCCGCTGCGCCAACGCAATAGCAAGGTTCGCGGCTACGGTGGACTTACCCACCCCACCCTTGCCGCTGTGGATGGCAATGACATGCTTCGCTTGCAACACAGGCGCTGCCGCCGCGGGCTGCAGGTTCTGCTTCTTGAACTTCGTGTGGATATGTACGGCGGCGTTGGCGTCCACATAGGTCTGCACCGCCACCTCCGCGGCTTTCACCACTGACTTCATAAAGGGGTCGTTGTCTTTCTCGAAGATGAGCGAGAAACTCACCTCCAAGCCGCTGATGCGGATATCATCTTCCAGCATGCCGCCCTCTATCAGGTCTTTCCCCGTGCCCGGGTAACGCACATGCCGCAAGGCATCAATGATTTGTTGTGGGTACATTATTTGACTATTTACTATTTGACTATTATTTCTACAAAAATTTCCAAAAATGTTTCTTTTTTAACGTATAATTAACGTGTAATTATTCATTAATTATTCTTGCTATTCAAAGGTCAAGAGCAGATTTCGGTAGTATTCATATTGCTTTTGCACGAGTGCTATCTCGGCGGGCAAGCCTTTGCTCAGGTCATTGACCAAGGTCTCAAACTTATCCAAGATACCGACTATCCGCTCTTGCTCCTCCATCGGGGGAATGGGGATAGGCATATTGCGCAAGGCTTCCATATCCACCGACTCAAAACCTGACTTGTTGGTATGTTTCTTGCAAAAATCATCTACCACAAACATATAGTGGAAAACGAACTTGGTCTGCAATGTTTTTTCAAGCGATTTACGAATTTTTAAATTCGTAAATCGCTGATTCGCAAGCGAATCAACAATTAGGAGAGCATGCTCTCCTATTGTGGCTGTAGTTGCTAAAATGAAACTCCCTGCTTCAAAAAGTCCCTTCCCCTTGACGGCGGCGGGGGTGATATGCTGTATAGCATCAGACAAGACACGCCCATGCTCTCGGATGTCCTCCATGCGAAACCAAGGGATAGTACCCCCTTCCCAAAAAGCGGGATTTGCTTTGGAGGGTGTGTAACCGTTGCGCAGTTCAAACACCTCTCCTAGGGGCATCCAGTGAACTGTGGTGGAATTGGAGTCGAAGGAAAGCAGATGATTGCGATAGTAATCATACTGCTTCCTTCGAAGTTTCAGCTCTGCTTTCAGTTCTTCTTTCAGTTCTGCCGAAAGCTGTGTGAACTTATCAAGTAAGTTCACTATCTCGGCTTGAATGGGAATGGGCGGAACGGGGATAGGGAAAGATTTTATCTTTTGCGCATTTATGTTGTTTTGTGATCCTTCACCTAATGCTTTCAATTCTTTGTATTTATTGCAAACCCAGTAATATACATATCTATATAGTGCTATTGTGGGATCTATTTGTAAATTACAACAAGCTTGGTTTGTCGTTAGCGGTATTTTGTTAATACAAGATTTTGCGGCTGTAGCGCCATACATTGCAATTATCACACAATTTGCAGGAATAAGTTTTGCGGAAGAATTGGCAACTGCTGCTTCTGTGATTTTTATTTCTGTATCATACACATCTTTCCAATCTACTTCTTGTGTTCTCATCCAAGGAATAGTCCCCTCAAAATAACTTTTTTCATTTCGTGTAGGAGTACCACCAGAGCATATCTTTTCGCATACCTCCCCCAGTGTTTTCCATTCCACGCCGTTGGGGAAGAGGTCGCGTAGCATTCTTTGTATCTTGTTCATAGACAAAGGCAACGGAAAGAAATTAATGAATAATTACACGGTAATTATATGTTAAAGCATAAGGCACTTATATGCTAAAAGAGTTTCTCAGCAATTACTATTGTAGTTTCTTCCGTATGAACGATAGGTGTCTTTTTCTATTTCTATCTCAGGCTCTTGAAAGTCGGTCTTGTGTTGCAAATTCCATGCCAAATACTTGATGGTCATGCCTCGGTCGAGCCACTGCTTCTCGTAATGCGTCTGCAACATCCGCGCTTCCTCGCCTTCCTTCGTGGGGAGTGCCGCGGCAGTGTTGTAGAGGTCATCCGTGTCGGCTGCCACGGGGTATGCGTTTAGCCTCAGCATCTCGCGCGTGTAGGTGTAGAGGAACGGACTGTCCGTTTTCAGGTGGATGAGCCCTCCCTCGCGCAACACCTCTTGGTAGCGTTGCATGAAATAGGTGGAGGTCAGTCGTTTGGTGGCTTTCTTCATCTGCGGGTCGCAGAAAGTTATCCATATCTCGTCCACCTCATCGGGCGCAAAGAAACGGGTCAACATCTCGATGTTCGTCCGAAGGAATGCCACATTCGGCAACCCTTGCGCAATCGCCTCTTTGGCGCCCGCCCACATCCGCGCACCTTTGATATCCACGCCGATGAAGTTCTTCTCGGGGCAACGCGCCGCCAGCCCCACCGTATATTCCCCGCGACCGCAGCCCAACTCCAGCACGATAGGATTGCTATTATGGAAATACGTCTCGCGCCAATGTCCCGCCATCGCCGCCACGCTCCCTTCCAACTCCATCTGCCCCGCCGTGCATTGGAACACATTGGGGAAGGTCTCCATCTCCGCAAATTTCTTTAATTTATTCTTTCCCACCTTGCTTTTTAATTATGAATTATGAATTATGAGCGCCCATGCTCTGATTTAATTATGAATTATGAATTATGAGCGCTCATGCTCTGAAACTCAGTTCCAATGCCCTCATAATTCTTAATTCATAATTTCTTCACCTCTACTCCTACGCTGACGATGCCTTGCAGTGCTTCTTCGCGCATGCCTTGTTGGAGTGTGATGGTGTGCTCTCCTGCAGCGGAGTAATGCCATGCCTCCTCGTAGAGCACGGGCATCTCTAACAGTCCGTTCTTGCCGTTGCCGAGCCACTCACCGCGGTCGTTCGCCAAGTAGAACTCGATAGTGTCCTGCCGTCCGTCATGCCCCACGAACAGCCACATGTTCTGATACGGATACATCTCCGTTTGCCGCACGTAGAGCAGTACCTGATAGGTTGCCGCAGTGTCCTCTATCGGATAATTGAATTGACACACCGAGTCCTTATGCCAGCCGATGGTGCTGATATCCTCAAACGCCGAATAGACAATATCCGTCCGACACCCCGCCAACACTACGGCGAGCAGACTACTGAGCAGCACTATCTGTATTCTTCTTTTCATTGTTGCGTCCGTTGTTTTTGTTGTTGCGAGGTCCGTTACCGCCGCCGTTGCGATTCCCGCCGCGACGGTCGTTGCGGTCGTTGTTGCGTGGACGGTTGTTGCGTTTCTTGTCGAAGCGCGTGAGGTCGTCTTGTCCGACCACGTTCTGATAACCCACTTCCGGCACCTCTACCGCCGTAGTCGATTTGCCGCCGAGGCTGTCGGGTTTCTCACCGCGTTGGTTCATCGCGATAATCTCTTTCGCGCGTTCGGGGCTGATTACCTGCAAGTTAGCGGGCACTCGTGGCGCGGTGGAGTAGGTTACCTCGCCTTTGAGCGGGTCGGTGGCGAAGAGATAATACGTGCCGTCTTTGGTCTCGAGCGGGAGGTTGCGTGGCGGCAATTTCTTCGACGCCTCCTCATAGACGGGCACCTCGTAGTTGAGACAGCATTTGAGTTTGGCGCACATGCCGGTGAGTTTCTGGGGGTTAGGGCTGATGTTCTGCAAGCGCGCCGCACCCGTGCCCACGGACGAGAAGTTGGTCATCCACGTGGTGCAGCATAGTTCGCGCCCGCAGGGACCCGTGCCGCCGATGCGCCCTGCCTCTTGACGCGCACCGATCTGCTTCATCTCGATACGTACGCGGAAGGTCTCGGCGTACACTTTTATCAACTGTCGAAAGTCCACACGCCCGTCGGCGATATAGTAGAAGATGGCTTTGTTGCCATCGCCTTGGTACTCCACGTCGCCTATCTTCATCTCGAGCCCGAGCGATTTTGCCAACTGCCGCGCCTTAATCATCGTCGCCTGCTCTTTCGCATGCGCATCTGCGGCACGCCGTTGGTCTTCGTCGGTGGCAAACCGCAGCACGTTGCGCACCTCATAGCGGCTCGTGTCGATACGGTTTTTCTTCATCTGCAGGTGCACCAATCGCCCTGTCAGCACCACCTCGCCGAGGTCTTGCCCCGGGTTGGCTTCCACTACCACCACGGAGCCTTTCTCCAGAGGCAAGTGCTCCGCGTTGTGGAAATAGCCCTTGCGGGTGTTTTTAAACTGCACCTCCACCAAGTCGGTCTCTTGTGCGTTCTCCGGCAGGTCTGCCAGCCAGTCGGTTACCGGCAACATGTGCGCCGAGTTGCGGCAACACGCCTTGGCGGTATAGTGGCAACCTATCTCATTCAGTGTATACTTGTTATCCATATATGTTTAGTGGTTAGTGTTCAGTGGTTAGTGGTTAGTGTTCAGAGTTTAGTGGTCGGTGGTTAGTGATAGCAGGCGAGGACGCCTGCGCACCCGGACAACGTTTGTCGGCAAAGGTAATGCGTCTTTTATCCTTTATCTTTTATCCTTTATCAGCACTATCATCTGCAGACACAGGTCGAAGAAAATCATCTTCGCGTTGCCGTTCTGCTCTATCTGCCGCTCGGCGCGCGCCAGTTCATCCATTATCCGCTCCACGTTCCCGCTATGGATGAAGCGTGCGAACTTCGTGGAGAACTCCGCTTCGGCGTTGGTCTGGTAGTTGAGCGACGCTTGTTGCTGCAGGTTGTAGATATAGTTTTCCCGCACTTGCCGCTGGGCGTATTGCAAAAAGGCTTTCTGCTTCTCGCGTCCCACTTTCGAGTCCGCCATCGCCTCGCTCCAGCGTCTGAGCCGTTGCAGCGACTCGAATTTCTTCTGCTTGTCTTGCAGCACGCCCACGGTGTAGGCATCGCGCATCAGTGCTTTGAAGTCCTCCAACTGCCGGTTGTTCTCCTCATCCGACGCCATCAGTCTCCGCGCCGCCACCACGCTCCCGTTGGCGATCCGCGCGATGTCGGTGGGCACACCCTGCCGCTGCATCTCCTCCTCCGACACCTTGCCAATCCTGACCTGCTGCACGCGCGATAGGATGGTGCTCAGGAGTGCTTCAGGGTGCTCGCTCACCAGCAGGAACACCGTCTTCTCCGGCGGCTCTTCCAGCAGTTTCAGCAACTTGTTAGCGCAACTAACGTTCATCTTCTCCGCCTGCCATATCACCATCACCTTATACCCGTCTCCAAAGGCTTTCAGGCTCAGTTTGCGCACTATCTCGCCGCTCTCTTTCTCGTAAATCATTCCCTGCTTCGTCTCCACACCCAGTCGCTTGTACCAGTCCTCCAAGTCGAAGTAAGGCGCCTCTTGCAGCTGCTCTCGAAACTGCGGGTAGAAGTCATCGCACACCTCCCCGCTCGTACCCTTCACTATCGGGAAAGCAAAATGCAGGTCGGGGTGCTGCAAGTTCTTGTACTGCAAGCAAGTAGGACACACGCCGCACGAGTCCTCCGCCGTGCGGTGCGGGCAGTTCAAGTACTGCGCGTAGGCTATCGCCAGCGGCAACTTGCCCACGCCCTCCGGACCGGCGAACAACTGCGCATGCGCCACGCGACCTTCCTGCACCGACTGCCGCAGCCGTTGTTTCACCTCTTCTTGCCCGATGATGTCCTTGAATTGCATATTCTGCTTCAGATTTGAAAAGCCGCCGCAAAGTTACGAAAAAAAAACGAAATAGCCAAATTTCCCCCCATTTTATTCTTTACCGTATAATTAACTTGCACTTGAAATGTGAAACATATACATCGAAACGACGATGATTCATTTATTTCAACAAAAATTTCCAAAAATTATTCAAATATTATTTCTCTTTAACATATAATTTTCATGTAATTATTCATTAATTCATTACCAAAAACCAAATTACATAAAAAAACATGCTGCCTTGCATGATGCTTGGCAGCATGATTTTTTTATTTACCTAAAAAGGAGGTTCTTAGAGTTGGGGACCTGCGGCTACGAGTGCTTTGCCTGCCTCGTTGCCTTCGTATTTCGCGAAGTTCTTGATGAAGCGACCAGCGAGGTCTTTTGCTTTCTCCTCCCACTGTGCAGCGTCTGCATAGGTGTCGCGGGGGTCGAGGATAGCGGGGTCCACGCCGGGGAGAGCCGTCGGTACTTCGAAGTTGAAGTAAGGAATGGTCTTGGTGGGCGCAGTGAGGATGTCGCCGCCAAGGATAGCGTCGATGATACCACGGGTGTCGCGAATAGAGATACGCTTGCCGGTACCGTTCCATCCGGTGTTCACGAGGTATGCTTTCGCACCCGACTTCTCCATCTTCTTGACGAGTTCCTCTGCATACTTGGTAGGATGCAGTTCGAGGAATGCCTGTCCAAAGCAAGCGGAGAAGGTAGGTGTAGGCTCGGTGATACCGCGCTCTGTGCCTGCCAACTTAGCGGTGAAGCCGGAGAGGAAGTAGTACTTGGTTTGCTCGGGGGTCAGGATGCTAACAGGAGGCAGCACGCCGAATGCGTCGGCAGAGAGGAAGATGACGTTCTTAGCAGCGGGACCTGCGGACACGGGGCGAACGATCTTCTCAATGTGGTTGATAGGATAGGAAACGCGGGTGTTCTCGGTGGTGCTCTTGTCTGCGAAATCAATCTTGCCGTCCTCTGCAACGGTTACGTTCTCGAGGAGTGCATCGCGACGGATAGCGTTGTAGATATCGGGCTCGCTCTCTTTGTCGAGGTTGATGACCTTGGCATAGCAGCCGCCCTCGAAGTTGAAGACGCCGTTGTCGTCCCATCCGTGTTCGTCATCGCCGATGAGCAGACGCTTCGGGTCGGTGGAGAGGGTGGTCTTGCCGGTGCCGGAGAGACCGAAGAAGATAGCGGTGTTCTCGCCGTTCATGTCGGTGTTCGCCGAGCAGTGCATGGAAGCGATGCCCTTCAGAGGGAGGTAGTAGTTCATCATGGAGAACATACCTTTCTTCATCTCGCCGCCGTACCATGTGTTGATGATGACTTGCTCGCGGCTGGTGGTGTTGAACGCCACGCAGGTCTCGGAGTTGAGTCCCAACTCTTTGTAGTTCTCTACTTTTGCCTTCGAAGCGTTGTAGATAACGAAGTTCGGCTCGAAGTTCTCCAGCTCCTCAGCGGTCGGCTGGATGAACATGTTGGTAACGAAGTGTGCCTGCCATGCTACTTCCACGATGAAGCGAACCGCCATGCGTGTATCTTTGTTGGCGCCGCAGAAAGCATCCACCACGAAGAGGCGCTTGTTGCTGAGCTCTTTCTTGGCAATGTCCTTTACGGTAGCCCAAACGGCTTCGGACATGGGGTGGTTGTCGTTCTTGTAAGCGTCGGTGGTCCACCAAACGTTGTTGTGGCTCTGTGCGTCGTCCACGATGTATTTGTCTTTGGGCGAGCGGCCGGTATAGACGCCGGTCATTACGTTTACAGCACCAAGTTCGGTCAGTTGGCCTTTGTCAAAACCGGTCAGACCTTCTTTGGTCTCTTCTGCGAAAAGCACTTCGTAGGAGGGGTTGTGCAGAATCTCGGTAGTACCGGTGATTCCGTACTGGGTTAAATCAAGATTTTTCATAATTGTGTTTGTTTATTTATAAGTTAAAAGTTTCAAGTTTTAAGTTTCAAGTACGATTAAAACTTTTGTGCCCTACCTTATCGGGTACAAAATTAGTGTATTTTTTTGAGATGGGCAAATTTTTGGCGAAAAACCTGATTTTTGACAAGTTTAGTTGCCAAAAAATAGGAAAATATGCTAAAAAACATATTTTTCTACATTTTTATTTGGTGGTATCAAAAAAAAGCAGTACTTTTGCATCGTGTTTTTCATGGTATTAGATTTAAGGTTAAGTAAAGATTGGGTTGTCGTGATGACAATCCTTCTTTTTTTGTTGGGTTTTAGATAGTGAACATTTGTTAGAGTATTTGGTAAGAATGTAGCATTTTGATATTTCACGTAAGCTCATTCAGATGTCGTTAAGACCCTTATACAACCCTTACTTAACCCTTACTATACTTCGGTAAAAAATCGGTTTTATTCGGTTTGATATATTGCTAAGTATTTGGTGGGTTTCGCTAACAAAATGTTATTTGTATTATGGCGTGTGTACAACGTTATGATAAAGCAGACTTGGATGGAGCAGTGCGTGTGCTGCAATCAGGTGGCGTGATAGTGTACCCTACCGATACGGTATGGGGCATCGGTTGTGATGCTACCAACGAGGCGGCGGTGAGAAAGGTGTATGCGCTGAAGCGGCGCGAGGACAGCAAGTCGATGCTGGTGCTGCTGGACGCACCGGGGAAGTTGCAAGGGTATGTGGAGGAAGTGCCAGAGATGGCGTGGGAGTTGCTGGAATGCACGATGGAGGATATGCCCCGCCCCCTTACCCCCTCCCCGCAAGCGGGGCGGGGGAGTAGTAGTCGCCCCCTGACGATTATCTACCCGGGTGCAAAGAACCTTGCCAAGAACCTGATAGCCGAGGACGGCAGCGTGGGTATTCGGATTACGCAGGAACCTTTCTCCAAAGCCCTCTGCGAGCGGCTGCGGCGACCTATAGTCTCCACCTCCGCCAACATCAGCGGCGAGCCTGCTGCCAAGATCTTTCGGCAGATTTCCGAAGAGGTGCTACAGCAAGCCGATTATGTCTGCCAATTTCGTCGAGATGATGAGGAAGAGAAACAGCCGAGCAGCATCATCAAATTAGGATTGCACAACGAGATACAAATCATCCGCCCATGACTGCCCATCGCAAACAACAACTGACGTATATCCTTGCCGACCTCTTGTCGGCGGAGGTGGTATGGCTGTTGTTCTCGCTGTTTAGGCGGCTGGTGAATGATGGCGTGATGTTCGGCGTGGATACTATATTGATACCGGTATTCAATTTCTATCCGCCGCTTATTATCTACCCGCTCGTCTGTGTCGTGATCTACTACCTGTCGGGCTATTACCTGCGCCCGTTCCGCAAGAATGCCGCCAAGGAGTTTGCTACCACTTTTTGGAGCGCGGTGTTCATCTCGCTGCTTTTCTTCTTTATTATTATTATAGACGATGAAGTAATCAACTACGAGCGGTATTTGATTTCGCTGGCGGTGCTGTTTGTCTTGCAGTTCACTATCAGTTATATCCCGCGGTTTATCATCACGCGTATCTCGCGCAAGACAGCAGTCTATCGCACGCGCACCATCCATAGCATAGCCGAAGCCAACCGCATACAGAAAGGGATGGTGGAGGAGGTGATTATCGACCTGCCGAAAGACAGTTCCGAGCGCACGCTCTACACCATCATCAACAGGCTTTATCCGCTGAATGTGGAGATATCGCTTCTTCCGCGAGTGTATGATATACTCACGGGTGCGGCGCGTATCGTGGAAATAGGCGGGCAACCCTTGGTGCGTATCACGGAGCATAAGATGAGCGATGCTGAACTATGTATCAAGCGGGCGGCGGATATCATCCTTTCGTTGTGCGTGATGGTGCTGCTCTCGCCGCTGTATATCCTACTGTATGTGTTGGTGTATGCCACCTCCAAAGGTCAGGCTATCTATCGTCAGGAGCGCATAGGGCTGCATGGCATTCCTTTCCATATCTTGAAGTTCCGCACGATGTACGAAGATGCCGAGCGTAAGAAACCCTTGCTGAGCCAAGACAACGACCCGCGTATCACCCGCGTGGGGGCTTTCTTGCGCAAGTATCGGTTAGACGAGTTGCCGCAGATGTGGAATGTGTTGCGCGGCGATATGTCGCTGGTGGGACCCCGACCCGAGCGGGCGTATTTCATTCGTCAGATAGAGCAGAAAGCGCCCTACTACTGCCTGCTTTATAAGATACGCCCGGGGCTGACGAGTTGGGGACCTATCAAAGTGGGCTATACCGACACCATAGATAAGATGGTGGAGCGACTTAACTACGACATCACCTACATGGAGAATATGTCCCTCAGACTGGACTTGAAGATATTGTTTTTTACCATAGGAGTAATCATAGATGGCAAAGGAAAATAACAACACAACAGCAACCGTCTCTCTCACCTACGACCAAGCGATGGCGCGGGTGGAGACAATCGTGCAACAACTGGAGCAATCGGAGGCAATCAGCCTCAGCGAATACAAGCAACTGGCAGATGAAGCGCACGGGTTGTTGGCATTCTGTCGCAAGGAGATAGAGACCTTGCGCGAAGGACTTGAACTTTCAGAGTATGGCGCTCATAATTCATAAACCACATGAAGGTAGCATTACTGCAATACCCCATCGCTTGGGCGGATAAGGAGACTAATCTGCGGCAGACGGAAGCACGCTTGGCTACATTGGCAGGAAACGCCGATGTAGCCTTGCTGCCTGAGATGTTCAGCACGGGTTTTTGCACCGACCGCCCCGAGTTGGCGGAGACCGTCCACGGCGAGACCATGCAGCGCTTGCAACGCTGCGCCGACGCGTATCATCTGGCTATCGTCGGCTCTTTCATCTGCGAAGACGGCGGGCGGCTCTACAACCGCGCGTTCTTCCTGCGACCGACGGAGTCGCCTATCTTCGTGGACAAACGCCACCTCTATGCCCACGGCGGCGAGGCGGAGTTCTTCACGGCGGGCGAGGTGGCAAAGGATGATAAGGTCATCACCTACCGCGGCGCACGTTTCCGCCTCTTGGTATGCTACGACCTGCGCTTTCCCGTCTGGGCACGGAGCACGCAGCGCAACGAGTACGACATCCTCTTGGTGATGGCGAACTGGCCCTCCATACGCATACAGTATTGGGACGTGCTGGTGCCTGCGCGAGCCATTGAGAACCAATGCTATATAGCCGCCGTGAACCCTGTGGGGGATGACGGGATGGGCTTGCACTACAATGGGCACTCCGTCGCCTACGACACGCGCCTGCAACCTATTGTGCACTTCGCCGACGACGAAGAGGGCACGCAAATAGCGGATTTCGATATGCAGAAACTGTGGCATTTCCGCGACATCCTCCCCCTCTGGAAAGACGCAGATGCATTTAGATTTGAGTCTTAGCACCCGTTATATTTCTCATACATGGCCTCGAACCATGTACAACCCTGTTCCTAAAAAAATGGATTGGTGATAGGTATGCACAAAAGAGGCTGACTAACTCCACTTGTTAGTCCGCCTCTTTTGTGTTATTCCATTCAGCAACCGAATGGGTTATTTCTTGTAGCCGCATTTCGGGCAAACGCCGTTCTCGTCCAGCGAGATACCGCAGAGCGGGCAGCGGTCAATCTCCTTGCGAGCAGGGAACTCGGCTGAAGCCGCATTCACGCCGCTCGTGAAGGTAATCTTCGCTATGTTCAGTTTGTCCTTGAGCAGGTCATAGACAATCTTTATCATGCCCTCTACGGTCATCGTCTCTTTGGTTACCACCAGTCGGCAGTCGGGATAAGCCGTTGCCCACTCCGTGTGGAACGCCTCACCTTTCATGGTGTTGCGCGGATGCCCGTTCTTGATACCTTGCTTCTCATATACATCGAGGATAGCAGGTAGCAGCGGGTCGTCCTCGCGGAGAACGAGCGCGTGGTCAAAGTTCTTCAGCAGACTCCATGCCACTTTCTGAATCTCGTTGCACGGATACACCATGTTGACACCTTCGTTAATACTATCCTCTACCTCAATCGTGAGGACACCCGTATGCCCGTGCAGGTACTGTGCTTCCCCTTGAAAACCGTAGAAACGGTGGGCATACTGCAAATCAAATGTTGTGATACTACGCATAGTTGTTTAGAAATTAAGGTTGATAGAATTAGTAATTCTCCGCATGTACCTCAAAGTAGGCTTGCGGGTGAGCGCATACGGGGCACACCTCGGGGGCAGCATCGCCCACCATGATATGTCCGCAGTTGCGGCACTCCCATACCTTCACGGAAGACTTCTTGAATACCTCTTGTGCCTCCACGTTATGGAGCAGTGCGCGATAGCGCTCCTCGTGGTGTTTCTCCACCTCGGCTACCATGCGGAAGCGGGCTGCCAACTCGGGAAATCCTTCCTTTTCCGCCGTCTCAGCAAAGCCTGCGTACATGTCTGTCCACTCGTAGTTCTCGCCTTCTGCTGCTTTGAGCAGGCAGTCTGCGGTATCGCCAATGCCGTCGTGCAGTTCTTTGTACCACAGTTTGGCATGCTCCTTCTCGTTGTCGGCGGTCTTCAGGAAGAGCGCAGCAATCTGCTCAAAACCTTCCTTCTTCGCCTTGCTTGCAAAATACGTGTACTTGTTGCGTGCTTGCGATTCGCCCGCGAATGCAATCTCCAGATTTTTCTCGGTCTGGGTACCGGCATACTTGTTTGCCATAGTCGTTTTTGTTGTTAGTTGGTTATTGTTTACTATTCAGAGTGATCGGATTTCTCGGAGTATTCTGAGTGCTCTGATTATTCAGAAATGCTCTTCTTATTTTAGATATAATCTAAATCCTTTGCAAAAATACTACATTTTTTTGATATGAACAAATTTTTCCTTTGTTTTTTTGCTTATCTCGCTTATTTTTTGTACCTTTGCGAACTAAATCTGCAGCAAGTATGAAGAATAGTAGAGAGTTGTTAGCCGATTGCGGCTTGAATTGTACGAAAGAGCGTATGTTGGTGATTGAGTATTTGCAGCGCCACCGCACGCATCCCACGGCGGAGGGTATCTATGAAGGCTTATGCAAAATGAATGCCGGAGTGTCGCGCGCCACGGTATTTAATACCTTAAAATCCCTTTCTGCCCAAAAAGCCATCCTAACGCTGCAGATCGGCGATGGCGCCACCCGATATGATATATACACCACGCGCCATGCCCATTTCCGCTGCTTGAACTGCGGAAAGATAGAGGATATCCCTATGAAGAAAGAAGATGTGATGCAGTTGCCGTATGGCTATGAGGTTTGCCAATCGGACTACCATTTCACAGGCTATTGTCCCGAGTGCTCGGGGAAAGGGTGTAGAGAATAATTCGTCATTGTTGAGTGAAGTAAATTGCTTTCGACTATAAAAGAAACTATCTAACAGGTGGAGTTAGATAGTTTTTTTTAGGCAATGATATACATGTTGACCTAGACATTTAGGAAAAAGTGGCAAAAAAACAGCCACTTTTTTTGTTTTTATTGTCAATTTCATTTTCAAAATATGGATTTTTGGTTATATCAGATTTTTTTTGTATATTTGCCAAAGATTTATAAACATATAAACTATTTATTTGTATGGAAAAGAATAAAGTAATAATGGAAAATGGTAAACCGAAAATTATTCTAAACGAATCAGCATCTGTCATTGGTGGTGTTTCTATAGAAGAAGCAAAAATTTTGGCATTCCAAGTGGCACAAAGAATAATGCATGGGAAATAATGATAAAGAATGGTTATAGTTACTATTTTAGTGATGTATAATCTGATACATCTATCAGTAACATGGACTTATCAGTGTAATGCTAATTGACATTGCAAAGGTAATAATAAAAATTGGAACCCACAAGTACGTCTTGTGGGTTCCTTTTGTTTTCTAAATTATAGTGAATAGTTTTTTAATTGTAGTACATTTATTAAGTTGACCTGGGTCAACATGTATATCATTGCTTTTTTTATGTTAACATAAGGTTTTAAGACAAAAAGACGGTCACGATTATTTGAATATAAATCTCCATATATTGTCCAGATATCTATTCTTCGTTAATTGTTATATAATTATTCATTAATTTAACGTTTGCTCGAAATAAGAAACATAGACATCAAAAACAACGATGATTCTTTTATTTCAACAAAAATTTCCAACAACGACCCTCTAAATCTCCCTTAAGGGAGACTGTAATTCATTACCAAAAATCAAATTAGTCTTTGAGTGCAGAAGTAACTCGCTTATATCGAACTCACGTTAATTTAACGTGTGTCGAAATAAGATTAATAGCGGATAGGCTCGGTAATCACTAACTAATCACTAACTAATCACTAACTCTCGTAGAGTGATTACTTTGAGTGCTGAAAGAATTTATTTACTTATATCAGCTCCACATTAAACATACGTGATTTGGACAATTGGTTTTGTAGCCGTATAACGCCGTTATGAACCTTATTTAGACCTTACTATTTTGTTATAAACGCCTAATAAACGGAGGTTATAGGTAGAGGGTATTTATGCGAAAAACGGACAATTGTTGACTTTATCTCGCATAACAAAAATAGAGCGATTCCGGGAGTATGTATCCGGAATCGCTCCATTCGGATTATTGATTGGATTATCTTACAGATTCGCCCATCAGAGTGTAGGTCTTACCGTTGCGTTCGATGTAGAGTACACCATCGCGCAGGTACTTACGGGCCCGCTGTTCTTCGGTTGTTGCATTCTCTAACCCCATCGACTGATTAACATCAAAATAGTTGGTATAGAGATACACATCGGGGAATGCCGGATTAGTCAGCAAGCATATCACTTCGTCAAAACGTTTCAGGAAAGTAGTAACACCATTCTCCAATGTGTATTCATCGCCTTCTTCCAGCACTTCGCCTTCCCACTCATACGTATCGTAGTTGAAGGTAGGCTCCCCTAAATACCATGTGAAGACAGTTACGCTATCCCCCACCATAGCTTGACTGCTCAGGTCAATAATCTTTTCATCTTGCAGTGCTACATTTAGCATGGCTTGCCCGCTGTAGTTATACACACTATATTGCGGCAGGATAGGGGGTAATGTGCTGAAATCAAAATAGTTATTGGTAATGCTAAGCACTCGCAGTTCGTCCAACGAAGCCACATCCAACGTATGCAAGTTGTTGTAACTGAGTCCCAACTGCTGCAAATGGGGTGTAGTAGTCGTATCTACCTGAATAGTTGTCAGTTCGTTCATACTCAAATCCAAGAACCATAAATTAGGATTCTTCAGTGTTACGGACTGGATGCTATTGTTGGCTACACCTACCACATTCAGCGATTCGTTTTGGCTCAGGTCGAGGCTCGTCAGTTGGTTGTCCGAAAGCGCCAACGAATAGAGATTCGGGAAATCGCTTATCGGGAAACTGCTCAACGCATTGCCCGATAGGTTTAACTCACGCAACAATTCTTTGTTTTCAGGCATAGTAATCTGCTTGAGACCGGCATTACGAACGCTCAGCATATTGGCTAACAATTTCGATCCATCAAACGAAGACAAGGTAGCCCCATTCATACTAAACACCGTAACGGTATCAGTCGACTCGTAGGTATAAACATTCACCGTAGCCCCCTTGTAGGTTGTGGCTTCAAACAACTTGTACACTGTCTCCAATAGGTATTGTTGCACATTTCCATTGCCTTCCCAGTCGATATACATTGACATTCCATTTTGTGCCCCTGCCAGCGAGAGCGAAACTGCATCACCATCGTTTGCTGTTACGAAAGTAGCAATGACGTTCTTCGGCATACCAGCCACTTTCATCTTTGTGGTTTTCAGTACCTTATCGCCGGAAAACGCGGGATAAGCAGGGTGCGTAATCTCGCAATATACCGAATCCAAATCTTCTTTCAAGAAACGAGTGAAGCCGTTATTGAGTGTGTAGTCCTTACCTTTTACCAAGGATGTGCCGTCTTTTTTAAACCATGTCAAGAGGGTGTTCTTCCCATCCAAAGTAACCATCTGCGCACCTAAATCCGCGCACGGACCCATCGTGGCAATCTGTATGTCTTTCTGTGGTGCATACACATAGCCCGCTTCGGTCAGTTTGGCATTGTGGCGCGGCAGGTTGGCGAGTGTGAATTGGTTGGCAGCAATATCCATATAGCGGATGTTATCCTCCTCCGGCAAAATAATCTCCGACAATAAGTTATTCGATGCACGCACAGTGTCAAGTGCCGTACAGTGCTGGAAATCAAGACGCTCCATATTGTTGTACGACACGTCCAGCGTCAGCAGGTTATCAGCATCCGAGAAGTCTATATCGCCCAATTTATTGTGTGCAGCATTGAAATGCAGCATCGCCAACAGCGGACTCAACTTGAAGTTATCTGCCAAATATCCGGTGTTATCTATTTGGTTATAACTGATATCCAGCGTATGGAGCAGATTCTTGTTGAAGTAGTCGCTCTCGCCTTCAAGGTTGAGTGTTGTCAAGTTGTTGTGGCTTAGGTCAAGCACCTCCAACATACGATTATAGGTTAAATCAAGAGAGTAGGAGTAGAGCGAAGTCCCCGACAAAGTCAGTTCCCGCAAACCATTCAATTGGCTGAGGTCAATAGAGGACACAGATATATTCTTGATGCTCAACGCGGAGATATTGGTGCCATCGGGCACAAAAACCGCTATCGGACCATAACCCTTCGCGCCATTCACATTGGCTGTTAGTGGTGTCGTTTCCGAAGTTGCTACAAACGGTTTTTGTTCATTGGTACCCAAATCCACCCAGAATGTAATCGGATTCTCCTCGCTCGCGCCGTATAGACCGACCGAGAAAGAAAGCTTAGTAACATTATAGTCATTACTTGTGAAACTCATCACCTTCGTCGGCTTCCCGTAATCCGCCGCTGTCTTCACCATAAACGGCTCTGTGAAGAGGTCGGCATTGGGGAATGCATCGTTCCGATACTCTATCACCACGCTGTCTTGGTAGGCTTTCTTCAACACAAGGATGCCGGTCGTGTCGTTGAAGGAGTAATAAGAGGTATCCAGCAATACAAACGAGTCGGTCGTGTTCATCGGGATAGCATACACAATCGCTTCCGTCAGGAAGCCGCGGCGGAGCACTCGACTACTAAGGTCTATCGTATCACCTTCTTTATATACCGGCTCCATCGGCAGAGCACGCTGCGAGTACTGATAGTCTTGCCATACATCCGAGTCTCTCGGCAACGTGGCAAAGTCCATGCAGTTGTTCTGGATATGCACGTAGTTTAGATAGTTCTGATTTGACAAATCAACATGCGTCAGGTAGTTATCGCTCGCATCCAGCGACACCAAACCTGCCGAGTCGTTAGGCATAGGATGATATAACTTCAAATCTGTCAGCGCATTACCCGCGCAGTTCAAGCGATACAGCCAACGGCTGTTCGACACATCCAGCGTCTTAAACTTATACGCCCCCTTGTTCACAAAACCCGACACATGTGTGCAATACAGCTCCAGCAACTCCTTGTTTTGGCTCAAGTCCAGCTCTGTAATCTTCGTCTCGCTCACGTTCAAGATACGCAAGTGCGGGTTCTTCGTTACATCCACGCTCGCCACATCGGTCATCTCAAGCGTCAGTTGCAGTAAATCCGGGCAATTCGTCGGGTCTATCTTCGTCAGCGTGCGCGTGTAGTAAGCGTCAAACGACTTCATCTTCGGATACTTCGTCAAATCGAAGTTGGGGTCAAGATAGTCCACCATCGGTATCTCCAGAATAATCAACAAGTCCTTCTCGCCTATCACCAGCGGCGTCGACTCCGTAAACGGATTGTCCGATACATAGAGCGCGCGAATCTTCGTGTTCTTGCTTAGGTCAATATCCGCCAACTGGTTGTGATTTAGATTCAAGATATCAAGGTTAGGCAGTTTGGTCAAGTCCGCCGACGTCAGGTAACAACCTTCTGCGTTGATGTATGTTATCGCCTCTGGCTTCCCTCCATAAATCTTGATGGTCGCATTCTTGTCCACCGTGCAGTAGATGAGTGTCCCCGCCGTGTCCAGAGCGTTCAGTTTATACTCTTCCGCTCCAAAACCGCAGTCCACATCAATCCACATATCCTCCACAGCACCTATTACCAGCGAAATCTGATTGTTAGCACCTGCCAACTCGTAGATGCTGGTCGTCATAGTGATAATCGGCTCCTCGTCTGCCGTAGCGCGAGCAAAGAGCAAATTCGTCGCTCCAAGGCACACAGCCACCGCCATCACCCGAAGCATAGAAAAAAGTTTGTTTGTTTTCATATTCACATGTTTTCTGATTATTCTAATTATCTCTCCCCCTCTGTAGGGGAGTCTGATAGGGGCTTATCTCACCACCATCTTTCCGCTGTACATCCCATTCACGCGCACCACATACGTGCCCGCTGCCCAGCCCGTAGCGTCAATATCCGCCTCATCGCCTTGAGATGCAAAGCGTGCCACCTCCTTGCCGGCAACATCATACACCGCCACCTCCATCTGCCGTGCGCCGCCGAGGAATACGTTAAAATGCCGCAAATCATCGCTCGTAACCAGCAACTGGCTGTCGTCCGATGCCACACTGCCAATGCCCATGCCCATGTCATTCCTTCGCAACACTTCCTTCAATCCCGCCAGCGCATCAAACTTACCATACCCCCACCGAGGGTCGTCGTTCACATCCGCATCGCAAAGCGAGGTCTTGCTGATGATGTCCTTCACGTCCGCCAGCGTCAGCGTCGGGTCTGCCTCTAACCAAAGTGCAATACCCCCTGCAACCACCGGACAGGCCATCGACGTGCCTACACACTGCATCCAGTAATAAGTATCTGCACCCGACTTCGAAGACGCTTGCAAGTTAGCAGGATAAGAAGCAATCCCCATATAGTCCGCATAAGGCTTGCTCAACGCCGAGATTATCGTCGCCCCGGGAGCGCACACCTCCGGCAGTGTCTTCCCGTTTATTGTTGTACCATAGGAGGTAAAACTGCTCACTTTACCCGCAGGCATCTCCTCGCCATAGGTGTAGGATTTCCCGTCCAGCGAAGCAAAATCCGTCCGCGAATTATACGATCCCACCACCAAAATACCGTCTCCGCAGGCCATATCGCTTATCGTGCCATCGCTCGAACCCGTCTGCCAGCCTGCCTGACCGTCATCTGTCAGCGTTGAGAACGACCCGTCGCAGTAGCAGTCAATACGCTGCCCTGCCGCGCCATCTACCACAAAACCAAGCGTATAACTGCCGTCGTTCGTCGCCGCGTCTTCCACAAAATAGTCCACTATCGCATAATAACGCCCCGAGTACTCATCCACCAAGCCGCCTACGCCTACATATCCGTTAAACGCTTTCGTGAAGTTCGGATGCGTCAAGTCGCCATCTTGTGCCATTCCTTCCGAAGCGTAGTAGATAGACCCATTCTCATTGTCCGGCGAGAAAGGTGCCTGAAAAGCAATCTTTCCGCGGCTCTTGTTGTAAACCACCGCCTTGATGGTAAACGGTGTGCTGTCGTTGCTATATACATACACCTGCCCGGTACGCAAGTTCTTGTATGTGTAAGCCACGCTACCATCATCATTATAAACGGGATAGGAAGAGTATATCGGCTGAATAAACGACTTTATCTCCGTCTGCCCCTCCGTCAGCGTGTCGCTCACCACTAACGGCAGATTGCCCTCGTTGCCTGCTGCCACGCAGATGATCACCTTATCTTGCTTCTCTGCCAGCGCCATATACTCGCTGATCATGCTCGTTCCGTCATGCGGTCCAGTAGTACCACCCAGCGATAGGTTAATGACGGCTGGCATCTTCATCTGGTCGGCATAATCCAGCACGCTCTCCATGCCCAGGGCAATAAAGAAGTCCTGCAACGTACCACAACTGGCAACGATATCGCTCTCCGTTGCCATACCGTAATACGGGTTAGCACTCGTTGCTACCGTGGCTTTGCCGTCTGACAAACTCGCTACCTTTGAACTCCCCTTATAACCGCCTGCCATCGTGCCTAAGGTGTGAGTGCCGTGGAAAGTCGTTGGGTCATCCGTCGTGAACTGGCTGATGGTCGCGCGGTTGAACCATGCTCCGCTGATGCCGCTTTGACTGCTGTTATCTTGTATGTAATACGTCAGATACTCCACCCGCGAAGTCCCGTCCTCACGCTTGAACATCACATGATTAGGGTCTAACCCTGCATCCACAATACCCGTTACCACGCCTTTACCTGTATATGCCTGCGGCAAGCCCTTGCCGGAGTGTATCACATCCACACCTGTTACGGCGCGTGCAATATCATTCATCGGCTTCACAGCGCGCGGCAACTGCATCTGCCTAATCACGCGCGACTGTGCGGCTATCGTCTCCACCTCGTCTAAGGGCATCGACACCAGCGCAATTGTCCCGCGCAACCCAAGCACCTGCAATCCCTCAGCCTCCAACTGCTCCCGTGTAGTCCCCTCTTTCACACGAACCATCGCCCCCACCATCCGACAATCGTCGCCTTGCCCTGGTGCGTAGGCATCCCCGCCTGCTGTTCGGAAGTCTCCTTTTAAGGGGGATTTAGAGGGCAGTCGTTCGAAGTCCGCTATATGTTTGCTCCTCATCTCACGCAGCGTCGCGCGGCTCTGTAAGTCCAACTGAGCGCCGCTTGACTCGACATGGCTCTGACCACTGACCACTGACCACTGACCACTAATCACCATGCTCAATGCCAATACACAAAGTAATCCTTTTTTCATATTCATTTTGTTTTAATTTTCCGTCTTTTCCTTTCAATATGTCAATCCCCATTCCCTCTTGTTCTCGTGCAGATTTAGTAAGGGTTAAGTAAGGGTTGTATAAGGGTCTTAACGAGACCAAACCGAGTCCTCACCAAATATCAATCTGCTACCAAACAAAATCATGCCATACCATTTTGCTATTTCTCTCTCCTACTCTCGGAAACGCATTCCTCCCTTTCGCCCGCAAAGATACAACATTTTTCCGATTCAGCCAAATAATTCATTACCAAAAATCGCATAATTATACACTTTTAACCCAATCACCTCTTCTAATACGCCCTATTCGGGTGCATGAACTTCCCCGCAAGCGGGGAGGAGGATAGGGGGCGGGGTAATACTCGAGTACACGAGCGCCTGCCCTTTCCCGCCGCGATATATCGCCTGCGGCGCTATCTCGCTCCCCGCCGACTCCCCTGCAAGCCATTCACAAACAAAAAGGCAATGATATACATGTTGACCTAGGCATTTAGGAAAAAGTGGCAAAAATCAGCCACTTTTTTCGTTTTTATACTCCATTTCATTTTCAAAATATGGATTTTTGGTGATATTATAGTAGATTTACCTCTGTATAAACCTACACCTTCAATATGATCAATTTCCAAAACTTTGACTCACTCTACAGCGTTACCTCTTATTTCAATAACGAACACATCTGCAAACAAGTCATTGCAGAATTACGATGTGAGTGATAAGTACATACAGCGGTATATTAACGAGGCTGTATATCGTTGGAATACACGAAATATGGGCGAATCTCAACGATCCGCCCATATGTTCAATAAGTCTATCGGAAAGTGTAACTATTTGCAGGTAAAAATGAGTGCATAGTTACATTATTATATACAACGTTAAAGAAAAAATATCTGAATAATTTTTTGAAATTTTTGTTGACATAAAAGAATCATCGTTGTTTGTGATGTAATAAGTTTCTTATTTCGAGTGCACGTTAAGTTTAATATAAAAGCCAAAGAAATCGTCCATTACTCTCCCGTCGTCCGCACGCTTTCTATGCGTACCACGCCCGTGCCGTCTTCCGCCGTGAGCACCGCCATCTCCTTTGCAGATACCGGCATCGCCACCACTTCATCACCCGTCAGCGAGAGGAACCCCTCTTCCGCGCGTTGCTCCTCCGTCTTTCCCTGCATATACGCCTCGCACAGCCGCACTATCCGCGCACCGAATTGCTGTTGCAGCAACGCCGCTTGGTTATAATCCGCTTGCGCCAAACGCTTCACCTGCTCCACAGACCCGATCTGCTGACTGCGGAAGTAAGGCACATAGCGCAAGAAGGTCGCTTCATCCATCTTCTGCTGATGACGCTGCAAAGCCTGCTCTGCCTGCTGAACCATCGCCTGTTGACGCGCCGACTGCAGAAGCAGGTGCATCAGCATCTCGTTGGTCGATATCGAGTCTATCCCCGACAACTCCTCCCACGCGCGACCTATTTGCTGCGTCTGCTGACGCACAATAAACCAATCGTGCACCGCAGACCCGTAGTCCACCTGCTGCAGACGATTGAGCAAACGGTCGGAGATGCTGTCCGTCTGCATATCCCAATAGAGTTGGTCGTAGATAGCACGCTGGGTCGCGGCGAACTGTTGCGTCCAACCATAGTAGTCCCACAGAGCAATATCCGACTCCAAGAAATTGGAATAGGTCAAACCATCCAAGCGATATAAGTCTATCGGCAGCCACCTAAAACGCGCCTCTCCGCGCGTCTGCACCGCTTGGTAATCCGCAATGCGTTGGGGAAGCGTTGCTGACAACGACCGCAGACTATCCAGCAGCAGACTATCCCCCTCGGAGAACAGCAGGTGCGCCGTCTTCTCACGCTTATGATTATCCATAATCTGCGTGAAGAGCGATACGCAACGGTTATAATCATCCACCAGCCGATTAAAGCGGCAGTAGATACTATCCGTCTCCTGCTCTTGCTGCTTAATCTGCCGAATACGCTCCGGCAGCAACGGGTAAGCACTCTTGTCTTTGGCAAAATGCAGGCAGTTACCGTAGTATAAACGAGCGGAGTAAAGCAGGTTCTTCCGCTCATGATAGTCCGTGATAGGGTCCTTGGTATCAACTAACGGATAGACTATATCTCCCAACTTGGCATAAATCTTCGGCTCTTCGGTGAAGAGTTGCTGCATATCGCGCAGGTAATACATCGCCACGTATGGCGACATCTCGTCTGCCTGATGCAGCACCTCGCTGAGTTTCTGACCCGCCGCAGACATCACGCCCACGCAAACGAAAAGAAAGACAAAAATCGGTTTCTTATACATAATCTCAAGTTTTCATATTCAAGTTTTTTCATTGCCCGTCCAGGGTGCGCAGGCATCCACTGGGGACGCGGGCGTCTCGCCCGCGGTAAATTGTCCGGGTGCGCAGGCGTCCTCGCCTGCTTCATAAAGTATCCCTTTCCGGGGTCCCCGAAAAATCTCTGATTTTTGGGGTGGATTTTGGGAGATTTAGAGGGTCTTTGTCCGAGTCCCCCACTCCTCTCATTCATTGCTCAACACCTTAAACTCCACCCGCCTATTGCGCTCCCTGTTCTCTTCCGAATCGTTAGGCACCAGCGGCCGACGCTTCCCGTACCCCACCGTATGGATGCGCTGAGTAGCTATGCCGGCTTTTATCAAGTAACGCGCCACCGACTCTCCGCGACGAGAAGACAAACGGTCGTTGTACGCATCCGAACCGCGATCATCCGTATGAGCCGACACCTCTATCTCCATCTGCGGGTTCTCCAACAGCAGCAGACGCACTTTCTCCAACTCTTCGTGCGACGCATCCGACAGCAGATATGAGTTATAGGCAAACTGTATGTTCCGCAGTTCCACCACCATATCCCGTTTCAGCGGACGAAGCATCACCGCCACCTCCTGCAACGTGTCCGCATCCGTAACAAACGTGGTGTCGGCGAAGAAATACCCCTTTGCCATACAAGACAGGCTGCAGCGCTCCCGTTGACGCAGATAAGTTTCGCCGCGCACGCTCCCTTGCAGGGTATCGCCCGTCTCGCTGTCTAACAGCCACACATGCACACGCGTCATCTTCGGAGACAAGGTTATATCAAACTCCGACTCCGAGAAACGTATCGGCTTGGTCGTTGAGAGGTCAAGCGTGTAATCATAATAGCCCGCCTTCTGACACAACAAACGATAATCTTTGTTCAATGGCAACTGAATACGGATACGCCCGAGGCTGTCCGTCGTCTGCTTGACGGCTACGCGTTTCGCCGTCGAAAGGTCGAACACCTGCATGCGCTCCATCCGAAGTGGCATCTGCTCCAGCGCGTCATAAACGCCTATCGTCAGTTCCAACTGCTTCGAGAGACGAATATCTGCCTTATCCTCGTGCGTGATATAATAGTGAGAATAGCCCTCCGCACCGGCATCTATACGGTAATCCTTATCAGGCGACAGCGCCATGCGAAACCGACCCGTCAGAGGATTCGTATAAGCCGTGAAGAGTCGCTGCGCCGTCAGCGCGTCATACACATCCAGCGTTCCTCGCAGTGCGCGACCCGTCTGCTCGTCCGTCATACATCCCGTCAACACCCTATACTGCCGACCGCGAAAAGCGGCGGGCAATGAGATGGACGTAAGATGATAAGACGTGTCCTTGCGCTGACAAATCTGCTCCGTCAAATAGAGGGTGCTGTCCCCTTCCGCGAGCATATATCCGCCGTAGAGCGAACGACCGTCTTTCGGCACTACGGGCAACGGGAGGAGCCAGTTCATCGCATCCATCTTACGCGTGTAGAACAACCCGTAATGCGACTCACGATGAGAGGTCTGCACACGGCGAGAAAACAGCATCGTCACCCCGTCCGCCAACACCAGCGGAGAAATATCATCATCCGATGAGATGATAATCGGCTCCCCTGGTTGCCAACCCTGCGCCGACCACGATGCACAAGCAATCTGCCGCGTTACACTCTGCTGCTTACCCTTTTGCTGCATACGCTCCACCACGTAGTACAAATGTTCCCCGTCGGGAGCAATGCTCGGCCATAAGTGCTCCACCGAGTCGGTCGCCGAGGCTTCAAACAGCGGCTGAGGCGTGCCCCAAGTCTGACCCTGCTTGGAAAGGACATACAGACGATACTTGTTTTCACGAGGCGCACGAGCCGAGATATACAGCCTCAGCGAATCATAAGCCGTTGACTGATGCTGCACCACCCAGCCTTGACCAGAGAGCACAGACAGACGATCCGAACCATGCACATCATACACCTGCCCGCGCACAACACTTGCCAAAAGAAAAAAAACAACGATTAGTCCCCATTTACGTAAATCCATACTATTTCTAACCATACAATATTTGAAATGATCAATAGAGTGTCAATGAATAAAAACACGCCTGCAAAGATACTATATAAATTTAACATACGCAAACAAAAACGAACAAACTAATACAAAAACACACTATCCGATACCAAAACGCACTATCCTAAACCATTATTATCAATGTCATTTCCCACATTATTCTCAAAAAAATGCAATTTTCTTGCATATATAGAAAAAAAGTTGTAACTTTGCGCCCTCAAAGTGATTTTTTCAATTCTACAATAAAAATATGGGACTTTTTTCGTTTACGCAAGAGATTGCGATTGATTTAGGCACTGCGAACACGCTGATTATGTGCAACGACAAGGTGGTGGTGAACGAGCCTTCGGTGGTGGCTATCAGCATGGCAGACAACAAATGCCTCGCCGTGGGCAGGAAAGCACAGCAGATGATAGGTCGCGGCGGCATGATGGTGAAGACCATTCGCCCGCTCAAAGAAGGCGTGATAGCCGACTTTCAAGCGTGCGAGATGATGATACGCGGCATGATAAAGATGATACCGAAGCAGAGCCTGCTGTTCACCCCGAGTATCCGCATGGTGGTGGGTATCCCGTCGGGCTGCACGGAGGTGGAGATACGCGCCGTGCGCGACAGTTCGGAGCATGCCGGCGGACGCGATGTGTATATGCTCTACGAGCCCATGGCGGCGGCGATAGGTATCGGTATCGACGTGGAGAGCCCCGAGGGATGTATGATTGTGGACATAGGCGGCGGTACGACGGAGATTGCCGTTATCTCGCTGGGTGGTATCGTGGCGAACAAGTCCATCAAGGTGGCAGGCGATGACTTCAACCAAGACATCATCGAGTACATGAGCCGTATGCACAACCTCAAGATAGACGAGCCGACGGCAGAGCGTATCAAGATAAACGTGGGTGCCGCGTTGCCCGAGTTGGAGGACGCGCCGGAGGATTATATCGTGGTGGGTCCGAACAAGGTAACGGCATTGCCTATGTCGGTGCCGGTAAGTTATCAGGAGGTGGCGCACTGCTTGGAGAAGAGTATCTCGAAGATAGAGAGCGCCGTGCTGCAAGCACTGGAGGCTACGCCGCCTGAGTTGTACGCCGACATCGTGAACAAGGGTATCTACCTCGCCGGCGGCGGTGCACTGCTGCGCGGACTGGCGAAACGACTGACGGATAAAATAACTATTCCTTTCCACGTGGCAGACGAGCCGCTGCTCTCCGTGGCACGCGGCACGGGCATCGCCCTGAAGAACGTGAATAACTTCGGATTCTTGATAAGATAAAGGACCGCTTCGCTCAAAGATAAAGGATAAAAGACGAAATAGTATTGACTCTGAAAACTCATAGACGAAGGTAATAAGTCTTTCATCTTTCATCCTTCATCCTTTATCCTTCTTCCTTATGCAAGCACTACTGAAATTCATACTGCGCTATGGCAACTTCCTGCTATTTATCCTGCTGGAAGTTGCCGCGTTTTTGCTGGTGGTGTGGAGCAATGCCTACCCCCGCAGCAGCGCGCTGAGCACCGCCAACAGGCTGGTGGCGTGGCAGTATGAGATGGTGTCGGAGGTAACAGGCTATTTCGGACTGAAAGGCGTGAACGAGCGTTTGGCAGCCGAGAACGCCGCGCTGAGGAGCAGGTTGGAGAATAGCGGACAGGTAACCGCGGGCGAGAGGCCCGCGTCCCCAGTGGTTAGCGGGCAGTGGTTAGCGGACAGGGAGCAGGTGGTGTATCGCGAGGGGAAGGTGGTGCAGATGACGATGAACGGTATGCGCAACTACCTGACTATCAATCGTGGAGAGGAAGATGACGTGTATGAAGGCATGGGCGTGCGCAACGACGAAGGGGCTGTGGGTATCGTGGCAACCGTGGGTAAGCACTACTCGGTGGTGCTGCCGCTCATCAACATAGAGACCCGACTGAGTTGCCGCTTCCTCAAAAACGACTATATCGGCACCCTGCAATGGGACGGTCGCGACACGCGCTTTGCCGACTTGGCAGACGTGGCGACACACCTCGAGGTGAACATCGGCGACACGATAGTTACGAGCGGCTTGAGCACCAGTTTCCCCGCAGGCGTGCCTGTGGGCGTGGTGGAAGAGTGCCGACTGGAAGAAGGCGCGTCGTACTACACCGTGCGCGTGCGGCTGGCGACCGATTTCCGCCGCCTGCGACATATAGAAGTGATTGATAATGAAGATGTGGAAGAGATAAATGGACTAAGGATAAAGGACGCAGGATAAAAGACTAAATAGTATTAGCTGTGAGACTCATAGACGAAGGTAATAAGTCTTTCATCCTTAATCCTTCATCCTAACAAAACATGCTTTGGTTACGACAAATAGGACAATGGTTGGTGGCGATGGTGCTGCAAGTGCTGCTGATTAACCAGTTGCAGTTGGGTGGCGTGTGCCATCCGTTCATCTATATCCTGCCACTGCTGATGATGCCTATCACACTGCCTCGTTGGGCGGATATGCTGATAGGGTTGGCGGCGGGACTGCTGATGGATGTGTTCTGCAACTCGCTGGGCGTGCATGCCGCGGCGTGTATCATGCTGATGTATGCGCGGCGCCATCTCATCCCGCTGTGGGTGAACGACACCGAGCGACTGACCGATGTCATCAGCATGCAGACGATAGGTATTGCGCCGTTTCTCAAATATGCCTCGTTGCTGGTAGTGGCGCACCATCTGATGGTCTTCTTCATGACGGCATGGACGTTCCAACTATGGTGGTACACGCTCCTGACCACGCTGGTCAGCAGCATCGTCAGTTTAGCACTGATACTGGGATATGCTTGGATACGAGAGAAAAGATAATTTAGTGGTCAGTGTCCGGGTACGCAGGCGTCCCCGCCTGCTGGTAGTTGAGAGTTGAGTGGTTAGAAGTCAGAGTCGAAACTATTTAGTCTTTCAGCGAACGCAGTGAGCGGTCTTGTGTCTTTCAGCGAAGCGGTCTAACTTATGATTAACGACAACAACTATAAGCGGCGGTATGTTATCAGCGGAATAGCCGTTGGTATAGTGTTGGTGTATATCATACGCTTGTTTTTCCTGCAAATCATCGATTCCACGAGTGGCGACAAGGCAGACAGCAATGCCTTGGTGCGCCAGACCATCTACCCCTCCCGCGGCTTAATCTACGACCGCAACGGCGAGTTGTTGGTCTTCAACCAGCCTATCTATGAGGTAACGATGATTATGCGCGAGATGGGCAAGCAGTTCGACACCACGGCTTTCTGCCGCACCTTGGCGATAGACCGCAAGGAGTTCGACAGCCGCATTGCCGACATCAAGAACCGCAAGAAGAACCGCGGTTATTCGAGTTACACCCCGCAGGTGTTCCTGAGCCAACTGAAGAAGGAAGATGTCGCCACGCTGCAAGAGTCGCTCTTCTGCTTCCCGGGCGTGCAGATTCGCAAACGCACCCTACGCGACTACACTTACAACGCTGCGGCGCATGTGCTCGGCAGCGTGGGTGAGGTGAGCCAGAGCGATTTGGACAAAGACCCCTATTACAGCCGCGGCGACTATTCGGGGCGCGACGGGCTGGAGCAGACCTATGAGTTAGCACTGCGCGGCGAGAAAGGCGTGGAGGTGCTAATGCGCGACTCGAAAGGGCGCCTGCAAGGCTCCTACCACGACGGCGAGTTAGACCGCCCCGCGCAGGCAGGACAAGACCTGACGATAACCCTCGACATACAGTTGCAACTGTTGGCGGAGGAGTTGCTGGCGAACAAAGTGGGTAGCGCGGTGGCGATAGAGCCGCAGACCGGCGAGATATTGGCGCTGGTGTCGTCCCCTGCATGGGACCCGCAGGTGCTGGTCGGCAGAGAGCGCAACGCCAACTACAACGCCCTGCTCAACGATGCCTCCAAACCCCTGCTGAACCGCGCCACACAAGCCACCTACCCCCCGGGCTCCACCTTCAAGACCGTGCAGGCACTGGTCTGCCTGCAAGAGAAAGGTATCACCCCGCGGACGCAGTACCCCTGCAGCGGTCCCGGCTCTACGCCTATCAAATGTACGCACCACCACGGTAGCCCCGTCTCGCTTGAGGAAGCCATCGAGCAGAGTTGCAACCCCTATTTCTGGTGCGCCTTCCGCGACATGCTCCAGCGCGGCGGCTACGGCGAGGAGAACGAGAACTTCCGCCACAACTACGAAGTGTGGCGCGAGGACATGCTCTCGTTCGGTTTCGGGCAACGCTTTGAGGATTCCGACGTGGGCTACCAATCATCGGGCAGCATCCCGAGCACACGTTTCTACGATAAGTACTACGGCAAGACGGGCTGGAAAGCCATCACTATCCGCTCGCTCAGTATCGGGCAGGGCGAGGTGTTGGTAACGCCGCTGCAACTGGCAAACCAAGCGGCGATGATTGCCAACAAGGGCTATTTCATCACGCCCCACCTCAACAAAGCCGACTCCATGCGCCTGCGCCGCCATCAGACACCCATCGACAGCAGTTATTTCGGTGTGGTGCAAGAGGGTATGCACCGCGTGATGACGAATGGCACGGGACGCTGGTACAAAGTGCCGGGCGTGGAGAGCGCAGGTAAGACGGGTACCGTGCAGAACCCGCACGGCAAAGACCATGCTATCTTCATCGGCTTTGCGCCGCTGGAGAACCCGCAGATAGCAGTAGCAGTGGTGGTGGAGAATGCCGGCTTCGGTGCCACATGGGCTGCCCCCGTAGCGAGCATGATGATGGAGCAATACCTCAACGGCAACGTCTCGCGCACAGACTTGCGCAAACGCATCAGCACAGCGGTATTGACAACCCCTTGATAGAAAAACGTTTCCCTACATGAACAAAGAGCCGATGAGGTTTACCAAGAACGCTACCAGCCATGCCAGTATGAGGGAGTTGAAGACGGTGAACCATGCCCAGCCTTTCCCCGCCTCGCGGCGCAGGGTGGCGATAGTAGCAATACAGGGGAAGTAGAGCAGGGTGAAGAGCATGAAGCCAAAGGCGGTAACGGGCGTGAACGCCGCCGTGGCGATATCGCCGCCGTAGAGTATCGCCATCGTGGAGACGATAGCCTCCTTGGCAGGTAGACCCGTCAGCAGGCAAACGGACATCTTCCAGTCGAAGCCCAGCGGGCTCAGCACCGGCGCAATCGCCTTGCCTATCATCGCTAAATAGGAGTTCTCCAGATTGCTGACGTCCTGCGTGGGGAAGTACTCTAATGCCCAGATGATGATGGACGCCCATAGGATGACGGTGGAGATTTTCTGCAAGTAATCTTTCACGCGCTCCCAGATATGTGCACCCGTGGCGCGCCATGTTGGCATGCGGAACGCGGGCAACTCGTTGACGCTGTCGTCCGCCGGCTTGCGGAACCATTTGGTGTGCTTCATGATAAGCGCAAAGAGGATAGACAGTCCGATACCGATTACGTACATCGAGAGCATCACGAGCGCTTTGTATTTCGCAAAGAACGTATCCACAAAGAGCATATACACCGGCAGGCGGGCGGAGCAGGACATGAAAGGCACCATGAGCATGGTCAGCGTGCGGTCTTTCGGGTCTTTGATGTCGCGCGCCGCCATGATAGCCGGCACGTTGCAGCCGAAGCCCACCAGCATAGGCATGAACGAACGTCCGTGCAAGCCCACGCGGTGCATGATACCATCCATCAGATACGCCATACGCGCCATGTAGCCGCTGTCTTCCATCAGCGAGATGAAGAAGAACATGATGATGATGTTCGGCAGGAACGCCAGCACTGCCCCCACGCCCTGTATCACGCCGTCGATGAGCAGACTGCTCCACCACGCCGTGGGCATCAGCGTAGAGCACCATTCGCACAGCGCGTCAATCCCCATCTGTATCCACTCCTGCGGGTAGGCTCCGAGGCTGAACGTGCATTGGAAGACCAAGAAGAGGATGAGTATCATCAGCGGGAAGCCTATCCATTTGTTGGTCAGTATCTTATCCACTTTCTCCAGCGTGGTCTGCTCTTGGTCATCCTCCGCGTGGCGCAGACACTGGGTCAGGATACCGTGCACATATGCCTCGTAGGCATCTTCGTCCTCGAGGTCGCGCAGGTGGTAAATAGGGTGTGCGGTAGAGAGCGGCTTGTGCACCGTCTCTTCCAGCAGACGGATGACGCTATCCAAACCCAAACCCGTCTCCACGGATACCAACTCCATAGGCACACCGATAAGCGTGCGCATCTGCTGCATATCCAGCGAGTGGTCGGTCTGCTGCAGGAGGTCGTAGCGATTGAACGCCATCACGATCTTCTCCTGCTCATCGATGATATGCGGCGTGAGCATAAGGCTCTGCTCCAAGTGCATGCAGTCCACCACCTGCAAGATAACGGCAAAACTATGGGCATGGAGGTCATCGAGATTGTGTATCTCGGTCAGTTGCAGCGGCATCCCTGCCACGTCTATCATGGCTTGCAGTCGCTCCGTGAGTGCCGACTTACCGCTCTGCGGACTACCCACAACGGCTATGCGACTAATGTTTGTTTCCTGTTTCATATTTCTATAGCAAAGACGCCGCAAAATTACTGCTTTTTCCCCATATATACAATACCTATATATAGGTATTTGCAATTTTTGTTTGTCCATATCCGAAAAAAGCAGTATCTTTGCGCCCGTCATTACAAACGTATTACTATGATGCAAATCGGACTAACACACCGCAGTAGCGCTATAGTCAGCGCGGAGACTACAGCCATCCATATCGGCTCGGGGGATATGGCAGTTTGGGCAACGCCCGCTATGTTATCACTGATGGAGAATGCCGCCATGCTTGCCGTGCGCGATGCGTTGGCGGAAGGGGAGACCACGGTGGGCGGGCATATCGAGAGCAGCCACCTGCGCCCATCGACTGTCGGAGCACATGTCTATGCCATCGCCGAACTCACCGCCGTAGAGGGACGCAAACTGCATTTCCGCGTGGCGGCATTCCAACAGACCGCCGAGGGCAATGTCCTATTAGGCGAAGGCACACATCTCCGCTTCATCGTAGAGCGGGAGAAGTTCCTACAAAAAACCATCTAACCGCCCGACCCGACCCCGCCGGCGGCTCTTCTCGAGTCAAACACGGCAGCCTGCTAAACACTTCCGTAATCATCACTATCTATCCGTCAATTTTTCTACATTTTCCGTAATTTTATGGTTACCTATTCGCAAGAAAAGCAGTACCTTTGTCGCCAGAATTGCCTACGCAAAGGAAAGTGCTATGGCAACTATTTCCGCGGACTCAATAACGTTAAAATTTCAATAGTATGAAAAAAGCACTAAACAAATGGACTGCCCCCAAGAGCGTGGCACCCGAGCGTATCATCCAATTCGGTGAGGGTAACTTCCTCCGCGCGTTTGTTGATTGGATTATTTGGAATATGAATGCCAAGACCAACTTCAACGGCTCCGTTGTAGTGGTACAGCCGATTGACAAAGGTATGGTGGAGTGGTTGAACGGACAAGACTGCCTCTACCACGTGAACCTGCAAGGTCGTCTGAACGGCGAGCCTGTGAACTCGCTGGAGCGTATCGATGTGATCTCCCGCGCCCTCAACCCCTACTCGCAGAACGCCGCTTTCATGGCACTCGCTGAGCAGCCCGACATCCGTTTCATCATCTCGAACACCACCGAGGCAGGTATCACCTTCGACCCCACGTGCAAGTTCACCGATGCGCCCGCCAGTGCATATCCGGGCAAACTCGTGCAACTGCTCTACCGCCGCTACAAGACCTTCAACGGCTGCCCCTCCAAGGGACTTATCCTCATGCCCTGCGAGTTGATTTTCCTCAACGGACACCACCTCAAAGAGTGCATCTACCAGTATATCGCACTCTGGAAAGAGGACCTCGGCGCTGACTACGAGGGCTTCAAAGAGTGGTTCACCAAGTACAACTACGTCTGCGCTACCCTCGTGGACCGTATCGTGCCGGGCTTCCCCCGCAAGGACATCGCGGCTATCCAAGAGAAAGTGGGCTACAACGACAACCTCGTGGTGCAAGCCGAGATATTCCACCTCTGGGTAATCGAGAAACCCGAGAACATGAGCATCGAGCAACTGCGCGAGGAGTTCCCCGCAGAGAAAGCCGGGCTGCACGTGCTCATCGCCGAGTCGGAGAAGCCCTACCACGAGCGTAAGGTTACCCTGCTCAACGGTCCTCACACCGTCCTCTCGCCGGTGGCTTACCTCAGCGGTATCAACATCGTGCGCGATGCTTGCAACGACCCCGTCATCGGACAGTATATCCACAAAGTGCAGTTCGAGGAACTCATGGAGACCCTTAACCTGCCGATGGATGAACTCCGCCAGTTCGCAAGCGATGTGCTGGAGCGTTTCAACAACCCCTATGTGGACCACCAAGTTACTAGCATCATGCTCAACTCCTTCCCGAAATTCGAGACCCGCGACCTGCCCGGCTTGAAGACCTACTTGGAGCGCAAGGGCGAACTGCCGAAGGGCTTGGTACTCGGTCTCGCCGCTATCATCACCTACTACAAAGGTGGCACACGCGCCGATGGTGCTCCCATCCAGCCCAATGACGCACAGGAGATTATGGACCTGCTCAGCCAACTCTGGGCAACGGGCGACCTCCGCAAAGTGGCAGAAGGCGTGCTTGGCGCTACCGACATCATCTGGAAAGAGAGCAAGCAAGACCTCAACACCATCCCGGGCTTGACCGACATGGTAGAGGGCTTCCTCCGCAGCATCCAAGAAAGAGGCATGGTAGAAACCGTAAAGAGCATCTTGTAAATTTACGATTGGACGATTTACGATTTACGATTGGCATAGTGCTTCAATCGTAAATCGTAAATCAATCCTGCTTTTCCGCATGGCAAATCGTAATTCGTAAATCGTAAATCCCCATGACTGATATCCTGAAAATCAATCCTGCCGACAACGTGGTTGTAGCCATACAGCCCTTGTCGGCAGGTGCCGTCATAGAAGTGGACGGCAAGACAATCACCGTGCAGGAAGACATTCCAGCAGGACACAAAATCGCTATTGCTGACATCAAAGCCGGCGAGAACGTGATTAAGTACGGCTTCCCCATTGGACATGCCCGCGAAGACAAACAAGCCGGCGCGTGGATGAACGAGAACAATATCAAGACCAACCTCGCGGGGTTGCTCTCCTACGAGTACCACCCCCAAGACGTGGTGCTCAACATCCCCGACGACCACCGCACCTTCATGGGCTATCGCCGCAAAGACGGGCAGGTGGGTATCCGCAACGAGGTATGGATTATCCCGACCGTCGGCTGCGTGAATGGTATCGTCAGCCGCTTGGCGGAGCAACTGCGCCGCGAGACGGGAGCGGACAACATCTTTGCTTTCCCGCATAACTACGGCTGCTCACAGTTGGGCGATGACCACGAGAACACCAAGAAAATCCTGCGCGACATGGTGCACCACCCCAATGCCGGTGCGGTCTTGGTGGTAGGACTCGGCTGCGAGAACAACCAGCCGGATGTCTTCGAGCAGTTCTGCGGCGAGTACGACCACGAGCGCGTGCGCTTCGTCGTGAGCCAGAAGATTGAGGGCGATGAGGTGGAATACTGCATGCCTATCCTGCGCGAGCTATATGTCCTCACGCAGCAAGACCAACGCACCGAGTGCCCGCTCTCCGAACTGCGCGTAGGCTTGAAGTGCGGCGGCTCAGACGGCTTCTCCGGCATCACCGCCAACCCGCTATTAGGCGTCTTCTCCGACTACCTCGTAGCGCAAGGCGGCACCACCATCCTTACCGAAGTACCCGAGATGTTCGGCGCAGAGACTATCCTTATGGACCGTTGCGCCAACCGACAACTCTTCGACGAGACGGTGTCGCTCATCAACGATTTCAAGGACTATTTCCTCTCCCACGGCGAGCCTGTGGGCGAAAATCCCTCGCCGGGTAACAAGGCGGGCGGTATCTCCACGCTGGAAGACAAAGCACTCGGCTGTACGCAGAAATGCGGTAAGTCGCTCGTCCGCGGTGTCTTGCCCTACGGCGAACGCTTGCAGGTGAAGGGACTTAACCTGCTCTCTGCACCGGGAAATGACCTCGTGGCTGCTACTGCACTTGCTTCCGCAGGTTGCCATATCGTACTCTTCACCACAGGGCGCGGCACCCCCTTCGGCACCTATGTGCCCACGATGAAGGTGTCCACCAACAGCAACCTCTATCGCAACAAACCGCAGTGGATTGACTTCAACGCGGGCGTGATAGCCGAAGGAGAGCCGATGGAGGAAGTGGCAAAACGCTTCACCGACTACGTCATCTCCGTAGCCAACGGCACGCCCACCAACAACGAGCGCAACGGCTACCACGAGATAGCCATCTTCAAAACCGGCGTAACGCTGTAAGCACAATGAGGCGCGGTCTCTATACCGCACCAAAAGCGTACCCGCCACATAGCAAATCCCGAGAATGCCGCAACGCTTGCATATATCCCAAAATATCACTACCTTTGCCGCACTCTCAACCCTCAACCCTCAACTCACATTGTCCCTCTCCATCTTCCATAGTATCCTGCAACTCCTCTTCCCTCGCTGCTGTCCGATGTGCGGGCGGGTGATTGACGATGGGGAAGAGTGTATCTGCCGCGAGTGTATGCAGACGCTGCCTCGCACGGAGCAAGCCACACAACGGGATAACATCACCGAGCAACTCTTTTCCTCCGATTTCTCTCGGTTTCAACGGGGTGCTGCCTTCCTTTTCTACGACAAAGGGCACCCTATCCGCAAGGCAATTCATCGCATGAAATTCCACGAACAGCCCGAGATAGCCACCCTGCTTGCCAAAGAAGCGGCATATGACTTCCTGCAAACAGATTTCTTCGAGGGAATAGATATCATCATCCCTATTCCACTCCACCCCAAGCGCTTGCTCGAGCGAGGATTTAACCAGTCGGAATACATAGCACGGGCACTGAGCGAGGTAACCAAAATCCCGATAAATACGACACTATTGACCCGTAGGAAGCATACCGCCCAGCAGGCGTTGTTGCAAGGAGACGAGCGAAAGACCAACATGGTGAATGCGTTTGAAGTGAACCATCCCGAGGAGTTGTATCGCAAGCATATCCTCTTGGTGGATGACCTCATCACCTCGGGAGCCACCATGCGAGCCTGTATGCAAGCTCTCCAGCCCTGCCGCGGTGCTCACTACTCCGTCTTCGCCCTCTGCAAAGCAAGATAGAGAAAATAGTTAATAATTAACAGTTAACAATTAACATTCCCCTGCTCTGATAATTCTGATTATTCCGATTACTCAGAAAACTCTGACCACTGACCACTTATGAACCGTTTTCGTTTTGCTCGCTTTGCGCGGGCGCTATTCCACACACACTATGATGTGGAGATTCAGGGATTGTAGTATTTGCATGATAACAAAGTGCATCTCGTGATGCCCAATCATCCCGCATTTATCGACCCTTTGCTGCTGTTTGCCGAGTGCTGGGACATAGCATTATGCCCGATGGTGGATGAGCGTTTCTTCCGCAATAGGCTCTTTTTGCCGGTGTTGCAGATGCTGGACTCGGTGGTAGTACCCGACTTGGAGAAAAGCCGCCGCCGTGAAGATGTGGCGCAGGCGCAACAATTAACCACAATTGCTTTGCAGTCGCTGCAAGCAGGTAAAGACATGATTTTCTACCCCTCGGGGCATGTGGCGTTGGTGCCCCGTGAGGTGATTGGAAATCGCCGTATGGCATACGAAGTTTGCCGAGAAATCCCCGATGAGACCGAGATAATCTTGGTTCGGACTACGGGTTTAGAGGATAGCCTATGGAGCAAGCAGAAGACAAAACGCTT
Source organism: Paludibacteraceae bacterium (assembly GCA_016297215.1). Classification (GTDB taxonomy): domain Bacteria; phylum Bacteroidota; class Bacteroidia; order Bacteroidales; family Paludibacteraceae; genus Colicola. The sequence continues at coordinate 8,397 of JAEDGZ010000010.1, read as the reverse complement.
GTGCCTCAGGCGGAAAGTGAAGATAGAGTGTGTGGAGATGACCGCCGAGGTGAAGCAATGGGCAAAGAGTCTCGACCGAAGAAGTTTCAATCAGCGATTGGAAGAATGGTATAACCACGAGGAGGGAATAGAATAGCAACGGTATGTAATCATTGCCGTATTCCTCTAATTATTGGCGTATTCATCGCTACTTTTTTTGCCCTAACCGCTCCAGATGACATAACATAAGAGAGCCGTCCTCGCGGCGGAGGTGCATACCATTGCCCTCGCAGAAAGCGAACGCTTTGCAGTCTTTGCAAGGCGTTTTTTCTTTCATCCATGTTCGGTCGCGATAGGGTTTGAAACCGTGCTCCCACACCTCCCAGAAGTCATCGCGGTAGATATTGCCTTGGTAGTACTTGCCGCGTATGCTGGTGCAGGCGGATATGCTGCCGTCGATGAGTATAGAGGCGATGGAGACACCCGCAGCGCAGTGGTAAAGATGGTCGCGCACGCGCCCCTCGTAGTCGCCTAAATAGCCCTCGCAAGAATAGGAGACATGCCTACCCTGCTCGCGCTCGGCGGCGATGAAATCCATCAATCCTCTAAACTGCTCATCGGTCAGCAGCAGTTCGGGATTAGTAGCAGCGCGCCCCATGGGGTCTATACCAAAGACGCGCCAATTGCGCACGCCCATGCCCCACAACATCTCGCGTATCTCCTTTAGGTGTGGATAATTGCGCTGGTTGGCGCAGGTTACCACATCCCATGTCAGCCCTTTATCTGCCGCCGCGAGGCGTATGGCGCGGGTGGCTCCCTCAAACGCCAAGGGGTGTTGGCGGAGCCATATATGGTCTTCCTGCAAGCCATCGCAACTGATGGTAAGCGAGCGAAGTCCTGCCTTGCGCAGCGCTGCAAAACGTTCCTTGGTGAGCGCCAAGCCGTTGGTAACCATCCCCCATGGATAGCCGCGGTCGTACAGCGCACGCCCCACCTCCTCCAAGTCTTTTCGCATCAGCGGCTCGCCGCCGGAGATGACAATCAACACCTCATGCGGGTTCACATGCGGAGTAATTTGCTCATCAATCACTTTCAGGAAATCGGCCGCCGGCATATCGGGTTGTGTAACGGAAGAGACACAATCGCTGCCGCAATGCAAGCAATGCACATTACAACGCAATGTACTCTCCCAAAAGAGTTGTTGCAGAGGGTGCAAGACCTTCATATTTCTGCGGCGCAGCTGCTCCAGCCTCAGCGCCAACCGAAGACGAAAAGACATTTTGATAATTGTGAATTATGAATTATGAATTATGAGGCTCATGCTTTGAAGTTCAATTCCAATGCCCTCATAATTCATAATTCTTAATTAGAACATCACTTTGCGGCGGGTTTGGCGATGGTCTCTCGCATGGCGGTGTCGGCTTGGATGTTCTGCATGCGGTAGTAGTCCATGATGCCGAGGTTGCCGTTGCGGAATGCCTCTGCCATGGCTTGCGGCACGAGCGCCTCTGCCTCGATGACGCGGGCACGTGCCTCTTGCGCCTTGGCTTTCATCTCCTGCTCGCTGGCGATAGCCATTGCGCGACGCTCCTCTGCTTTGGCTTGTGCGATGTTCTTATCCGCCTGCGCCTGGTCCATCTGCAACTGTGCACCGATGTTCTTACCTACATCGATGTCGGCGATGTCGATACTGAGGATTTCGAAAGCGGTACCTTCGTCCAAGCCCTTGCTGAGCACGAGTTTGGAGATGCTGTCGGGGTTCTCGAGCACCTGCTTGTGGCTCTCTGCGGAGCCGATGGAGCTGACGATACCTTCGCCTACACGTGCCAAGACGGTGTCCTCACCGGCACCACCGACCAACTGGCGGATGTTTGCGCGAACGGTAACACGCGCTTTTGCAATCAACTGAATACCATCTTTCGCCACTGCCGTTACGGGCGGGGTGTCAATGACCTTGGGGTTGACGGACATCTGCACCGCCTCGAACACATCGCGCCCTGCCAAGTCGATAGCGGTAGCCATCTGGAAGGGCAACTCCATGCTCGCCTTGTTGGCAGAGACGAGGGCGTGCACCACGCGCTCGATATGTCCTCCGGCGAGGTAGTGTGCCTCGAGTCCGTCGCGCTTCACGTCCTGCAAGCCCGCCTTGTGCGCCTCGATGAGGCAGTTCACAATCTTCGTGGGGGGCACCTTACGGATGCGCATAAGGAACAACTGTACCAAGGAGATACGGACACCACTCACTTGTGCGTTTATCCACAACATAAACGGCACATAGTAGAAAAAGATAATCAGGAAAACGCCGAGAACACCCAGCAGAATAATTGTAAATAGATTTTCCATAATAATTTAGTATTTAGTTTGTTTCCGGTTTCTGGTTTCAAGTTGCAAGTACAGTTACTCAAGTATTGCTTACTTGAAACTTGATACTTGATACTATCTCCTTTAGTTTTCCTCCATTTCCTTGGCGGCTTTCTCCAAGTTTTTGATTTTCTTGCCAGGTTTGGCGAGGGGGACTTGTGCGTCTATCTTCGTGTCAAGCCCCATCTTCTCCAAGGCACGGCTTTTTAAGAATCCCAAAATAGCCAATGCACACAAAAGGAGCGATGCGCCCAGCGTGATATGTCCCGCGAGGGAACTGATAAGGCTGTACGCCACCCATACAGCGCCGCCCAAACAAGCAAAACCTGCGATGCCCCCGATGCCGAAGCCCGGCAGCAGAAACATCTCCACCAACAGCAGTCCCACGCCTGCCAATACTAATAATACTACCAATGCGATGTACATAATAGAATTAAGAATTAAGAATTATGAATTAAGAGGGCGTTGCTCATCATCGTTTTCAGCAACTCCGGGACGCCTTCGGAGGCTTTTTTGCGGATGTGGGTTACGCGGTTGCGGTAGATGCCGAACTCGGGCATGCCGGGGTCAATCACGTAGATGGGAGCGTGTGTAGGCACGTATTCCAAGAGTGACGCCGCGGGATAGACGTTCAGGCTCGTGCCGACGACAATCATGATGTCTGCTTGAGACGCTATCTCGCACGCCCGCGGGAAGTTGGGTACACCCTCGCCAAAGAAGACGATATAGGGGCGCAGCAGGCTGCCGTCGGGATGTCGGTCTCCATAGTGTTGCTCCCAGCCTTCGAGGTCCACGGTCGCCGTCTCGTCGATGTCCGATCGGAGTTTGCGTATCTCGCCGTGGAGGTGGAGCACGTCATGCGCGCCGGCGCGCTCGTGGAGGTCATCGATGTTCTGGGTGATGATTTGCGTCTGGGGGAAGTGCGCCTGCAACTCGGCGATTGCCACGTGTGCGGCATTGGGTTGCGCGGCTAAGGTGTCGCGGCGACGGGCGTTGTAGAAGTCCACGCATAACTGCGGATTGCGTAGCCACGCCTCGTGGGTGCACACGTCCTCCACGCGGTACTTCTCCCAGAGTCCGTCCGCGTCGCGGAACGTGCCCAAGCCGCTCTCCGCGCTCACACCCGCACCGGTAAAAACTACTATCCGTTTCATAGACTTTTTGTTCGTTTGCGCTGCAAAGATACAGCATTTTTTTTGATTATGCAAATAAATCTTGATTTTCTTTGCATAGAAAAGAAACTCTGCTTGTGCGGAGGGCGGTTATACGTGTTTTGGACAATTGGTTGTAACACAATATAACCCCTTTTAGACCCTTACTAGAGCCTTACTAAACCCTTATAAAATCGGAGGGAGATAGTTCGATTGTATATTCGAAAAATGGACAATTCCTTTTGGGGGTGTTTTTGCGCCTTCGAGCAGCGTCAATGTGGAGTATTTGGGCAGGCGCGCGGAAAGAAGGATAAGCATGGCTATCAGAGAAGGCAACGAGGGGAAATATATAGGTAGGAAGAGGGATAAAAAATGTCAAAAAGTGATTTTTTTTTGTGTATTTGGGAAAATTGTTGTACCTTTGCGCGCCGAAAGGCAGAAAGGACAAAGAAACCATAGCGCTTCCGATGAAGCGACGTAATAAACACGCAAAAGACGATGAGCAAGAACTTGGTAATAGTGGAGTCTCCGGCGAAAGCAAAGACGATAGAGAAATTCTTGGGCAAGGACTATCATGTGCTGTCCTCGCAGGGGCATATACGCGATATAGAGCCGCTGGGGAAGAACAGCATGGGTATTGATTTTGCGCACGGATACGCACCCAACTATGTAGTTGACCCTAAGAAGCACCACCTCGTGGATACACTCAAAGCCGAAGTGAAGAAAGCCGATACGGTATGGCTCGCGAGCGATGAAGACCGCGAGGGAGAGGCTATAGCATGGCACCTGAAAGAGGTGCTCGGGTTGGACAAGAAAGATACGAAACGCATTGTCTTCCACGAGATTACGAAGTCAGCCATCCAGCGTGCCATTGAGCAGCCGCGCGACATAGACTACAACCTCGTGAACGCACAGCAAGCGCGCCGTGTGCTGGACAGGATTGTGGGCTTCGAGTTGTCGCCGGTGCTGTGGAAGAAGGTTACCACGGGCTTGTCGGCAGGGCGCGTCCAGTCGGTAGCGGTGCGGTTGATAGTGGAGCGTGAGCGCGAGATAGCGCAGTTCAAAAGCACGGCGCAGTACCGCGTAACGGCGGAGTTCGTGTTGGAGCAAGGAGCCAAGAGCAAGGAGCAAGGACGGGTTAGAACCGACTCTGAGCAGACGGGGACGCACTCGGTGCTGCGGGCGGAGTTGAACCATCGTTTCGGCACCTTGGAGGAGGCACGCGCGTTCTTAGAGACCTGTGCGCAGGCGGAGTATCGCGTGCGTGATGTGCAGAAGAAGCAGGGCAAACGCAGTCCGGCACCTCCTTTCACCACCTCCACGTTGCAGCAGGAGGCAGCGCGGAAATTGAAGTTCCCCGTGTCGAAGACCATGCGCTTGGCGCAGTCGCTCTACGAGGCAGGACATATTACCTATATGCGTACCGACTCGGTGAACCTCAGCAGTCTGGCGCTCGCGACGAGCAAGCAGGAGGTGCTGGCAGAGTACGGCGAAGCGTATCAGAAGACGCGCCAATACCACACGTCCAGCAAGGGCGCGCAGGAGGCGCACGAGGCGATTCGTCCGAGTTACATGGACAAGCGCAAGGCAGGCGAGACCGCAGACGAGCAGCGGCTCTACGAACTGATTTGGAAGCGTACTATCGCCTCGCAGATGGCAGACGCCGAGGTGGAGACCACCCGCGTGGAGGTCGGTATTCTCTCACCCGCCAAGGGCGAGCAGGAGCGGCTCTTTGTCGCTACCGGCGAGGTCATCACCTTTGATGGTTTCATGCGCGCCTACATTCAAGGCAACGATGAGCAGGAGGAGACGGCGCAGACCCTGCCGCGCGTGGCTGTAGGAGAGTCCTTGCAGGCGCAGGAGATGACGGCGCAGCAGACCTTCACCAAACCGCCCTATCGCTACACCGAGGCTACGCTCGTGAAGAAGATGGAGGAACTGGGTATCGGTCGCCCCTCTACCTACGCGACCATCATTGAGACTATCCAGTCGCGCAAGTACGTGGAGAAAGGCAACGTAACGGGACAGAAACGCGACCTGACGATACTGACACTCAAGAACGGCAAGATAAGCGAGACGACCAAGCAGGAGATGGCAGGTGCCGACAACCAGAAACTGCTGCCGACCGACTTGGGCTGTATCACCAACGACTTCCTCGTAGCGCAGTTCCCCGAGATATTGAGTTACGACTTCACCGCCAACGAGGAAGCCAACTTCGACAAGATAGCCGAGGGCGATGCCGACTGGGTGAAGACAGTGGACACGTTCTACAAAGCCTTCCATCCAATGTTGTCCTCCGTCCCGGCGGGCAAGATTGCTGGGCGCGAGTTGGGCACCGACCCCGAGACGGGAGAGCCCGTAGTAGCAAAGATAAGCAAGATGGGACCCTGCATACAGATTGGCGGTGCGGACTCGGAGAAGGTGCGCTTTGCGTCGCTTAAGAAAGGGCTGTCTATCTTCACCATCACGCTGGGCGAGGCGCTTGACCTCTTCCATACCGCCCTACCCTACACCTTGGGCGAATTAGACGGCGAGGAGGTGGTGGTCGGCGAAGGCAAGTTCGGTCCCTATATCCGCCACAAAGGGGCATTCGTCAGCATTCCCAAGGGTACGGACCCGCTCACCATCACGCTGGACGAGGCTCAAGCGCTGATAGAGAAGAAAGCGCAGGCGCAGGAGCCCATCCATGTGTACGGCGAGATAGAAGTGCTGAACGGTCGCTTCGGACCCTATATCAAAGCCAACGGAAACAACTATAAGATTCCCAAGGGGCAAGACGCAAAGGCGCTGACCGAGGAGGATTGCCGTGAGATAATAGCCTCTTCCGCTCCCACGAGCGGCGGAAAACGTGCTTTTTCAAGAAAAAAAGCAAAATAATTTGCATATATCAAAAAAAAGCCGTACCTTTGCAGCCGCTTTTCAAGTGAACTGAGAAGCATCGAGAAGTAGCGCAGTTGGTAGCGCACCACGTTCGGGACGTGGGGGTCGGGCGTTCGAGTCGCCTCTTCTCGACATCAAGTGACTGATGATGAAAATCGCAGTCACTTTTTGTATGCTCTCCCCCGTAACCCGTTGTTATATCACGGATTACTTCAGCCAACGCATTTACCTCCGATGTTCGATAATCGCCCGTCCCCTTGTCATAACATATTGGCGCTGGGAAGAGCATTTTCTGCAATTTTTGGCGGGCGGCAAAATCTCCACGCTGCCAATAACTGCCTATATTACAAAAGAATAGCAACACTTGTGGTAGTGTCTTAGATATGTTCGATAATTTTTCATCTACTATGTTGATATTTCTTTCGATATTTGCCTTCTCCATAACCAACAAGGATAGTGTTTCTTGGTAAATATCTTTCTCTATTTCACCCAAACCATACTTATATTTTACCATACTTATTTTCTTCTCCGTCTCTTTTAATGATTGGTTCAAGATACTGACTTGTTGTTTCCTATCTTGATTAATGTGAATCATTATATTCATCATCTTTTCTGAAACCATTGGAAGTAATTCTTCGGGGATGGAGTATTGTTCTAATAGTTCAATGAACTTTCTATGTAGATACTCCACGCTATAATTAGCGCAGCATCCTTTAGTGTTGCACTTGTAGTAGAAGCGATGGCGCGCCCTCACTTCATAACCAGTGAGGAAACCTCCACAGGTAGAGCACCGAACAAAACGTTTCAAAGGATATTCATCTGTTACATCCTTATGTTCATATCCAGCACGTGAGAAACCATTGGCTCTATTGAATGTATCTTCATCAATTAGAACTTCGTGATTGCCTCTGATTCGTCTTCCCTCTACAAGTTCATGTACAATCCACCCTGTATAGAATGGATTCATTAGTATCTTACTCAAGTGTTGCTTGTTCATGTCAATACCAAGAGACTTCAGTTTTACCAATATATCCACCTCCCTATCTCCACTAGCTCTCCATATCCACGCGTTGCGTAGTTTCTTGCCGATTTCGTTTACAACGATGTTATGATGCCCCGCAGTCTTGCCTAAGCGGGTGTATCCTAATGGAACGTGTAAACACCACTCACCTCTATTAAGACTTGCTACTGTCCCCGAAAAGGTTTTATCCCTACGGATGTTATTCTCCATCTGACTAAACAAATCCATGAAGTTCTGCATTACAATGCCCATCTGACTATCTGGCTCACATGGCTCAGTAGCCGATATAACATAGACACCATGACGCTTCAACTCTTCCTTAACGAGTATGGTTTCTGCTCCTGCCCTACCGAATCTATCAAAGGTTCTAACAAGAATAACATTGATTTCTTTATCGCGTAGAACCTCCCTCACCATTTGTTTGTGTTTGCTTCCTTCCGACTTGGCACTTTCATGTGTTCCACCGAAATAGGATTTAATACGTATGCCGTGCTTGCGAGCATACTCCTCGCAAGCCTCGCGCTGCGTGTTAAGGGAGCAGTTCGTTTTCTCCTGTTCCTCGCTTGAAACACGCGTCCACACAGCAGCAACCTTGCACGTTAGTTCGTTGTAAGGTGTAATCTTCTTTTGCTTCCTTTGTGCTTTAGTCTTACTCATAATAGGTAGATTTTAAAATTTAAGCTAAGGTACAGCTTTTTTTTGAATTATGCAAATTTTTTTGAGAAGAAATGCACCTGTAATATAGGCAGTTATTGGCAGCGTGGAGATTTTGCCGCCCGCCAAAAATTGCAGAAAATGCTCTTCCCAGCGCCAATATGTTATGACAAGGGGACGGGCGATTATCGAACATCGGAGGTAAATGCGTTGGCTGAAGTAATCCGTGATATAACAACGGGTTACGGGGGAGAGCATACAAAAAGTGACTGCGATTTTCATCATCAGTCACTTGATGTCGAGACGCTGAGTGGATTATCTAACAAGTATGTCAAAGACTATCAAGCCATC
>JAEDGZ010000031.1 GCA_016297215.1 Paludibacteraceae bacterium | reverse complement strand
TTCGGTATCAAGAGCCTTGGTACCATCTGGTTGACAGGTCGTCAAATCGAAGCAGCCCGTATCGCAGTTACCCGTTATATGCAACGTCAAGGTCAGGTGTGGATCCGCGTTTTCCCGGATAAACCTATCACCAAGAAACCTTTGGATGTCCGTATGGGTAAAGGTAAGGGTGCGCCCGAAGGATTCGTAGTACCTTTGGAGCCCGGACGTATCATCTTCGAGGTAGAAGGTGTATCGTACGAGGTGGCTAAAGAGGCACTCCGCCTGGCAGCACAGAAACTTCCTATCACTACTAAATTTGTCGTAAGACGCGATTACGACGCAACCCAAAATGTATAATTAGGATTATGAAAACAGCTGAAATCAAAGAATTAACTACCGCTGAGATTCAAGAGCGTCTCGCTTCCGAGAAAGAGGCCCTCACGCGCATGAAACTGAATCACAGCATTTCTCCGCTCGACAATCCGTTGCAGATTAAGGTTGCTCGCAAGACAATCGCACGTCTGGCAACTGAGTTGCGTGCAAGAGAACTTAACAAGTAAAAAACGACAAGTGAAATGGAAACAAGAAATCTAAGAAAAGAGCGTGTAGGTGTTGTCGTTTCCAACAAAATGGATAAGACTATCGTCGTAGCCGTTAAATGGAAAGAGAAACACCCCATCTATGGCAAGTTTGTCAATAAAACTCGCAAGTTCCATGTTCATGACGAGAAGAACGAGTGCGGCATCGGCGATACCGTACGCATCATGGAGACTCGTCCGCTGAGCAAGACAGTTCGTTGGCGTCTAACTCAAATTATCGAAAGGGCTAAGTAATTATGGTACAGCAAGAATCAAGACTTATCGTTGCGGACAACTCCGGTGCAAAAGAGGCATTGGTAATCCGCGTTCTGGGCGGTACTAAGAAACGTTATGCCACCCTCGGAGACACCATCGTAGTAGCCGTTAAGGGCGTTATCCCCTCTTCCGCTATCAAGGACGGTACGGTTAGCCGCGCTATCGTTGTACGCGTGAAGAAAGAGGTGCGCCGCGCTGACGGAAGTTACATCCGCTTCGACGACAACGCATGCGTGCTCGTCAACAACGCAGGTGAACTCCGCGGCTCGCGTATCTTCGGTCCTGTGGCTCGTGAACTCCGTCAAACGAACATGAAAATTATCTCGTTGGCACCCGAAGTGCTCTAATCATCTAAATTAGTTACAGTAATGGCAAAATTACATATTAAGAAAGGTGATACCGTTTACGTTAACGCAGGCGCTTCTAAAGGCAAAACCGGCCGCGTGCTGGAGGTGCTCGTAGATAAGCAGCGTGCTATCGTAGAAGGTGTGAATATGGTATCGAAGAGTACCAAACCTAATGCAAAGAACCCCCAAGGGGGCATCGTTAAACAGGAGGCACCTATCCATATCTCCAACCTCAACCCCGTAGAAGACGGCAAGCCCGTTCGCGTGGGGCGCGTGTTGAAGGATGGGAAGTTGGTCCGCGTATCCAAAAAAACTGGTAAGGAGATCTAAGCAATGAATACAGCAAGTTTGAAGCAAGATTACCAGGAGCGTATCGTTCCTATCTTGATGAAAGAGTTCAACTACACTACAGTAATGCAGTGCCCGAAACTCACGAAGATCGTCCTCAATCAGGGTCTGGGAGATGCTGTCGCTGACAAGAAAATCATCGACGTAGCACAAGCCGAGATGACCGCCATCGCAGGTCAGAAAGCAGTGGCTACCCTCTCCAAGAAAGATATCGCTAACTTCAAGGTGCGTAAGAAAATGCCTATCGGCGTGCGCGTTACCCTCCGCGGCGAGCGTATGTACGAGTTCTTGGAGCGCCTCGTGCGCGTGGCGCTGCCCCGTATCCGCGACTTCAAAGGTATTCCGAGCAAGATGGACGGCAGAGGTAACTACACCCTCGGCATCCAAGAGCAGATTATCTTCCCTGAAATTAACATTGATAACATTACCAAACTGCTGGGTATGAACATCACTTTCGTGACCACTGCTCAGACCGACGAAGAGGGCTTTGCTCTGTTGCGTGAGTTTGGCTTACCCTTCAAAAAGTAATATAGACTATGGCAAAAGAATCAATGAAAGCCCGCGAGGTAAAGCGCGCTAAATTGGTAGCGAAATACGCTGCTAAACGTGCACAACTCCTCAAGGATGGTGACTACATCGGTCTCCAAGCCCTGCCTAAGAACGCTAGCCCCGTACGTCTGCACAACCGTTGCAAAATCACGGGTCGTCCGAAAGGTTACATGCGTGCATTCGGCTTGAGTCGTATTCAGTTCCGCGAGATGGCTTCCAAAGGCTTAATCCCCGGCGTGAAGAAAGCAAGTTGGTAATTGCTACCCTACAAATTTCCGGAGGTGGCATCAGGTTCACCTCCGGAGATTTACTGCCAAAGTTTGCCCGCATAGGGAGAAAAAACATGACAATCTGCATTTTAGTATGACATGCTATATAGTATGGCACGGTTTTTGTGGAGTATAATTGTTTGCACTTCTCCTTGTGAGATGGCAGACTGATAACAAAATTATTAAATATTGTCCCGACAGGCGGGATTAATTTAACAACAAAACATTTATGACAGATCCTATCGCAGATTACCTGACTCGACTCAGGAATGCAATCAAAGCAGGACACCGCGTAGTAGAGGTGCCGGCTTCGAATCTGAAGAAAGAGATCACGCGTATCTTGTTTGAGAAAGGTTATATCCTTTCCTACAAGTTCGTGGAGGATGGACCTCAGGGCACTATCAAGATTGCCTTGAAGTATGATCCCGTTAACAAAGTTAACGCCATCAAGAGTTTACAACGTGTATCAACCCCCGGTCTTCGTAAGTATGCTGGCTATCGTGATATGCCGCGCGTGCTCAACGGTCTCGGTATCGCTATCCTCTCCACTTCGAAGGGTGTGATGACTGACAAAGAGGCTGTAGGACAGCAACTCGGTGGTGAGGTTATTTGTTATGTTTATTAATGTAAGGAGGAGAAGACTATGTCAAGAATTGGTAAATTACCTATCGCAATCCCTGCAGGCGTAACCGTAACCGTTAGCCCTGAGAATGTAGTAACCGTGAAAGGTCCTAAGGGTGAATTGACCCAGGCTGTTGATCCTCAAATCATCGTAACCGTTGAGGATGGTGTGTGTCACGTTACTCGTCCGAACGACGAGAAAGAGATGCGCTCGAAACACGGTTTGTATCGTGCATTGATTCACAACATGGTGGTTGGTGTACATGATGGTTATAAGAAAGTATTGGAGTTCGTAGGTGTCGGCTACCGTGTTGAGTTGTCTCAACCGCAGGTGCTCAACCTCTCGCTCGGCTATACACACCCTATCTACCTGGGCTTGCCCAAGGAGGTTAAGGTGGAGACCAAGTCGGAACGTAACCAAAACCCGCTCGTGATTTTGGAGTCGGCTGACAAGCAACTGCTTGGTCAGGTTTGCGCCAAGATTCGCTCGTTCCGTAAGCCGGAGCCCTACAAAGGCAAGGGTATTCGTTTCCAAGGTGAAGTTGTACGTCGTAAGGCTGGTAAGTCGGCTGGTAAATAATAGAAAGGAAGTATTATGATTCAGAAAATAGCAAGAAGACTTAAGATTAAAGCCTCTATCCGCACCAAGGTGTCGGGTACCGCTGAGCGTCCTCGTCTGACCGTATTCCGTAGCAACAGCCAAATCTACGCACAAGTGATTGACGATACCAAAGGCGTAACGCTCGCCAGCGCATCGTCCCTCGGAATCAAAGATAAAATGACCAAGTCGGAGAAAGCAGCCCTCGTAGGTAAGGCTATTGCCGAGGCTGCAAAGAAAGCCGGTGTGAACGAAGTCGTTTTCGACCGCAACGGCTATCTCTATCATGGTCGAGTACAATCATTAGCAGATGCTGCTCGCGAAGCAGGTCTCCAATTCTAAAAACACGAAGACTAAGATGAATCGAGTTAAAACAACACAAGACTTGGAACTCAAGGAGCGCCTCGTCGCAGTTAACCGCGTAACGAAAGTTACGAAAGGTGGTCGCACCTTTACATTCGCAGCCATCGTCGTTGTAGGAAATGGAAATGGCATCGTAGGTCACGGTCTGGGTAAGGCAGGTGAAGTTACGGCGGCTATTGCTAAGGCTACAGAGGCTGCAAAGAAGAACCTCATTCAAGTGCCTGTACTGAAAGGTACTATTCCCCACGAGCAGTATGCTAAGTTTGGCGGCGCACGTGTGTATATCCAGCCCGCAAGCGAAGGTACCGGAGTGAAAGCCGGTGGTGCTATGCGTGCCGTACTGGAGTCGGTGGGTGTAAATGACGTGCTGGCTAAGGCAAAAGGTTCTTCCAACCCTCACAACCTCGTGAAGGCTACTATCGCTGCTCTCGCAGAATTGCGCGACGCACGCACCGTAGCACAAAACCGTGGCGTGAGCCTCTCTACAGTGTTTAATGGATAATACGTATCGATGACTATGGCAACTATTAAGATTCAACAAGTACGCAGCATCATCCGCTGCCCGAAAGTACAGAAAGAGACTATGGCGGCTTTGGGCCTCCGTAAGATGAATGCCATCGTAGAGCATGAGGCTACTCCTGCTATCCTCGGTATGGTAAACAAGGTAAAACACTTGGTAAAAGTAATTGATTAACCCTTTAGAATTAAAATCATTATGGAATTACATAATTTAACGCCGGCTGCAGGTTCTGTGAAGACCGCTAAGCGTATCGGTCGTGGTGCCGGTTCGGGGCTTGGTGGCACTTCTACCCGTGGTCATAAGGGTGCTAAGTCGCGTTCCGGTTACTCGAAGAAAATCGGTTTCGAGGGTGGACAGATGCCTATGCAACGTCGTCTTCCGAAGTTCGGCTTCAAGAACATCAACCACGTTGAGTACAAGGCGATCAACCTCGCAGTGCTCCAAGCATTGGCAGAGGCTAAGAACCTCGAGAAAATCGGATTGGCAGAACTTCGCGAGGCAGGTTTCGTAAGCAAGACCGCACTGGTGAAGATTCTCGGTAACGGTGCGCTGACTGCTAAACTGACCGTTGAGGCAAACGCTTTCAGCAAATCGGCTGAAGAGGCTATCACGGCTGCAGGCGGTACTATTGTGAAGATTTAATCGTCGGGCGATGGGATAGGAGTTTCGGACTCCTATCCGTTTCCCTTTCAAAAACGCAAAGTAAATGAAATTTATCGAAACATGTAAGAATATCTGGAAGATTGAGGACCTCCGCAATCGATTGTTGACCACGCTTTTGTTCGTGCTCATCTATCGTTTCGGTTCGTTCATCGTTCTCCCGGGTATCGACCCCACGGCTCTGACAGCACTTCATTCGCAGACAGCGGGTGGCTTGATGGCACTTTTGGATATGTTCTCGGGTGGTGCGTTCTCCAACGCATCTATCTTTGCGCTCGGTATCATGCCCTATATCTCCGCGTCTATCGTGATACAGCTGCTCACCATAGCAGTGCCGTATTTCCAAAAGATGCAGAAAGAGGGTGAGTCGGGTCGCCAAAAGATGAATCAAATCACACGTTACCTGACGGTGGCTATCCTGTTGTTCCAAGGTCCCAGCTACTTGGTGAACCTTCGTGTGCAGATGGCGCAAGCAGGTCAGATGCTGGAAGTCGGTTTCAACTGGTTCACCATATCCTCTACTATCCTGCTCTGCGCAGGCTCTATGTTTGTGATGTGGTTGGGTGAGCGCATTACCGACCGTGGTGTAGGAAACGGTATTTCCTTCATCATCTTGATTGGTATTGTAGCGCGCTTCCCGAGTGCTGTCATCCAAGAGTTCTCCAGCCGCTTGAACGAAGCAGGTGGTGGCTTGATGGTGTTCATCGTTGAGATTGTTATCCTGATTCTTGTGTTTGCATTTGCTATCCTGCTCGTGCAAGGTACTCGTCGTATCCCCGTGCAGTACGCAAAACGCATCCAAGGTAATAAGCAGTATGGTGGTGTACGTCAGTACATTCCTCTGAAGGTGAATGCGGCCAATGTGATGCCTATCATCTTCGCGCAAGCCATCATGTTTATTCCTATCGCCATCGCCGGCTTCAGCTCGGATGGTAGCGGCGCTTTTGTGCGTGCGTTCAGCGACAACAACGGTTTCTGGTACAATCTCGTCTTCGCTATCCTTATCATCGCTTTCACCTACTTCTACACCGCTATCATCATCAACCCTGTTCAGATGGCAGAAAATCTGAAACTGAACAATGGTTTTATTCCCGGTGTGAAGCCCGGTAAGAAGACGGCTGAGTATATCGATTCGATTATGTCGCGCATTACGCTCCCTGGTTCCATCCTGTTGGCTATCATCGCTATCCTGCCTGCTTTCGCTCGCCTCTTTGGTGTAAGCATGGGCTTTGCGCAGTTCTTCGGCGGTACCAGCCTTCTGATTATGGTGGGTGTGATATTGGATACCCTTCAGCAAATCGAGAGCCACCTGCTCATGCGCCACTACGATGGATTCTTCGAGTCCGGCATGCGCATCAAAGGTCGCTCCGGCGCTATGGCGTACTAATCTGCATTAAGGACTAAGTGTTAGTAACGTACAGATGATTTTCCTTAAGACAGACGAAGAGGTAGAACTGATGCGCCAAAGCAATATCCTGCTTGGTAAGACTTTTGCCGAACTGGCAAAAGTCATCAAGCCGGGTGTTACGACTGCCGAACTGGACAAGGTGGCATACGAGTTTATCATGGATAACGGGGGCAAACCCTCTTGCCTCGGCTACGAAGGATTCCCCGCCACGCTTTGTACTTCGGTAAACGAGCAGGTGGTGCATGGTATTCCGTCTGACAAGGTGGTGCTCAAAGATGGTGATATTATCTCAGTGGACAGTTGTATCTTGCTCAACGGATTTCACTCCGACAGCGCGTACACTTTCCCGGTGGGCGAAGTTAAGCCCGAGGTAATGCAGCTGCTCCGCACCACGAAGGAAGCCCTCTACCTCGGTATTGAGCAGGCTATTACCGGTCGCCGCCTGGGGGATATAGGTGCTACCATTCAGACTCACTGCGAGCGCGCAGGCTACTCTGTTGTTCGTGAGTTTGTGGGACACGGCATCGGTCGTGATATGCACGAAGAGCCGGAGGTCTGCAACTATGGTCGCCGCGGCAACGGTATTGTCCTCAAGTCGGGTATGACCCTTGCGATAGAGCCTATGATTTGTTTGGGGCGTCGCAACGTGATTATCGAAGAAGACGGATGGACAGCCCGCACAGCCGACCGCAAGCCCGCTGCTCACTATGAGTTGAGTGTTTGCGTGCGCGATGGCAAGGCGGATATTCTCTCTACGTTTGACTATATCAAGGAGGTCTTAGGAGACCGATTTATCTAATTACTAACTTTACATCCAAGAACAACAGCAGTATGTCAAAGCAAGATGCAATTGAAGTGGATGGTGTAATCACCGAGGCACTCTCCAATGCGATGTTTCGCGTGCAGTTGGAAAATGGTCCGCTCATCATCGCTACCATATCGGGTAAGATGCGTATGCACTATATCAAGATATTGGCAGGCGACCGTGTGAAAGTGGAGATGAGCCCGTATGACTTGACCAGAGGACGCATATCGTTCCGTTATAAATAACCCAAATAATACTTTTACAACAATGAAAGTAAGAGCATCAATCAAGAAGCGCAATGCGGATTGCAAGATTGTACGCCGCAAAGGGCACTTGTATGTAATCAACAAGAAAGAGCCGAAAATGAAGATGCGTCAAGGATAAGCGCGTGTTCATGGACGGAAAAAGTAAGAAAAACAATTAAAAACAAATTTATCCTAAGTAAAAAATTATGGCTATAAGAATTGTCGGTGTAGATCTGCCGCAGAACAAATGCGGTGAAGTCGGTTTGACTTACATCTACGGAATAGGTCGTTCAAGCGCAAAGAAGATTCTGGCAGAGGCAGGCGTTGACCCAAGCATCAAGGTACAGGATTGGACGGATGACCAAGCAGCTAAAATCCGTGAGATCATCGGTGCACAGTACAAAGTGGAAGGTGATCTTCGTTCGGAGATTCAACTTAATATCAAGCGTTTGATGGATATTGGTTGTTACCGCGGTGTTCGTCACCGTATCGGTCTTCCTGTTCGCGGTCAATCGACCAAGAATAATGCCCGTACGCGCAAAGGTAAAAAGAAAACGGTTGCTAACAAGAAGAAAGCAACGAAGTAATCAACAACCAACAACTCTAATTAAATCAAACGAATTATGGCAAAGAAAGCAATTGCAGCTAAGAAGCGCGTTGTGAAGATTGACGGTGTTGGTCAACTCCATGTGATGTCTTCTTTCAACAATGTTATCGTTACTATTGCTAACGGAGATGGTCAGGTTATCTCTTGGTCTTCCGCCGGCAAGATGGGCTTCCGTGGCTCGAAAAAGAATACTCCTTATGCAGCGCAGATGGCAGCACAAGACTGCGGCAAGGTGGCTTACGACCTTGGCTTGCGTAAGGTGAAAGCGTATGTAAAAGGACCGGGACAAGGTCGCGAGTCCGCTATCCGTGCTTGCGTGGCAGCAGGTATCGATGTAGTGGAAATCGTGGATGTTACTCCTATGCCTCACAACGGTTGCCGTCCTCCGAAACGTCGCCGTGTATAATTTATTATTACTTAACATTCTAAACTACAAGTAAGATTATGGCAAGATATATTGGTCCTAAATCCCGCATCTCGCGTCGTTTTGGCGAGGCAATCTTCGGTCCGGACAAGGTGCTTGACCGTCGCAACTACGCTCCCGGTCAGCATGGTGTGAATCGTCGTAAGAAAAACTCTGAGTACGGTCAGCAGTTGGCTGAGAAGCAGAAAGCAAAATATACCTACGGTGTATTGGAGCGTCAGTTCCGTCTGCTCTTTGCACAGGCAAGCCGTTCTAAAGGTGTTACCGGTGAAATCTTGATTCAGTTGCTCGAGTGCCGTCTCGACAACGTGGTATATCGTTTGGGTATCGCCCCCACCCGCGCTGCTGCGCGTCAGTTGGTGAGCCACCGTCATATCACCGTAGATGGTAAGGTGGTGAATATCCCGTCCTATCAAGTGAAACCCGGACAAGTGGTTGCAGTTCGCGAGAAGGCTAAATCTTTGGAGGTAATTGCAGCTTCTTTGGAAGGCTTCAATCACAGCAAATACAGTTGGCTGGAGTGGAATGAGGCAGACAAAGCAGGCAAATTCCTCAATGTTCCTCAGCGTGCAGAGATTCCTGAGAACATCAAAGAGCAGTTAATCGTCGAGTTGTACTCTAAATAACAATTAAATTCATGGCAATATTAAATTTCATCAAACCTGACAAGGTGATAATGTTGGATTCGAGTTCGACGAAAGGCACTTTCGAATTTCGTCCTCTCGAACCGGGGTATGGTATTACGATAGGCAATGCTATCCGTCGCGTGCTGCTCGGCTCGTTGGAAGGTTATGCAATATGCTCTATCCGCATCAGTGGTATTGATCATGAATTTGCTACTATCCCTGGCGTCATCACTGATGTAACCAACCTTATCCTCAACCTGAAGCAGGTGCGTTTCATCCGCAAAGAAGGCGTAGAAGCCGAGGGTGAAACCGTAAAGTTGCATGTGTCGAAAGCCACCTCTTTGCTGGCTGGCGAACTCAACACAGCGCTCCAAAATTTTGAGGTGCTGAACCCTGAGTTGCAACTGGCAGAGATGGATGAGTCGGCAGATTTTGAGATTGAACTGACCATCAACAAGGGTCGCGGCTACGTGCCCGGAGATGAGAATCGTCATGACAATGACCCCATCGGGGTATTGGCTATCGACTCCATCTACACCCCGATTCGCAACGTGATGATTTCCGTTGACCAGTATCGTGTGGAACAACGTACTGACTACGAGAAACTGACGTTGGAGATTACCACCGATGGCTCTATCACACCTCAAAATGCGCTGACCGAGGCTGCCAAGATCCTTATCTACCACTTCATGCTGTTCTCCGACGAGCGTATCGTGCTTGAGCAGGAGACCAAGAAGAGCAGTAGTGCACTGGACGAGGAGTTGCTGCGCATGCGTCAGTTGCTCAACCAGCGTCTGCAAGACATGGACCTCTCCGTGCGTGCCCTCAACTGCTTGAAGGCTGCCGAGGTGGATACGCTTGGCGAACTGGTTAAGTTCCACCGCTCTGACTTGCTCAAGTTCCGCAACTTCGGTAAGAAATCGCTCACCGAATTGGACGAACTGCTGGAGCGCAACGGGCTTGCTTTTGGTATGGACATCTCGCGTTACCACGTGAATGACTAATTAGTACAACTCACCATTTAACATTACAAACTATTATGAGACATAATAAGAAATTCAACCACCTTGGCCGCAAAGCAAACCACCGCGCTGCTATGTTGTCGAATATGGCTTGCTCGCTGATTATGCACAAGCGTATCTCCACCACGTTGGCTAAGGCAAAGGCTCTCCGCATCTATGTAGAGCCCATCCTCACCCGTGCGAAAGAGGATAACATGAACAACCGCCGTTTGGCTTTCGCGATGCTTCACCAGAAAGAGGCTGTTACCGAATTGTTCCAGAATGTAGGCGAGAAAATCGCTAACCGCCCCGGTGGTTACACTCGTATCCTGCGTACCGGTTTCCGTTTGGGAGATGCCGCTGAGATGTGTATCATCGAGTTGGTGGACTACAACGAGAACATGCTGAAAGAGGCTAAGAAAGCCACGAAGAAGGCTACTCGTCGTGCCGGCAAGAAAGCAGTGAAAGAGGCTGTGGCAGAGGCAGAAGCACCTGCTGCTGAGACAGAGGCTCCCGCTGCAGAATAAATAACAAAGAATGATTGAGGGTCGGGGCTTTCCTGACCCTCAATTGTTTTTGTGGTTAGTGATTAGTGGTCAGTGGTTAGTGGTTAGTGGTTAGTGGTCAGAGTATGGGCACTCATAATTCATAATTCTTAATTCTTAATTAGTATGTTACTTGATTTGACGCAACATAAGCCCTCGGGCGTTACGATAGACAACTGCAAGGCAGGTGATACGGTAACAGTGAGCGGTATGATTCACAATGTGCGAGTTACGAAGTGGGGTGGGTTCATCATCCTGCGCAAGTCTCGCGGATTGTTGCAAGCCGTGGTGCAGAACGAGACCTCGCGTTTCTTCGACGAGGAGGGCAACGAGATAGCCCTCAACGGGCTCTGCCGCGAGATGGCGGTAACCGTAGAAGGAACGGTAGGCGAGGCGAAGATAAAAGACCCTGCGGCTTTCTACAACACGATAGAGGTGGCAGTAAGCACCGTGCGCGTGCTCTCGCGTCCGACCACACCCGAGGTGGTGGACATGAACGCGCTGAAGTTCGGCGACGAGGAGACCTTGCTGCGCTATAAGTTCGATAACCGTCAGGTTACGCTTCGTAACCCGCGCGACATGGCGATACTGAAGGTGCAGAGCACTATCGCCAAAGCGTTTGCGGACTTCCTCACGGAGAACGGCTTCACGCAAATCTACACCCCGAAGATTGTGTCGGAGGGTGCCGAGGGTGGTGCCAATGTGTTCAAGATGGACTATTTCGGCAAGCAGGTGTATCTGGCGCAGTCGCCTCAGTTCTACAAGCAGATAGGCGTGGGCGTGTATGAGCGCGTGTTCGAGATTGCTCCCGCCTACCGTGCGGAGAAGCACAACACGAGCCGCCACCTGAACGAGTACATCTCGCTGGATGTGGAGATGGGCTTCATCAAAGGTCAGGAGGACGTGATGACGCTCGAGGCGGCTTTGCTGCATGCCATCATCAACCGCGTGGTTACCGACTGCGCCCACGAGTTGGCGCTGCTGAATGCTACGGTGCCTCAACTGCCGCAGAACGTGCCCGCATGGAAACTGAGCGAGGTGCATGAAATCCTCTTTGAGAATCACCTTTGCGAGGAAGACCACCGCGGCGAGGACGACTTGGCGCCCGAGGAAGAGCGTGCGATATGCAAGTATGCGCTGGAGCAGTTCGGTTCGGACTTTGTGTTCGTAACTCATTTCCCCAGCCAGCACCGTGCTTTCTACGCGATGGACGACCCCGAAGACCCCACGCTGACGCTGAGTTTCGACTTGCTGATGCGCGGATTGGAGATTACCTCCGGCGGTCAGCGTATCCACAAGGAGGCGGACTATCGCGAGAAGATGTTGAAGCGCGGCATGAACCCCGACAACTTCCGTTTCTACCTCGATACCTTCAAGAACGGCATGCCTCCTCACGGCGGTTTCGCCATCGGACTGGAGCGTATCACGGCATGCTTCTTGGGCATTAACAACGTGAAGGAGTGCTCGATGTTCCCCCGCGACATCAACCGCGTGGCACCGTAAATGAATAGGAAAGAGCGGATCTGTATATCCGCTCTTCGTTTTTATAAATTGTACATTATGGAAAAAATACCGAGTTTTCAGATTGATCATGAGCGTTTGCTGCCGGGGATATATGTGAGCCGGAAGGATAGGGTAGGCGATGAGGTGATAACCACGTTTGATATTCGCATGAAAGCGCCCAATCGTGAGCCGGCGCTTGGACAAGGCGCGTTGCACACGATTGAGCACCTTGCGGCAACTTACCTGCGCAACGATGCAGAATGGAAGGATCGCGTGATCTATTGGGGACCGATGGGCTGCCTAACGGGTAATTATCTATTGCTCCGCGGCGACTTGGAGAGTGTGGACATTGTGGCGTTGATGCAACGGACATTCGCTTTTGTGGCGGATTATGAAGGTGAGTTGCCGGGTGCGACGGCTCGCGATTGCGGCAACTACCTGCTGCATGACCTGCCTATGGCTCGCTATGAAGCAAAACGCTACTTGGAGGTGCTGGAGCACTTGACGAGCGAGCGGATGCATTATCCGATTTGACAATAAGATAGATGCAACAATGATGGATGGAATGCAAAGTTATTCGTCCACTGCCCGATACGTACTATCACCGCAAGTGCTGTAATCAATAGCATGAAAAAGAGGATTGTTACCAATCCTTTTTTTCGTCCTTTTTTCGAGATTCACATGGCGAGAACGTAGTTACTATCTCCTCAAACCATGGCTTTTATTTTGTCATTTATACATGACATTTTGAGGAAAAATGCAGAGATTAAGCATTTTTTTTCGTAATTTTCTTGCATATTCAAGTAAATTGTCCTAATTTTGCACCAATTTCCGAAAAAAATACTGCTGATTAAAATGAAAAAGATTTTCTTTTCAAGCCTATTGGTCTTATTGACTATGGTAGGCATCGTCCCGCACCTCGCGGCGCAAGAGGAGGGTACACCGCAGTACGGTGTAGAACTCCTCACCAACATTCCCCCTGCTGCCACCGACTTTACCGGCTGGACAACAAGCGGTAGTGTACAATGCAGCGATGGATGGTTTAAGACAAGTAAAACGGAATGCACTATCTCCCAGACCATCAACCTCTCGGCGCAGGGCTACACCCCCATCACCGACAATACGCACTTCCTCTATGCTGCTACAGAATACAAAGTCGGTTGGGCAAATGGCAATCAGGATGGTATTGCCCAAATGTACGTAGAGTGTTTAGATGCCGACAATAATGTCCTTGCTACGAACTATTTCCTCAGTCGCACGGGCAAGTTTGGTACGGTTGATCCTACGCGGGTGTGTGATATGTTTAGCATTCCCGCCAACACAACGCAATTGCGATATGTTTTGAGGGGAAAAGACCAATGCAATTGGGGCTCTTTTTATGGCACATGGTTCCGCAACATGTCTTGCAAAGTGTATGACAACACAAAGTTTAACGAGTCTATCCAAGTCTCTGTGGCTCCCGAGTTACGCGATAGCCTCACGCTCAGCAAGACTTCGAACTTCTATTATGGAGATACCATCACCGTTTCGCCTACCTACCCCGAGTATCCGATAGTTTCGATAACACTTAACGAGGGTAAGGTTATCAATACCAATCAAGTAGTTTGTTGGGGAGAAAATACTATCATCTCTGCACGCCTGAAATATCCTAACACCATTACTTGTAACGGCACGCATGCAAAAATCACTGCCGACAAGGCGAAAGCAAGCATAGGAGATGTGGTTACATTATCCTATACCTTGGATGAAAACTATGTTTTGGGAAGTTACACCACTAACATTAATGTAACATGGATAGATGCCAATAGTTTTATTATGCCCGATGCACCAGTTACGGTGGGTAACACTGCCATTGCAGCAAAGTCTTTGCCCTATTTCGAAGGCTTTGAGAACGGCAATACCCAAAATGCCGTGGTAGCCGATTGGTTGCAACAAAACGAAAATGGCAATAACTCATGGGTTGCCAATACCTCTTATACAATTTTTAATTGTACCCCCTACGCGGGCAGTTGGAATGCATATCTTTATGGAAACAATACCGATTGGCTCTTTCAAGCCTACACGCTCGAGGCTGGTACAACTTATGCGTTCTCTATGCGTGCAAGAAGTTACAATAGCGCTAAAATCCTTGTAAAGTTAGGCAATCAGGCGAACAAAGATGCTATGTCGGTTACGCTTGTTCCTGACACCATACTTAGCACGACAGATTATCAATATCTAACTGGCAGATTCACTGTAGAGAGGACCGGTACTTATGCCATTGGTGTCCGTGGATATTCTACATCTTCAAATAACTATACCAGCATAGATGATATACAAGTGCGAGAAGCACAGCCTCATGCCATCACTTGCACTGGCACACTTGCTACTCTCATTGCCGACAAAACGGAAGCAATCGTCGGCGATACCGTAACACTCACTCTTTCAATGGAGGCTGGATATGTGTTGAGATATTACACTACAAATATTACTGTAACATGGGTAGATGCCAATCGTTTTATCATGCCCGATGAAGCCATTACCATAGGCAACACCGCAATCGC
Organism: Paludibacteraceae bacterium; assembly: GCA_016297215.1. GTDB lineage: Bacteria > Bacteroidota > Bacteroidia > Bacteroidales > Paludibacteraceae > Colicola. The sequence continues at coordinate 6,326 of JAEDGZ010000031.1, read as the reverse complement.
TGCCAAGCCCGTTCCCTATTTTGAAGGCTTTGAAAAAGGTAATACGCAAGATGTTTTAGTTTCCGATTGGTTGCAGCACAGCGAATCTGGAGGTGAATCTTGGGTCGCTAATACCGCGAATGAAAATGCTAATCGCAAACCATATGCGGGCAGTTGGAATGCTACGCTCCAGTGGAGTAATACCGATTGGTTATTACAAGCCCTTGACATGGAGGCTGGCGAGAACTATGTGCTCTCGCTATATGCACGACAAGATAAGTTATATACTTCCTATGCAAATATCACCGCCACATTGGGCACTGCTTGCACCATAGGTGCCATGACTACTACTCTCATCCCCAAAACCGGGCTGACCAACGGCGATTACCAACTGCTCACCGATACCTTCCAAGTAGCGGAAACTAAAGCCTATGTATTGGGCATAAAGGGATATATCAGCGATGACCCTTATTATATCTCCATGGACAATATCATGGTAGAGCAAGAGGTTTATCCGGCGTCAGTAGATACACTCTATTTTGATGTCCTGACCGAGGGTGCTGCTCGCACGGCATTGGCTGCCCTCTCGCTGACAGCGGCAGATACCAAAGGCAACACCAAGCACTCTTTCGACAATCTCGCTGAGAACTGGGTGTTAGACCTCGTGAACCATACAGCAACCTATACCGTTGCCGACAGTCTCCTCCCGATGGGTTACTTCTTCGCAGATTCCACCGAGACGATTATTGTTAATCTGATTGATAAACACACGGTAACGGCAACCGCCGGCGAGAATGGTAGCGTAAAGATGGAGGTGAATGACAAAGAGACCACCGAGACCATATTTGATTACGGCACGGAAATTACGCTCACCGCTATAGCCAACGAAGGGTATTTCTTCTTACATTGGTCAGATGGCACTAAAGGGGCTACCTATACTTTCACCCTCACGCAAGATACAGTTCTCACCGCCATATTTGGACAGTACGGTGAGGAACTCCTCACTAACATCCCCCCTGCTGCCACCAACTTCACCGGCTGGACAACAAGCGGTATTGTCAAATGCAGCGAGGGCTGGTTTAAGACAAGTAATGATAAAGGCACTATCTCCCAAACCATCGACCTCACGGCACATGGTTACACACCCGTTGCTGCCAACACGCTCTTCCTCTACGCTGCCACGGAATACAAAGTCGGTTGGGCAATAGGCAGACAGGATGGTATTGCTCGGATGTACGTAGAGTGTTTAGATGCCGACAATAAGGTCCTTGCTACGAACGATGTGCTCAATCGCACGGGCAAGTTTGGTATGGTTGATTCTACGCGCGTGTGTGACATGTTCAGCATTCCCGCCAACACCACGCAAGTCCGCTATGTATTGATTGGTCAAGACCAATGTTACTGGGGTGGTTACTTTGGTACGTGGTTCCGCAACATGTCTTGCAAAGTGTATGACAACACAAAGTTTAACGAGTCTATCCAAGTCTCTGTGGCTCCCGAGTTAGTCGATAGCATCACGCTCAGCAAGACTTCGAACTTCCATTACGGAGATACCATCACCGTTTCGCCTACCTACCCCGAACGTCCAATCCTTTGGCTAACACTTAACGAAGGCAAAATCATCAATACCAATCAAGTAGTTTGTTTTGGAGAGAATATCGTTATCAGTGCCCACCTGAAATATCCCCACGCAATCACGCTCAATGGCACGCATGCTATCCTCACTGCTGACAAAATAGAAGCCGGTATGGGCGATACGGTAACCCTATCTTCTTCCATGGAGGATGGATACGCATTAGGGCGTTACACTACGAACATCAATGTAACATGGATAGATGCCAATCGCTTTATCATACCCGATGCACCTGTCGCAGTCGGTAACACAGCCATCACAGTAAAGTCTTTGCCCTATTTCGAAGGCTTTGAGAACGGCAATACCCAAGGTTCCGTAGTAGCCGATTGGTTGCAGCAAAGCGAAAATGGTACTAACTCTTGGGTGGCTAATACCTCGTACACAGATTATAACCGCAAACCATACGCGGGCAGTAGTTGGAATGCAACGCTCCATTATAGCAACACCGATTGGCTCTTCCAAGCTCTTTCCTTGGAAGCAGGCGAGAACTATGTGCTCTCGCTCTACGCACGGCAAGACTCTCAAAACACCTTGTATGCCAATATCACGGCCAAACTCGGCACTGCTTGCAGCAAAGATGCCATGACCACTACCCTTATCCCCGAAACCGGGCTGACCAATGGCAATTACCAGTTACTCACCGACACGTTCCAAGTAGCGGAAACCAAAGCCTATGTATTGGGTATAAGGGGATATATCAGTGGTAGCCCCTATTATATCTCTATGGACAATATCCTTGTAGAGCAGGAGGTTTATCCGGCATCGGTAGATACGTTGTATTTTGATGTCCTGAGCGAGGATGTAGCCCGTACTGCATTGGCTGCCCTCTCGCTGACCGCAGCAGATACCAAAGGCAACACCAAGCACACTTTCGACAATCTCGCTGAGAACTGGGTATTAGACCTCGTGAACCATACAGCAACCTATACCGTTGCCGACAGTCTCCTCCCGATGGGTTACTTCTTCGCTGATTCCACCGAGACGATTATAGTTAATCTGATTGATAAACACACGGTAACGGCAACCGCAGAGAACGGTAGCGTAATTGGTGCAGGCACCTACGACTATGGCACGGAAGTTACGCTGACCGCTACGGCTGAAGAGGGCTATCATTTTGTGCAATGGAGCAATGACACTTGGGCGAATCCATACGTATTGACCCTTACCAACGATACTACCTTGATGGCAGTGTTTGAAAAAGACCCTGAATATAATGCAGTAGGTGGTTTGTTCTCCGTAGGTGAGGGTACGCAGGTGCAGTTCTCTGCAGGCAACTTGCAATACTCGCAATTTGCAAAGGTCTGGTCATTCGCTGCGGAACAGTATGAGGTGATTGGGGAAGCCAATGTAGTGAATGACACATTGGCGGGAAAAATAGATATCTTCGGTTGGAGCGGTAATGCTGGTTCTGCCAAATGGGGAGTAAGTACCTCCGAGGACTACAATGACTATTCGGGCAATTTCGTCGATTGGGGTCAGAATATCGGCGACGGAACGACATGGCGTACGCTGACCAAAGATGAGTGGAACTATCTGTGCAAAACTCGTGCAAATGCAACAGATTTGATAGGAGTTGCGCGTATCAACCTCGACGAGACGGGTACTTCTTATGTCAACGGACTGATTTTGTTACCGGACACTTGGACTTGCCCCGAGGGGGTTACTTTCAAATCGGGCTTGGCAAACGACTTTTCCACACAGGCATACGCAGGTCATCAAACTTTCACCTTAGAGCAGTGGGAAAAGTTAGAATCAGCAGGAGCAGTCTTTTTGCCGGCTGCGGGTTATCGTATCGGTGAAAATATCGACGATGTGCAGTTCTTGGGCGTCTATTGGTCAGCCACACCCGGCGACTTGCACTGTGCCTACTACCTATATTTCTACTCATCTGAAGGATACTTGAGCAACTACCTTGGCTACTATGGGAAAGCCGTCCGTTTGGTACAAGATTGCTACACCGTAGCTACCACTTGCGATGAAACATCAGGTAACATCATAGGTGGCGGCATATACCCCAAAGGTACGCTGGTAACGCTGACGGCTATCCCCACCGTTGGCTATCATTTCGTACAGTGGTCAGATGGTACAACAGAGGCAACCTACACCTTCACCCTGACACAGGACACTACCATCACTGCTACATTTGCTATTGACCGGCACACAGTAACTATAAGTAAGGCGGTGAATGGTACTGTTAGTGGCGAAAGCGGCACCTTTGACTACGGCACGGAGGTAACTCTCGCCGCTACCCCCGCCGAAGGCTACCACTTTGTACAATGGTCGAACGGATGTTGGGCAAATCCCTATGTCTTCACCCTAACAAAAGATACCACTATTAGCGCTATCATCGAGGCAGAACCCGTCTATAATGCTGTAAATGGCATATTCTCCGTTGCCGATGGCAAACATATAGAGTTCTCTTCCGGCAACTTGCAATACTCGCAATTCGCAAAGGTCTGGTCATTTGCTGCGGAGCAGTATGAGATGATCGGGGAAGCCAATGTAGTGAATGACAAATTGGCGGGAAAGATAGACCTATTTGGTTGGAGCGGTAGCACTGGTATTGCCAAGTGGGGAATCAGCATCTCCACGGACTATAATGACTATTCGGGCGACTTCGTCGATTGGGGGGAGAATATCGGCGACGGAACGACATGGCGTACGCTGACCACAGATGAGTGGAACTATCTGTGCAATACTCGTGCAAATGCGACGGATTTGATAGGAGTTGCGCGTATCAACCTCGACGAGACGGGTACTTCTTATATCAACGGACTGATTTTGTTACCGGACACTTGGACTTGCCCCGAGGGGGTTACTTTCAAGTCGGGTTTCTCGACGGAAGAAAGCATACAAGCATATGCGGATTATCAAACTTTCACCTTAGAGCAGTGGGAAAAGTTAGAATCTGCAGGAGCAGTCTTCTTGCCGGCTTCGGGTAACCGCGGTGCGTGGCTTATCAACAATGTGCATCGTAGCGGTATCTACCTTTCTTCTTCCACTGCCAATAACACTGCCGTCTGCCTTGGCATCCTCTCGAATTGGGTAGGCAAAGGCTACAGCGATCGTTTCACCGGGCAGGCCATACGTTTGGTGCAAGATTGCTACACCGTAGCTACCACTTGCGATGAAACATCAGGTAACATCATAGGTGGAGGAATATACCCCAAAGGTACGTTGGTAACGCTGACGGCTCAAGCAAATACCGGCTACACCTTTGACAAGTGGAGCGACGGCAACACCGACAACCCGCGCACTATCACGGTAACCGAGGACGTAGCGCTTGAGGCAATCTTTAAGCAAGATGCCCCCACGCAACTCAGCGAGACTGACGCCGAGACCAAGGTAGAGAAAGTGTTGCGCAACGGACAGGTATTCATCATCCGCAACGGCAACACCTACGACCTCACCGGCCGCAAAGCGGAATAACGTGTGATTTACTACCTCAAAGAGGCTGCCTGACAAGTCAAGTTAGGCAGTTTCTTTTGTATGTGAATGGCTTATAAGGGGCTACAATCACCGCTAAAACCTTCGTTTTGTTCCAAAACGCCCGCAGAGAGCACCCCACTTCGCGTTGCTTGCGGGGACCCCGCAGAGAGCACCCCACTTCGCGTTGCTTGCGGGGACCCCGCAGAGAGCACCCCACTTCGCGTTGCTTGCGGGGACCCCGCAGGCGAGACGCCTGCGTCCCCAGTGGCAACGCTTCATAGGACTTGTTAGACAGCCGCTTCTTATTATAGGACATTTGATAATTATTGTGAGTTATAACCGAGTTGCTTCACCACTCAAAGACGAATTTGTTTTTTGGTAATGAATTAATGAATAATTACATGAAAATTATAGGCAATGATATACATGTTGACCCTGCAATTCAAAATAGAGTTATATCGCCCCTTCGGGGCTTGCATTGTGGGTGATTTCCTTTTACGTAGGGGCGAGCCCCTACGCTGTTTTATGTCGCCCCTTCGGGGCTTGCATTTGATAAAGAATTTGGGTCAACTTGTATATCATTACCTTGGTTTTTGGTAATGAATTAATGAATAATTACATGAAAATTATATGTTAAGGAGAAAAAATATTTGAATAATTTTTGGAAATTTTTGTTGAAAAAAAAGTTTTTGTTCGTTTAGATTTACCCATTTTTACGCTGACAAAGCGTACTGCTTTTCTCTGAGATATGCAAATGAATACTAAATTTTAATGTGGCAAATGTGCGTTTTGTGTCATATGTGCGTAACACAATACACATTTGCCACATTCACTTTTTATGCTTGTATAGGTCTCGGTAAGGTCTCGGCAAAGACCTCAGAGAGGTGTGTAACAAAATAAGTGGGGTTGAAAATGGGGTAGTTGGAGGGAAAAACGGGGTACTTTTGGCTCAAAGTACCCCCTCTTTTTGGTGAAAAAAGATTAAAATTGGGGAGTTAGAGGGGGTTATTCTAATTATTATATATTATATATATAATAATTTAATATATGTGGGTGGGGTTACTCATTTTTTATGTGGCAAAGGTGTAAAATGTGGCAAGTGTATTTTGCCGTATTTTGCGGCACATTTTGCCGTATTTTGCGGCAGCCTATCCCGCGCAAAAGCAGTACCTTTGCATCGAATTTCAAAGCGCGCTGAAAATTCACTAATCACTAACCACTTTGTAACATGTAATTATCGTGTAATTATTCATATAATTGCACAGCGAACACGAAAAATTAATGG